>CAMCUC010000046.1 GCA_945878875.1 Rhizobium sp. Q54
TGCCGTTCACCAACCTCAATCAGGGCGCGGGCGAAATGGCGACGGGGCGCATGCAGGCCACCATGTCGTCGCTGGCCATCATGCAGCCCGTCGTGCAAGCCAATGGCGCGCGCCTTATCGCCGTCACCAGCCGGGAGCGCGTGCCACTGATCGCCGACGTGCCGACGGCGCTGGAGCAGGGCGTGCCCTCGCTGTTGCTGGAAGGTCTTGTGGGCATGTTTGGCCCGCGCAGCCTGAGCCCGCAATTGCGCAAGCGCATCGGCGACGAAGTAGCTGAAATTGCGCGCCAGCCTGACATTGCAGAGCGTCTGCGCTCGAGCGGCCAGGTCCCCAATCCCGGCGGCGCGGATGAATTTTCCGCCGACATCATCGCCCAGGAAAAGCAGGTCGCCGAGATCGCCAGACTGATCGGGTTGTCGCGCAAGGAATAATCGGGCGCAAGCAGCTTCCACGCGCAAATCCAGCGCTGGCGCGTAAAGGCTTGACTGCCAATGCTTTCAGCTTGATGTTGCCCCCAACGCAGGGCTGCCGAACGCTTGAAGCAGAATGTGCGGCAAAGCCTCAAACAATGTTATTCTAGAAGACCCGGCGTGGAAGGGAAACAATGAAGTCATCAAGGTTCAGGGCTCGATTTGGATCATCGCATGTGTGCGCGCTCACGGGCGCAGCGTTTTTACTGGCGGCAGCCTCGCCCGTTGCAGTCTCGCCCGTTGCCGCGCAGGAATATCCAACAAAAAACATCACGCTGATCGTACCGTTCGCCGCTGGCGGCTTCGTCGACGCTGCCGCGCGCCTGTTGCAACCGGAAATGGAAAAGCGACTGGGCCGCAGCGTTCTGATTGAAAACCGCCTCGGCGCGGGCGGCGCTGTTGGTACGGGCGCGGTGGTGCGCGCCGATCCGGACGGGCATACGCTGCTCATGGTCGCCTCGTCGCATGCGGTGGCGCCGGCCGTGAACCCCAATCTTAATTACGACACCGTGAACGATCTCAAACCGATCATCATGATCGCGCGCGATCCGATGCTGTTTGTGGTCAGCAACAAGGTGCCTGCAAAAACGCTGAAGGAATTCGCTGAATACGCGAAGGCCAAGCCCGGCGGGCTGAATTATTCGTCGCCGGGCTTTGGCAGCCAGACTCAATTCATCGCTGAATTGTTCAACCTGAAAGCTGGAATCAAACTCGTCCACGTCCCCTATCGCGGCGGCGGGCCTGCTCTTCAGGCTGTGACGCAAGGCGAAGTTGAATTCTCCGTATTGTCGGGACAGGTGACGCTGCCACAGATCGGGGCGGGCGCGATCCGCGCTCTGGCGCTGGGCGGCTCAACGCGCGATCCGCGCACGCCGACCACGCCGACAGTGGTGGAGGCGGGGTTCCCTGACGTTGAGGCGATCCAGTGGGCGGGCATGCTGGCGCCCGCAAAGACGCCTGACGCCATCGTCAAAAAGCTGAACGCCATCGTCAACGAGGCGCTTAACGACAAGGTGATGCGCGAGCGTCTGGCTACGCAAGGCATGAGCGTGCAAGGCGGCGCGCCCGAAGTTCTGGGCAAGGCCATCGAGACCGAAGTCGTCTTGTGGAAGAGCATCGCCAAAGCGGCGAACATGCAGCTTGGAAACTAAAACAAAAACTGCGCGCGCCGCTGTGGCGCGCGCATTGTTGTTTTACGCCCGCCCCGCGGCCAACGCTGCAAGCGCATGGGCGTCTGGTGCGTGGTCGCCCGCAAAAGCGACGAAATGATCCGGCCGCACAAGCACAAGTCGCGCCTCATAGGCTTCACGCCCGCCGCTGTAGCTGTCGCGGATCGTCTTCATCGGCACGCCCAGATCTTTGGCGGCAAGCTCGATGGCCTTGACGTTTTCCTCATCTGCATCGAACGCCAGCAGCGCAAAATCGGCGCCCAGCTCGTCAAACACGTCGCGCCCGTTCGAGAGCTTTTGCGGGGCCAGATGATGGCCTGCGCGCGCCTTGAACATGTGCTCGCCATGGGCGCCGCAGCGCGCGCCCGGCGCGCCCGCCACAACGTTTGAGCCCTCGTAATTAGGCTCATAACGCTGCGCGCGCGCCCCGCCCTCGCTCTCGCGCGCCTTCCAGGCTTTTGCAAATTCATCGTGATCGCGCGCAGGATCGTAGCGATCCAGAAACACCGCGTCGGCCTTGATGCGCGCGGCGATGAAATCCTCGCCCGTATCGCGAAACACCGGACGGCGCTCATTGGTGTAGGAGTCGAGCAAGCCATCGCCGCCCCAGCCCTGCAAATTGGCAGCTAGTTTCCAACCAAGGTTGCGCGCGTCCTCAAGCCCGTTGTTGAGGCCAAAGCCGCCATAGGGCGGGTGCGTATGGGCGGCGTCGCCAGCGATGAAGGTGCGGCCCGCGCGATAGGTCTGCGCGACGGAGACGCGCAAATCCCAATGGCCGATATAGTCAAACTCACATTCGAACTGGAAGCCGGTTGAGCGTTCAATCAGGGCATGGGCGTCAAAGTCCTTGTCCTGCAAGGCTGAAAGGGGCACTGGCGCATGAAAGAACCAGCCTTCGCCAACATCGATGCGACCGAAAAACTCCCAATAGCCTTTGTGCATCGGGTGCATCACGCGATAGGTGGAGCGCGGCGGAAAGCGCGCCTCGAGCGCCTCATGCAATTGCTTCGAGCGGAACACCACCAGCAGCATCACCTGATCGAAATCGGTGCCCTCGCGCGCAATGCCAACCTGTTCGCGCACCATCGAGCGACCGCCGTCGCAGCCAACGAGATAATCGCCCAAAAGCGTGATCGTTTGCTCGCCGCCGTCCTCGATCACCTCGACGCGCACGCCGTTCTCGTCCTGCGTGATGGAGGTGGCCATATAGCCCATCAGCATTTCAACGTTGGGCAGCTTCGCCAGCTTGGCGCGCAGCACTTCTTCAACGCGATATTGCGGGATGCGCAGATTGGCCCGATGATAATAGGGACGAACGACTTCGCGCCCGGCAGTGGCGTGCCAGAATTCGCCCATGAGATTTCCATAGGCCGTGACCTCGCCGATGGGATAACCCTTGGGCATCGCCAGATTGTTGGCGATGTCCTCATCGATGCCCCAGAACCAGAAGTGCTCGCCGGTACGTTGCGTGAGGTTTTGGCCCTTGGGGATGTTTTGCAGTGTTTTGCGACGCTCAACCAGCACGCAGGAAATACCGCGCAAGCCCAGATCCAGCGCCAGCCCTGCGCCCACCGGGCCGCCGCCGACGATGACAACCTGTCGCCGCTTTTCCTGATGCTTGACCATGAATCCCCCGCTTTTTTAGAATCCCACGCCGTGGCGAGCGTCTGGCCTTATGCCACACGGGCGCAAGCTAAATCCAGCTCAAGGCTTATGAGCGCCAGACCATTGTGAGGCGGGCTTTGGCGACATCTTCAAAATCGCGCTTGCGTTACGGCCGGCTCAGTCCCGTCCGCAGCCGGATGGAGATTTTCGGGGCGCTAACGCGCCGCGGCGCGGGCGCCCCCCCAACTCGGCGCAATCGACCGAGAAATTACGCATCAGCAAGGCCAGCCGATCTTCGCGGCTCATGCCGCGCAATTGGGCGATAGCGACATGACGCTCCTCGGGAGTTTCCTTATCCGCGTGCGACCCGGACAATGTATCGGCAGAGTTTTTTGTCATGCCCGCCCCTGATTCAAGCCGACGAAGGCTGTTGCCTGAGCGATTGCGCGCCGTGACGCAGATCAAACCTGCCTGTCAAACTCGCCCGTTAACCATGCCCGGCGGAGACGTGCCGCTGATCGTTCTGGCTTGCAGCTTCGGCTTCCTGTTTGATTTCGCCAAGGATACGCGGGATCTCGCCAAAGGCGGTAGCTATCTCACCCTGGAAGCGGGCAAGCCAGGCCTCTGCGCTCGTAGCCCGCGCCTCGACGTGCTTGTACTGGTCGCGCAACGCTTCGGCGGCTTCCGACATGGTCTTCAGCGCTTCCTCGAGGATGCGGCGCTGCTCGCTCTCGGCCCGCACCTGCGCTTCAAGACGTAGGATCGTATCTTCGCTGGCAAGGTTCTGCTCCTGAAGGTCGCGGATGCCGGCATGGGCCGCGCCAAGTTCCCCCCGATAATATTCCGCCTGCTGTGAGGAGAAGGTCTCGATTTCGCGATAACGGGCGCGCATCCGCTCCAGCGCATCGGAGGCAGCGCGCACCAGGTGCAGGGCGTCGCCAAAATGATCGCCGGGAGCGTCGGGCGCCCTGACATGGGGCGCTTCGGCCCGCTCTGCAAATCTGTCAGCTTGCCGATCCGGCTGCCTGTCGGACTGGCGGTCGGATTCGGCCTCGATCGCCAGCAGGCGCGGCAGGCCGGGCAGCACCGCGCGCAGCTTGCGCTGCTCTCCGGGCGCTGTTTCGACGACGTCTCTGACTTGTTCATCCACAGCCATCATCCGTCCCCACGCTGCGCCTAATGTAATCGCACCTTACACAAAGCGGACGGCTTAAAAAGTGTTAAACAACGGTTATTAAATAGAAAACTCCTATACAAGCTCAGCCTTGACACTTGAAGCGGAAGCAGGGCGGGAGAAGCCGTTGGCCCACGAGCGGAGCCTTTGCGGGAGGATTTGCTGCGCTGATAGCAGCTTGCCCGTCACTCCCGCCAGCGTGGCCGGAAATCTTGAACGTAAGCTTTGGGTGGAGGCGTTTTCATGCGCAGGAGCCGAGCCTGGCAGGCGTTAATCGCCGCTACGCTCGTCTTTTTCTGGCGTTGGGGCTGGCGCCGGGGTCGTCAATGGCGCCCGCCGGGCCGGGGGGCGCCGCGAAGTGATTCGCCGGGCGGCCAGACGGCGGCGAAACGCCATGCCGTCATCCTGCTCTTTCGTTCCGCTGGTTTCGGCCATGCCGGAGATCAAAAGTTTCAGTCGCTCTTCCTGCGAGAGTTTACGCAGGGCCTTGATTTCGCCGCGCGCGGCCTCGTCTCCAAGACGAATGGTCTGGGTCACGCTTGTCTCCATGTTTGTTGGCGCAATGGATCAACGGCATGAAGCGCAATCAGTTCCCAAAAAGGCTTGTTCCCAAAGCGCTCGCCGGAACCGCCCAGCGCAAGGCCATCCCCATGATCGCGCACAGGCACAACGTCAGCGGAACGCCGACCTTGAAGCGCAGCAGCGCCACAAGCGCGAAAGCGGCCAGCCCCAGCGCCGCCACGTCCAGCGAGGCCCAGCGCGGCGCGGGCAGCGCGGCTGGCCCCAATTTGAGCGAGCCGATCTCGCCAAACAGAAAATGGATCGCAAACCAGAGCGCCAGATTGAGGATGACGCCCACCACAGCCGCCGTCACCGCCCCCAGCGCGTACGCCAGCGCTTTATTGGCCCGCAGCCGCTCGATGAACGGCGCGCCAAGGAAAATCCATAAAAAGCAGGGCACGAACGTGACCCACGTGGTGAGAATGGCGCCAAGGACGCCCGCCAGCATCGGATCAAGGCCGAGCGGATTGCGGAAAGCGGCCAGAAAACCAACGAACGTCAGCACAAGAATCAGCGGCCCCGGCGTCGTCTCGGCCAGCGCCAGCCCGTCGAGCATCTCGCCCGGCGCCAGCCATTGATGCGTCTCCACCGCCTGCTGCGCCACATAAGCCAGCGCTGCATAGGCGCCGCCGAACGTCACCACGGCCATTTTGGAGAAGAACGCGGCGACGCTCAGGAACACATTGTCGTATCCCGCCAGCGCGACAATGAGGACGAACGGCGCAAGCCATAGCGCTCCCCACAGGCAGATCACGCGCAGGCTGTAAGACAGACCATAGCCCTGCCCCGTCGTCGCTGGCCCAGCGTCTTGACCAACATTTTGCAACAAAGCGCCGGGAGCTGGCGCAAGGCGGGCGTAAAAGTAGCCGGTGGCACCCGCAAGCAACACCACGAGCGGGAACGGCGCGTCGAAAATGAAAAGCGCGATAAAGGCGCTGGCGGCCATGGCGAGGGAAAACCGCGTCTTCAGCGCCCGTCGGCCCAGCCGCCAGACCGCCTCGACGACAATCGCAAGCACCGCCGCCTTGAGCCCGAAAAAGATCGCCTCCGCCCAATGCGTCTCCTGATAGAGCGCATAAAACGCAGCCAGCGCCAGTATGACGAGAAAACCGGGAACCACGAACAGTACGCCCGCGACGATTCCGCCGCGCCAGCCATGCAGCAACCAGCCGATGTAGGTCGCCAATTGCTGCGCCTCGGGGCCGGGCAGCAGCATGCAATAATTCAGAGCGTGCAGAAACTGCGCCTCGCCGATCCAGCGGCGTCGCTCCACCAGCTCGCGGTGCATCAGCGCAATCTGCCCGGCAGGCCCGCCAAAGCTGAGAAGCCCGATGCGCAGCCATACCAGCGTCGCCTCGGCAAAGCTCGGGGGTGCAGGATCGGTTTGGGCTTTGGGCCGGGGATCATGTGACGACATGGCGCCATCCTTACACAGCCGAAAGCCTTGCGTCAGCGACGAAGGAACCAGCAGCAGCCGCCCCGGTTAGCCCATGGCGCGCGCAAGCCTTGAACAGCGGAGAAGCCTATGGCGACGAAGGACGCAGCCAAACAACCGGTTTCGGAATGGAAAGACCGCTATTTTCAAAAGACCTGTCCGGCCTGCGGCGCGGACAACCACATCATCGTGACGTGGGACGGCCCGCGCTCGCAAACCGAGGAAACCGGCTTTTGCTACGCCTGCCGCGCGCCCGTGCATCATGAGCGCTGTTTCATGATCTGGGTTGGCCCCAGCCGTAGCGAGGTTGAGCGCCGGGTGGCGCGCGCCGCGCGATTGGCGCGGGTTTTGTGAATAAGAGAAAAGTTCAGATGGCCAATGCAAGCAAAAAAAGAAAATAGGCAAAGGCGCGCAAGGGAAAAGACAGGGCGCGGGCGCCATGACGACTATGCCGCCCGACACAATTGGCGAGAACATGATCCTCTCCAAGAGTGACAAAAGCCATACGTCCGCGGAACGCGGACTTGATTCGCGCCATATCAAGAACGAACAGGCGTAGGACCACGTCCATAACCGCATCCCTGATGAGACATCGCTGGAGAGGGACGAGACGCAGGCGCGCAAGGAGCCCCGCTGAGAGGGGAACGCGTGCCCCCCTTTGAACATTGCTTTGCCATGCAAAGCTTTCCTGAAAACGCTGGCGCTCCGGAGCCGGGCCCTCAGAGCGCAGCAGGATTGGGCGAACCTGAACCGGGAGCAGCCGTCGCGCTAACGCAGGCTGATCGCGCAAAGGATCGGGAAAGCTTCGTGCATTCGCCGATGGAGTTTCCGCTGCGCGGGTGGCGCGACATCTTCAGGCGCCTTGGCCACAGCGCAATGCGCGACCGCGTATTCTCTCTGGCGGCGGGCGTGGCGTTCTACGCCATCCTCGCCATCTTTCCCGCGCTTGGCGCCAGCGTCATGCTCTATGCTGCGTTTGCGGACGCACGCCTGGTGGCCGCCCATCTCAATTTCCTGGCGGGCATTTTACCGCCCGGCGCCGCCGAATTGCTGGCCGAGCAGATGACGCGCATGGCGACCGCCAATCACACGCTTGGCCCGGCGCTGGCGGCTAATCTGGCTTTTTCGCTTTGGAGCGCCAACGCTGGCGTCGCCGCTTTGTTTGATGCGCTGAACGTCGTTTTCAAAGAAGAGGAAAAGCGCTCGTGGCTGCGATTTTACGCGATGACCTTCGTGTTCACGCTGTTTGCCGTGTTCTTTCTGGCGTTGGCGTTCGGGCTGATCGTGGTTCTGCCGGTGGCGCTGAAATTCATTGGCTGGGAAGGCTCGGCCACAGCTGCGATGGCAGCGATTCGCTGGCCGGGCCTGTTCGTTGGAATCCTGTTCGTGCTGACGATGTTTTATCGCTATGGCCCAAGTCGGCGGCCCGCAAAATGGCGCTGGTTGAGCCCTGGCGCAGTGCTGGCGGCGACCGCCTGGCTCTGCGTGTCCATCGCTTTCTCCTGGTATGTGACGAGCTTTGATTCCTACAGCCGCATGTACGGATCATTGGGCGCGGTGATCGGCTTCATGATGTGGCTCTGGCTCTCAAGCGTCGTGGCGCTGCTGGGCGGCGAAGTCGATGCGCAGGCCGAATTGCAGAAGGCGCAGGACACAATGCGCGGGCAGCCCAAACCGATGGGCCAGCGCGGCGCCTATGTCGACGATACGCCGGGCGAAACGCATGATTAAAGCGCTCATGCCGCCAGAGGCGGCTGGATTGCGGCCTGGCCTCCCTGAAACAACAAAGGCGGCCCGGTTTCCCGGACCGCCTTCGCAGGAGCCGCAAACTGTTTTTCAACAGCCCGCGAGCGTCCATTTATTTTAACGCGGCATCTCAAAACAGGTTCCGCCGTGCGGTTCAGCGCCCGGCGGAAATTTGCGATCAGCCGAAGATAAACGGTCGCACTTCGAGGAAGCCACGATAGATCATCTCCAGCGATACGTAGAAGATCACCAGCAAGCCGACGTAGGCGATCCAGCGATGCCTCTGGAGAAGGCGGGCGATGAAGGTTGCGGCCAGACCCATGAGGGCGATCGACAGAACGAGGCCGAACACCAGCACCCACGGATGCTCGCGCGCAGCGCCGGCGACTGCCAGCACGTTGTCGAGCGACATCGTGACGTCGGCGACCACGATCTGCCAGGCGGCTTGGGCGAACGACTTGCGCGGAGCGTCCGGGACTTCCTCGCCCTCGGCGTCGGGCAGCTCGGCGCCATGACCAGCGCGCAGCTCGCGCCACATCTTCCAGCACACCCAGAGCAGCAGAATGCCGCCCACCAGCAACAGGCCGACAATGGCCAGCAATTGCGTGGTGAGACCAGCGAAAATAATGCGCAGGACGGTGGCGGCGATGACGCCGATGAGGATCGCCTTGCCGCGCTGCTCGCGGGGCAGGCCGGCGGCAGCCAGGCCGATGACGATGGCGTTGTCGCCAGCCAGCACCAGATCGATCATAATGACCTGAATCAGAGCTGACATGGCGTCAGGAGTGAATATTCCTTGGAGCGTTTCAAGCATTGGGCGTCTTTCCGATCAACCTATGGCCGAGCGACCCGCGCCAGCGGCGGCTGGAGTTTTGCAAGGGCCATAAAAGGCCGTTGCTGACGTCCAGCGCTGTAAGGCGCTAACCGGGCCAAGAAAATAATTCCAGTCCGACATCGCGACTAAAAGTCGCCAGAGGGGCCCAGTCTGGTCTAGGTCGATTACCACTGTCCCCATCACTTGAATATATCGTATATATACGACTGTATTTATATTATTTGTATCAGAGATTACCCCGCATCCTCGACGCAAAAATGGCTGGGCCAGAACCTGCGCCATCGCACGACAGGCTGGCGCGACCGCCAGAGGACTTCCAAAAGCCAGAATCGCCATAACCGGATTCACTGCTCCACACGTCCGGCGGCGCGGCCCCGAAATCAAGCGCACTGTAGCGCGAAAGCCGGCGCTCAAGCGAGGTTTCGATTTTCTCGTGAACCTCTTCCACCGACAGCGATTGCGCAACCAGCATGAGTTTTGGACTGCTCTTTGTCGCCGCTTTGGAAGAAGAGCGTTTGGAAGAAATTTTCGTGGCCGGTTTCGCCTTCACCCATCGCGATTCAAAAAAGATCGGACGATTGGCGCGCGCCGCCGCCGGCTGCAATTGCGAGGCGGCGGCTGTGGGCGTTTCCTCAAGGGCAGAAAGAAACTTCCGGGCGCCGCCGGGGCCTAAAAAGTGAACGAGATAAACCTCCGCCCCGGTGATCGCGCGACCGAACTTCGCCTCAAGCTTTTCCTGTTCATGGCGCAGCATCGCCGCCGCCATCAAGGTCGAGAGGAAAGGATCGTTGCGCAAAGCCAGCAGCCGCGCGCGATTGGCGCCCGGCGGGTTTGCATCGTCGCCCTGCACGATATCGGCGGCGGCCTGCGCTTCAGAGTCCAGCGCAAAGTTTCCTCCAAAATCGCGCAACGCCTTCAGCCATGTCGCGTCGATGAACTGGAACAGGCCAGTGGCCGACGACGTGCTGGCGCGCGCCCGCACGACAAAACTTGATTCCTTGTCGGCGATGGCCATCAACAAGCGCGGATCGACGCCCGCTATAAACGCGGCGCGCACGATAGTGGCGACCAGCTCGCCTTTCAGCCGCATCGGCCCGAACGCGTAAACGCCGTTGGCCTCGTCAAACGGCAGACGAATCACATTGTCTCCGTAACGAAGCACGCCGGGCCTGGAAAATTCTTCAACAGCCGCAAAAGCGAGGCCGCCGAAAGGTTGCCGGGCCACGCTCTCCTCAAAGGGCGCGTCGAGCGCATGGGGATCGGCTTTTATGTGCAGATTGGCCTCATCAAAACCGGCTTGCGGCGCGGCAAGCTGCAACGCGGCAGGCGCGGTGATAAATTCTGCCGCCAGTCCCGCAGGACGCGCATTCGCCAATGGAACGTTTTTGGGGGGAAGCGCGATAATGCTTGCGGCCAGAGCGAGGAGAAACCGGGATTTGTTGCGGATCGCAAAACGATTGCGCATCGCAGGGTTGAATGAAACCAAATGAACGCTCCTTGAAAAGAGCGCGCGCATCCGCATGCGCAAAAGCTGCTCGGGAGAGCCGCTTTTGCGCATTTCTCGAGATATGGGCTCGTGCGCGCCTCAACGTCGTCAGCCCGCTTGGTAGTGACGTTAAGAGGCGATAATCAGGCAGCGAAGACTAGACCGCAATCGACAAACTGGCCGGTCACGCCGCCTGTTGCGGCTTTAACGCCGACGCGTGAACGATGGCCGGCAATTCAAGATTGATCTCCAGCAGCGAAAACGTGTCGCGATGGCGCACCTCGATCTCGACCTTGTCGGGGTCGATGTCGATATGTTTGGCGAGCGCCTCCAGCACCGCCCGATGCAGCACGGCGACAAGCTCCTGCGAGCCCGAGCGACGCTCATGCGTGAGCAGAATTTTCAACCGCTCGCGCGCAAGCGGCGCCGACGAGCGACGGCCAAACGCTGAGAATATATTCATCATCATGCCGCCCTCCGCGTAAAGAACCTCCCGAACAGGCTCTTGCGCTCTTCAGGCCTGACGAGGGGAACGGGCACGCCGCAAAGCCGCCTTGCGGCGTCGATGTAGGCGATGGCCGCAGGGCTTGCCAGATTGCCGATGGAGACCGGAGCGCCGATGTTTGACGCGCGCAAAACATCCCGGCTTTCAGGCACGATTCCCAGCAGGGGAATCGACAAAATATCGAGCACGTCCTCAACGCTAAGCATGTCGCCGCGCGCGGCGCGCGCTGCATCGTAGCGCGTCAGCAACAAAAACTTTTCCATCCGCTCGCCGCGTTCGGCTTTGACGGTTTTGGAATCGAGCAGGCCGATGATGCGATCAGAATCACGCACGGACGAGACTTCCGGATTGGCCACCACGATGGCGAGATCCGCAAACCGCATCGCCAGTGTCGCCCCGCGCTCAATGCCTGCGGGACTGTCGCAAATGATCCAGTCGAAGCGATCTCGCAGCTGCAAAATCACAGCGGCCACGCCCTCTTCGCTCAACGCATCCTTGTCGCGCGTTTGCGAAGCCGCGAGGAGATAAAGACTATCCACGCGCCGGTCGCGAATGAGCGCCTGACTGAGATTGGCCTCGCCGCGCGCCACGTTGATGAGATCAAACACCACGCGCCGTTCAGCTCCCATCACCAGATCGAGATTGCGCAAGCCGACGTCAAAATCGACGACAACCACTTTGTCGCCAGTCTGCGCCAATGCGGCGCCTAACGCGGCAGTCGTCGTTGTTTTGCCGACGCCGCCCTTTCCCGATGTAACGACCACGACTTTAGCCATGTGCTGAATCTCCCTATTCGAACGGCGTAATGCGCATCGCTCCGCCAGCCAGCCGGATTTGCACCGGCAGCAGGCGCATGCGCGCTTCAATTTCATCGGCGGTTTGGTAGAGGCCGTTGATCGCGATCAATTCAGCCTCCAGCTTGCGGCAAAAAATACGGGCGCTTTCGTCGCCGTAAGCGCCCGCCATCGCGCGCCCGCGCAGCGCGCCATAAACGTGGATGGAGCCGGCGGCCACGATCTCGGCGCCCGAAGCCACCGAGCCGATCACGATTACGTCGCCCTGCGCATGCGTGACGCATTGGCCTGAACGCACCGGCTCTTCAATGATGAGCGGCGGCGGCGGCTTGGGAATCAGAGGCGCTGAAAACGCCTCCGCCGCAGAGGTTTTCGCCATTTTATGCGCGCGCGCCTCGCGGCTGGCGATGGCCGGCGGCAGGTCGACGCCGCACCATTGCGCGCTCGCCCCCTCGAGGCCAAGAATGCGTAAACCCCTCTGCGCCAGCGATTCAATGAGCTCAACCGCATCGGATTTGGCAAGCTCCAACCCTTCAAGATCAAGGATTACGGGGCTGGCGCAGAAGAAGCCTGGCGAGCGTGCAAGACAAGCATCCAGCCGCTTGAGCCACCCGCAAAGCGGAGCCTCGGGCGTTAGCGTGAGCGCAAAATAAGAACGGCCGCGAAAGCGGATCGCGTTGGCTTCCGATATGGTCATGTCACAGCTAAGGGTTTGTGTTTACTGTTATTTGGTCTGCGCCCGCATGGTTAATGTTTGGTTAATTCTACGCGCCTTGATAAAAATCGGGGCACATGAACCCGCTACCACCGGCCGCGCGGCGGACGCTGGCCGGGAACCAGTTTGCGCCCGCGCGGCAGCGCCACAGGCACGCGCGCATCTTCGAGCAAAATGAATTTGAGCCCGTCGTCAGGCGCTTTCTCGCGTCTCCAGAAGCCGCGCGAAAAGGACCCCTCACGTTTGGACTCAATCGCCGTATCGCTCGCCACAGGATCATTCGCAGCTTTCGTCGACATCACGCGCCTCCCATGATTCGATTGTCGAACCATGGGATTGACTGCATGAGGCGCGCAAGCGAGGCGGGAATCAGCGAATCGAAAATTCGCTCATTTTCACAATGCGTTGCACATTCAGCGCACAAGCCGAAGCATGAAGCGAAAGCCGGGCTGTGCGCGCATGAATCGTTTTTACCTTTGCAGTGCAGACGTAACTTTTATTTCGTCAAGCCTCGCTGCATATCTTTTTATGTCAGGCGAGAACAGCTGCTCGCAAAGCGCGTTAACGTTCATGGACGATCACATGGACACACATACAAAAGCACGCGCAATCGGAAAATTGCTTATACTTCTTGTCGAAGACGATCCCGTCATTCGCTGGGCCAGCGCAGACATGCTCTGCGAAGAGGGCTTCTGCGTCATCGAGGCAGGCGACGCAGATTCGGCTTTGTTAATTTTGCACGCACGCAGCGACGTGCGCGTATTGTTCACCGACATCGACATGCCAGGCAGCATCGACGGTCTTGAGCTTGCGAACGAAGCCCGCAAGCTTTGGCCGGCGCTGCGCATTCTCGTCACCTCCGGCAAGAGGGCGCCCGGCCAGCGCGCGATGCCGCGGGACGGACGCTTCATCGACAAGCCCTACGCGCGGGAGCAGGTCGTGCGCGACATCGGGTGCATGTTTGAAGCTCAAGCCTGAAGCGCTGCGCCTCTTGTGCAGGCTCGCGGCTTCGCTATGGTGCGCACAAACATTCAGCAATCGTTCTGGAGGGATGCGCATGGCGAAACTTGTTCTTGGAATTGGCAGCTCCCATTCGCCGCTCCTTAACAGCCCTCCCGAGGATTATCCAAAGCACGCCGAGATTGACGCGAGCGGGCGCAAATTACTTGATCGCGAGGGCAATCCGCGCACGTTCGGAGAATTGGTCGCCGCCGCCGATCCCGCAATCGCGCAACAGATTACGGCTGACGTTCTGGCCCGGCGCGCGAGCCTTTGCACCGCCCATATCGAGCGCCTTGAAAGCGCGATAACAGACGCGCGCCTTGATGCGCTGATCATCATTGGCGACGATCAGAACGAGCAATATTTCGACGACAATGTTCCAGCCTTTCTGATTTACGGCGGCCAGACCATTCTCAACAATCCGCTCAACATGCCCGACGAGGCGCCGCAATGGTGGCGGCGCGCGCGCTCGCAATATCATTCAGACGCGCCGCGCGAATATCCGGTTGACGCAGCGCTGGCGCGCCACCTCGTCGATCATTTGATGGACCATGAATTCGACATCAGCTTTTCAAAGCGCCTCGGCCGCGATCATGGCGAGGGCCACGCGTTCGGCTTCGTGCACCAACGCCTCATGAGCCAGACCGTCACCCCCATCGTGCCGGTCGCCATCAACACTTATTTTGCGCCCAACCAGCCGCGCCCCTCGCGCTGCTACGATCTTGGCCGCGCCATCGCGCAGGCCGTGAAAACATATCCCGGCGACGCGCGCTTTGGCATTCTGGGCTCCGGCGGCCTGAGCCATTTCACCATCGACGAGGAGCTTGACCGCATGGTGCTGGAGGCCCTGCGCAACAAGGATGCGCAGGCTTTGCGCGGCATCGCCCCCAATCGCCTGAACTCGGGCACGTCGGAAGTGCGCAATTGGCTCACGGTCGCGGGCGCCTGCGAGCATCTTGAAACGCAATGGCAGGAATACGTGCCCTGCTATCGCTCCCTGGCGGGTACCGGCTGCGGGATGGGCTTTGCGCTCTGGGGCTAGGGGAGCGCGCGGATCAATCGGCGAGCAAATCTTCGCAGCCGACTTCGCGCGCCCAGAATTCCCATCCCCGTTTCAGCGCGGGCGAATGAATGTCGAGCGCAAGACGCGCCTCGATTTCGCCGCGCGACAACTCCTTGTATTCGCCCATCTGCATCGCCTGCATCAACGTGCGGGCGTTGCGGGGGATATAAACCGCCAGCCGCACAAGGTCTGACGCCGACAGGCCCGCCAGCACGAAGCCGTGTGCGCGCATCAGCGCCATGCGGTTGCAGCCAAGGCATTGCGCCAGGTCGCGCCCGTGATCGACGTTGGTGACGAGCAGATTGGTGTTGTCGCCGAACTTGTCGGCGATGTCCCACACCGGAACCTCATGGCCAATGTCGCCAACGTTGTGGATTACGGGCCGAAAGCGCGTGGTTTTGGAGATCGAGAACGGCAGCAAATCGTCGGCGTGCGAGTGAAGAACCGCCATCACGTCCGGACGCTTTTCGTAGATTCCGCCGTGGATGAAGCGCTCCAGATAGAGCGGGCGCGTCTCGGGCTGCGCGGGCGATCCATCCATATTGTGGGCGATAACGTCGCCTGTCCCCACCAGGCCGGGGCTGCACGAGACGGCGAGGAGAAATTTTGTAGGGTCCGTGGGGTGGCGCAGGCTGACATGGCCATAGGCGTCGAGCACTTTTTGATGCGCCAGAATGCGGTTTGCGATCACGACGTCGCGCCGGGCGCGCTCGATCAGGTCCATTGTCTCTTCCCCAAATTATTTTGACCGACGATGCCGCAGGCTTCGCCAAAGTGCAAACCGCAAACGCGGAGGCCGCTGGGTAAAACAGCCCCAAACAGCTCCAGGATCGTCATTAATCGGGTTTTGGCGGCGCAGGCGCGCAGATGCGCTCGAATAGCAATTGAAAAATATGCCGATAAGGGCCATCATAAAGTTTATCCGCAAGCGACCTGATCGCGGCGGGCCACAGGAGAACGAGACACTGAGCGGGACACCGAGAACTACGGTTCGATCTGAAGCGGCGGCTTCGCCGCTTCCCAAGGCTCGCGCCCCCAAAGGCAAAAAAGCCGTCGTCGCTGATCGCGGCGCCAAGGATATGGCAAAGGATTTGGCGCAAGATGAGGCGAACGCGGCGCAGGACAAGCTGGTGGCAAAACTCACCGCCGACATCCTGACGGCCCTCGACGATTCCAAGGCCGAGGAGATCATCTCGATTGATCTGGCCGGCAAGACGGCGATCGCCGATACGATGTTCATCGCCACCGGGCGCTCCAACACGCATGTCGGCTCCATCGCCGACCGCGTGCTGAAGGCGTGCAAGGCCGCTGGCGTCGCATCGCCGCGCATCGAAGGCCTGCCCCATTGCGATTGGGTGCTTGTGGACGCGGGCGACGTCATCGTCCACGTCTTCCGCCCGGAAGTGCGCCAGTTCTACAATCTGGAAAAGATGTGGAGCAGCGACCGGCCAAATGAGTTGCAGGCAGGCGGTCTGGACGCTGAACGGCGCCTGATCTGATCAAGGCTTCGAGCAATCCGATCAAGGGTGCGGGGGGCGCGTGAAGCTCATCATCGCAGCTGTGGGTCGGCTCAAGGCCGGCCCGGAGAGAGAACTGGCCGCGCGCTATATCGAGCGCTCAGTCGCTTCTTGCCGGTCCGTCGGCCTGACTGGCTTCGAGGTGCGCGAAATCGACGAAAGCCGCGCCCGGCGTATGGAAGACCGTCGCGCAGACGAGGCGCGCGCCCTCCTCGCCCTCCTGCCCGAACATGCGCGCATCATAGCGCTGGATGAACGCGGAAAACATTTAACCAGCGAGGCTTTCGCCGCCGATCTGGGCAAAGCCCGTGATGGCGCTGCCTCCGCCTATGCGCTGGTGATCGGCGGCCCGGACGGGCTGGACGATAGCCTGCGGGCGCGAGCGGGGCTCGTGATCGCCTTTGGCGCCCTCACATGGCCGCACCAGCTTGCGCGCGTGCTGGCGACGGAGCAAACCTATCGCGCAATCACGATTTTGGCGGGGCACCCCTATCATCGCGCCTGAAAAGCAAAGCATCGGGACAGCGCGGAAACTGCGCAAGCCGTTGGCGTGCGCGTTTGCGTTCGCTTGCGGCCTTCTTCTGTTTGCCGTCGTCGCGCAGGCGCAGTCCCCGGAGCGCAATCCCCACCTCGACAAGCGTCAGGGCGAATTGCGCAGCGTTGAGGACGATCTTCGCCTGTCGGACGAACAGCGGCGCAAGATTGAGGCCGAGGTGGAGCTGATTCGCAGCGACCGCGCCCGCCTCTCCGCCGCTTTGCTGGCGACCGCCAGCCGCGTGCAGGGGCTGGAGGCGCGCGCCAGCGACGTCGAAAAGCGGCTGGAGGCCTCGCTGGCCGGAGAGGCCGCGATCAGGCGCTCGCTCGACACGCGCCGCAACACCATCGTCGAAATTCTGGCTGCCCTGCAACGCATTGGCCGCAAGCCGCCGCCAGCCATCCTCATCAGCGCGACCGACATTCTGAAAGCCGTCCGCACCGCAATGATTTTGGGCGCATTGGTGCCCGAACTGCGGGCGGAAACCGAAATTCTGGCAGCCGATCTCAGCGAACTGGTGGAATTGCGCAAGCGCATCGCCTCCGAGCGCGATCAGCGCCGCACCGAGCTCAGCGACCTTTCAGGCGAGCGCGAACGCCTCGCCGCCATCATGGACGCGCGGCGCGCCTCACTGGGAGCGGCCGAGAAGGCGCTGGAATCCGAGCAGGAGCGCGCCCGCGCTCTGGCCCGCCAGGCGCTCGATCTTAAAGATTTGATCGCCCGGATGGAGGACGAGACCGACGGCGGAAAGCGCGCCGCAGCCCTGGCCGGAGCCGCCGACGACGAGCGTCGCCGACTGGCAAGCCTCAAGCCTGATTCCCGGAAGCCTGATCCTGGCTCTGGCGCCGGATTGGGCGGCTCAGGACGCCTGAGCCCGGCGGTCGCCTTCGCGCAGGCGCGGGGCCTGTTACCGCTGCCGGTTTCTGGCGAGATTCGCAAAAAATTCGGCGCGGCGGACGATTTTGGAGGCAATGAGAAGGGCTTATCCATAGCGTCGCGGCCTGGCGCCCTGGTCGCCTCGCCGTCCGATGGCTGGATCGCATTCTCCGGCCCCTACAGAACCTACGGACAACTCTTGATCATTAACGCCGGCGACGGCTATTATGTCGTATTGGCTGGTATGGAGCGCATCAACGTCGCGGTCGGCCAATTCGTGCTTGCGGGCGAACCGGTGGCGTCGATGGGCGACGCATCTGGAAAAACCGCAGCGACGATTGCAATTGGCGCGGCGCAACCCATTCTCTATGTTGAGTTTCGCAAGGATGGGGCGGCAATTGATCCGGGCCCATGGTGGGCGAAGCAGGAAAAGGTTCGCGGATAATGCGCAAGGTATCTCTGGTTCTGCTAGGCGCCGCCTTTGGAGCTGCGACCGCTACGGTCGCAACCAACACGCGCCTGATTTCCGCCGTGGTCGCTGCGCCCTCCGAGACGTATCGCAGCCTCAACCTGTTTGGCGACGTGTTCGAAAAGGTTCGTTCCGATTACGTTGAGCGCCCCAACGACCAGAAGCTGATCGAGACCGCCATCAACGGCATGCTGACGAACCTTGATCCCCATTCAAGCTATATGGATCCGAAAAGCTTCCGCGACATGCAGGTGCAGACGCGCGGCGAGTTCGGCGGCCTTGGCATCGAAGTGACGCAGGAAGACGGCATCGTGAAGGTGGTCACGCCCATCGACGATACGCCCGCCTCGCGCGCGGGCATCATGGCGGGCGACATCATCAGCGCCATCGACGACGAAACAACGCAGGGCCTGTCGCTCAATCAGGCGGTGGACAAAATGCGCGGCGCCATCGGCACCGCCGTGAAGCTCACCGTTTTGCGCGGATCGGGCAAGGAGCCCCGCGAGTTCAAGATCACCCGCGACCGCATCCAGATCCGCGCCGTGCGCACGCGTCTTGAGGGCGAGGACATCGGCTATATCCGGATCACGCAGTTCAACGAACAGACATACGACGGCGTGAAGGCTGCGCTCGCCAAGTTCCAGAGCGAGATCCCGGCTGACAAGTTCAAGGGCTACATCCTCGACATGCGCAACAATCCAGGCGGATTGCTCGACCAGTCGATCTCGGTCTCGAACGCCTTCCTTGAGCGCGGCGAAATCGTCTCGACGCGGGGCCGCAACGCAGAAGAGACGCAGCGCTACAACGCCCGCGCAGGCGATCTTTCAAAAGGCAAGCCGGTCGTCGTGCTCATCAACGGCGGCTCGGCGTCAGCCTCGGAAATCGTCGCCGGCGCCCTGCAGGACCACAAGCGCGCGACCATCATCGGCACCCGCTCGTTCGGCAAGGGCTCCGTGCAGACAATCATCCCGCTGGGCCAGAACAACGGCGCCCTGCGCCTCACCACGGCGCGTTATTACACGCCGTCGGGCCGCTCCATTCAGGCCAAGGGTATCGATCCCGACATCCAGATCCTTCAGGACGTGCCAGACGAGCTGAAGGGACGCGACAGCTCCAAGGGCGAGGCTTCGCTGCGCGGGCATCTGAAAAACGGCGAGGACGAGAAGAGCGGCTCGCAGGCCTATGTCCCGCCGGACGTGACCAAGGACAAGCAGCTCATCGCCGCCGCCGATCTCCTGCGCGGAGCCAAAACCGCCGCGCAATTGATGGAGATCGCCAAGGATGTTTCGAAAGACGCCGAAGCGCCAAAAGCGTCTGCGAACTAGAACGACCAAAAGCTTCGCCGGGCCTGAGCGCCCGGCGGATTTGCGTAGATTTTCGTTTCAGTGATGTGTGACTTTCCAGAACCCGCTGCGCGCCCGTGCGCCAGCGGGCGCGTTGATTCAAGAGATCGCGTTCGGCAAGTGAGTCAGGAGTTGAAGACCAGGCGTTGGTTGGAAAAGCGGAGCGCTGTCTTTATGGATCTGAACGATCTCAACAAGCCTCTCGATCTCAATCGGCCGCTCGGGCTTGGACGGGCGGCGCCGAGTGCTTCGGCGCGCGCTTTGCAGGGTCTTCCGTGGGGCCGTATCGGCTTTGGCGGGCTTGGGCTTTTGTTCGCCAGCCTGATCGGCTTCGCCATTATCACCGACGACGGCATGGGCGGGGAGCCCTACGCCATCGCGCAGATTGAAGTGCGCAAGCCTGCGCCCGCGGAGCCTGCCTCACCGGCCACCGCCGGCGCAGCCACATCTGGAGCCAATTCCGGAGCAAGCGCCGACGACGTCACCGGCTCGACCATCCGGATCCGGCGCGGATCGGAAATGGTGGAGGAGGCCAGCGGCGTCAAAGTGGTTCGGCAGGGCGGCGGCTCGGTCCCCGACGCGCTCATCATCGCCATTCCGCAAGCCAGCGTCGAAGTCGGGCTTGCGCCTGCGCCTGACCGGCGCCTGATCGAGAAGGGCCGCCATGGCCCGCTTCCGCGCATCGGGCCGGACGGCGCCAAAGCGATGGACGTTTACGCGCGCCCCTTCGTCACCGGCGCCAACATCCGGCCCGGCGCGCCCAAAGTCGCGATTCTCATTGGCGGAATGGGGCTCAACGCCGAGGCAACGCAGGCGGCGCTTGGCGTGTTGCCGCGCGCGATTACGCTGGGCTTTGCACCCTATGGTCCCGACCTGGCCCGCCAAACCGCGCGGGCGCGCACCGAGGGACATGAGGTTATCTTGCAAGCCCCGCTGGAGGGCTTTGGCGGCGAGGCGGAAGCGCCCGCCCATCTTCTGCGCGCAAGCGACAC
Organism: Rhizobium sp. Q54; assembly: GCA_945878875.1. Taxonomy (GTDB): domain Bacteria; phylum Pseudomonadota; class Alphaproteobacteria; order Rhizobiales; family Beijerinckiaceae; genus Terripilifer. The sequence continues at coordinate 20,293 of CAMCUC010000046.1, forward strand.
GAGTTCGGAAACCCTCAACCGCCTGCACTGGCACATGAGCCGCTTTCCCGGCTATGTGGGAATCGCCGGTTATCTGGGCGGCAAGTTCACCGCAGATGGGCGCGCGTTCACGCCGGTGCTCTCGGAGATCGCCGATCGCGGCCTGTTTTACTTCGATGACGGGACGTCCACGCGCTCGCTGGCCTTGTCTCTGGGGGCAGATTCCTCGACGCCAATCGTGCGCGCCGATATCGTCATTGATGCCCGAATAGAGGCCATCGACGATGCGCTGATCCGGCTGGAGCGGCTTGCGCGCGACAAGGGTTCGGCGGTAGGCAGCGCCAACGGTCTGCCCATCGTGATCGAGAAGATCGCGCGATATGCAAAAGCGATGGAGGGGCGCGGCATTGCGCTGGCCCCGGTCAGCTCGCTCGCCGCCATTCCGCGTCCCGCCAGCGCGCGCACCAATCAGTAATCAAGCGTTTGTGGAGCTTAAAAATGAGCCTTCTTCCCTCCAATTCAAGCCTGCCGCCCTACAGACCCTGCGTTGGAATCACGCTCGTCAACCGCGATGGCCTCGTCTTCATGGGACGGCGGCGCAACAAGAAACTGGTTGAGCACGTGGCGCCGGGCTTTGAATGGCAGATGCCGCAGGGCGGAATCGATGCAGACGAAGATCCCTATCTGGCCGCCGTTCGCGAATTGCGCGAGGAGACGAACGTTTCCAGCATATCGCTGATCGCGGAGGCGCCCGACTGGTTCGCCTATGATCTGCCGCCCGATATTGCGCAACAGGCATGGGGCGGGCGTTATCGCGGCCAAACGCAGAAATGGTTTGCGTTGCGCTTTGAGGGCGAGGATTCGGAGATTGACGTCGAGCGTCCCGACGGCGGCAGGCACAAGGCCGAGTTCGACGCCTGGCGCTGGGAGCGACTGGAGCGCACGCCGGGCCTCGTGATCCCGTTCAAGCGACCAGTGTATGAAAAAGTCGCCGCCGCTTTTGGCGCATTGATTACCTGAGCGGCACCAAATAAAATTCCGCTCGATAAACAAGCTTGCAGCGCTGCCGCGCCCGGGCGATTGTTTGCGCGCAACAAATCATTGGGGGCGATGATGCTGGATAAATATTTTCAACTTGAAGCACACGGCACGACCGTCAAACGCGAAGTATTGGCGGGAATAACCACCTTCCTGACGATGGCCTACATCATCTTCGTCAACCCATCGATCCTGCAGCTTGCAGGCATGGATTTTGGCGCGGTCTTCATGGCCACCTGTCTGGCGGCGGCCTTCGGCAGCGCCTTCATGGGGCTTTACGCAAATTATCCCATCGCGCTGGCGCCGGGCATGGGGCTCAACGCCTATTTCACCTTCGGCGTCGTCAAGGGCATGGGCTATACTTGGGAAGTGGCGCTGGGCGCCGTCTTCATTTCAGGCCTGCTGTTCCTGCTGATATCAGTGGTTAAGCTGCGCGAATTGCTGGTCAACGCGATCCCGATGTCGATGAAACTGGGGATTGCTGCGGGCATTGGCCTGTTTCTGGCGATCATCGCACTCAAAAACGCCGGCATCGTCGCCGATCATCCAGCGACCCTCGTCACCATGGGCAATGTCAAGAGCATGCCGGTTCTGCTGGCCGCTGTGGGCTTTGCTTTGATCGCCGCATTGTCGGCGCGCAAAATTCCCGGCGCCATCGTGATCTCGATTCTGGCCGTCACCGCCATTGCAGTCGCGCTCGGAATTGCGGATTTCAAAGGCATAGCGTCGGCGCCGCCGTCGATGGCGCCGGTGTTCCTGAAGATGGATTTGAAGGGCGCGCTCGACGTTGGCCTGTGGACCATTATCTTCGTGTTCCTGTTCGTCGATCTGTTCGACAACACCGGCACGCTGATCGGCGTCGCCCATCGCGGCGGCTTCCTCGACAAGAACGGCAAACTGCCGCGCATCGGCAAGGCGCTGATCGTCGATTCGACCTCGGCCTCGGTCGGCGCCGCGCTCGGCACATCCACCACCACGAGCTATATTGAAAGCGCTGCGGGCGTGGACGCGGGCGGTCGCACCGGCCTCACCGCCGTCGTCGTGGCGTTGTGCTTTGTCGGCGCGGTTTTCTTTGCGCCGCTGGCTGGCACCGTGCCGGGCTTCGCCACTGCGCCTGCGCTGCTTTACGTCGCCTGCCTGATGGCGCGCAGCCTGAAGGATCTCGACTGGGAAGACACGACGGAATTCGTTCCCGCCATCGTGACCGCCATCACCATGCCGCTCACCTTCTCCATCGCGCACGGCATCGGCCTTGGCTTCATCTGCTACGCGGCGATCAAAGTGCTGGCCGGCCGCGCAAAGGAGATGAGCATCGCCGTACCGATCATTGCAGCGCTGTTCGTGGCTAAATTGCTGGTGGGTTGAAAAAGGCAGCGCTCGCTCTTCATCTGGAGAGCGGGCGCTGGATTGCGGACCTTCGGGCTGCATGCGGGCTGGAAGCCCGCGGTCCATAGAGGCGCCCTTGGAC
>CAMCUC010000047.1 GCA_945878875.1 Rhizobium sp. Q54
CTTTGGCGGCGGCACAAATCTGCCGGTGTGGGCGGCGATTGATCGCGGCTTCTTCGAAAAGGAGGGCCTGAAAGTTACGCTCGACCGTACGCACGGATCGAAGGAACAGATCCGCGATCTGATGGCGAATAAATATCAGTTCGCCACAACCGCCTTCGACAACATCGTCGCCCACACGGAAGGGCAGGGCAGCGCGCAATATGACAACTTCGATCTCGTGGCCATTGGCGGCGTGCATTCCGGCCTGAACAGCGTTGTGAGCGCTCCCAACATCAAGACGTTTGCTGACATCAAGGGCGGCATTCTGGCGGTGGATTCGCCCTCGTCAGGATATGCGACTGTTCTCTACCAGATCCTGAAAAACAAAGGGATACTGAAGGACAGGGATTTTACGCTGGTCTCGGTTGGTGGCACCGGCGCGCGCGTCAAGGCGCTGCAAGAGGGCAAGGCTGGCATGGCGATCATCTCGTCGCCCGAGGACATGCAGCTCAAGCGTGAAGGCTTCAACATTCTGGCCGACGCAGCCGTTGAAATCGGCGCCTATCAGGGCAGCGTTTATGCCACGCGCAAGAGCTATATCAAGACCAACGAGAAGGAAGTGCGAGCCTTCGCACGCGCCATGATCGCAGCTCATGACTTTGTGTTTACAGACAAGGCCGGGGCAATGGATGTGCTGCAAAAGCGCATCAAGACCCTCACCAAAGAGGGGGCCGAGGACATGCACACGCGCCTGACCGGCCCGGGTGGCCTGAACCCGAAGGCTGCGGTGAACGAGAAGGGCGTCGATGTCGTGCTCGAATTGCGCAGCATCTATGGACAGGACAAGGCGCCGAAGACTTCCGCCGCCAAGTATATGGATCTGACGCATCAAAAAGCGGCGACAGGCGGCAAGTAACAGGCGGCAAGCAACAGCGCGCATAAAATCAGGAGCGACGATCTATGATTGAAGTCAAACGCCTCGCCCATGCGACGTTTTCAACGCCCGACCTGCAAAAGCAGCTTGATTACTGGACCCATGTGATGGGGCTGCAAATCGTTGGGCGAGAGGGCAAGCGCGCCTTTCTCGCCACAAAGCTCGGTCTTGAATCTGTGTGCCTTGAGGAGAGCGACCGGGCTGATCTGGAGCGCATTGCGTTTCAGGTTGCGCCCGGCTCCGATCTTGGAGAGCTTGCGCGCAAGCTTCAAGAGGCTGGCGTGAAGTCTGATCGTCGCTCCGACATTTCTCCCGGCGTTCGCGACGCCATCGTGTTCCACGATCCCAAGGGCACGCTGGTTGAAGTGTTCGCGGAGTATGAGTTCCAGAAGATTGACCTGTCCGAGGGCGGCGTCAATCCGCTGAAGATCGGGCATGTCGCCTCGCGCGTGCAGGACGTGCAGAAATGCGCGGCTTTCTATCGCGACATTCTGGGCTTTCGAGAATCCGACTGGATGGGCGACCATTTCGTGTTCATGCGTTGCGGGACCGATCATCACACGGTGAACTTCGTGCGGTACGAGACTGCGCGCCTGCATCACGTCGCCTTCGAGGTGAAGGATTGGGCGGAGATTCACCGCACCTGCGAAGTGCTGGCCAGGAACAAGGTTCAGCTCGTCTGGGGTCCGTTGCGTCATGTGGTGGGCCATAATGTGGCCGCCTATCATCGTAATTCCGATGAGCTGCGCATCGAGACCTATTGCGAGATGGACAAAATGAGCGATGAATCGCTCGGCTATTGGGATCCGCGTCCATGGCATGAGGAAATGCCGCTGCGGCCCAAGGTCTGGCCGAAGGATACATGGCGCAGCGCGTGGGGCTTTGGCTCGTTCGGGACGTTCCCCGGTTATCCGTAATTTATAAAAACAGGGAGGACGACATGACACGCTTCACACTTCTGCGCAGCCTTTTGTTGACAAGCGTATGCTTCAGCGCTGTCGCAGCAAACGCCCAGAGCGAGGGCTATTATAAGGGCAAGCCGTTTATCATCGCAGTTGGCGGCACGGCAGGCGGCGGCATCGACATTGGCGCGCGCATGATGTCGCGCTACATCGGCAAATACCTGCCGGGCGAGCCAAACGTGCAGGTGCAGTTAATGCCCGGCGCCGGCGGCGTTCGCCTTGTCGAGCATCTCTTTCAAATAGCGCCAAAAGACGGATCTTTTATCGGCGCATTTGCGACGGGGCCGATTGTTGAGCCGCTGATTTCGAGCCGCGAAGTCAAATACAAAATGAGCGATTTCACCGCCATCGGCGCGCTGGAAAAGGACGTGAGTTTTTGCACCACCTGGCATACGTCGCCGATCAAAACCATCGAGGACGTGAAGAAAACCGAGACTACAGTTGCAGGCACCGGAGCGGCGTCGTCGACCGATATTTTCCCGCTGGCGCTCAACGCTACGCTCGGCACAAAGTTCAAGCTGATCTCAGGCTATGTCGGCACGCAGGAAACCATCATGGCCATCGAGCGCGGTGAAACGGATGGTCGCTGCGGTTGGGGCTGGTCGAGCCTGCGCTCCTCCAAGCCGGACTGGATTCGCGACAAGAAGTTGAATTTCCTGGTGCAGCTGGGGCTTGAGAAGCATCCCGACGCCATGGACGTGCCGCTCGTTCTGGACCTGATCCCCGATCAGGCCGGCAAGCAGCTGATGCGCGTGCTGGTGGCCCCGCAAAACATCACGCGGCCCTATCTGGCGCCTCCAGGCGTGCCGGCTGATCGCGCCAGAGACGTGCGCGGCGCGTTCATGGGTGCTTTGAAAGACCCGGCCCTCGTGGCCGAGTTTGAAAAGGTGATGGGCGAGCCCCCGTCGCCGACATCGGGCGAGGACATGCAGAAACTGCTGGTTGATCTGGATTCAACCCCGCCGGAAGTGGTCGCTAAATTGAGGGCTATCCTCAAGCCCGCGTCAAAGTAGACGTAGCTGGCGATCTGGACCGCGGGCTGCCAGCCCGTGGTCCAAAGCGGGCGCTTCAGCGCGAAGATGCCCGCGAGTAAGGCCGCGGTCCAAAGCCTTGGCTTGCCGTGAGCCGTTTGCGCCCCTACAAGTCGCGCCATTCCGCTGGCGCTTTGCTCGCCGGCCCCTTCTGCTTTGGCGGTCGAGAATGAAATCCGGCGTCTTCCAGCTTCATAACAAGGCCGACTGGTATGCAGCCAGTCACCGGCGTGCTTGTACGCTGTTGGCGCTGGTGTGCCTTGTGCTGTTTCTGCCGGGCTTCTTCTCGCTCCAGCCAATGGACCGCGACGAGCCGCGCTTTGCCCAGGCCACCAAGCAAATGCTTGAGACCGGCGATCTGATCTCGATCAGGTTTCAGGACGAGGCGCGCAACAAAAAGCCCGTCGGCATTTACTGGATGCAATCCTCTGTGGTGCGCGCGGCGGAAGTTGTTGGCGTTACCCATGCCCGGTCCAGCATCTGGGTCTATCGGCTGCCCTCGCTCATGGGCGCTATCGCCGCCGTGCTGCTGACCTATTGGGCTGCGCTGGCGTTTGCGGGGCGGCGCACCGCGCTGCTGGCGGGGTTGCTGTTCGCCTGCACGCTCATCATCGGCGTTGAGGCCCGGCTCGCCAAGACGGACGCGGTCGTGTGCGCGACCGTCGTCGGCGCCATGGGCGCCATGGCGCGCGTCTATCTTGGTCAAACCGCAGGCCTGTGGAGGCTTGCCGTAATTTTCTGGACCGCCATCGGGCTCGGCCTGCTGGTGAAGGGGCCGATTACGCCCATGGTCCCGCTGCTGGCGCTGATTGCGCTTGGGATCAAAGATCGCAGCATTACATGGGCGCGGGGGCTGAAGCCGCTCGTTGGGCTGGCGTGGGCGCTGGCTCTGGTGACGCCTTGGTTCATCCTTATCATGATTGAGACGGACGGCGCTTTCCTGCGTGATTCCGTCGGGCGCGACATGCTGGGCAAAGTATCGTCTGGCAAGGAATCGCACGGGGCGCCGCCGCTCACCTATTTTGCAGCGTTCTGGGCCACCGCTTGGCCGATGGCGCCGTTCGCCGCGCTGGCCGCGCCGTTCGTATGGGCGCAGCGGCGCTCGCGGCAGATTGCGTTTTTGCTGGCGTGGCTGGTCCCGACGTGGATCGTGTTTGAACTCACGCCGACCAAGCTGCCGCATTACGTCATGCCGCTTTATCCGGCGATTGCGATTATCTGCGCGCTGGCGATTGAGCGGCTTGGCGATCAGATGATGCGCGGCTGGCGGCGCGTGGTTTTGTACTGGCTGCCGGCGTTTCCGATTGTGCTTGTCATCGTGGCGCTTGGCGGCGCTGTCTGGCTGAAAGAGCTTCCGGGCCAGCTGTTCTTTTTCGCTCTGCCGATCATCGTCACGCTCGCTTACGTCATGGCGCGCTGGATGGCGTGGATCAAACTCGACGCTCTCGTCTTCGCCACGCCGGTGCTTGCGATTGCGGCCTATCTGGCGATTTACTCGGGCGTTATGACCGGCGCCACGATGAACCCGTTCGCCCTGTCGCCAAGGCTTGCGCAAGCGCTTGAACGGGCGCAGGCGGCCAACCCCGGCTGCGCGGACATTGCGCCCGCCACCATTTCCTATCGCGAGCCGAGCCTCGTTTTCCTGACGCGCACCGACCTTGGCATGCTTGACGCTGAACAAGCCGCCGCCTTTCTGAACGAAGCGCCATGCCGTGCGGTGCTTGTTGAATCGCGTGTCGAGACCCGCTTCCGCGAGGCGCTGGGGCAGGGCGCCAGCGTGTCGGTAAGTGAGCGCTTGCAGGGCATAAATATCAACGGCGGACGCAAGCTCGATATCGGAATTTATGTGCGCGGTGCGCAGCCATGAGCGCGCTGCAAGGCGGCTGGGCGACGATGCGAAGCTCCGCGCGCGACGTACGCGCCCGCTGGAAGAACCCGCGCGGGATCAACGTCGCGTTCCACCGGGGCGCCCTCGTTGTCGGCGCCCTCGCGTTGTTGCTCGTCACGCTGCTCGTGGCGCTCTATCTCGACGGCGCGTTGACGCTGGCTGCTCGCCGCCTGCCGGGCGAGGTGCGGGCGGTTTTCGTGCAGATCACCAAGCTGGGCGATTCGCTCTACATCTTCGTTTTGAGCGCGCTGGGTATCGTCATTCCCCTGCTGATGCGCGCAAAGCCCGGCGCCAGTCGCGCATATGAATCCGCGCTCGCCTTTTTGGCGGCGCGATGCTTTTACGTGTTCACGGTCGCAGCGGTTTCCGGCATTGTCTCGCAGGTTCTCAAACGGATCATCGGCCGCGCCCGGCCGCGCATGTACGATCAGTTTGGCGAGTTCCACTTTGTCATTCCCGGTTTTCCGTCGGTCTATGCGAGCTTTCCTTCGGGCCATGCGATCACGGCCTTCGCCTGCGCCGTGGCTTTAGGCTATTTTCTGCCGCGCCTGCGATGGGCGTTGCTTACGCTGGCCGTTCTGGTCGCGATCTCGCGCGTGGTCGTGGGCGCCCATTATGCGTCCGATGTGATAGCCGGGGCGGCGATTGGCTGGCTGTCGGCGGTGCTGGTGCGGCGCGCGTTCGCTACGCGCGGCATCGCGTTCAAGCTCGCGGGCGGACATATTCTGGTCAAGGCGGCTGGTAAAATAGCTCCGGCTCTTGCAGGCAAATCAGGTAAACCGGCGGCATGATTCCTTCAGCTCAACTTGACGATTCGAAATTCGGTGTTTCGCCTCGCATCTCCGTCGTGGTGCCGGTGCGCAACGAAACCGGAAATCTGGCACCGCTCATCGGCGAGATCGAAGCTGCGCTCGCAAGCGTTGGCCCGTTCGAGATCGTCTACGTCAACGACGGCTCGACCGACGACACCGGCGCCGAACTCGCTCGCCTTGCCGCTACCCGCAGGCATCTGCGCGTCGTCGCCCACCGCGACTCCTGTGGCCAGTCGGCGGCGGTGCGCACGGGCGTGCGCGCAGCGCGCGGCGCCATTGTTTGCACGCTCGACGGTGACGGCCAGAACGATCCGGCGTTCATCCCCGCCATGGCCGCTGTGCTGGAGGCCAGCGGCCCTGGCTGCGGGCTGGTGCAAGGCCAGCGCGTGGGGCGCAAGGACACCGGCTTCAAGCGCTTTCAATCGCGCGTGGCCAACAATGTGCGCCGCTTCATGCTGAAGGACGGCACGCGCGACACCGGCTGCGGCCTGAAATGCTTCCGCCGCGAAGCCTATCTCGCTTTGCCCTATTTTGACGCGCTGCATCGTTTCATGCCCGCGCTCATGCAGCGCGAGGGCTATAGCCTCGGCTATGTCGACGTGATCGACCGCCCACGGCTGACCGGCGTCTCCAATTACGGCTTCTTCGACCGGCTCTGGGTCGGCCTCGTCGATCTTGTGGGCGTGCGCTGGCTCATCAACCGCCGCAAGCGCGCGCCTGTGGTTGTGTCCAGCGAGGCTAACGGGAGCGCATGCGATGCTGGTTGATCTTTCGCAGATTGTCGGCGGCTATTTGCACAAAGTGTTCGTCGTCTCATGGGACGGCTGGGTGATCCTTGGCTTTCTGGGGCAGGGGCTCTTCACCGCGCGGTTTCTCGTGCAATGGATCGCCAGCGAAAAGGCCGGGCGCAGCGTGATTCCGCTGGCGTTCTGGTTCTTCTCGCTGGGTGGCGGCGGGCTGCTGCTGATCTACGCGCTCTATCGCGCCGATCCGGTCTTTATCCTTGGCCAGGGACTAGGCATGTTTATCTACGCGCGCAATCTCATGTTGATCCGCAAGGAGCAAGACAAGCGAAAAGACGGGGCGTAACCCGCCTCCTCAAGCCTTCGCCCGCATGATCGCGAACGCCTGATCGAGATCGTCCTGCAAATCAGCGGCGTCCTCCAGCCCGATCTGGAACCGCAAGGCAGGCCCGCCAGGCGCCCATGTCGTGGCGGTGCGATAGCTTTTGCAATCGAACGGGATGACGAGGCTCTCATAGCCGCCCCATGAATAGCCCATGCCAAACAGGTTCAACGCGTCCAGAAATGCGTCCACCGCCTGCTGCGAGACCGGGTTGAGGATGATCGAGAACAGCCCGCTCGATCCCAGAAAATCCCGCTTCCAGATGTCGTGCCCCGCATGCGTTGGCAGGGCAGGGTGCAGCACCTCGCGCACTTCCGGGCGGGCGGCGAACCAGTGCGCCATTTCCAGCCCCTGACGCTCCGCCTCGCGAAGGCGCAGCTCCATCGTACGCAGACCGCGCAGGGCCAGAAAGCAATCCTCCGGCCCGGCGCACATGGCGAACAGATCGTAGGTCTCGCGCAGCTTTTCGTTCCATTTGTCGTTGGCCGACACCAGCCCGAGCATCAAATCCGAATGGCCCGACAGATATTTCGTGCCCGCCTCCACCGCCAGATCGACGCCGCGCTCGTGCGGCGGAAAAAACAGCGGCGTCGCCCATGTATTGTCCATGATGACGCAGATGTCGTGCTTGCGGGCGATGGCTGAAATCGCGGGCACGTCCTGCATTTCAAAGCTCTGCGAGCCCGGCGCCTCGACCAGAATAGCCCTCGTATTGGGGCGTATCAGCGCCTCTATGCCCGCACCGATGGCGGGATCGTACCATTTCGTCTCGACGTTCATGCGCTTGAGATAGCCGTTCGAGAACCGGCGCGAGGGCTGATAGGCGGAATCGGTTGCCAGCAAATGATCGCCCGCGCTCAACGCCGTCATCAGCGCGATGGTCACGGCGGCCAGCCCGGTGGGGGCGAGCACCGTTCCGGCGGCGCCCGCCAGCTCGCTCCAGGCCGATTCCAGCGCTTGCGTCGTCGGCGTGCCCTTGGTGCCATAGGTGTAGCGCGGAGAATTTGCCCGCAGAGCCGCAGCATTAGGGTAAAGCACCGTCGAGCCGCGATAAATCGGCGTGTTGACGAAGCCGAACTGCTCCTCGGGCGTGCGCCCCGCGTAGACAAGCTTTGTGCGGGATCTTAGCGCCTTTCGGCTCTCAGAATCGGAATTGCCCATGCGGCGCCTCAATTGAGTAAAATGGCACCGTGCGGGCGGGCGCAGGGTCCGTCAAGGGCATTGGTGCCTCAGAATTATGCGTGCTGAAGCCTTAGTTTTCGGTGTGGCGTAAACATTTGCTTGACCGCAGTCCGGTCTTGCATGTGTGATAGGGGTAACGGGACAATCCCGGCAACGGCTTCCGCAAAATGCGGATGGATTTTTTTGGAGGGGTCAATGAAAGTTCGCGCCAGTTCTTTGTGCTTTGCGATCGCTGCCGCTACGACGCTGGGCTTTACGGGTTTTGCAAATGCACAATCGGGCGACAAGACGTCGCGGACACTTGAGCAAGTAAAGGCGCGAGGCTCCCTGTCTTGCGGCACCAACACCGGCCTTGCTGGCTTTGCTTTGCCTGATGACAAGGGGAACTGGACCGGCATCGACGTAGACCTGTGCCGCGCGATCTCCGCGGCAATCTTCAACGATCCCAACAAAATCAAGTTCGTACCGCTCACCGCCAAGGACCGCTTCACCGCGCTCCAGTCCGGCGAGATCGACGTGCTTTCGCGCAACGGCACCTGGACGCAATCGCGTGAGGCCGATCTGGGCCTGCTCTGGACCGGCGTGAATTATTACGACGGGCAGGGCTTCATGGTGCGCAAGAAGCTCAATGTGTCGTCGGCGATGGAGCTTTCGGGGGCCTCCGTCTGCGTGCAGCAGGGCACCACGACCGAGCTGAATCTGGCGGATTATTTCCGCAGCAATAATATGAAGTATGAAGTCGTGGCCTTCGCGACCGCCAACGAGGCGATCAAGGCCTATGATTCGGGCCGTTGCGACGCCTACACCACCGACCAGTCGGGCCTCTACAGCGAGCGCATCAAGCTGACGAACGCGGATGAGCATCTGGTCCTGCCGGAAGTCATCTCCAAAGAGCCGCTCGGGCCGGCTGTTCGCCAGGGCGACGACCAATGGTTCAACCTCGTGAAATGGGCGCATTTCGTGATGCTGAATGCTGAAGAGCTCGGCATTACCAAAGCCAACGTCGATGAGCGTTTGAAGTCCACCGTTCCGGAAGTCCGGCGCTTGCTGGGCGTTGAAGGCGATTATGGCAAGGCGCTCGGGTTGACGCCTGACTGGGGCTTCCGCATCGTCAAGCACGTCGGCAATTATGGCGAGAGCTTCAACCGGAACCTCGGCGAGGGCTCGCGTCTGAAGATCAAGCGCGGACTGAATGCGCTCTGGAACAAGGGCGGCCTGCAATACGCGCCACCGGTGCGTTAAGCATATAGCGCGCGGAACGCCGCGTTGTCCTCCGCGCCAGCTGGCGCTGCGTCCCAAACAGAGCCTCCCCGCACGCCCTTCTGGCGTGCGGACTGGGCGCGGGGCGCGTTGTGGCAGGCGCTCTTGCTGGCGGCCTTCGTCTGGTTGATGTGGGCCGCCATCGACAACGCGTCCGTGAACATGCGGGCGCGCGGCGTGCCGACCGATTTTGGTTTCTGGAATCGGCCTGCCGGTTTTGACATCAACCAGACGCTGGTTCACTTCACCTCGGCGGGCTCCACCTATGGTCGCGCCTTTACGGTGGGGTTGTTGAACACGCTGCTGGTTGCGTTCTTTGGAATTATCATCGCCAGCGTGCTGGGCTTCCTCATCGGCGTTGCGCGGCTGTCGCGCAATTGGATGGTCGCCCGGCTCGCCACAATTTACGTCGAAGTTATTCGCAACACCCCGCTGCTGTTGCAATTGCTGTTTTGGTACAACGCCGTTCTCGCGCCGCTGCCCAATCCACGCCAGTCGCTTGAGCTGCCGGGTAATATCTATCTCAACAATCGTGGGCTGTTTGTGCCCGAGCCGCTGTTTGGCGCCGGGTTCGACTGGACCCTGTGGGCGCTGGGGATCGCGATTATCGCCTACTATGCAGTCAAGCGCTATGCGGCGCGGCTGCGGGTGGAGACGACGAAGCGGCTGCCTGTTGGCGCCATAGCGCTTGGTCTTATAATCGGCCTGCCTGCGCTGGCTTTTCTCCTCGCTGGAGCGCCGTTGTCATGGAGCACGCCGGTATTGCGCGGGTTTAATTTTAACGGCGGCGTGCGGATCTTTCCTGAGTTTGTCGCGCTGCTGCTGGGGTTGTCGCTTTATACGGCGGCGTTCATCGCAGAGATCGTGCGTGCGGGCGTGCTGTCGGTTTCGCATGGGCAGAGCGAGGCTGCTTCCGCGCTCGGCCTGCCGCGCGGGCGCCTGTTGCGCCTCGTCGTCATTCCGCAGGCGATGCGCGTGATTATCCCGCCGCTCACCAACCAATATCTGAACCTGACCAAGAATTCCTCGTTGGCGGTGTTTATCGGCTACCCCGATCTCGTCCAGGTGTTCGCCGGCACGGTGCTCAACCAGACCGGCGCCGCCGTGCAGGTGATCTCAATTACGATGGCGGTTTATCTTGTGATTTCGCTCGTGACCTCTGCTGGCATGAATCTCTACAACCGCCGCATGGCGCTGGCGGAGCGTTGAGATGAACGATATCGCCAGCCCTGGTTCTTCGGTGCGGCAAGTCTCGGTGCGGCAAGACATTGTCCCGCGCACGTTCGTTCGCTCGCAGGTCTCGCCCGATTTGCCGCCGCCGCTGGCTGTCGGCGGGGTGATCGGGTGGATGCGGGACAATCTGTTCAGCAGCGTTTTCACGTCAATACTCACGCTGCTCAGCCTTTTGTTTCTTTATTTGCATACGCCAGACCTCGTGCGCTGGCTGTTCATAGATGCGATCTGGAGCGCGCCTGATGGCGACGCCTGCCGGGCGCCCGGCGCCGGCGCCTGCTGGGCCTATGTGAACGCCAAGCTCGAATTTTTCGCCTATGGCTCCTATCCGCGCGACATGGTGTGGCGGGTCGATCTCACGCTGCTCATTGGCGCCGGCCTCGCCGCATGGCTGCTGTGGCCAAGCGCCAAACACAAAGCTGCGGCGCTGGTTCTGTTCCTTGTCGTCTATCCCGTTATCGCCTTTCATCTGCTGCACGGTTTGGGGCCGGGCCTTCGCGCAACGCTTTCGTGGCTGGCTGATCTCTTCGGATCAAAGCCGCTGGCAGACGTGGCCGCGAATACCCTGCCCGTGGTGGGCACAAACTTGTGGGGCGGCGTGTTCGTCAGCCTGCTGGTGGCGACCGTTGGTATCGTCGTGTCGCTGCCGCTTGGCGTCCTGCTGGCTTTGGGCCGTCGCTCGAAAGCGCCCGTCGCGCGTTTTCTGTGCGTGATGCTGATCGAGATTGTGCGCGGCGTGCCGCTTATCACAGTGCTGTTCATGGCCAACACCATGCTGCCGCTGTTCGTGCCCGAGCAATGGTCGCCGGACCGGCTGATGCGCCCGCTGATCGGCGTGGCGCTGTTCGCCTCTGTTTACATGGCGGAAGTGGTGCGCGGTGGTTTGCAGGCTGTGCCCAAGGGCCAGTTTGAAGGCGCCATGGCGCTTGGTATGAGCTGGTGGTCGATGATGCGCCAGATCATCCTGCCGCAGGCGTTGACCATCGTGATTCCCGGCGTGGTGAATTCGTTCATCGCGCTGTTCAAGGATACGACGCTGGTCGCTATCGTCGGTATTTTTGATTTTCTGCGAGCGGTCGATACTGCCCGGCTAGATCCGGTCTGGGCTGGCCCGACAAGTTCCGCAACCGGCTATGTGTTCGCGGCGACGTTCTATTTCGTGTTCTGCTTTGGCATGTCGCGCTATTCCATGATGATGGAACGGCGGCTGACGCGCGGCAGAAGCCACTGAGGCCAAGATGTCACCGAGGCAAAAATCATGACCGCACAGGCATCGTCCCTACAGGCTGCTGCGCCTGCTCTTGACGGGCTCGCGATTGAAATGTGCGATGTGCACAAATGGTACGGCAAGTTTCATGTGCTGAAAGGCATCGATCTTGAAGTAGCGCGCGGTGAGCGCATCGTGATTTGCGGGCCGTCGGGCTCGGGCAAATCAACGCTCATCCGCTGCATCAACCGGCTTGAGACGCATCAGCGCGGGCGCATCGTCGTCAACGGAATCGAGCTGACGGACGACACCAAACGCATCGAGGAAATCCGCCGCGACGCCGGCATGGTGTTCCAGCATTTCAACCTGTTTCCGCATCTGACCGTTCTGGAAAACTGCACGCTGTCGCCGATCTGGACGCTGCGCATGCCGCAAAAGGAAGCCGAGGCGCGGGCCATGCATTTTCTGGAGCGGGTACGAATTCCCGAACAGGCGCATAAATATCCGCTGCAATTGTCCGGCGGCCAGCAGCAGCGCGTGGCGATTGCGCGCGCTTTGTGCATGTCTCCCAAGGTAATGCTGTTCGACGAGCCGACGTCGGCGCTCGACCCTGAAATGGTGAAGGAGGTGCTCGACACCATGGTCGAGCTGGCCAAAGAGGGCATGACGATGATCTGTGTCACGCATGAGATGGGCTTCGCCCGCGAAGTGGCCGATCGGGTTGCGTTCATTGATCGGGGTGAGATCGTTGAGATCAACACGCCCGAGCCGTTTTTCGCCTCGCCCCAGCACGAGCGCACGAAGCTGTTCCTGAGCCAGATTTTGCGTTGAGGGGCGGGCGCTTTTTTGGTCTGCGGGCTTCCAGCCCGAATGGAGCGCGTCAGGATAGAGAGCGCGACCGGCGGTGCTGCGTGCGGTTTTGACGGCTGCAAGGAATGCGGGCTGGAAGCCCGCGATCCATAGACCTGCTGCCAGGCGTTATTCTTTCAAGCCTGGCTATGACACTGGGCTTGTCGAAGGCAAAACCCTTCGCCCTTAACCATTCGCTAATCATTTCCGTTCAACGATCCACCATGGTCATTCGTCGTCGTCTTCGCGCTTTTCTGTTTCCGCTTGCGCTTTACTGCGTTTCCGGAGCCGTCTCGTCGTATTTCGTGTGGCATGCGGTGCATGGCGACCGGGGATTGCTGGCGAAGGTGGAATACCGTCAGCAGGCAGCAGCACTGCAGAGCGAGCATGACGGTCTGAAGGGCGAACGACAGGCGCTTGAGCGCCGAATCGCCATGTTGCGCGCCGAATCAGTTGAGCGCGATCTTCTTGAGGAAGAGGCGCGGGTTCAGCTTGGCCGCGTGCACCGTAACGATGTAGTGATTTTCCTGCCCCGATAGGGAGAGAAAATTAAATCGGATAACCGGATTCCGGTTAATCTCAGTGAATTCCCTTATAATCAGTAACTTGATTGTGATATACGAAGGCAGGCTTGCTCTCTCGATTTCGGCGCTCGCCTCGTCTATGGTCATCCCCGATATTAGACCTTTGTAGGGAGAGCGCGAGCTCTCGAGGGGAACGCCAAATGGCCGCTACACGTACGTCCGCCCGTTCAGCCGGAGCCGTAAAGGCTGGCGCCAAGCCTGCCGTCAAAGCCGCAGCGAAACCGGCGCGCGGTGGCCCAAACGGGCTTCAGTTTACGCCTGAGCAGGAGCTCGAGGCCTACAAGATGATGCTGCTCATCCGCCGCTTCGAGGAGAAGTCCGGGCAGATGTACGGCATGGGCCTGATCGGCGGTTTCTGCCATCTCTACATCGGTCAGGAAGCGGTCGTCGTCGGCATGCAGATGTCGGCCAAGCAAGGCGACGCCGTCATCACCGGCTATCGCGACCACGGCCACATGCTTGCCTGCGGCATGGACCCCAAGGGCGTAATGGCCGAACTCACCGGACGTCGTGGCGGCTTGTCGAAAGGCAAGGGCGGCTCGATGCACATGTTCTCGAAAGAGAAGCATTTTTATGGCGGCCACGGCATCGTCGGCGCGCAGGTTTCGCTTGGCACCGGGCTCGCGTTTGCAAATGCCTATCGTGGCAATGACAATGTGAGCATGACTTATTTTGGCGACGGCGCCGCCAATCAGGGTCAGGTCTACGAGAGCTTCAACATGGCGCAGCTGTGGAAACTGCCGGTTGTCTACATCATCGAGAACAATCGCTACGCCATGGGCACGTCTGTCAGCCGCGCCTCTGCGCAGCAGGATTTTTCCAAGCGCGGTCTGTCTTTCAACATCCCCGGCGAACAAGTTGACGGCATGGACGTGCGCGCCGTGAAGGCTGCCGCCGAACACGCGATCAGATGGTGCCGCGACGGCAACGGCCCTTATATCCTTGAGATGCAGACCTATCGCTATCGTGGCCATTCCATGTCCGATCCGGCGAAATATCGCACCAAGGAAGAAGTGCAGCGCGTGCGCGACGAGAACGATCCCATTGAGCAGGTGCGCTCGCGCATCCTCAAGGGCAAAATGGCGACCGAGGACGATCTCAAGCAGATCGACGCCGGCGTGCGCGCCATCGTGGCGGAGGCTGCGGAATTCGCCACCAACGATCCAGAGCCTGACGCCTCGGAATTGTGGACCGATATTCTGGTCTGATCCGAAGTCATTCGTTCATGCGCTTAAGCGGCGCCTCCCAATCATTTCGGCTCTTGCGAGTTCGAGGACACCATGCCCACCAACATTCTGATGCCCGCCCTTTCGCCGACCATGGAGCAGGGCAAGCTTGCCAAATGGCTCAAGAAAGAAGGCGACAAAATCAAGTCCGGCGACATTCTCGCCGAGATCGAGACCGACAAGGCCACCATGGAAGTGGAGGCCGTTGACGAAGGTGTGCTCGCCAAAATCCTGATCGCCGACGGCACCGAGAACGTTGCGGTCAACACACCTATCGCGATCATCGCCAATGAGGGCGAAGACGTCGGCGCCGCCTCCAGCTCGCAAGCATCCGCGCCCGCGCCAAAAGCTGCGGTTGTTGAGGTGCCTGCAGAATTGGCGGCGCCCGCCGTGGTGGCAGTCTCGCAAGCGCCCGCCTCGCCCGAGATTCCTGAAGGCACGCAAATGGTGACTATGACCGTGCGCGAAGCCTTGCGCGACGCCATGGCCGAAGAAATGCGCCGCGACGGCGACGTGTTCGTAATCGGCGAGGAAGTCGCCGAATATCAGGGTGCCTACAAGGTCACGCAGGGCTTGTTGCAGGAATTTGGCGCCCGCCGCGTGATTGATACCCCGATCACCGAGCATGGTTTTGCCGGTCTTGGCGTCGGCGCCGCGTTCGCCGGGCTGAAGCCGATCATCGAGT
Organism: Rhizobium sp. Q54; assembly: GCA_945878875.1. Classification (GTDB taxonomy): domain Bacteria; phylum Pseudomonadota; class Alphaproteobacteria; order Rhizobiales; family Beijerinckiaceae; genus Terripilifer. The sequence continues at coordinate 14,958 of CAMCUC010000047.1, forward strand.
TCATGACCTTCAACTTCTCGATGCAGGCGATTGACCACATCGTGAATTCGGCGGCCAAGACGCTCTATATGTCCGGCGGCCAGATGGGCAGCCCGGTCGTGTTCCGCGGCCCTAACGGCGCCGCCGCACGCGTGGGTGCGCAGCACTCGCAGGATTTTGCGGCCTGGTATTCCAGCGTTCCTGGCCTCAAGGTCGTGTCGCCCTATACGGCGGCGGACGCCAAGGGCCTGCTGAAAGCCGCCATTCGCGACCCCAATCCCATCGTTTTCCTTGAGAATGAGATTCTCTATGGCCAGACGTTCGACGTGCCGGTGATGGATGATTTCATCGTCCCCATCGGCAAGGCGCGCGTCCACCGGGAGGGCAAGGACGTGACCTTCGTCACCTGGTCCATCGGCATGACCTACGCGATCAAGGCCGCCGCCGAGCTGGAAAAGGAAGGCATCGACGTCGAGATCCTCGACCTGCGCACGATCCGCCCGATGGATACGGACGCGATCATCCGCTCGGTGATGAAGACCGGTCGCTGCGTCACGATTGAAGAGGGCTATCCGCAATCGGGCGTGGGCGCGGAAATCGTCGCCCGCATCATGGAGCGCGCCTTCGATTATCTCGATGCGCCCGTGATCCGCATCACCGGCAAGGACGTGCCGATGCCCTACGCCGCCAACCTTGAAAAGCTGGCTCTGCCCAACGTCGGCGAAGTGGTGGCGGCGGCAAAAGCCGTTCTCTACCGGTCGTAATTGCGCTTTAAGGAAACTGGCATGTCCGATAACGACGATCTTCCCGAAGCTCATGAGCTTCCCATTCCGCCGGACGCCCAGCAGGTTGGCGGCCACGAAGTGCTGCGCGCTTTCGTGGTTGATGGCGGCCTGTCGGTGAGCCTGCAACGGGCGTTCGACGAGCCGCACGTCTGGGGTGTGTTGCTGGTCGATCTCGCCCGTCATGTCGCGCGCATCTACGCCGAAGAAGCGGAGATGACCGAGGAGCATGCGATGGCCGAAATCCGCCGCATGTTCGACGCTGAATGGGACCGTCCGACCGATCCCGGCGAAACCGATCCGATCAATTAAGCTCGGTTTGACGGCGGCGCGCCGCGAACCCCAACGTCCAAACCTGACCGTCTTCGAGGACAGAATATGCCCATAAACATCCTCATGCCCGCCCTGTCGCCGACGATGGAAAAGGGAAACCTCGCCCGCTGGCTGAAGAAAGAAGGCGACAAGGTGAAGTCCGGCGACGTGCTCGCCGAAATCGAGACCGACAAGGCGACCATGGAAGTGGAGGCGATTGACGAGGGCGTACTCGCCAAAATCGTCGTGGCCGAAGGTACGCAGGACGTGGCGGTCAATCAATTAATCGCGATCATCGCGTCTGAGGGCGAGGACGTGAAGGCGGTCGCGGCTTCTGGCGGCGCGCCCGCCAAGGCTGAAGTTGCCCCGACGGCTCCGGCTGCTGCTGCTGCCGCTGCGCCTGCCGCCGCAGCGCTGGTCGCCTCCGCCGCTCCCGCCGCAAAGGCCAACGGCGCTGGCCGTATAGCATCGTCGCCGCTCGCGCGTCGTCTGGCCAAAGAGGCCGGACTCGATCTGTCAGCAATCTCCGGCACCGGCCCGCATGGCCGCATCGTCGAGCGCGACGTGAAGGCCGCGCAAGCTGGCGGTGGCGCGAAAGCCCCCGCGGCGCAGGGCGCAAAGCCGTCCGCGCCTGCAATGGCCAGGGGCATGTCGGACGAGACGATCAAGAAGCTCTACGAGCCCGGCAGCTTCGAAGAGATCCCGCATGATTCCATGCGCAAGGTCATCGCTTCCCGTCTTGTGGAAGCCAAGCAGACGATCCCGCATTTCTACCTGACGGTGGATTGCAATCTCGACGCCCTTCTGGCGGCGCGCGAGGCGATCAATGCGGCGGCGCCCAAGAACAAGGACAAGCAGCCCGCCTATAAAATTTCGGTCAACGATTTCGTCATCAAGGCGATGGCGCTCGCGCTCCAGCGCGTGCCGGACGCCAATGTGACCTATACCGAAAACACGATGTTGAAGCACAAGCATTCGGATATTGCGGTTGCGGTGTCGATCCCCGGCGGGCTGATTACGCCGGTGGTGCGCAAGGCTGAAACCAAGGGGCTGGCGGCCATCTCCACCGAGATGAAGGATCTGGCGACCCGCGCCCGCGCGCGCAAATTGCAGCCGCAGGAATATCAGGGCGGCTCGTCCGCCGTGTCGAACCTTGGCATGTTCGGCATCAAGAATTTCTCCGCCGTCATCAACCCGCCCCACGCCTCGATTCTGGCGGTCGGCGCGGGCGAGCAGCGCGTGATCGTCGAAAAGGGCCAGATGAAAATCGCCAACATGATGAGCGTGACGCTGTCCACCGACCACCGCGCGGTTGACGGAGCCCTCGGCGCCGAACTGATCTCGGCTTTCAAGGAGCTGATCGAAAATCCCGTCAGCATGCTGGTTTAAGGCGAGGACAGGTCCATGAGCACTCCCTACGACATCCTCATCATCGGCGGCGGCCCCGGCGGCTATGTGGCCGCCATTCGCGCGGCGCAGCTGGGCTACAAGACGGCTGTGATCGAGCGTGAGCATCTGGGCGGCATCTGCCTGAACTGGGGTTGCATCCCCACCAAGGCGCTGCTGCGCTCTGCGGAGATTTATCATTACGCGACGCACGCCAGGGATTACGGCCTTGCCATCGAGGGCAAGGTGACGTTTGACGCCGCCGCTGTCGTGAAGCGTTCGCGCGGCGTGTCTGCGCAGCTCAACGGCGGCATTGGTTTTCTGATGAAGAAAAACAAGATCGACGTGATCTGGGGCGAGGCGGTCATCTCCAAGGTTGGCAAAGTCGTCGTCTCGGCGATGAAAAAGCCTGTGGTGCAGCCGCAACATCCCATCCCCAAGGGCGTGCTGGGGGAGGGGACGTATTCGGCCAAGCACATCATTCTGGCCACCGGCGCGCGTCCGCGCGTGCTGCCGGGCATTGAGCCGGACGGCAAGCTGATCTGGACCTATTTCGAGGCGATGAAGCCCGAGACTTTCCCCAAATCGCTGATCGTGATGGGCTCGGGCGCCATCGGCATCGAGTTCGCCAGCTTCTATCGCACCATGGGCACTGAGGTGACTGTGGTTGAAGTGTTGCCGCAGATCATGCCGGTTGAGGATGCGGAGATTTCAGCCCACGCGCGCAAGCGGTTCGAGAAACAGGGCATGAAACTTCTCACCTCCACCAAGGTCGTGAAGGTGGAGAAGAAAGCGGACTCCGTCGTCTGCACGGTTGAAGACGACAAGGGCGCAAAGCAGACGCTGGAAGCCGAGCGCATGATTTCGGCTGTGGGCGTTGTCTGCAACACGGAAAATCTCGGCCTTGAAAAGCTGGGCGTGAAAATGGATCGCGGCGCCATTGTCACCGATGGACTGGGCCGCACCAACGTGCCCGGCGTCTACGCCATCGGCGACGTCGCCGGCCCGCCGATGCTCGCCCATAAGGCCGAGCACGAGGGCGTGCTGTGCGTGGAGGCGATCAAGGGCCTGCATCCGCACGCGATGGAAAAGACCATGATTCCCGGCTGCACCTATTGCCACCCGCAGGTCGCCAGCGTCGGCATTACTGAGGCGAAGGCTAAAGAGCTTGGCATCGCTGTCAAAGTGGGCCGCTTCCCGTTTGCTGGCAATGGCAAGGCGATTGCGCTGGGCGAGCCGGAAGGCCTGGTGAAGACGATCTTCGACGCCAAAACCGGCAAGCTGCTCGGCGCCCACATGATAGGTGCGGAAGTCACGGAACTCATTCAGGGCTATGTCGTGGCCATGAATTGCGAGACGACAGAAGAAGAGCTGCTGCACACGGTGTTCCCGCATCCCACGCTGTCGGAAATGATGCATGAGAGCGTGATGGATGCGTATGGACGGGTTGTGCATGCGTGACGTGATCGGCTTGTGATTGGTTTGTGATTCCTTGGGTCCATCTCGACAGCACAACGCTGCCTGACGGCGGCGAGCTGAAGCTCGCGCGCCGGGGCGACGAGTTCTCCATCCGCCTTGGCGGCAATGAACTCATGAACAGTCGTCTCAGCGGCTCGGAGGAGGCGCTGGCGACGTTCGCTTGCGCCAAGCTTTCAGGGTGCCCTGCGCCGCGCGTGCTCATCGGCGGGCTGGGGATGGGATTTACTCTGCGCGCCGCGCTGCGGCTGCTGCCGGCGGACGCGCAGGTGGTGGTCGCGGAGCTGCTGCCAGCCGTGGCGGACTGGGCGCGCGGCCCGATGGCGCCGTTGTTTGGCGCCTGTCTCGACGATCCGCGCGTGCGTGTGGAGGTGCAAGACGTGGCGCGGCTGATGGGGTCGGGTGCAGGGGCCGCGTCTTTGCCTTGGGACGCCATCTTGCTCGATGTGGACAACGGGCCGGACGGACTGACGCAGGCTGCTAACGATGGGCTCTACGGCGCAGCGGGGCTCGCTGCGGCGCGCCGCGCGCTTGGGGCCAGCGGCGTCCTCGCGGTGTGGTCGGAAAAGCCTGGAGACGCGTTCGCGAAGCGCTTCGCGCGCGCCGGCTTCGCCGTCGAGGACCACCGCGTTCACGCCCACCGCGGCAAGAGCGGCCGCCGCCACGTGGTGTGGGTGGGGGTGACGTCTCAGACAGTTTTTTCAGGGGCCTGACTAAGAATTTGACCAGCCAGAAATCACAAGCTAAACTATAAAGAACTTGCTGGAGCTGACAGAATGACGAGCCTCGTTCTGTCCCACCGGTGGGAGCGGCGGTTGACCAACACGCGAAAAATAATGCGTGGCCGCTTTGCTAGGGTTGCTCTCGCTGACTTGGCTCTCTCACACGCATGCCTTACATAAGGGACGCGGTGCCGCGCATTCTTGCCGACCCCGCTCGGAGCAGCCATGGCCGTCGTCATCGACATTTTGAACAACGATACGCGCAAGAAGGATGCTTCCGCGCGCCATCCCGAGAAGGCGCATCGGCCCGATCAGGAGGTTATGCGCAAGCCGGACTGGATTCGCGTCAAGGCGCCAGGGTCGCCGCAATACGCCGCCACGCGCGCCATTGTGAAGGAGCACAAGCTCGTCACGGTTTGCGAGGAGGCGGGCTGTCCCAACATTGGCGAGTGCTGGGAGAAGAAGCACGCCACGTTCATGATTATGGGCGACACCTGTACGCGCGCCTGCGCATTCTGCAACGTCAAGACCGGCAAGCCAAACGCGCTTGATGCGCATGAGCCCGAGAACGTCGCCGATTCCGTGGCCAAGCTCGGCCTCAGCCATGTCGTCATCACCTCGGTGGATCGCGACGATCTCGACGATGGCGGGGCCGAGCACTTTGCGCGCACCATCCGGGCGCTGCGCGAGCGTTCGCCGCAGACCACGATTGAAATCCTCACGCCCGACTTCCTGCGCAAGCCCGGCGCTTTGGAGATTGTTGTGGCGGCGCGTCCCGATGTGTTCAACCACAATCTTGAGACGGTGCCCTCGAATTATCTGACCGTGCGCCCCGGCGCCCGTTATTTCCATTCCGTGCGGCTGTTGCAGCGCGTGAAGGAGCTGGACCCGACAATTTTCACCAAGTCCGGAATCATGGTCGGGCTGGGCGAGGAGCGCAACGAGGTGTTGCAGCTGATGGACGATCTGCGCTCGGCGGATGTTGATTTTCTCACCATCGGCCAATATCTGCAGCCGACCCGCAAGCATCATCGCGTGGTCGATTTCATCACGCCCGACGAGTTCAAATCCTACGAGACGCTGGCGATGGCCAAGGGCTTCCTGCTGGTATCGTCAACGCCGCTGACGCGCTCGTCGCACCATGCGGGCGAGGATTTTGCGCGCCTGAAGGCGGCGCGGCTCGCCAGGCTTTCAGCCTGAAACGATTTTGATCGAGGTTTTGTCATGAGCGCTATTCCGCTGTTCCATCTTGCTTTCCCGGTTGACGACATCGCTGCGGCGCGCCGCTTTTACGGCGGTCTGCTCGGCTGCTCTGAAGGTCGCAGCTCGCCCAATTGGGTAGATTTTGATTTCTTTGGCCACCAGCTCGTCGCCCATCTTGCGCCCGAGGAATGCGGCGCCAAGAAAACCAGCGCGGTTGATGGCCACGACGTGCCGGTGCGCCATTTCGGCGCCATTCTGCCGATGGGCGAATGGGAGGCGATGGCGCAGAAGCTGAAAGACGCAGGCACTTCTTTCATTATCGAGCCGCATGTGCGCTTCAAGGGCGAAGTCGGCGAGCAGGCGACGATGTTCTTCCTCGATCCGTCGGGCAATGTGCTGGAGTTCAAATCCTTCGCCGACATGAGCCAGGTTTTCGCAAAGTAAAGCATTAACGGCAGCCCGCGAGCGCGCGGTCTGCCGGTGTTTCATCGGCCTCAGCCCGTAAGGGCGTCGATCTCGGCTATCTCTTCGGGACTGAGCGACCAGTTCACGGCGGCTATGTTGGCCTCAATCTGTTGCGGGCTCATGGCGCCGGCAATCACGCTCGACACTGTGGGGCGCGCGGCCAGCCATGAGAACGCCAGCTCCACCATGCTGCGTCCGTGCTTTTGTGCGAACGCTTCAAGGCGCTCTACGCGCTCCCAGTTTTGCTCATTCATATAGCGGTGCTCGAACAGGGCTGCGCGGGCAAAGCGCGTGCCTGCGGGAATGGGCTGCCCGCGCTTGTACTTGCCGGTGAGGAGGCCCGAGGCCAGCGGGAAGTAGGGCAACAGGCCAAGCCCGTGCGCGCTCATGGCGGGAATCAGCTCCGCCTCGTGCTTGCGAAACAACAGGCTGTATTCATCCTGACAGGATATGAACGCGGCAAGCCCCGCGCTTTTGGATGTCCATAGTGCATCCACCACGCCCCATGCCGGCATGTTCGAGCAGCCGATGTAGCGAACCTTGCCCTGATGCACGAGATCGTCGAGCGCGCGCAGCGTCTCTTCGATCGGCGTCAGGGGGTCCGGGAAATGGAATTGGTAGAGGTCGATCCAGTCAGTCTTCAGGCGTGTCAGACTCGCCTCGACAGCGCTCATGATGTAGCGCCGCGAGCCGCCTTTCAACTTGCCGGCCTGATCCATTTGCGCGCTGAACTTGCTGGCGAGCACAATGTCCTTGCGGCGCGGGCC
>CAMCUC010000048.1 GCA_945878875.1 Rhizobium sp. Q54
CGACCACGCAGATTTATACGCATGTGCTGGACGAGCGCATGAAGGCGATGGTGCGCGATCTGCACCCGATGGAAGATAAAACCTGATTAGTGCGCCCGCTGCGCCGTGAAGCGGGCGGCTTGCACGAGCACGTTTGCGCGTGCGCCAAAGGGCGCCAGCGCATCGACCGCCTGTTGCGCCAGCTCGTCGCGCAGCTTGCGGGCGGCCTCTATGCCCAGCGCGCCGACCAGCGTGCCCTTGTTGCGGCCCGCGTCCTTGGCGACGCGCTTGCCCATGGCCGCCTCGTCGCCCTCGGCGTCCAGAATATCGTCGGCGATCTGGAACGCGGCGCCAAGCGCCTGTCCATAGGCGATCAGCGCGGCGCGCTCATGGGCGTCGGCGCGGGCGAAAATAGCGCCCGCTTCCGCCCCAAAGCGCAGCAGTGCCCCGGTCTTCATCGCCTGCAATTGTTCTATTTCCGCCCGCGAAAGCGCGATGCCCGCCGCTTCGGCTGCAAGATCGAGCATTTGCCCGCCCGCCATGCCGCCAAGGCCAGAAGCGCGCGCCAGCCCCAGCGCCAGCTCGCAACGCACGGCTGCATCGGGATGGGTTGCGGGATCGGCCATCACGTCGAAGGCGTAGGTGAGCAGGCCGTCGCCAGCCAGAATTGCGGTCGCTTCGTCAAAAGCGCGATGGACGGTGGGCTTGCCCCGGCGCAGATCGTCGTCGTCCATGGCGGGCAGGTCGTCATGAACCAGCGAATAGCAATGCACCAGCTCCAGCGCGCAGGCCGCGCGCAGCACGCCCGAGCCTGAGGCGCCAAACAGCGCTGCGCTTTCGATGACGAGGAACGGGCGCAGCCTTTTGCCGCCATCGAGCGCCGCATAGCGCATGGCGTCCAGAAGCCGTTGCGGGCGCTCCTGTTCGCCCGGCAAAAGCGTGGGCGACAGCAAAGCCTCCAGCATCGCCTCGACCTCGGCGGCGACGGCATTCAGCCGTGCAGTGAATGCATTGTCGCCGGATGATTGGCCTGACAAAGGTTTGCTCCGTTCATCATCGGAATGGCTTTCCCGATTGGCCTACAGGCTCGAACCCGTCAAGCCCTTGAATTGATCCCGCAAGCCGTCTTTTTGGCGCCCTCAACGCTTGTTTGCGTTGAACCTTTGGGGAAGCGCTAGCCAATGGCGCGGTTTCGTTGTATTGACCGCGCCAGATTAATGGATGGGGTCGGTGCGGTTCGGTTGAGCCAGCTGTCGCCCGCAGGAGACGATCATGGCTGTTCCGAGAAGAAAAACTTCGCCGTCGCGTCGCGGCATGCGCCGTTCCGCTGACGCACTCTCCGCCCCGACCTATGTCGAGGACAAGGATTCGGGCGAATTGCGCCGCCCCCACCACATCGACCTGAAGACCGGCATGTATCGCGGTCGTCAGGTTCTGACCCCCAAGTCCAAGGACGCGTAAGCGGTTTCTTTGGGAAGTTGGAATTTGAGGCCGGCCTTTGCGCCGGCCTTTTCTTTTTTCAAAATAAGAGCTTGAATGCTCATCGCGTGCGCCCTTCTCCCCTTGCGGGAGAAGGTGGCGTTTGCGTCAGCAAAGGCCGGATGAGGGGTTGGCGCGGACCCGTTCAGCCCCCCTCATCCGTCGTGCTTTGCGCGCCACCTTCTCCCGCGAGGGGAGAAGGAAGATAAGAGTTCACTCGTCGCCGTCCGCGCCGCTGACGTCGGGAACAAGCACGCGGCGGAGCGGGATCTGGCGGCGGCGGCGCGGGTCGAGCGCATCGTAATATTTCTGGATCAGGCCAATCAGCTCGACGCCGTTCATCAGTTTGAGATTGCCGCGCGTGCGGGCAAAATCCACTGCGCTCGCTGAATATCCCCCCGTGGTGATGAACACGCCGACGTCGCGATCCTGGATCATGGCGTAGAACGCCTTTACCGGATCAGCGCCGATGTTGCCGTCATGGGCTTTCACCTGAATTTTCAAAATCGGTGGCTCGATGCCCAGCTCATCGCGGTGGGCGATGACGTCGATGCCGTCGTCGCGGGTTTTGCGGGTGGCGTGGGCGCGATAGCCCATGGCGCGGAAAAGATCAGCGATCAAAGGCTCCATCGGAAAGCCCTTGAATTGCGTGCGCAGTTTGCGGGCGATGAAATCGTTGGTCGTCTCGGCGATGTCGCGCACGGCGTTTTCTTCGGGCTCGTCCTCAGCCTGCTCATGCCCGGCCTCGAACCTGCGCCAGAATTCGGCGGCGAACGAGCGCACTTCAAACAGCGACAAAGTGGCGCCCAGCTCATAAAGTGCGCCTTGCGTAAAATCGTCCCGGCTCAGGCGCCCAATCCAGCGCACCGCGCGCCGGTGGGCGAAATCGGCGCCGCCGTCCGCTCCTCGCTCTACGCCTCCTTCTCCGCTCCCCGGCGCCTCATACACGTAGGGCCCGACAATCTCGCCCCAGCGCAACGTGCGATCGCTCTTGCGCGGATAAAGCACGCGATGGCCGATGCGCATTTCATGCACGAAGCGATAGACCTGGCCCGCCAGAGCCGGCGCGGAGCTGGCCTGATCTTCGCCAGCCCCACGGTTAAACGCGTCCTTGAACGCGCCGCGCGAGGCTGGAAGCGCGCTGACGTCGCCGCCAACCTCCACGCAGGACAGTGCGATCTGCTGCTGGTCGAGAAATATGTGATCGGCCTGACCCGCGCTGCCCGCACGAATCGCCCAGACGCGCGCCTGATCCATACTTAGCCCCCGAAGTTTTTCATGGAGCGTAAATTAGGGCGCAATAGTTCAGGTCAAGTTTTACCCTATCCCCGCTGCGGGCGGGATTCGTTAAAATTTTCGCGAATGGTTAGCAAGGCGTGAGGAAAAGCCTAATCGCCCTCGCCGGGCTCGGGCGAGAAATGCGCCTCGAACTTGCCGGGCTTGCCGTCGAATTCCTTGGCGTCGGCAGGCGAGTCACGCTTGACCGTAATGTTGGGCCACGCCTTCGACATGTCCGCGTTGAGCCCCAGCCACTTCTCAAGACCCGGCTCGGTGTCGGGCTTGATCGCTTCCGCAGGGCATTCAGGCTCGCACACACCGCAATCGATGCACTCGTCAGGATGGATGACGAGCATGTTCTCGCCCTCGTAGAAGCAATCCACGGGGCAGACCTCGACGCAATCCATGTACTTACACTTGATGCAATTCTCGACGACGACGAAGGTCATGATCTCTTCCTGCTTGTATTATTTGCGGTAGCTAACGCCTTTGCAGGGGGCGCGCAAGCTTCGAGCTTTGCTTTGGCGGCGCCGGTGCCGTTACGCGTCTTTCTCCGGGCCGCTCCGTTCTCCGAGGTCCTCATACAGCAGCCGGGCTTCCTCATAAGGCCCGCGCCGCTCCGCAAAGCCGACGATGCGCAACACCCGCACGTCTTGTTGAAGCGAGAGCGTTAGCACGTCGCCGATGCTCAGGAACTTGGCAGGATTGTTCGTTTTACGGGAATTTACCCGCACATGGCCGCCCGTCACAAATTTGGCGGCCAGAGCGCGGGTCTTGGTCATGCGCGCAAACAACAGATATTTATCGAGACGCTGGCGGGCCTGGGACGGATCGTCGTCCCGGGGCGCTGGCGTCTCGCGGCGGCTCAACCTTACGAGCCTTTGCCTTCAAGCTGCGCCTTGAGGGCGAGCAGCTTGGCGAAGGGCGAATCAGGATCAGGCTGACGGTCGCGGCCCTTGGGCGCTTCGGTGGTGGCGAACTGGCGCGTGGCACCACGATCGTCGCGCGGCTTGTTGCGGTCCCCGGAAGACTTGTTGCCGCTAAAAGATTTGCGGTCGTCACGACGCGGACGCTCGCCTGGTTGTCCTGTGGGCTGGCCCGCTGCCGCAGGTGCGCCGGGCACGCCTGATTCGCGCGACTTGTCGCCGAATTTCCCGCCGAACTTGCGGTCAAACCGGCGATTGCCGCCCTCGTTGCGGCGTTCGCCCTCGGGACGCGGCGCGCTGGCGGTCTCTCCGGTTGCGGCTTCGCCAGAAGGCGCCTGTGCGCCCTGCTGGCCGCGCTGGCCGCCCCTGCCGCCGCGTTGCGGGCGACGGTTTTCATGTCGTCCTTCATTTCGGCTCTGGCGATGGGGGCGCCAGACTTCCGTGAACACTTCTTCAGCCTCGGCGGGCGCTTCTTCGACAAGCGCCTCGCCTTCGGCTGAATCGCCAGCGACGGTCTCGGCGACTGGCGTTTCCGAATCTGCTTCAGCTTGCGCTTCAGGCTCCGGCGCCGCTTCTGCTTCGGCTTCAACAGCTTCGGCTTCGACAGCCTCTTGCGCAACCTCTTGCACAGCCGCTTCTGCCGGCGCCTCAGCTGCGGCTTCAACAGCCTGCGGAGCGCTCTCAGAAGCCTCAACAGCCTCCGGGGCGGCGTCGGCGACAGCCTCGTCAGCGACAGGCTCCCCGCCCTCAACAGCGGCTTCTTGCGCCACCTGCGGCGTCAGGGGCTGCGTGGGTGCGCTCGGCGCCAGCGGCACGGTGATCGCGGCGCCCTTACGGCGCTCCATGTTGTAGCCGAGCGATTTCAGGATCGACGCGAACGCCTCGCCCGAACAGCCCACCAGCGAGGTCATGGCGACCGTCACCACGAAGGCGTCGCCATCGGCGGCGCCGGCCGGCGGCTCGCCCGGGGTGATCCCGGGGCGATAGGAGATCGCGGGGCGAATCAAATCCGCGAGGCGCTCCAGAATATCCACGCGCACGGCGCGCTCGCCGCAAACCCGGAAGCCAGCCGCCAGATAGAGCCCGCGCGGGGCCTCCTGATTGGCGGGAATCGAGGTGCGGCCGGAGGCGGCCAGATGGGGCACTTCGTCAAAGCCCTTCACCACTTCCAGCCCGCCGTGATTCAACGCCCATAGCTGGGCGGCCAGCGCGCGCGGCGCGGGCTTCAGCAATTGCTGGACGTAGAGATGGTGCGCGCCAAACCGCACCCCCAGTTTGCGCAAAGCGCTGCGGGCGGTCTGATCGAGCGATTTGATGTCGGAGGCCACGCGCGAGCGCTCCAGCACGCCAAGCGATTCGGCGGTCTGGAAGGCGATGCCGCGCGCGATGCCCTCAAGGCCCTCGCCGGTTTCAAGTTCAGCCAGCGCCCCCAATAATTTCTTGACGTGCTGGGCGAGCCAGAGATCGAGCCGGCGCTGCACCATTTCCAGTGCGGGGCCAGAGAGCTGCTCATCGGCGATCACCCGCGCCTGCGGCTTCAAAATGTGATCGCCCGGCGCAATCTTGCCGACGGCCTCGCCAAGCCAGCGCAGCGCGCCGTCATGGGCGAGCACGAACGCCTGATCGACGGCGTCGTTGATTCGCTGCGCCCGGCCCTCAATCTCGCTGGCCAGCGCTTTTTGCGCCGCCGCGTTCAGGGTCTTCTGGGCTTCGCCCTCCACCGACGGGTCTGGCGTGAACCGGAATCCATGCAGCACGCCAACATGTTGCCCTTCGACGAGCACGTCGCCAGCATTGGTGATTTCCGCTTCAAGCATTGCGTTCTCTCTCAATCGACGCATCAGGACGCTGGTTCTGCGGTCGACAAACCGGTGGGTCAGCCGTTCGTGCAACGCGTCGGACAAATTGTCCTCTACCTGACGCGTGACGCCCTGCCAATGCTCTGGATCGCGCAACCAGTCTGGTCGGTTGGCTATATAGTTGAAAGTGCGCACCTGCGCTATGCGCGCCGACAGGGCGTCTATATCCCCGTCGGTCCTGTCAAAAGCCGATAATTGGACGGCGAACCAATCGTCCGGAACGCGCCCCGCGCGCACCACAAACCCGTATAAAGTTTGTACGAGATCGGCATGGGCGGCTGGGGACAGCTTTCGATAATCGGGCACCTGACAGGCTTCCCACAGGCGCTGCACGTCGGCTTTGGTGGCTGCGATTTTGCGGATGTGGGGGTCGCGGGCAAGCGATTCCAGCACGAGAACGTCCTGGCCCAGCGGCGGGCGCACCAGGCCATATTCTGGCGGATCGGCCTCCAGCGAGGCCCGCAGCGCGTCGATGGTGGAAAAATCCAGCACGCCATTGCGCCATTGCAGCGTGGTCAGCGGCTCGAAATTATGCGTCTCCAGCGCCTCCACCAATTCGGAATCGAAGGCCGGGCAACGGCCCGTAGTGCCAAAAGTGCCGTCATTGGAAAAGCGCCCGGCCCGGCCTGCGATTTGCGCAAACTCGGCGTGCGTAAGGCGGCGATGCTGCCAGCCGTCGTATTTACGGTCGCTGGCGAAAGCCACATGGTTGACGTTAAGGTTGAGGCCCATGCCCACGGCGTCGGTCGCGATGATGAAATCGACCTCGCCGTTCTGGTACATCTCCACCTGCGCATTGCGGGTGCGCGGCGACAGCGCCCCAAGCACCACGGCGGCGCCGCCGCGCTGGCGCCGGATCAGCTCGGCGATGGAATAAACCTCGTCAGCAGAGAAGGCGACGATGGCGCTGCGCTCGGGCAGGCGGCTGATCTTGCGCTCGCCCGCAAAGCTCAAATTCGACAGGCGCGGCCTTGTGACGATGGCTGCATTGGGCAGCAGGCGTTCGATCAGCGGCCCCATGGTGGCGGCGCCGATCATCATCGTCTCCTCACGTCCGCGCCGGTACAGCAGGCGATCAGTGAAGACATGGCCGCGATCAAGGTCGGCGGCGAGCTGGATTTCATCGACGGCCAGAAACGAGACGTCTAGATCGCGCGGCATCGCCTCCACGGTGGCGATCCAGTAGCGGGCGTTGCGAGGCTTGATTTTTTCCTCGCCGGTGATGAGCGCAACCTGCTCGGGCCCGACGCGGGCGACGACCTTGTTGTAGACCTCGCGCGCCAGCAGGCGCAGCGGCAGGCCGATCATGCCGCTGGAATGGCCGAGCATGCGCTCGACCGCCAGATGGGTCTTGCCGGTGTTGGTGGGGCCAAGCACCGCGGCGACGCGGCGCGAACGTTCGTCGCGGGAGGCCCCGGGGCCGGTGAAATCGTGCAGGGACATGCTCATCCGCCTTGAGGCCGACCAGGCGCCTCCGCCAGCGCCTTTGCCGCGTTGTATCATCAATAGCGCGCGCTTGTTGCACCGAAACGACGCGCTTTTATGCCGGAAATAGCGATGACCGAACGGGTCGGGAACGAATCGCGCCCGAATCGACGACCCTGCGCCAGTCGCGTTTTGTTCATCGCAACATATGGCGGGCGACCTGCTGGCGGCGTCCACAATTTGTGTTTTACGCCCGCTTGAAGCCCTCGCTTCAAAGCGGCAGGACGGTTGGCGACCGGACTCCGTTAGCCCCGTTTGTCAACGCGCTTGCACAGGCGGCGCCGTTTACCTTTGGCTTGAAGCGGGAACGCAGCGGGCACGAATCAGTTTTCCCTGCAGCGCGCGCCTTTTTTACGCATCGACGCAAAACGCCGCGCAGGCCGCGCGGCGTTAAGGTTTATGCGCCAGTTTGGGACAGGTGGAACCCTAGCGCGCGGCGCGCCTCGTATCGCCCGCTTGCGCCAGCGACACATTGGCGGCCTCGATCACCACCGAGCCGACCATTGTGGCCACGGAAATGCGATAGGGCGCCAGAGCGCGCGCGCCCTCGATCGGCATCAGCCAGACTTCCATGTTCTTGTTGTCGGCCATGAATTTTGTCGACTGGCGGTTGGGGCGATGGCCGGAGACCGGCTTGTAACGCGCCGAACAAACGGCAACTTCCCCGCTATAGCCCTTGGCCTTAACCACGCGCATCCCGGCGAAGGAGAGCTGGATGTCAAACCGCGTGTAGCCGTCGAAAACCGGCAGCGTGCGGTTGCAGGCAGCGGGCGAGAGCACCGGTCCTTCATAGGCGGCGGGCATGACGAGGGCGCTCAACGGATCGAGAATACCCCGTTTGTGGGCCTCCGTCACCGGTATCCGGTCCGGGGGAATATCGAACGGCGGAGTGATTTCCACCGCGCGAACCGTTCCCGCGTTCATGGCCATGCGCACCGTGCGGGTCTGGGTCGAGTTCGAGGAGGTGGTGGCGTAGGCACCGGGCAGGATTTTGCCCTGTATGAACCCGCCGCTGGCCTGCGCCGCGCCTTCCGAGCGCGACACACTGGCCGCAACCCCGCTCAGTTTCGCGTTGACCTCGACGTTATAGGCCGAAGCGTCCACGTTGGCCGACAGGCCTGCGGTGCCCAGCGACAGCCCGACAAGGCGGACGGAATAGGATACCTCAAGGCTCTGCGCGCTTGCACCGGTGGCCAAAGCCAGCGCAAAAGCTGCTGCGCCCGTGCGCGCTGTAAAATTCCTGTGCATGGTCTGGACCCGTAAAGATTCGCTTGAGTTACATTGCTAGCACTGATCGATCCGAATTCCGACTGTTTGATGTCGCAAAACTTGACGCGCGCAAGCGCCTCGACTATCAAACCGCATCCTGATCAACGGTCGTCGTATTGATAAGGCTGGCTTGCTGGCTTTTTGTCGTCTGCGCGAGGCTCCGTTTCGATCTTCAAGCCATTTTTCTCCGTTCACGTCGTGAATTGGAGCGTTCGAAAGGAAGTTCCATGTCCCGCCGTTGTGAGCTCACCGGCAAGGCCGTACAGAGCGGCAATCTCGTCAGCCACTCGAACCGCAAGACGCGCACGCGCTTCCTGCCGAACCTGTGCAACGTCACGCTGATCTCGGACGCGCTTGGCCGCTCCGTCCGCCTTCGCGTAGCCGCAGCCGCCCTGCGCTCGGTCGAGCATCGCGGCGGACTCGACGCCTTCCTGATCAAGGCGCGCGAGGACGAGCTGTCGCAGACCTGCAAGGTCCTGCGCCGCGACATCATCAAGAAGACCGCTGAATCAGCCGTCGCAGCCTGATTTTTTGATCGGGTTTTAGAGTTCGAAGCCTGGCGTTCGCGCCGGGCTTTTTTGTGCGCCGGTCTTTTTGCGCGCCGGTCTTGGACCGCGCGCCTTTTAGGACGCCAAATCGGCGACCACGGCGTCGAGTACGGGAAAGCCCTCCGTGGTCACGCGCAATTTGCCGTCGGGCGCGTCCTCGATCATGCAATCGTCCTTGAGCGACTGAATGCGCTGGGCGTCGAGCGGCTTGCCGCGGATCGATTCATAGCGCGCAGGTAAAATGCCTTCCGAAAGCCGCAGGCCCATCAGCAGGAATTCGTCGCCCTGTTCCTCGCGCGACAATACGTCGTCTTCAACAAGGCCATGGCCATCGGTCTCGACCACGGTGAGCCACATTTCGGGGTGTTTCTCGGTCGATTGCGCGAGCCGCCCGCGCGGCGTGACTAAACGCCCATGGGCGCCGGGGCCAATGCCCGCATATTCGCCGTAGCGCCAGTAAATCAGATTGTGCAGGCTTTCTTGCCCCGGCGCGGCGTGGTTGGAGATTTCGTAATTGAACAGCCCGGCGGCGTTCGTGACCTCCTGCGTCACGTCCCATAAGGCGCGACCAATTTCAGGATCAGGAATTTTCAGCTTTCCCGCCGCCACCAGCCGTTCGAACATCGTGTCGGGCTCAATCGTGAGCTGGTAGAGCGACATATGCCCGCCGGTGCGCTTGACGCCTTCCTGCAATTCACGGCGCCAGGCTTCGGGCGTCTGGTCTGGCCGGGCGTAAATGAGATCGAACGAGAAGCGGTCGAAAATGGCCGAGGCGACGCCCACCGCCACCATGGCTTCCGCCGCCGTATGCATGCGCCCGAGCGCCTTTAAATCGGCGTCGTTCAGAGCCTGCACGCCCAGCGACACGCGATTGACGCCCGCCGCCCGGTAGCCCTTGAAGCGGCCGGCCTCAACCGAGGTCGGGTTGGCCTCCAGCGTGATTTCGGCGCCCGGAGCAATCGTCCAGTGCTTGCCGATGGCCTCCAGAATGGCGGCAACGGTTTCCGGCTTCATCAATGAGGGCGTACCGCCGCCAAAGAAAATCGACGACACAATGCGTCCCGGAGCCAGCTCGGCCCGATGCGCGATCTCGGCGCGGAAGGCGGCCACATAGCGAGATTCATCAATGGGCGCAGCGCGCACATGGCTGTTGAAGTCGCAATACGGGCATTTCGACAGGCAAAAAGGCCAGTGAACGTAAACGCCGAAGCCCGGCTCTGTATTTGGAAAACGGCTCGCCATGATTCGCTTATCGCACGGCTCGAGTCTTCGGTCACTGCCATAGCCATAAAAACTCGCCGATATGCCAGTTGCTTTCCCCGTATGGCCGCGAGACATTGAAAGGATGATCGATAACCAGCCCGTGAGCGATGCGCGCCAACATATCGCTGCGGGTGAGAGCGATGTTGCGCGCCCCGCGCTGGCGCGCGTTCTTGGCTTCTGGACGCTGACGTTCTACGGCGTGAGCGTCATCATCGGCGCTGGCGTCTATGTGGCGCTTGGCGAGGTGATCGCGCGTGCAGGAAGCGCTGCGCCGCTGTCGTTTCTGCTGGCGGGAGTCGCCGCTGCGCTCACCGGCCTGTGCTACGCGGATCTCGCCAGTCGCTGGCCGCACGCAGCAGGCGCGGCGCTGTTTGCCGAGCGCGGTTTCCGCTCCAGCCTGATGGGCAAGTGTGTTGGAATTGCCTTGACGATTGCAGTTGGCGTGGCGGCGGCCTCCATCGCCAGCGGCGCAGTTAAATTTGCCGGCGTCTTTATCGCTGCGCCGCCATGGTTGATGGTGAGCGCGCTTGTCGTCGGCTTTACTGCTCTGGCCTCGTTTGGCGTGCGCGAAAGCACCGGATTTGCAGCCATTGTCGGCGTCATTGAAATCGGCGGGTTATTGGCGGCCATCGCAGCGGGACTGATTGAGGCCCCGGCTTACGATCTCGGGATCTTTGCGCCTGCAAACGCGGCCCAATGGAGCGGTGTGGGGGCCGGCGCTTTCATCGCATTCTTCGCCTTCATCGGCTTTGAGGCGCTGGCCAATATGGGCGAGGAGACGCGCGATCCCACGCGTACCTTGCCGCGCGCTATTCTGGCCGCCGTCGCGCTCAGCATCGCGCTTTACGTGCTGGTGGCAGGAGCTGCGGTATGGGGCGGGGCTGCGGGCGCCGACAATCCCCTGCTGGCCTTGTTTGAAGGCCGCGCAACGATGATCTTTGCGCTCGTGGGCGCCATCGCCATCGCCAACGGCGCGCTGGTTGAGATTGTGATGCTGTCGCGGCTTTATTTTGGCATGGCGAAAGCCGGGCGTGCGCCAGCCTTCCTTGGCGCCGTCAACGCGCGCACGCGCACGCCGGTCGTGGCCACGCTTGCCGCCGGCGCGTTCGTGCTTAGCATAGCGCTTTTTCTGCCGTTCGAGCGCTTGCTGGTGATCTCGAACGTGCTGACGCTGGGCGTGTTCAGCATCGTCAACGTGGCGTTGATGCGCGTGCGTGCAGACCCTGACGCTCCGCCTGCGGGGATGCCTGCACCTTTCTGGGCGCCTCCGCTGGCGGCTTTGCTGACGATCGGGCTGGCTGCCTCGGAGTTCATCTGACGCGCCGGAGTACGCGCCGCACGCAACAAGCAGCGTGTAACGCCTCGGGAAACAAACGTGCCTTATTACAATACGGGCGCTGGCGACCCGGCTCTGGACAAGAATTGAACAAGCCAATCAAGCCGCTTGATTCTTTCTTTGGATTTTGCAAATGCTAGGTAGCCGTGACGCATGACTAAAAAAAATAGCATGCTGCGTCTGGCGGGGTGAGGAAAGGGAGGTCAGCGAAGGGTTTGCTTCGGCGCTCTTCCGGCGATTATTTACGCTGGATTTTTGATAAAACCTGAGTGCGCATTGCGTCGCGAGGGGTTTTAACGCCGTCTGAAGTAAATTTGTTTGCGCCGCGCGCCCATGACAAATCACCTCACCACGCCTCACATTACTTCTCTGTCTGGCCAGACTTCTCTCTCTGGCCCGCTTTCCCGCGTCGAGCTGACGTCGTCCAGTTTGCCCGATTGCCCGGCCGACCAGAAGTCGGCCCGCTCGCCCCAGCTCATTCTGGATCGGCGATTCCGCAAAACCGGACCGCGCGGCAACTGGCGGCTCATGCGAAGCGCCTCCGAATCGCCGACGTTCGTAGCTTTTACGCTCGCGCTGTTCGTGTTTTTGTCCGCCGTCTCGATGATGACGGCTGCGCAAAAACCCCATTATGTCGAGGCGCACCTTCAGTCGGCTCCCTTCTTCAACCCGCAGGCGGCGCTGGAATCCGGCGGTTTGAAGTCGGACGAGTATTACGGCGATTTTTCCTGCGCGGGCTATTCGACGTTCGCAGCTTTTGACTACACCGCGTTTCGCGACGCGATGCGGATCGGACGTAAAACCTCTCACGCCCGTCATTTCGATGCGCGAGGTCCACCGACCAGCGGATGAGAAACCCTTCCCGGGGCGCCGGCTGTGCGCCGCTTGAAGGTCCATAAGGCTTGTGGAAATTTAAACTTGAGAGGCCCGGACCTGTTCGTGAAAGCGAGTTCGTACCGGGCCACGGAAGGCGGGTATTCTGATGGAACCAAGTATGTTTGACGCGGCCGGAGCGGCCTTCGTCATGTTGGCTGACCCATGGCGTCTCCTGATGCTGTTTACGGGCGTTATACTGGGCCTCGTGCTGGGCATTCTGCCCGGCATCGGCGGGCTTGCGGGCACGGCTCTGCTGCTGCCCTTCACCTTCAACATGGACCCGATTGCGGCCATGGCCCTTCTGCTTGGCCTTGGATCGACAACGGCGACCGGCGACCCCATTCCCGCCATTCTGTTTGGCGTGCCTGGCGGCGCCGGGTCTGCGGCCACAGTGCTAGACGGCTTGCCGATGGCAAAGCGCGGCGAAGCCAGCCGCGCCCTCTCAGCCGCCTACATGTCCTCGATGATGGGCGGTATTTTCGGCGCGGTCCTGATGGGCATTTCTCTGCCGCTTCTGCGGCCTATCATGCTCTATATCGGCAGCCCCGAGCTTCTCTCCTTCGCGGTGCTTGGCATTTCGATGGTGGCGGTGCTCTCGGGCAACACCCCCCTGCGTGGCCTCACGGTCGCCGGTCTTGGCCTGATGATCTCGATGATCGGCTCCGACCCACAGACGGGCACGCTGCGCTGGACGCTTGATACGCTTTATCTGTGGGAAGGCCCGCCGCTCGTTCCGATCATCCTTGGTCTGTTTGCTCTGCCTGAACTGGCGGATCTGGCCATTGGCCGCACCGCCATTGCGGGCAATATGGCGCGCACGGATCGTCGCGGCATGATCCACGGCGCGAGGGATTGCTTTGAGCACTGGTGGTTGGTTCTGCGTTGTTCGTGGCTTGGCGCCGCGCTTGGCGCGGTTCCCGGCATCGGCGGAGCCGTTATCGACTGGCTGGCCTATGGCCACGCGATGCGCACTGAAAAAGGCGCACCGCAAAGCTTTGGTCGCGGCGACGTTCGCGGCGTTATCGCCTCGGAAAGCGCCAACAACGCTAAGGAAGGCGGCGCCCTTGTGCCGACTGTGGCGTTCGGCGTGCCCGGCTCGGCCGGCATGGCGATCCTCATGGGCGCGTTCATGATCCACGGCCTCGTCCCCGGCCCCGACATGTTGTCCAAGCATCTGCACATCACCTATTCGATGGTGTGGTCGATTGCGCTGGCCAACATTCTGGGCGCGGGTCTTTGCTACTTGTTCTCGGAGCATTTCGCGCGTCTTGCGACGCTGCGTTACACGCTGATCATGCCGGCGGTTCTCGGCATCATCTACATCGGCGCTTTCCAGGGCGCCCGCAATTGGGGCGATCTCTGGACGCTGCTCATCTTCGGCATTCTTGGCTGGACGATGAAGCAGATGAAGTTCCCGCGCCCGCCGCTGGTTCTGGGTCTTGTTCTGGGTGAAATCGTCGAGCGCTACCTCTTCATCTCGATCCAGCGCTACGGCCTCACGTGGTTCCAGCGCCCCATCGTTCTTGGCCTCTTCGCCCTCGCCCTTCTGGGTCTGGTGCGTCCGCTGGTCCAGGACGTGAAGGCTCATGGCGGCGTCAAGGGCATGTTGTCAGGGTTTGGCGCTCCGCGCTTCACTATCCAGAACCTGTATTCCGTGTTCATGATCTGCGTCCTCGGCGCCATGGTGTGGCAAGCCACGTCCTGGAACTTCAGCGCCAAGATCGTGCCGTTGATCGTGGGCTATATGGCCCTGACGTTCTGCACCATCGGCCTTCTCAACGACGTCTTCCGCAAGCCGGAAGACCAGATGGAGCTGGGTCTGGCGAGCGCAGCGCAGAAGCAGGTCGAACAGAAGGCCGAAACCAAGATCCACATGGACCTTGAATCTGACACCGACCACGTGCCGGTGAACCAGATTGCTGTCCGTGCGCTTCTGTTCTTTGGCTGGTTGCTGGCGTTCATGGGCTCCATGGCCGTGATCGGCCTGATCCCGACAGTTCCGCTGTTCGTGATCATGTACATGCGTCTGGAAGGGCCGGAGAGATGGAGCATCATCGTTCCCTACGCGGTGCTGCTGACGGTGTTCATCTGGATCGTGTTCGATCAATTGCTGACCATTCCGTGGCCGCCGACCTATCTGGGCGGCTGGGTCCCGGCCCTGAAGGGCCTGATCCCCTCGGTGTGAGGACGTAACAAACAAGGAAACGGCCGGGCCCAAGCCCGGCCGTTTTCGCATCGTGAACATCCGCCTACTTGCAGAAACGCCTACTTGCAAAAACTCGGGTTTCCCGCACACCCGGCGCAATCAAAAAGACAAAATGGGGAGACGACATGAAGGCCGCGCTTTTTCATGAATATGGCCCTCCAGACGTCCTCAAATTTCAGGACTGGCCCGATCCCGTTCCCCGGGCTGGCGAAGTCCGCATCAAGGTTCATGCAGCCACCGTCAACCGCGTTCTCGACGTCGCCCTGCGACGCGGCGCGCAAACGCAGCGCGAGCCCGTCATGCCGTGCATCCCCGGCGTCGATTGCGCCGGTCTGGTGGACATGATCGGCCCGGGCGTGACGCGCTGGAAGATCGGCGACAAGGTGGCGGGCGCCGGCACAATGCCGCTCAACGTGGTGGCCGAGGATGGATTGGCTACCTATACGGGGCCAAAAGGCATGATGGGCGTGAAGCGCCCCGGCGGCTTTGCGCAATACGTCTGCCTGCCCTCGACCATCGTACGCCCTCTGCCCGACAATCTTTCCTTCCATGAAGCGGCGGTGGTCATGCGCCACGTTCCAACCGCATGGAATCTGCTGGTCAACATCGCAAAGCTGCAAAAAGACGAATGGGTTCTCATTATGGGCGCCAGCGGAAATCTCGGCGCCATTGGAATCCAAATCGCCAAAAACGTCATCGGCGCCAAGGTGATCTGCACGGCGGGCTCGCGCGCCAGAGCCGATCTGGGACTGGAGCTGGGCGCTGACGTTGCGGTTGATTATTCAAGCCAGGACTTGCTGGCCGAAATCATGAAGGCGACGGGCGGCAAGGGCGTTGACGTCCTCTACGACAACATCGCCAATCCAAAAGTGCTGCCGCAGGCCTTCAAGGGCATCGGGATGGACGGGCGGCTCGTCACCGCCGGCGCCCATGGCGGCCCCGACGTGATGATCGACTTCTTTCATCTCTACGACCACCGCATCATGATCAAGGGCTCGCCAGGCTCGCGCGAGGGCGACCTGCCGGTGTGTTTTGCGGCTGCGGCCAACGGACAGATCAAGGTCCAGATCGCCAAAGTGCTGCCGCTGTCGCAGGCCGCCCACGCACATTATCTGGTCGAGAACGATCCGGGCATGGGCAAAATCGTGCTCGATCCGACGCTGGATTGAGAGGGGGCCCTGAATGACGGGTGGGGAAACAGACGGCACAAGGCAGGCTCACGCAGCCCCCGTCCTAATCCACCGTCAAATGCACCGTAATTATACGGGGAGTTGCGCTTTTGGACTGGCGCGCGAAGCCGTTCCATGGCAATCGTAAAAAAAATATGAAGCTGAAAAGGTCGTCATGCGAAGGTAAGGGACGCGTTAATTATGACAGACACCGACATCCCGGCCCCGGAACGTTCTTCCGCCAGATCCTATAGACTGACTGAAGATATTGCCGCCGGTCTTTTTTTGGCTCTTATAGCCGCATTTTTTCTCTGGCAAGCATGGGACTTGCCGCTGGGCAGGCTGCGCGCCATGGGGCCGGGCATGCTGCCGGTTTCCATCGCAGCGATATTGGGCGCAGGCGGACTGATGCTCGCGCTGGCTGCCTTCCTGAAGGGCGGCCCTATCCTCACGACGCCGCATGTGCGCGGCCTGTTCTTCATTCTTGGCGGCATCATTCTGTTTGGTCTCTTGATCCGCACGATGGGGCTTATCGTGGCCGGCCCGGTGGCTATGATCTTCGGCTCGTTTGCGACCAGTGAGGTCCGACCGGTCGAGGCCGTGATCTTTGCCCTCGTGATGACCGCGTTCTGCATCCTTCTTTTCAAGTACGCCCTGGGTCTTCCGATCCCGGTCGTCGCTTTCATGTAGGAGGCGCACGTGGATCTCATTTCAAATCTGTCGCTGGGCTTTGGCGTCGCTTTCACGGTCCAGAATATCTTCCTTTGCTTCATCGGCTGCATGATCGGCACGCTGGTTGGCGTGCTGCCGGGCGTCGGCCCGGTCGCCACCATCGCGATGCTGCTGCCGATCACGTTCGGTCTTGATCCGACGGGCGCGCTCATCATGCTGGCGGGCATTTATTACGGCGCGCAATATGGCGGTTCGACCACCGCCATTCTCGTTAATATTCCCGGCGAGGCCACGGCTGTCGTCACAACCCTCGATGGCCACCAGATGGCCAAACAGGGACGCGCCGGCGCAGCCCTTGGCGTAGCGGCGCTCGGATCGTTTTTCGCCGGTTGCGTCGCGACGATCTTCATCGCTGCGATGGGCGCGCCGCTCACCAAACTCGCGCAATTGTTCGGCCCCGCCGAATATTTCTCGCTGATGGTGATGGGCCTTGTGTTCTCCACCGTTCTTGCGCGCGGATCGATCTTCAAGGCGCTGTTGATGGTGTTCCTCGGGCTCCTGCTCGCCACTGTCGGCACGGATCTTGAGACCGGCCAGGAGCGCATGACGCTGGGAATCCAGCAGCTCTCCGACGGCGTTGACTTTGCGCCGCTCGCCATGGGCATTTTCGGGTTTGCGGAAATCATCCGCAATCTTGAAAATCCGGAAGCGCGCGACGTGGTGCGCGGCAAGATCGGCAAGTTGATGCCTTCGTGGGCCGAGATCAAACAATCGGTGCCTCCTGTCCTGCGCGGCACGTTCATCGGCGGCTTGCTCGGCATTTTGCCGGGCAATGGCGCAGTGCTTGGCCCGTTCGCCTCCTACACGATGGAAAAGAAACTCGCCAAGGACCCGAGCCGCTTCGGCAAGGGCGCGATTGAGGGCGTAGCCGGTCCTGAAGCCGCCAATAACGCGGGCGCGCAGACTGCGTTCATTCCGTTGCTGACGTTGGGCATTCCGCCCAACGCCGTGATGGCCCTGATGGTCGGCGCGATGACCATCCACGGCATCATTCCCGGCCCGCAGGTGATGACGAAAAACCCGGACCTGTTCTGGGGCATGATCGCATCCATGTGGATCGGCAATGCGATGCTGGTCATCATAAACCTGCCGCTGGTCGGCATGTGGGTGAAGCTGCTGAAGGTGCCATATCGCCTGATGTTCCCGGCGATCATGATCTTCTGCTGCATCGGCATCTACTCGATCAACAATTCGGTCCAGGACGTCTATTTCACGGCTTTCTTCGCTCTGCTCGGCTACATCCTCATCAAGCTGGGCTTCGAGCCGGCGCCGATGCTGCTGGGCTTTGTGCTGGGCAAGCTGATGGAAGAGAAGCTGCGCCAGTCGCTGATCCTTTCGCGCGGCAGCTTCATGACGTTCGTCGAGCGCCCCGTTTCGGGCGTGCTGCTGGCGGTCGCAGTCATCATGCTTGTGATTGCGCTCCTGCCCTCGATCAACAAGAAGCGCGACGCCGTTTTCCAGGAATAGAAAGCGGATCAGGAAGCTTTGTTGCGAATAATAATGACGGTCGGGGTCTTGCCCCGACCGTTTTTTTGTTCACGATACGCGTGCAGGCGCTGCATCGTTAAAACTATGACTGCGCCATTGGTTATTCTGACCAGAAGCAGTATCTATATAGGCTAGGCGTCGCGAGGGAGCGGCGACAAGGAGGGGAATATGAAGAAGATTGCACTTGCTGCGGCTATTGCCGCCATCGTCGCTGCGCCCGCTTTCGCGCAGACCTACCCCAACAAGGCGATCACCATGATCGTGCCTTTCGCAGCTGGCGGTCCTACGGACATTGTCGCCCGCATCGTCGCAGAGCCGATGTCGCGCGCGCTGGGCCAGACCGTCATCATTGAAAACGTCGCTGGCGCCGGCGGCACCACGGGCATCACCCGTGGAGCGGGCGCTGCAGCCGACGGCTACACCCTGATGATGGGCCACATGGGCACCCATGGCGCGGCCCCTGCGCTGTATCCCAATCTGAAATACGATCCCGCCAAGGATTTCGCACCGATTGGCGTGGCCGCCGGTACGCCGATCATCATCGTCGGCAAGAAGGACCATCCGGCCAACAACCTGAAGGAATTCATCGAATGGGCGAAGAAGCAGGGCGATAAATCTAACCACGCCCATGCCGGCATCGGTTCGGTGTCGCATTCCACCGGCATTCTTCTGAACTCGATCATGGGCACCAAGCCCACGTTCATTCCCTACACCGGCACCGGCCCCGCCCTCAACGACATGATGTCGGGCCAGGTTGATTACATGACCGACCAGATCGTCAACCTGGTGGGCCAGATCAACGCCGGCACCGTGAAGGCTTTCGCCATCGCCACCGCCGCACGCTCGCCCGCTCTGCCCAATCTGCCCACCACCAAGGAAGCTGGTATTGACGGCTATGAGGTGAGCGCATGGAACGCCGTGTTCGCGCCCAAGGGCACGCCCGCCGACGTTGTGAAAAAGCTTGAGGCTGCGCTCAATTCCGCGCTCGACGACGCCGGCGCCAAGAAGCGCCTCGACGATCTTGGCGCGGTCTCGCCGGTCGGCAACGATCGTGGCTCCATTGCCTTGCAGAAGCTGGTGGAAACCGAGGTCGCACGCTGGACCCCGGTACTGAAGGCCGCCATGGCTGCCTCCAAGTAAGCAAATACGCCAAGTAAGCACAGCCTTTAATCAGGCAGACGCTTCACGTAGACGATTGAGCGGCGGACTTTGGTCCGCCGCTTTTTTTATTGGCGCCGCCGCAGGTCTGCGTTTAAGTTTTGAGAAAAGGGAGGCCGTCATGATGGTTGGAAACTGGTGATCGTTGAAAACCATCTACACCTGACGCAAGTCGCGCTGGCGGAAATGGCCAAAACGCCCGATCCGCGCCTGCGTGAGATCATGCTCGCCCTTGTCGCGCATCTGCACCAGTTCGTGCGCGACGTGAAGCTGACCGAGCCCGAGTTTCAGGCCGCGCTCGCGATTTTGAACCGCATCGGCCAGTTATCGAACGAGACCCACAACGAGGCCTCCGTCATGGCGGGGTCGCTTGGCGTCTCGCCGCTCGTATGCCTGCTCAACAATGGCGACAACGGCGCGAGCGAGACAACCCAGAACCTGCTGGGGCCCTTCTGGCGCATGGGCGCGCCGCGTGTCGAGAACGGCGGCACGCTGCTGCGCTCGCCAACCCCTGGTCCTGTGCTTTATGTCAAAGGCGCAGTTCTTGACGGCAAAGGCGCGCCGGTAGCGGGCGCCGACGTCGATGTCTGGCATTCGTCCCCTGTGGGCCTCTACGAGCAGCAGGATCCTGAGCAGGCGACGATGAACCTGCGCGGGATGTTGACGACCGATGATGAGGGGCGCTTCTGGTTCAAAACCGTCAAGCCTGCCGGCTATCCGCTCCCCGTGGGAGGCGTCGTCGGAGACCTGTTGCGCGCGCAGGGGCGCCAGCATTATCGCCCCGCCCATCTCCACGTCATGGTGGTGAAGCCCAACTTCAAAACGCTGATCTCGCAAGTCTACGCCAGTGACGATCCGTTTCTCGACCATGATCCGCAATTTGGCGTCACAAGAGCGCTGGTGGGCGATTTTATCCCGCACAACGAGCCCGCGCCCGATGCAACAACTCCTGGCGAGGTCGCGGCGCCGTGGTTCAGCCTGGATTTCACCTTCACGCTGGAGCCGGGCGAGAGCCGCCTGCCGCGCCCGCCGATCAAGTGACGCCCCTTGTAAAGCCCGCGCGTTGATCGAAGCCGCGCGATAGGCTAAGAGAAATTCACGGCGTGCAAAACGCGCCGGTCTGCACCCGTAGCTCAGCTGGATAGAGCGTTGCCCTCCGAAGGCAAAGGCCAGAGGTTCGAATCCTCTCGGGTGCGCCAAATTATCCAAATAAAATCAACAACTTGAGACATTGACAACTTCGTCACTGGCCCTCTTTTGCTCATTTTTACCTGTTGACATAACGTTGACAAAACGGTGTCAAATCCAGCATCTGTAATTTATATTTAGGAATATATTTCTAGCTGAGGCGCAACCATGTCCAAGTATGATGATCAGAGAGATCTCAGAGGCGACGGACGTGTCATTCTCTACAAACGAGCGGGCCTCAAGGATCCCAAATGGCAAGCCCGTATCCGGGTGCCAAATGCCTCAGGATACAAAATCATCAGCACCAAAACCGCTGACCTCAGAGAGGCGGAGCGTTTTGCCCTGAATTTGTATGAGGACACTTATCTCCACGTGAAGGCAGGCGGATCTGTCCAATCGAAAACGTTTAAACAGGTATTCGACCAGTGGACGAAATACGTCACAACGATGGGACACACACGTCGTGGTGGATCATGGGACAGCACGATCAACAGGATCGAAACGTGCGCTCTACCATTCTTCGGCTCCAAGAAAATCAATATGATCGGTGCTTCAGACTTCTCGGATTATTGGGCCTGGAGAAAGAATAACTTTAATCGGAAAAAGCCATCAAACGGTACACTTAAGAGAGAACGAACCAGCATCTTACCCGTATTCAAGTTCGCTCTCTCTCACGGCTATATCTCAGCGATGCCTGAAACCGATCCACCTAAGGCTGCTCTCGAACGACGTCCAACGTTCACGCTCGATGAATGGACAACGATATACACGAAAGCCAGAGCATGGGTCGACGAGGGCGAAGCCAAGGCGACATGGCGTCAACGGTACATGTTGCAACAGTATATTCTTATCCTCGCAAACACTGGACTACGCATTGGTGAAGCACGCAACATTCGCTGGAGCGATCTTAGAACTGTCGCCTCTCCAGATGGTGATCGTCTGGTTGCAGAAGTGAATGGAAAGACTGGCGTTCGAGAGGCCGTCTTTATGTCGCAGTCACAGCTCTACATTAAGAGGCTCTACGATCTGCGATGGAAAGAACTAGGAGAAAAGCCTCCATCCGACGGGCTTGTCTTCTGTCACAAAGACGGCACAGCAATCCAAACGATGAAGAACGCCTTCGTCTCTCTTCTCAAGTATGCCGGGGTTCCAATCGAGCGGAATGGTGGATCACGAACGATATATTCGCTCCGGCACTTCTACGCCACGATGCGACTGTCGAATGATACCTCACCATTTCTCCTCGCCAAGCAAATGGGCACCTCGGTTGAGATGCTCGAGAAGTTTTATGGCCAAACGGTCTCATCTGAGCTCGCTGCGCAAATCACAAGATCCAACAGGACAAAGGTCGCAATTGAACGAGACAAAGAATACCCGTTTGAATGAGAATCGATTCAACCTCGTTGCCTGTTGTTCCCCACCGCCACTTATCAGTTAAGCCGGATAAGATATTTTACATCAGTAATAAACATATCTTGCGTTTTACCACCTTCTGCCGAGGAGCAGTGTGCTCCGGGCTGATATGAAGCATATTCAGGCAAGGGGCGATCTGGAACCCCATCACGAACAAGAATGATGGTGCCAGATATAGCGACAAAGTCGTTTGTCGCTGTTCCCCGTCAGCACCTGTGTCCCAGATTTACGGTTGTGATTTAAGGAGAGTTTTGGTCTCGTCGTTATGACGAAGGAACCAAGATGAACCCTAGATCCTCAAGCGCCAAAAAGCCTGCCGAGCAGGTGATGAAGGACATACGCCG
>CAMCUC010000049.1 GCA_945878875.1 Rhizobium sp. Q54
GGACCGCGGGCTTCCAGCCCGCATTCTTTGGCGATGCAGCAGCATTGTTTGCCGCTATGGGCTCAACATCCCAACCACGTCATGGCGGCGAAGGCACGGAGCGTGGACCGCGCGCGGCCCCGCGCGCATTCTTTGTTGCCCATGCAAAGCCACGGCGTGCGCCGTTTTGCGGGCTGGAAGCCCGCGGTCCATAGAGCGCCCTTCGGACCGCGGGCTTCCAGCCCGCATTCTTTGGCGATGCAGCAGCATTGTTTGCCGCTATGGGCTCAACATCCCAACCACGTCATGGCGGCGAAGGCACGGAGCGTGGACCGCGCGCGGCCCCGCGCGTATTCTTTGTTGCCCATGCAAAGCCATTGCTTGCGCCGTTGTGCGGGCTGGAAGCCCGCGGTCCATAGAGCGCCCTTTGGACCGCGGGCTTCCAGCCCGCATTCTTTGCCGATGCAGCAGCATTGTTTGCCGCTATGCGCTCAATATCCCAAGCACGTCATGGCGGCGAAGGTCGCCATCCCCGACAGGTCGCGAGCGTGTCGCCTGCCGTGGGTTGCGTGCGTCGCCGGGAGGACGGGGAGCGTGGACGCCGCCTGACGATTACTTCTTCTTGCTC
The DNA here is from genome assembly GCA_945878875.1 of Rhizobium sp. Q54. GTDB lineage: Bacteria > Pseudomonadota > Alphaproteobacteria > Rhizobiales > Beijerinckiaceae > Terripilifer. The sequence continues at coordinate 608 of CAMCUC010000049.1, forward strand.
TTGCTGTTATTTGGCCTTTGCGTGAGCGCTGACCCGGCAACGCTCTTTTGCGCTTGCGTTGATTTTGGATCGCGAAGGATCTGGCTTGCTTTGGACGCAACAGTTTTGGATGTTTGCTCGTTCTTGGCCATTAGATTTTTCCCAAAATAATTACTTCGATCAACGATGTTTACACACAACGCAAAGAAAACCTGCTTTGTGAAACGTCATGAAATTATGACAATTAGCGCATATTTGGCTGCACTCGCGCATTCTAGAATTACCTACTTCAGCTACGCGCTTAATTGCGACCTCACGCTGCACGTTACAATTTTCGACGATTCTTTCCACAGTTTCAAAAGTCGTTACCCACTTATCTGGCAGAAGAAAATAATGCGCGAAGCTGTGTGCCTGCCATTCGGCAGATTCCTCTTCCGGAATGGACTTAAGTTGCGCTTCGTTCGTAGGCGAGAATCGCTTTGCATCTTGGTCATGCAGCAATATATGACCAAGCTCATGCGCTAGTATGTAAGTAGAAAAGGGATCACCGTCACTGGCTAAATCAAGAGTTTCCTCCTGAACAAATAAGCGCAACGACGGCTTATAGCTCACATAAGGAAAGCGGCTACCACGTCTCAAATTAACTATTTTCAAAGTCCCTTTGTTTGGTACTTCGGTGGTTGTCAGTCTCCTTATTATTCTAGCTATATCAAACCGGGTCTGGCTTGCGACGCCCGCGCGTGCGCGTGCGTCTTCAGCAATTCGACGTATATCTTGATCTCTTAGTGAGCGGACTCTGAAGTCGTTGACATCCAGATGGTTGGTCTTAGCTGCACCCAGTCGTTGATCCACACGTATCGCACTTCAGACATGTTCCATTGCGCACCAGCGTAAAGTTCTGGCACTCAGGGCAGCTTTCCCCCACATAGCCCTTCATGCGTGCTTCAGCCCGCCTGCTGGAGGTTAAATCCTTCCAGTCTGAAGGTACTGAGAAGCCAAGTTCTGGGCCACTGTCTTCATCGCTCTTTGCTTTCTTCGCCACAGGCGCGGCGTGGGCGCCTGCCGTCTGCCAATCGAGCGCGGTCACAAACGTTGCGCCGTCGTCGCGCAGGCCGGTCGTGGAGACCGAGCCTGATTGCGCGAACGCAGTCACGTCGCCCAGCGGCACGCCGTAGGTTCCCGTGCCTTGCACCAGCATCAGGCGGTCGTGCTTGCCGCGCACGAAGCCTGACGACACGTAGGGCGTGCTGTCAGGCGCGCGGCCCTGTTCCTCGCCTTTGCCGATCACGGTGCCACCGATTTCGGAGGGGTCCACGTGGGCCAGATCGTTGCGGCCCATGTAGGAGATGGCGAGTTCGCGGAACACGTAATCGAGGATCGACGTCGCGTTCTTGATCGCGTCATTGCCCTGCACGAAGCCAGCCGGCTCGAAGCGGGTGAACGTGAAGGCGTCCACATATTCTTCCAGCGGCACGCCATATTGCAGGCCAACCGAGATAGCGATGGCGAAATTGTTCATCAGCGAGCGGAAGGCGGCGCCTTCCTTGTGCATGTCGATGAAGATTTCGCCGATGCGGCCATCCTCGTATTCGCCGGTGCGCAGGTACACTTTGTGCCCGCCCACCACGGCTTTCTGCGTGTAGCCCTTGCGACGGTCGGGAAGGCGCTCGCGCTCGCGGGTGCGCTCGACGCGCTCCACGATGCGCTCGACGATCTTCTCGGCCATTTGCGAGGCGCGCGCAGCGTTGGGCATCGCCACCAGCTGCTCCAGAGCATCGTCGTCCTCGTCCTCATCGTCGGAGATGAGCTGCGAGTTCAGCGGCTGCGAAAGCTTTGAGCCATCGCGATAGAGCGCGTTGGCCTTGAGGCCGAGGCGCCAGGACATCATGTAGGCGTCCTTGCAATCGTCGACCACAGCGTCGTTGGGCATGTTGATGGTCTTCGAGATCGCGCCCGTGATGAAGGGCTGCGCGCAGGCCAGCATGCGGATGTGGCTTTCAACCGAAAGATAGCGCTTGCCGGTGCGACCGCACGCATTGGCGCAATCGAACACGCTGTAATGCGCCATCTTCAGATGGGGCGCGCCCTCCAGCGTCATCGCGCCGCACACATGCGTGTTGGCGGCCTCGATTTCAGCGCGCGAGAAGCCAAGGAACGGAAGCAGCTCGAAGCTGGGATCGTCCAGCTTTTCAGCGGGCACTTTCAGCACGTCCTTCAGGAAGTCCTCGCCAAGGCTCCACTTGTTGAACACGAACTTGATGTCGAAGGCGCTGGCCAGCGTCTTCTCAAGCTGCTCCAACTTTGCCTCGTCAAAGCCGCGCGCGCGCAGCGAGCCGTGGTTGACGCCGGGCGATTGACGAAGGCTGGCGTGACCAACCGCATAGGCCTCGATCTCGGCGATCTCGTGCGAGCGATAGCCAAGCACGCGAAGTGCCTCCGGCACAGCGCGATTGATGATCTTGAAATAACCGCCGCCAGCCAGCTTCTTGAATTTCACCAGCGCGAAATCAGGCTCGATGCCGGTGGTGTCGCAATCCATCACCAGGCCAATCGTGCCGGTGGGTGCAACAACGGTCGTCTGCGCGTTGCGGTAGCCGTGAGCCTCGCCCTTGGCCAAAGCACGATCCCACGCCGCCTTCGAGCGAGCCGAAAGATCCGCGCCATTGGCGCCGAGTTTTGCCAGCGTGGCGTGATCGAGCGCTACGGGCAGAACGGAAAGCTGCTCGTAGCCCTCGCTCACACCCTGCGCTGCGCGACGATGGTTGCGGATGACGCGCAGCATGTGCTCGGCGTTCGTCTTGTAATGGGCGAACGGACCAAGCTCCTTAGCGATTTCCGCCGAGGTCTCGTAGCAAACGCCGGTCATGATCGCGGTGAGGCCGGCGACGATTGCGCGGCCTTCCTCGGAATCATAGCCAAGGCCAGACGACATCAGCAGGCCGCCGACATTGGCGTAACCAAGGCCCAAAGTGCGGTAATCATACGACTGGCGCGCGATTTCCTTGGAGGGGAATTGCGCCATCATGACGGCGATTTCCAGCACCAAAGTCCACAGGCGCACGGCGTGCTCGTAGCGCTCCAGATCGTAGACGCCAGTTTCGGGGTGGCGGAACGTGAGCAGGTTCAGCGACGCCAGATTGCAGGCGGTGTCGTCGAGGAACATATATTCGGAGCAGGGGTTCGACGCGATGATCGGACCCGACGCCGGGCAGGTGTGCCAGTCGTTGATCGTGGTGTGGTATTGGATGCCGGGATCGGCGGACGCCCAGGCGGCGTAGCCGATCTTCTCCCACAAATCCTTGGCCTTCAGCGTCTTGTGGATCTTGCCGTCGATGCGACGGATCAGGTTCCAGTCGCCGTCCTGTTCCACTGCGCGCAGGAAGTCGTCGGTGACGCGCACGGAATTGTTCGAGTTCTGGCCCGAGACGGTGAGATAGGCTTCCGAATCCCAATCGGTGTCGTAGGTGTCGAACTGGATTTCGGTATAGCCCTGACGCGCGAATTGAATCACGCGCTTGATGTAATTGTCCGGCACGCTGTCGCGACGCGCAAGCTTGATCGCCTTCTTCAGCGCCGGGTTCTTCTCCGGGTTGAAGCAATCGTCGCCCGCGCCTTCGCAATTGATGCAGGCCTTGAGAACGGCCTTCATGTGCTTCTTGACGATCTTGGAGCCGGTGACGAGCGAGGCGACCTTCTCCTCCTCCTTCACCTTCCAGTCGATGTAGGCTTCAATATCCGGATGGTCGGCGTCGACCACGACCATCTTGGCGGCGCGGCGCGTGGTGCCGCCCGATTTGATGGCACCGGCGGCGCGATCGCCGATCTTGAGGAAGCTCATCAGGCCGGAAGACTTGCCGCCGCCCGAAAGCTTCTCGTTTTCGCCGCGCAGGCGCGAGAAGTTCGAGCCCGTGCCCGAGCCGTACTTGAAGAGGCGCGCTTCACGCACCCACAGGTCCATGATGCCGCCTTCGTTCACCAGATCGTCGGCGACGGACTGGATGAAGCAGGCATGCGGCTGCGGATGCTCGTAGGAGGACTTGGACTTGGTGAGCTTGCCGGTGAAGGGATCGACGTAATGATGGCCCTGGCTGGGGCCGTCGATGCCATAGGCCCAATGCAGGCCGGTGTTGAACCATTGCGGCGAATTGGGCGCGGCGACCTGCGCGGCGAGCATGTAGCGCATCTCGTCGAAGAACGCCTGCGCGTCCGTATCGGTGTCGAAATACTTGCCCTTCCAGCCCCAATAGGTCCACGTGCCGGCGAGGCGGTCGAACACCTGCGTCGAGGTCATCTCGCTGCCATAGCGCTTGTCGACGGGCAATTGCGCGAGGGCCGCCTCGTCGGGCACGGAGCGCCACAGGAACGAGGGAACGTCGTTCTCCTCAACCCGCTTCAGGGCTGCGGGGACGCCGGCCTTGCGGAAATACTTCTGCGCCAGCACGTCGCAAGCGACCTGGCTCCATGTCGAGGGCACGTCGATGCCGTCGAGAGAAAACACCACCGAGCCGTCCGGATTGCGGATTTCGCTCTTGGCCTTGCGAAACTCAAGGCTCGCATAGGGTGACTGGCCTGCATTGGTATAACGCCGCTCGATCCGCATCTCTATTCCTCGACAGGGCGCAAATAAATGCGGGAAACCAACCGAGGTGGCTCCCACATCTTTTGCAAACAAATATGAATTCGTTGGAGCACCTGATACGCGGCGCTGGATATTTAACGCTTGCCGCCTCGCAGCTCCCAGCGGCGATGGCAGATCATGACCAAAATGTGCCCGTTTGGCGGGCGCGCGTCAAGATGTAGTGGGCCGGACCGGAAGTCGCGCAAAATGTCGTAGGGCCTGTTAACTGTGGGGATTACTTTTGCCCGCTGCGAGCAAGTGTCTGACGAGTCGGCTCGTTCGCGCAAGCCGGCTGCGGACGCGGGATGGTTTGGGGTCGTTTGGGCTGTGCGAAAAATCTCTCCGGGCGTCAAAATCTTGCCGGGCAAAGCTGGAGCCGGGTTGTTGCCCGCCATGTTCATAGTTCCGTTGCGGAAACTCGACATCTCTTTTTTTCAGTGACTTGAAAAGAATCGGCCTGAGCAGTTTGATTCGACGCCACATGCGAATCGAGCGTTGCCTTTGGCTCATGTTTGAACCTCTCGTCGCCACTGGACAGCGGGCCAGCGGCTCGCCATAGTCCTCACCGACTCTTTATGCTGCGCCTGCGAAGGCGGGGGCGCAAATGGACCAATGCTAATGCAATGGCTGCTACAAATTCTGACCTGGTGGAACGGACAGACGCTGAACACCCGTTTTCACACATGGCGGAACGGCGAGCTTGTGGGGCAGGACGAGTTCGGCAATTCCTATTACCGCACCAACGGCGGCAAGCTTGATCCGGCGCTTGGCTATGAGCGGCGCTGGGTGATTTACGCTGGCGAGAGCGACGGATCGAAAACCCCGCCCGGCTGGTACGGCTGGCTGCACCAGACGACGGACACGCCCCCCACCGCCGAGACTTATGTCGCGCGCGAATGGGAAATGCCGCATCAGGCCAATATGACCGGCACGGCGCAGGCCTACCGGCCAGCCGGATCGCTCTCGATGGGCGGCGTGCGCCCGGCGGCGACCGGAGATTACAAGGCCTGGACGCCGGGCTCGTAAGTTTCCGGCAGAGCTTTGGACCTGCGTTCCGCGTTGTATGTGTAAGCGTTTTACTCGGGCGGGCTGATTTAGCCCAGCGGAGCATTAATGTTTTTTTCTATTTGGTCGCGCGCCCTCGGGCTCGCTGTTTTGTTGTCGCTAGTTCCGGCGGGTTCAACCTTTGCTGCTGCGGCTGCGGACGATTTCGCCGCCGCCTGCATCGCGCGCGGCCAGCGTGAGAGCGCCTGCGCCTGTCAGGCCAAACTCGCCCGCACAGGGCTGAACGCCAGCGAGCGGCGAGCGGCGATCGCAGGATTGCGCGGCGGCAAGCCCGCAATGGAAAAAGAGGTTGCGGCCATGGGCGAGGCGAAGGCGAAAGCATTCGGCGGCAAAATGCAGGCGCTTGGCAGGCGCGCGCAGGCCGAATGCCGGTGAAGCGGGCGTCCGCCGCCATGATCTCGCCATGATCTCGCCCGTATTTCAGCCGAAGGCTGAGGGGTCGCCTGCGATTGCGGGCTTGTGTTATCGCTGGTTCGTCCGGCGTGGAGCGCTGATTCTCGTTTCGACGCATTGCGCGTCGGCTTTTGGAGTTTAATCTCTGCATGGCAGGTCGCGCGCTCACTTCAGCCTGTGCTTTGGCCGCGCTTTTTGGCGCGGGCGCCCCCGCATTCGCCGACCGCATCAAACATCCAACGGCGGTCTTCGCCGGTCTCGATAAAATCACCGGGCGCATTATCGCGTTCGAGGCGGCTATCGACGAGACGGTGCAATTTGGTTCGCTCCAGATCACGCCCCGCGTTTGCTATACGCGACCGCCGACGGAGGCGCCGCTCACCACCGGCTTCGTTGAAGTGGAAGAGGCTTTGTCGGCGCAGGCTTCCGCGGCGCAGGTTTCGGCCTCGCAGGTTTCGGCCACGGACGACAAGAAATTCAAACGTATTTTTGGCGGCTGGATGTTTGCCGCCAGCCCCGGCCTGCACGGGATCGAGCACGCTGTCTATGACGCGTGGCTAACAGATTGCAAAGGCGGCACGCAGGTTATCGCCGACAGCGTCGCGCGCGCCGAGCCCGAATCTGCAAAGCCGGAGCCCGCAGTCGTTCCGCGCCAGCGCAGGCAGACGCCGCCGTCTGCCGCCCAGCAGCCCTTGCAGCAAAGCCCGCCCGCAGCCCGCGCACCCTCGCGGGCGCCCGATCTTGGCCCGCCGGTTGAGGTGGGCGGCGGCCCCGGCGCCCCGCCGCGCCCGCCTGGCAATGTCGGCCGGACCCCGCCTCCGCCTCCACCGCCAGCCAGCGCCCAGCAACAACAGCGCCGCCAGCCGTCTCAGAGCTTCTTCCCGTCGCCGTTTTAGCGAGTAGGGAGTAGGAAGTAGGGAGTAGGGCGCCCTTTGGACAGCGGGCTTCCAGCCCGCGGTCCAAAGAGTCACCCCAATGGCGCTTCTACGACTGCCAGCACCTGGCGACCGCGCACCTGTACGTCTCTGGGCCAGGCGAAAAAATTGCCCGTCTCGCCAATCGCTGCGTCCAGCAGGCGGTGGTATTTTTTGCGGGAGACTTCCTGTGCGCCCAGCGAGGCCAGATGGGGCGTTACGAACTGGGTGTCGAGCAGCGTAAATCCGCCCGCCCGCAACCGCGCCGCCAGATGGATCAGTGCAACTTTTGAGGCATCGCGGGCAGTGTGGAACATGCTCTCACCGAAAAAAGCGCCGCCGATGGCCACGCCATAGAGCCCGCCGACCATCTTGCCGTCTTGCCAAGTCTCAACCGTGTGGACATGGCCCTGCCTGAACAAATCTCCATAAAGCTTGCGGATGCGCGCGTTGATCCATGTGCTTGGGCGCCCCTCGTCGCCGCCCGCGCAATTCTCGATCACGGCGTCGAAATCTGTATCGACCTTCACGTCGTAGCGATCGCTACGCACGATCTTGGCGAGCGACTTGGTGATAATCAGTCCATCAAGCGGGAAGATACCGCGCTCGTCGGGATCGACCCAGAACAAGGTTGGGTCGTCCGCGCTCTCGGACATCGGGAACATGCCGATGGAATAGGCGCGCAAGAGCAGCTTTGGCGTTATCTCGAACGTCTGACCCGGACCTGACATACGCGCCTTCTTCCCAATGGGATTGCTGTTTTTCGATCAGCAACGCCCGCAGGGGCGGATCGGTTTCGCGCCAAACTCAGGCCCGCAGGCCAGGCGCTATTCCATTCCGCCCTTGGCCAGGAACTTCTCCAGCCAGTGAATATCGTAATCGCCGTTCTGGATGTCCTGATTACGCACCAGAGTTCTGAACAAAGGCAAAGTTGTGTCGATGCCGTCAACGATGAACTCATCCAGCGCCCGGCGCAGACGCATCAGCGCCTCGTTGCGGGTGCGTCCGTGAACGATCAGCTTGCCGACAAGCGAATCGTAATTGGGCGGGATCATGTAGCCCTGATAGACGGCGGAATCGACGCGTACGCCAAGGCCGCCGGGCGGGTGAAAATAGGCAATCTTGCCGGGCGAAGGCCGGAAGGTGGCCGGGTGCTCGGCGTTGATCCGGCACTCGATGGCGTGGCCGGAGAGGCGCACGTCGTCTTGCGTCATCGACAAAGGCGAGCCCGAGGCGATGCGGATTTGCTCGATCACGAGGTCAAAGCCGGTAATCATCTCGGTGACGGGATGCTCGACCTGAATGCGCGTGTTCATTTCGATGAAATAGAACTCGCCGTTCTCATACAGGAACTCGATGGTCCCGGCGCCCCGGTATTGCAGCTTCTTCATCGCGTTGGCGACAATCATGCCGATACGGTCGCGCTGCTCTTCGTTCAACGCGGGAGAGGGGCTTTCCTCCAGCACTTTCTGGTGGCGGCGCTGGAGCGAGCAATCGCGCTCGGCCAGATGAACCGCGTCGCCGCGTCCGTCGCCAAGCACCTGGATTTCAATATGGCGCGGCTTCTCAAGGTATTTCTCAAGATAAACCGCATCGTCGCCGAAGGCGGCTTTCGCTTCCATGCGCGCAGTTGACAGCGCGTCCGACAAATCCTCGCGGGTGCGCGCGACCTTCATGCCGCGACCGCCGCCGCCAGCGGCCGCCTTCACGATCAGCGGAAAGCCGATCTCGTCGCCAACGCGCATTGCCTCTTCGTCGTCGGTGATGCCGCCGTCAGAGCCGGGCACGCATGGAATACCCAGAGCGCGCGCGGTGCGCTTGGCTTCAATCTTGTCGCCCATGGTGCGGATATGCTCCGCCTTGGGGCCGATGAAGGTGATGCCGTGATCTTCGCATATTTCCGCAAAGCGCGCGTTCTCGGACAGGAAGCCGTAGCCGGGATGAATGGCGTCAGCGCCGGTGATCTCGCACGCCGCCAGCAAGGCGGGGATGTTGAGATAGGAATCGCGCGCAGCCGGGGGGCCGATGCACACGGATTCATCGGCGAGCTTGACGTGCATCGCATCGCGATCCGCCGTCGAATAGACAGCGACGGTCTGCACGCCCAGCTCTTTGGCTGCGCGCAGGATCCTGAGAGCGATTTCGCCGCGATTGGCGATGAGGATTTTGTCGAACATCGACTGGTGCGCCTTATTCGATCACGACGAGCGTCTGCCCGTATTCAACCGGCTGGCCGTCCTCGACGTGGATCGAAAGGACGGTTCCCGCGCGCGGCGCGACGATTTCGTTGAAGGTCTTCATCGCTTCAATGAGGAGAATCTTTTCGCCGGCCTTCACCTGGCTGCCGACTTCGATAAACGCCTTGGCGTCCGGGCTCGGGCGGCGATAGGCGGTGCCCACCATCGGCGATTTGACGGCGCCTGCGTGATCGGCGGCGACCTCGGCGGGCGACATGGCGTTCACCGGAGCGGCGACCTGCACGGGCGGCGGCGCGATCACTGAATGAGACTGCGGGGTAGGGGCCGCGGGATTGGCGCTGACCTGTTGCGCCATCAGGCGGGTCACGCGCACGCGCAAGCCGTTGCGTTCAACTTCCACTTCCGCCAGATCGAGGCGGGCGAGGATGGAGCCCAATTCTTCGACCATGCGAGCGTCCGCGCCCATTCCGGCGCTTGCGACCCTCGATGCGGGCTGCGCTTTGGCGAGCTTGGCCGCTTTAGCCGCAGGCTTGACGGATTTAGCCGCAGGCTTGGCGCTCTTGGCCGCAGGCTTGGCTGATTTGGCCGCAGCTTTCACAGGCTTGCCGCCGGTCTTTGCAGGTTTGCGCATGGATATTCAGCTCTTTGGTTGGCTGGCTTTGGCCAGCAGCCCGTGCAGGGCGAGATCATAGGAAAGGGACCCGAAGCCCAGAATGACGCCAGCGGCGACAGGGGCGATCAGGGAGACGTGGCGAAAGTCCTCGCGGGCGTGGACATTCGAGAGATGGACTTCGATCACATGCGCGTTCGAGCCGGAAATGGCGTCGCGCAGCGCAATCGAGGTGTGGGTATAGGCGCCGGCGTTGAGAATGATCGCGGCGCCGGTGCGGGCGGCTTCCTGAATCCAGTCCACCAGATCGCCCTCGTGGTTGGACTGGCGGAACAAAATGTCAAAACCGGCGGCGCCGGCGGTCGCGGTCAGCCGCGCCTCGATGTCGGCCAGCGTTTCGCGGCCATAGGTTTCAGGCTCCCGCGTTCCCAGCAGGTTCAAATTTGGTCCGTTGAGAACGTGGATGGCAGGTTTCATCGCAACCGGAATAAGGAACGTCGCCGTGGCGGCTTGTTAAACGACAACCTCATAGCTCGCGAGAGCCTGTGAGGGAAGGGCCAAGCGACCTTCGCCCACAGGCAAAGTTCAGGTTTGCAAAGTTCATCCTTCAACCGCAAGCGGTTTTGCCGCATTTGCGCAGATTGTCGATTTTGCCCTGCAATTCAGCTGCGCCGACCGCGCCCACCACGACGTCGCCGCCCACAACATAGGAGGGCGTGCCGGTGAGGCCGAGCGCATCGGCCATCTGCATCACTTCTTGCAGGCTGGCCTTCACTTCTTGGCTGTCGAGATCCTTGTTCAGGCGCGCCATGTCGGCGCCCGATTCCTTTGCGGCGGCGAGCGCCTGCGCCTTGCCGATCTGGCCGCGCGAGGTGAGTAGCTTCTGGTGGAACGCCCAGAACTTGTCGGCGTCGACCTGCATCCGCAGAGCGTGGGCGACCTGCGCCGCCTCAATTGAATTGGGGCCGAGCACCGGGAATTCTTTCAAGATCACGCGAAGGTCCGGGTTCTTCTTGATAAGGGCGCCAAGGTCGTCGAACGCGCGTTTGCAATAGCCGCAATTGTAATCGTAAAACTCGACCAGAGCGATCTTGCCCGCCGGGTTTCCGACGACGACTTGCCGCGTGGAATTATAGATTTTTGGGGCCAGTTCGGCTACCGCGCGCACCCGCGCTGCATCCTCCTCCGCCTTGCCCCGACGCTCCAGCTCAATCAGCGCGTCGCGCAACACTTCCGGGTTCTTGAGCAGATAATCCTTCACGATCGCTTCAATCTCGGCGCGCGGCAGAGAGCTTTGCGCGAAGGCGGGGACGCAGGCGAAGAGAAAAGCTGCGGCGAAAACGCTGCGCAAGGCTGAAAGAAACATCGAGAACTCCTGAATGCGCAAGCTTTATAGCGCAACGAGCTGGCGACGTCGAACGGGCGCACTTTTCTTCCTTCTCCCGCAGGCGGGAGAAGGAAGAAGCAGGCCTTAAATTTTTGGCGGGCGCCAGTTCAGAATATCCTCGGCCTTCAGCCAGCCGGGTGATTTTTCCGGCAGCAGTTTCATTGCGCGGCTGGCCTGCGTGCGGGCCTCGATGTATTTGCCCGCGATGAACATGCCCTGCGCCGCGCTGAGCATGGCGTTGGCCTGATCGCCCTTGCGCTCATAGGCCATCGATAGGAACTGGAACGCCTCGCCGTTTTCCGGCTCCTGCTGGGCGGCGCGGTTGAGAAGCGAGATTGCTTGCGCGGCGTGTGCGGGGTTGTTTGACGCTACGTAAGCGTGCCCCAGCATGACCCGCAGCGGGTTTGCGTTGGGGGCCAGCGACAACGCGCGCTTCAGCGGTTCTATCGCCTGCACGGGTCGGCCAGCCTCCAGCAGCGTCTGGCCTTTCAGCTCGTGAAACCACGGATTGCCGGAATTGCTGGCAATCAGCGCGTCAATCTGCGCCAAAGCGTCGTCGATACGCCCGAACCTGTAGGCGGAAATCGCGCGCGCATATTTTGCGGGCAACGACTGATCGCTGACCGGATAGCGGCGGCTGATCTCGCCCGAATTGCCCATGAAGCCGACGAGCTTTCCGCGCGCCATGTCGTGCCGGGCCTGAAGCGCGGGAGGATCGATGCGGCTGTAGGCGGGGCTCTTGCCCGCCAGCTCCTGAAGCGCGGAAATGCGATCCGAGGGTAGGGGGTGGGACAGTAGATAGGGGTCTATCGACGATGTCTTGAACAGCGATTCGGATTGAAACCGCTCCATCGTCGCCAGCAGGCCTTTGGCCGACTGGCCGGTGGCGGCGAGATATTTCACGGCGGCGATGTCGGCGGCGCGCTCCTCGCCGCGCTGGTAGGACAACAGCGCGCGGCGCACCATTTCCTGCGGCCCCAGCATTGTGCCCATCATGCCCGCGCTGTCGGCGCCGACGTTGCGGCTGCGTGCAGTGGCGGCCACGGCGCCCGCGCTCATCAACATTCCTGCGACGGCGAAAATCTGCGCATTGGCCAGCTCCAGCCGTTGCCGCGCCAGATGCCCGCCTGCGATGTGCCCGGTTTCATGCGCCAGCACGCCGATGATCTCGTTGGGAGTTTTGGCCTCCATAATGGCGCCGACGTTGACGAAGATCTTCTGGCCGTTGGCGACAAAGGCGTTGAATGAGCGGTCGCCGACCAGAATGATCTTGGCGGCGCCGGTCTTGATTCCCGCCGCTCGGAAAATCGGGTTCGCGTAATCGCGCAGCAATTGCTCGATCTCGCCGTCGCGGATGATGTTGAGCCTGCGCTCCTGGGCGTTCGCGGGCTGGGCCAGCAGCGCGCCAATCATGAGCGCAGCCAATGAGGCTTTTACTCGCCTTCGTGGGCTGCTAGGGCTTTTGCACATAAACGCTCGCAATATGAAGGCTCGCAGCTTTGGCCTGAGTGGCGTTTCAAAAACACAGCCCCATTATGGCGGGAGCGCGGCGCGAACGGAAGAAAGAATGACGATGCACAGCATAAAGCCTTCCTTGCGCAGCCGCGTCGCTCCGTTCATGGCGATGGACGTGATGAGCGCCTCGCGCAAGCTTGAGGATGCTGGCGCGGACATCGTGCACATGGAGGTTGGCGAACCGGCAGCCCCGGCGCCGCGTCCCGCCCGCGAGGCCGCCATGCGGGCGCTGGAGAGCGGGCAGATCGGCTACACCGAGGCGCTGGGACGGCCAAGTCTGCGCGCCCGCATCGCCCGCCATTATCGTGATTGCTACGGCGTCGAGGTTTCCCCCGAGCGGGTCATCGTCACCACCGGATCGTCGGCGGGGTTCATTTTGAGCTTCCTTGGCCTGTTTGACGCGGGCGCTCGCGTCGCCATCGCCTCACCCGGCTATCCTGCCTATCGCAATGTATTGGAGGCTATGGGGCTGGAGACGGTCGCGCTCGCCACGCATGCGGTGGACCGGCATGTAGTGAGCGCCGCCATGATCGAGGCCGCCCACATCGAGCGCCCGCTCGATGGCGTGTTGCTGATGAGCCCGGCCAATCCGTCGGGCACGATGATGTCGCCCGAGGCCCTGCGCGCAATCTGCGAGACCTGCGACCGGCTGGGCATCGCCTTCATCTCGGACGAAATATACCACGGCCTGACCTATGAGGCGCCGGCCCAGACCGCGCTCGCCTTCTCCGGTCAGGCGATGGTCGTGAACTCGTTCTCGAAATACTTCTGCATGACCGGCTGGCGCATTGGCTGGTTGATCGCGCCCGAAGCGCTGGTGCGCCCCATCGAGCGCCTGCAACAAAGCCTGTCGATTTCCGTGCCTACCTTGAGCCAGATCGCAGCTGAAGCTGCGTTTGAGGCTGGTGAGGCGCTTGAGGCGGTGAAGGCCGGTTACGCCCGCAATCGCGAGATCCTGCTCAACGAGCTGCCCCGCATCGGGCTTGCCGACTTCCATCCCGTCGACGGCGCGTTCTACGTCTACGCGGACGTCGGTCGCTTCACCAACGACAGCCTCAGCTTCTGCAAACGAATGCTGGAGGAGGCGGGGGTGGCCACCACGCCCGGCCTCGATTTCGACCGCGAGCGCGGCGCCCGCACGCTTCGAATGTCGTTCGCCGGGTCAGAGGCGGATGTGATCCAGGCTGTGAAGAGACTCGAAAACTGGTTTAAGAAGTTATAACAAGAATTTGTAAATGTTGGTTTTTTCTCTTCCTTCTCCCGCTTGGGGAGAAGGAAGAGCGTTTCTCTTGCCTGCTATTTCGCCGCAGCCTGATGCGCGGCTTTGGCGTTGATGGTTTGCTCGGCGATTTTGCTCAGGAGCATGTCGGTCTTTTCCTCCTCCTTGAGCGAGGCGTCGAGCAGTTTCACGGCGTCATTCAGGCCAAGCTGTTTGGCCCACGCCTTCAGCGTGCCGTAGCGCGTGATCTCGTAATGCTCCACGGCCTGGGCCGATCCCAGAATGCCCGCGTCCAGCGCGTCGCTGCCGGCAAAATCCTCGATCACCTCTTCGCTTTCCTCAAGGATGGCCTTCATTGCCTCGCAGCTTTTGCCCTGCGGGCGCTTGCCGATGGATTCGAACACCTGCTCAAGGCGTTCGATCTGCATTTCGGTTTCCTTCTGGTGGTTCTGGAACGCTTGGGCCAGTTCTTTTGAGTTCACGCTTTTGACCATTTTCGGCATCTTGCGCAGAATTTGGCGTTCCGCGTGGTAGATGTCCTTCAGGGTCTCGTGAAAGAGATCGTGCAATGTTTTCTCAGCCATGGATTTTCTCCGGGTTTTCTCCGTTTGCCGTCTCAAGCCTAATGGGCTTGGGGCGAACTCGGTTCCCGTCTTGCGCATGTGGGCGAGGCGCCCCAGCATGGCGCGATGATCGAATTGCTCACCACGCACGAGATGGCGCGCGCCGACTGCCTGACGATTGAAGCGGGAACGCCGGGAATCGTTCTCATGGAGGCGGCGGGCGCCGCCGTCGCCGATTGCGCGCGCGCAGCTTTGCAGCGGCTTGGCGGGCGCCGGGCGCTCGTTTTGTGTGGGCCCGGCAACAATGGCGGCGATGGCTATGTAGCCGCCCGGATTCTGGCCAGCGAGGGATTCGATGTCGTCGTCGGCGCGCTGGTCGATCCCGCCGGACTGCACGGCGACGCGGCGCTGGCGGCCAAGGTCTGGACTGGCGAGACGCGGCCCATCGCGCAGCTCGATTATGCGGGGGCGAGCCTCATCATCGACGCGCTGTTTGGCGCAGGCATTTCACGCGATCTTGATGGAGGTGCCCGCGCCGCCGTCGAGCTTTTGAACAATTGGCGTAAAGAAGGCGGCTATGTGATCGCGGTGGATGCGCCCTCGGGCCTCGATTGCGACACCGGCCAGATTCGGGGCGCCTGCGTGACGGCGGACGAGACCGTCACCTTCTTCCGCCTCAAGCCCGGCCATTTGCTGCTGCCGGGCCGGGCGCTCTGCGGGCGCATCGCCTGCGCCCAGATAGGCATTGGCCGCGACGTTCTGGCGACAATCGCCCCGCGCACATTCGCCAACACGCCCGAGCTTTGGCGTGCCCATCTGCCCACGCCGCGCACCGAGGGTCATAAATATGATCGCGGCCATGCGCTGGTTCTGTCCGGAGCCATGCATCGCACCGGCGCCGCCCGGCTGGCGGCGAGGGGCGCGCTTCGTGGAGGGGCAGGCTTGGTGACGCTGGGCTCGATGCGCGAGGCGCTGGCGGTCAATTCCGCGCACCTGACTGCGATCATGCTGGTGCCCTGCGACAATGCGCACGAGCTTGGCGAAATCCTCTCCGACCGGCGGATCAATGCGCTGGTTCTGGGGCCGGGCGGGGGGATCGGCGAGCCAATGCGGGCGATGGTTCTGGCGGCCCTCGCGGCGCCCGGTCCCAGCCGGTCCGTCATCCTCGATGCCGACGCGCTGACTAGTTTCGAGGGTCGCCTGCCGGAACTGACGGAAGCGATCAAAGCCTCGCAGGCGGCGGTGATCCTGACGCCGCATGATGGCGAATTTGCGCGCTTGTTTAATGAGGACGCCCCTTCAAGACTTGACCGGGCGCGGGCTGGGGCGAGCCTTAGCGGCGCAATCGTTCTGCTGAAAGGCGCCGACACCGTGGTCGCTCACCCGGACGGGCGGGCCGGGATCCTTCAAGATGCGCCGCCATGGCTGGCCACAGCCGGTTCGGGCGACGTGCTTGCGGGGCTGATTGCGGGCTGCGTTGCGCAAGGCGCTCCGGCTTTCGAGGCCGCCTGCGCCGCCGTCTGGCTGCATGGGGCGGCGGCGCGCGCGTTCGGACCGGGGTTGATCGCGGAGGATTTGCCCGAGGCCATGCCCGGCGTCTGGCGCGCGCTCTGGGGCGTTTAGCTCACCTCAAAAAAGCCGGACATGCCGCCTGCCGCATGCGCCATGATGCCGGATCCGATGCGCCAGCGTCCGGGATTGTCGGCCACGAACGCCACCCGCACCGTGCGCCCGGCGGGCACGATCACGCTGTCGCGCCAATAGGGCTCCCAGCCGTCGTCCATCAGATGCAATTGCCGCATGACATGGCCGTGCAGACGCATCGCCTGATTGACCTGCGAGCGATTGACGAAGCCCAGCGAAACAACGCTTCCGCGCTTGACCGACAACAGCGGCGCGCCCGCCTTCATCGGCTTTGGCGGCGACAGGCGCCAAAGCGGCTGCCCGTCAGAGCAGGCCAGTCCCGGATCGGCGGGGCCGACAGTCTCCAGCGCCAGATCGAGCCGCCGGGCCGATTGCAGTTTGATCTCGACCGGCAACAGCGGATTTTCCGCCGGCGCCGCGATGGGCGGGCGTGCGGCTTGCAGGCTTCCGCGCGCCGTGAAGACTGCCAGCTCGATGTCGGGATCGCCGCTTGCGCCGCGCACCGTCACTCGCACGTTTGCGTCCGCCTGTTCGGGCATGTCGAACATCACGTCAAACCGCGCGCCGGGCGCGATGGGCACGCTGTTGCGCAACGGCTCGAACGCCCTGCAGGGTTGGCCGTCGATGGCGATCACGTAAGGCTGCACGCCGTCGAGCGCGATGGTCATGATGCGGGCGCTGGCCGCGTTCACCAGCCGCAGCCGAATGCGCGAGCGCGGGGCAGCCTCGCGTTTTTCGGGGCCAAGTTTTCCGTTGATTGAGACCGGCAGGGCAGGGCGCCCGGCGCATGGATCGGTTTGGTCGCCCATCATCTGGTCGCCGATGATCGCCAGCACGTCATGATCGACGTCGGGCGCATCCGGCTCCTCGACAATCAGCACGCCATAGAGCCCGTGATTGACTTGCTGCATCATGTGCGTCTCGGCATGGGCATGGTAGAAAAACGTGCCCGCGTCCGGCGGCGTGAAGCCGATGTCGAAACTCTCGCCGGGCGCGACGGGCTTCTGGTTCAGAGGCGCCACCCCGTCAAACGCATTGGGCGCCCGCATGCCGCGCCAATGGATTGAGGTCGGCTGATCGAGCTTGTTGAGCAGCCGCAGGTTCAGCGCCTCGCCCTTGCGCAATCGCAACAGCGGGCCGGGAGCTGCGCCGTCATAGCCGCCAGCGCGCGCCTCGATGATGCGCGGCTGCGTTTGCGCGCGGGCGGGCGTGAGGGAAAGGGCGGCGGTCCCGGCCAGAAATGCGCGACGGTCGAGTTTCATGCTGGGCCTCTAACTGTGTCGCAACAATGGCACGGGGCGAGAGGGGTTCCAAGCGGCGCGTTGGTCCAGTGGGCACCACGTTTGGACCGCGGGCTTCCAGTCCGCATTCTTTGCGCTGCCGGTATTCCGAACGGCTGAAAGCGTAAAGCCAAGGCTTGCGCCGTTTTGCGGGCGGGGCCGCCCGCGGTCCATAGAGCGCCCCTTTTGCATCCCAACATCCACCGCCCTATAACCACAGCAACCAGCTTGGAATCGCGCAGCAGGAGGAATGATCGTCATGAATCTGAAGATCGAAAAGGCCCACCCGGAAATAGGTGCGCGGGTTTGGGGCGTCGATCTGTCCAAGCCCATCGATGCGGAAACCGCCGCCGCCATGCGCAAGGCGTTTGACGAGAACATCATGCTCGCCTTCCCCGAGCAGGAGCTTGGCGAGCCTGAGCAATTGCGTGCGGCGCAGGTGTTTGGCGCCGTCGCCATGCGCAAGAAGCCGATTGTGGGCGATGGTCCCGGCGGAAACTTCGACACGCCGTTTATGCTCGTCACCAATATCGTGGAGAATGGCAAGTCCATCGGCGCGTTTGGCGATGGCGAAATGTGGTTCCACCACGACACCAGCTATTATCCCGAGCCCCATCGTGCGACGCTGCTTTACGCCATGAAGCTGACGAGCACCGGCGGCGAGACGCGTTTTTCCAACATGTACCGCGCCTACGACATGATCCCGCAGCCTTTGCGCGACAAGCTTGAAGGGCGCCGCGTGTTGCAGATGCACGATTACAAGCGCCGCGAGCGGTTGAACCTCGATACGTCCGACCTTTCAAAAATCAGGCACAATTGGCAGCCGCTGTTCGTCACCCATCCGGCCACAGGCAAGAAGGCTTTGTATATCTCGCGGCTGATGTCGTCGCAGATTGAAGGCCTGTCGCGGCAGGAGAGCGAGGACGCGCTGGAGCAATTGTTCGATATTTCGGAAAATCCCGCCATCGTCTACGAGCATTCTTGGGCCATCGGCGATCTGGTGATCTGGGATAATTGGTGCTCGATCCACGCCCGCAACGACTTCCCGCGCGACGAGCCGCGCCTGATGCGCCGCCTGACCATTGAAGGGCAGAAGCTGGCGTTTTAGGGCTGGTGTAAAGAATCCGGGCTGGAGGCCTGCGGTCCAAAGGGGCGCGTTCTATGGATCACGGGCTTCCAGCCAGCACGGGATGCCGCCTGCCTAACGCGCCGGCTTGTGAAGCACCCCGCCCGTCAGCGGCCCCGGGGCGCCCGTCGTCGTTGGGAACGTCAGCGGCAGGCCTTTGGCGGCGCGCACGGCCAGATATGCAAAAGCCTGCGCCTCCATCGAATCCGCGCTCCATCCCAGGTCGTTCGCGGACGCTACGGGCATAGGCAAAGCCTCGCCCAGCGCCCGCATCAGACTTGGATTGCGCGCCCCGCCGCCGCAGACGATCACGCGCTTGGGACGCTGCGGCAGAAGCGCAAACGCTTTTCCAATTGAATGCGCGGTGAAGGCGGTGAGCGTGGCGGCTGCGTGCCTCGTCTCCAGCCCCGCGACGGGCGCGCGCGAGAAAGCATTGCGGTCCAGCGACTTTGGAGCAGGCGCGCGGAAATAGGGATGTGCGAGCAGCTGAGCCAGCGCGTCCGCATCTGCCTCGCCCAGCGCCGCCTGCGCGCCATGGATGTCGCACGCCGTACCTGTGCGCTCCAGCATCAGATCGTCGATCAGCGCATTGGCGGGGCCGGTGTCGAAGGCGATGGGGTCTTCACCCTGCGCGATAAAAGTGAGGTTTCCGACGCCGCCAAGATTGACGATAGCGAGCGGCAGTTCCAGCCCCGCAGCCTCCGCCAAAGCCTGATGCCAGACCGGAACCAGCGGCGCGCCTTCGCCGCCCGCGGCTACGTCGGCTGCGCGCATATCCGCGACCACCGGAATTTGCAGCCGCTGCGCGAGCAAGGCACCGTCGCCGATCTGCACGGTAAGCCCGCGCTGCGGCTTGTGCAGAACGGTCTGGCCGTGAAAACCGATTACGTCCACGCTGGTGCGCTCGATCGCATGCTCGCTCAGGAATGTTTCGACGATCTCGGCATGGCGCCGCGTCACCAACTCCTCGGCTTGTTCAAGCGCGCCTGGCCGAGCGTTGCGATCAGTGAGGTGGGCGGCGTCGGCGACCGCTGCGCGCAGCAGCGCCCGCTCGGATTCGACATAGCGCCGACTGCCGGTCGGCCCGAGTTTCAGCGCTCGCTGTCCGTCGGTCTCGACAAGCGCGACGTCCACGCCGTCCATGGAGGTGCCGGACATGAGGCCAATGGCGCGAAGCAGTGTCATGGAGCGGCGCGAATCCCGGTTGAGCTTTGCGCAGGCTAGCACAGGGCGGAGCTTTCCCAAGCCACGGCTTGTGCAGTCTTGGTTGCAATGCCCCAAATGCGTCATGGTCGCGACGGCGGCCATCCACGGCAGGCCTTGAGCTCGTAGCCTGACGTGGATCCCGGCCTTCGCCGGGATGACGCGCCCCCCGCATTGGCGCGATCCCCGCGTTCGTTCTAAACAGTTGCGGACACCGACTCGCCGTTTGAGGACGCTTCTATGTACGACATTCGCTGGATCCGCGACAACGAAGCCCGGTTTGAGGCGGGACGCCGCGCGCGCGGGCTGGAGCCGCTGGCGGGCAGATTGTTTGCGCTCGACGACGTGCGCCGGGCCGCCATCGTGCAATTACAGGCGGCGCAGGAGCGGCGCAACGCAGCCTCCAAAGACATCGGGCAGGCGATGAAGGATAAGGATTCCGCCCGCGCCGACGCGCTGAAGGCGGAAGTCGCCGCGCTCAAGGACCAGATGGCGATCTGGGAAGCGGACGAGCGCAATGCGGTGGCGGCGCTGGAAGAGGCGCTGCTGAAGGAGCCCAACACGCCGCTGGCCGAAACCCCTGTCGGCAAGGACGAGCACGACAATATCGAGACGCGCGTCTTCGGCGAAAAGCCCGCGATGGACTTCGCCCCCAAAGAGCATTTCGAGCTTGGCGAAGCGCTGGGGCTGATGGATTTCGACGTCGCCGCCAAAATGTCGGGCGCGCGCTTCGTGGTGCTGAAAGGCCCGCTCGCCCGCATGGAGCGGGCGCTGATGCAATTCATGCTGGACCTGCACACCGACGAGCACGGCTATATGGAAGTCGATCCGCCGCTGCTGGTGCGCGACGAAGCCATGTTTGGCACCGCGCAATTGCCGAAGTTTCGGGATGACCAGTTTGCGGCGGGTGATGGCTATTGGCTCATCCCCACCGCCGAAGTGCCGCTCACAAACCTCGTGCGCGAAAGCATTCTAGACGAGAAGCAGCTTCCCATGCGCATGACGGCGGGCACCGCGTGCTTTCGCGCAGAGGCCGGTTCAGCGGGGCGCGATACGCGCGGCATGATCCGCCAGCATCAATTCCACAAGGTGGAGCTGGTCTCCATCACCACGCCCGAGCAATCGCTCGCCGAACACGAGCGCATGACGGCCTGCGCGGAGGAGGTGCTGAAGCGCCTTGGCCTGCATTATCGCGTCGTCACCCTGTGCACCGGCGACATGGGGTTCGCCTCGCAAAAGACCTACGACATCGAGGTCTGGCTGCCGGGGCAGGGCAAGTTCCGCGAGATTTCGTCCTGCTCCGTCTGCGGCGATTTTCAGGCCCGGCGCATGAACACGCGCTACCGCCCCGCCGACAGCAAACAGACCCGCTTCGTGCACACGCTCAACGGATCAGGCGTGGCGGTGGGGCGCGCTTTGGTGGCGGTGCTGGAGAATTACCAGCAGGCCGACGGGTCGATCATCGTGCCCGAGGCTTTGCGGAAATATATGGGCGGGCTTGAGGTGGTCGGCGGCAAGTAGGGTCGCAAAGAATGCGGGCTGGAAGCCCGCGGTCCAAAGGGGCGCTCTATGGACCGCGGGCTTCCAGCCCGC
>CAMCUC010000050.1 GCA_945878875.1 Rhizobium sp. Q54
TGGTCGTACGCCGTAAACGTGGCGCCGCCAGATTCAGCAAGAATCTTCGTGATCGCTGCCGTCAACGACGTCTTGCCATGGTCAACGTGACCAATCGTGCCGATGTTGCAATGCGGCTTGTTACGTTCGAATTTTTCCTTCGCCATGGCTCGCTTCCGAATATGTGGTTGGTCCGCCTTGGCGGCGGAAAAGACGAGGCTGCGTTAGGCGATTTTGGGGAAAACCGCAAGTGCGCGCCGTTCATGCTCTTTAAGACCCAGATTTTGTTCTATTTTTCCGACTGCGCAGGAATGCCGGGGACCACGCATTTGCGCGCGACGTTCGGGCTGCGACCAAATTGTTTTTCGAAGCCTATCGAGATGCGTATAACAGAACTGGTCGCGCAAGGGGGCATAGCCATGAATAGAAGAGCTTTAATGATTGCTGCCGCCATGGTCGCCGCGTGGACGCCCGGCCAGCAGGCGTCCGCCCAGCAACCCGGCGTGAAGATCGGCCTCATCCTGCCGTTGACCGGCCCGCAGGCCTCTTCGGGCCGTCAAATGCTGGCGGGCGCCCGGCTCTATCAGGCGATCAACGGCGACATGGCCGCAGGCAAAAAGATCGAACTTGTCATCCGGGACGATGGCGGCGTCGCCGACCAGACGCGGCGTCTGGCGCAGGAGCTGATCGTCAACGACAAGGTCGCCGCCATCGCCGGCTTTGGCCTGACCCCGCTGGCGCTGGCTGTTGGCCCCATCATCACGCAGGCGAAAGTTCCCGCCATCATCATGGTGGCGGGCACGGGCATGATCGTGGGCACCTCGCCCTATTTCGTGCGCGTGAGCTTTACCCTGCCCCAACAGACCATGCCGATTGCGCAATGGGCGTCCGAGAATGGCGTCAAGACCGCCGTCTCCGTCGTCTCTGACTATGGCCCCGGCCTTGATGCGCAGAACGCGTTCAAGACCCGCTTTGAGCAGGCCGGCGGCAAGGTGCTGGAGCAATTGCGCGCCCCGCTGGCCGCGCCCGAATTTGCGCCCTTCCTGCAGCGCGCCAGGGACCTGAAGCCCGACGCTGTATTCCTGTTCGTGCCCACGCCGCAGGCGGGATCGCTGATGAAGCAGGTGCTGGATCGCGGTTTTGCGGAGGCTGGAATCCGTGTGATCGGCACCGGCGACGCGCTGGACGACGAGCAGCTCAACGCCATGGGCGACGGCGCGCTTGGCATGATAACGTCCTACAATTATTCGGCGGCGCACGACTCGCCCGAAAACAAGGCCTTCGTGGCCGCGTTCCGTAAAGCCAATCCCAACCTGCGCCCCAACGTGGTCGGCGTCTCGGGTTACGACGGCCTGCATGCGTTCTATAAAGCGCTGGAAAAGACCGGCGGCGACACCAACGGCGACAGGCTGATGGCGGGCTTCAAGGGCCTGTCCTGGACCAGCCCGCGCGGCCCGATCTCGATTGATCCGCAAACGCGCGACATCGTGCAAAACATCTACATCCGCCGCGTTGAAAAGAAGGACGGCGAACTCTGGCACATGGAGTTTGCAACCTTCCCCAACCAGAAAAACCCGTAGTTAAAACCCGGCGCGCTTCAACCGCGCAAACGCCAGATCAAGCGCCGACAAAAACGTCGAGCGGTCCCGAGCCGAAAACGGCTTTGGCCCGCTCGTCTGCTCGCCAAACGAGCGCAAATCGGTCATCAGATTGCGCGTGGCCAGAGCCATGCCGATGGACGCCTCCGTAAACGCGCGCCCGTTTGGCCCGATGACGTCCGCGCCCGCTTTCACGCAGCGATCGGCCAGCGGAATATCCTGCGTCACCACCACGTCGCCGCGCATGGCCCGCTGCGCAATCCAGTCGTCCGCCACGTCAGGCCCCTCGGGCACGATCACCCGCTCAATGAGGGGATCGCGCGGCACGTTCATGAACGAATTGGCGACGACGTAAGACTTAACGCCATAGCGCGCCGCGACCTTGTAGCACTCGTCCTTCACAGGACAGGCGTCGGCGTCGATGTAGAGGGTGATGGACAGGTTAAACGCTTTCAGAGATGTCTGAAACTGGAGCGGGTGAAGGGAATCGAACCCTCGTATTCAGCTTGGAAGGCTGCTGCTCTACCATTGAGCTACACCCGCGTTGAGTGACATATGCCCCGACTCGCGCTCCGTTGCAATGGGGGTTTGCGGGGGCGGTTTGCGGGGGCCCCTCGCGCGTCATCCCGGCGACGGCCGGGATCCACGGCAGGCCGCGCGCTTATAGCCTGCTGTGGATGGCGGCCTTCGCCCGCCATGACGCGTTGGTAGTCGGGCGCCCCCTCACCCCCGCGTCAGCCGCTCGAACCGCCACACCAGCAAAATAGAGAATGTCACCAGCCCCAGCGTCAGGCCCATCCACACGCCGGGGCCGCCAAAGCCTGCGGTTATGCCAAGGCCATAGGCGGCGGCAAAGCCCACGATCCAGAAGCTGAAGGCGGCGAACAGCAGCGGCACGCGCGTATCGCTCATGCCGCGCAAGGCGCCGGAGGCGACCGTCTGCACGCCGTCGAACACGAAGAACGACGTGCCCACCAGCAACAAACTGGCAGCCATGGCGATTGTTTCGGGCGAGGTTTGGCCGCCCAGAAACGCGTGCGGGATGACATGGCGCGCACTGGCGATCACCGCCGTCATGCCCAGCATAAACACAAAGCCGATCACGAAAGCCGAAAACCCGGCACGGCGGGCGGCGGGCAAATCGCCCCGGCCAATGGCGTGGCCCACGCGCACGGTGGCGGCCATGGACAGGCCGAACGGCCCCATGAACAGGATGGTGGCGGTTTGCAGCGCCACCTGATGGGCGGCCAGCTCGGCGGCGCCAATCACGCCCATGAGGAGCGAGGCGGCGGAGAACAGGCCGTATTCGATGAAGAACGCCGCCGAGATCGGCGCGCCGATCCACAACAATTTGCGCAGCAGCGGCCAGTCCCAAATCCAGAAGCCGCTGAGAATGTTGTATTTCCTGAACGGCTCCTGCGTATAGGCGACGTAAAAACAGGCGATCAGCATCACAATATTGACGATGGTGGTGGCCACGCCAGCGCCAAGCATATCAAGGTTTGGCAGGCCGAACGCGCCATAGATGAGCCCATAGGCCAGCAGCGCATTGGCGGGCACGGCGGCGACCATGATCCAGAGCGCGGGCTGGGGCCGGTTGACCGCGCCCATAAAGCCGCGCAGCGCGATGAACGCCCAGCCCGGCGCCACGCTCCACGCCAGCCCGTCAAGATAGCGCGCAGCCAGCACGGCGGTGTCAGGCGCCTGCCCGGCCAGCACCAGCAGCTCATAGCCCCAGAACTGCACCGCCGTCAGCGGCGCCCCCACCAGCAGCGTCGCCCACAGGCCCACCCGCACGGCGGCGCGCACGCCAGCGTCGTCGCCCCGGCCAAAGGCCTGCGCGGCCAGCGGCGCCACCGCCGAGACAAGCCCCATGCCCAGCACGAAGGCCGAGAACAAAATGGCGTGCGCCAACGCAGCCGCGCCCATTTGCTTTTCACCAAGGCGGCCAATCATCACGACGTCGGTGGTGAGCATCGCGATCTGGCCCAATTGGGTCAGCGCCATCGGCCACGCCAGCGTCAACGTTTCGCGAATTTCTGCCCGGCGGGTGGATTGGTCAAAAAGTGTCATAGCGCTGCATACCGCAGTGCGGGGCGCGGGGCTATCCTTTGACTGCAACCTGGCTGGCGGCATGCGCGCGAGGCCGCGCGCGGTCCAAAGAGACGCTCCCCGGTTGCGCATGAGCAGGAGCCAGACTAGACAGTCTTGACAGGCTAAACTCCACAGCGCGAAGCATCGGCGAGGCATCCAAATGTCCCTCATTCTCCCCTTCATCATGTGCGGCGGCTCCGGCACGCGCATGTGGCCCGTCTCGCGCGAGAGCCTGCCCAAGCAATTCATTCCGCTGCTCGACGAGCGCTCCACCTTTCAGACCACGCTCGCGATGCTGGCGCGGCCGGAGCTTTTTGCGCCGCCTACCGTCATCACCAATCGCGATTATCGCTTTCTGGTCGGCGAACAAATGCAAAGCGTGGGCGTGACCGGCGACATCGTGCTGGAGCCGATGCGTCGCGATTCCGGCCCCGCCGTGGCCGTCGCCGCCGAGCTCGCCTTCCGCCGCAGCCCTGATTCCGTCGTGGCCATGCTGGCGGCCGATCACGTCATTCAGGATCGCGAGGGCTTTGTGGCCCTGTGCGCGCAGGCGGCCAACGCCGCCGCCGAGGGCTATATCGTGACGCTTGGGGTGACGCCCGATCACGCGGCCACCGGCTATGGCTACATCCGCCCCGGCGAGCGCGCGACGAAGGTTGCTGGCGTGCGCAAGGTCGCAGCTTTTGCCGAAAAGCCAGACGCGCCCACCGCTACGCGCTATATGGCCGAGGGCTATCTTTGGAATTCCGGCAATTTCTTCTTCCGCGCGGATGCGATGCGCGCAGAGATTGAAGCTTTTGAGCCGGAGATGGCGCGCGCCGCCCGGGAAGCCGTGGATAAGGCGCAACGCGATCTCGATTTTCTGGTGCTGGACGCGGAAGCGTTTGAACAGGCGCCGAAGAAAAGCATCGACTACGCGGTCATGGAGCGCACCCATCACGCCGCCGTTTTGCCGTGCGATGTCGGCTGGTCGGACGTTGGTTCGTGGAGCGCAGTGCGCACGCTCTCAAACCCCGATGCTGACGGCAACGTCATTCGCGGCGAAGGCGTGGTGATGAACGCCTCCAACGTTTACCTGCGCGCAGACGACGGCCTCACCGCCGTCATCGGCGTCAGCGACGTGGTGGTTGTGAGCACCGGCGACGCCGTGCTGGTGGTGGCCGCCGACATGGCCGACAAGGTGAAAGACCTCGTGGGCGCGCTGAAAGCGGAAGGGCGCCGCGAGCCGCTGGAGCACCGCCGCGTTTATCGTCCGTGGGGCTATTACCAGAGCATCGACATTGGCACGCGCCATCAGGTCAAGCGCATTAGCGTCAAGCCCGGCGCCTCGCTCTCGCTGCAAAAGCACCATCACCGCGCCGAACACTGGATCGTGGTGCGCGGCGCAGCTTTAGTGACGCGCGATGAGGAGACGCGGCTGGTGCACGAGAACGAGTCGATCTATCTGCCCATCGGCTGCATTCACCGCCTGAGCAATCCCGGCAAGATCGAGCTTGACCTGATCGAAGTGCAGACGGGCAGCTATCTGGGCGAAGACGACATCGTGCGGATCGAGGACGTTTATAACCGCGTTTAGTTGGCGCGTTTAATTGGCGACGAACCCGTGCTTTGCAAACAAGGCGCGGCCTGCGTCCGTTTGCAGGAAGTCAAGAAACCGCTTTGCCGCAACGCTGTTCTTCGCTCCTGCCACAAGCGCGCACGGGTAGACGATGCGCGGGTGGCTGCCAGCCGGGAAGCGAGCCACCACTTTAACTTGGCGTTCCGCCTGCGCGTCGCTGGCGTAGACAATCCCCAGCGGCGCCTCGTTGCGCGAGACGTAAAGCAGCGCAGCGCGCACGTTTTCGCTCATCGCCAAATGTTGCCGCACGGCCTCCCAAAGCCCGGTGGATTCCAGCGCCGCGCGCGCATATTTTCCAGCGGGCACAGATTCGACATGGCCAAGCGACAAACGCCCGCCTCCCAGCGCTTGTACGAAAGCCTCCGGGTTCAGCGCCAGCTCTTGCAGCGGCGCGGTGCGATGCGCCACAACCACAAGAGAATTGCTGGTGAGATCAACCCGCGTGGATGCCTCGATCAGCTTGCGCTGCGCGGCGTAATCCATGCTTTCTGAATCAGCGGCGCAAAACAAATCCGCCGGCGCCCCCTGCTCTATCTGGCGCGCGAGCGTCAACGAGCCGCCATAGCTCATGCGCGGCGATGGAGAAAAACTTTGTGCGGCCTCGTCCAGCGCGCTCTTGAGGCTCGATCCGGCGAACACGACAGGGTGCTGCGCCGCAACGGTTTGCGGGAGCGCGAGGCAGGCGAGAAGAGTAAGGACGCGAAAGGTTTTCATATCGCTATCTTGAGGCGCGCGCGCGCTGCGTCAAGCGTTAGTAAAAATTCCCCGTTAGTGAAAATTGCGCCCCTTGGGCATGACCGCAACCGGCTCTCGCGTAGTCCCCATCTCACGCGGATCGCGCGCCAGCGGCCTGCGCACTTCATCGGCGCGCGCCAGCGAAGACAGACTGGCGCCTTGCGCCGAGAGCTGGCCCAGCATCGGCGACAGATCTTGCAGGCTCTCAGCCACAATATGAATCACGCCGCCCTCGTTCTGCACGCGGCCTGTGATCGCGACAAAGCGCGCGCCGATCACAATGGCGCGATTGGCCTCGAACACGTCCGGCCAGACGATGATGTTAGCCACCCCCGCCTCGTCCTCCAGCGTCATGAACACCACGCCGCGCGCAGAGCCCGGACGCTGGCGCACAAGCACAAGTCCGGAGATTGTGACTCGCGGCTTTTTGCCCCTGAGGTTAGCCAAATCCGCGCTGCGCACAAAGCGCCTCTGCGCCAGAATGTTTCGTAAAAATGAAACTGGATGCGCTTTGAGCGATAGCGAGAGGCTGCGATAATCCTCCACCACATGCTCGCCCAAAGGCATAGGCGGCAAATGCGCGTCGGGCTCGATCTCATTCAGCGCCACATAGCGCCAAAGCGCAAGATCGTCCTTGTCGCCCGCACGGTTAAGCCCGCGCACGGCCCACAACGCTTGCCGACGATCAAGCCCGATGGAACGAAAAGAATCTGCGCCGCATAGTTTCTCGAGAACGGCGGGCGACAGCCCCGTACGCAGCCACACGTCTCGCACGGAATCATAGCCCCTGCCCCGCAGCTCCACGAGCTTGCGCATGTCAGCCTCGCGCAATCCGGCAATCATGCGAAACCCCAGCCGCACAGCGCGATCTCCGCGAATATGCGGCGCCTGTTCGCCATGTCGACGCACGATCCGCCGCTCATGGCCCTGCGCGCTCTCCAGCGTGCAATCCCAATCGGAGGCGTTCACGTCCACCTCGCGTACGCAGGTTCCGTGCTCGCGCGCATCGCGCACGATTTGCGCAGGCGCGTAAAAACCCATCGGTTGCGAGTTCAGGAGCGCACACGCAAACACGTCCGGATAGCGACATTTGAACCAGCATGACGCATAGACCAAAAGCGCGAATGAAGCCGCATGGCTTTCGGGGAAACCATAGGTGCCAAAGCCCTCGATCTGCGCAAAGCAGCGCTCGGCGAACGCGCGATCATAGCCGCGCGCCGCCATGCCCTCGATCATCTTGATGCGAAACGTATGGATCGTGCCCACGCGCTTGAACGTCGCCATCGCACGTCGCAGCTTGTCGGCTTCCGACGGCGTGAAGCCTGCGGCGACAATCGCGATCTTCATCGCCTGTTCCTGAAACAGCGGCACGCCAAGGGTTTTCCCCAGCACCTCCTCAAGCTCTTTGGAGGGATAGCGCACCTGCTCCAAGCCCTGACGGCGGCGCAAATAGGGATGCACCATATCGCCCTGAATGGGACCAGGCCGCACGATGGCGACCTCGATCACAAGATCATAAAACGCACGCGGGCGCAGGCGCGGCAGCATCGACATTTGCGCGCGGCTTTCAATCTGGAATACGCCGATGGTGTCGGCGCGACAGATCATGTCGTAGACGCACGGCTCTTCGGCGGGCAGGCTCGCCAGCGTGAGGCTTTGCCCGTAATGGCTCTCCAGCAGGTCAAACCCGCGCCGCAGGCACGACAACATGCCAAGCGCCAGAACGTCGATTTTGAGAATTCCAAGCGCATCGAGATCGTTCTTGTCCCACACAATCGTCGTGCGCCCGTCCATCGCGGCGGGCGCAATCGGCACGACTTCGTCAAGCCGCGATTGCGTGATGACAAAGCCTCCGGTGTGCTGCGACAGATGACGCGGAAAGCCCGCGATTTCCTGGGCAAGCCGCATCATATGCGCGACGTTTTGATTTTGCGAATCCAGCCCCGCCGATTGCGCGGCGGCGCCTGCCTCCGACGATCCGCCCCAGATGGTGGAGGACATCGCCGCCAGCGTCTCTTCCGCAAAGCCAAACACCTTACCAATCTCACGCAGCGCTGAGCGCGAGCGATAAGTGGTGACGGAAGCAGTTAGCCCGGCACGCTCGCGCCCATAGTGCGCGTAAATATATTGCATCACTTCTTCGCGCCGCTCATGCTCGAAGTCGACGTCAATATCGGGCGGCTCACGGCGCTCGGGCGACATGAAACGCTCGAACAAAAGATCATGTTTTGTGGGATCGACTTCCGTTATTCCAAGGCAAAAACAAACGGCGGAATTGGCTGCAGAACCTCGCCCCTGACAAAGGATGCCGCGCCCGCGCGCAAAGCGTACGATGTCATGGACGGTGAGAAAATATGCGGCGTATTCGAGCTGCGCAACGATGGCCAGCTCATAGATGATAGCGGCGCTCACGTTGTCAGGAACGCCTGCGGGATAGCGGTTTCTCGCGCCCTCCCATGCAAACGCGGTCAGCGCTTCCTGCTCGCTGGAAAAGCCCTCGCGTAATTCGCTTGGATATTCATAGCGCAATTGATCGAGCGAAAACTTGAGGCCCGCCAGAAAGCGCACGCTCTCGCCCACAGCTTGCGGCGCCTCGGTAAAGATGCGCGCCATTTCATCGCCGGACTTCAAATGGCGCTCGGCGTTTGCGTGCAAAAGCTTGGCGCCTGCGTGCGCAATCTGCTCGCCCTCGCGCACGCAGGCGAGTGCATCGGCAAGGTCACGCCGCGCGGGCTCATGCATCAACGCATCGTTCACTGCGATCAGCGACAAGTTTGCGTCGCGCGCAAGAATCACGCGGCGGCCAAGCCTTTCGCGCTGGCGCGGGCCGTAGTCGAGTTTGGCCGCAATCCACACGCGGCGCGGGGCGAACGTTTTGAGACGGCTGACGAACGCGGCTTCATTTGCACCGCCTTCCATCACGATGAATTGCAAGCCCTCATGCCAATCTTCAAGATCGTCGAAGAACAAAATGCACTCGCCCTTTTGCGCGCGCATGTTGCCAATGGTCAGCAAGCGGCAGAGGCGCCCCCATGCGGCGCGGTCCTGCGGATAGGCCAGAACATCCGGCGCCCCGTCGCTGAAGACGAGGCGCGCACCCGGCGCCACATGCAGGGGAAGCTTATTCTCGCGCGCATAAACATGGGCGCGCACCACGCCCGCCACCGAATTGCGATCGGCTATGCCAAGTCCTGCAAGCCCCAAAGCATGGGCCTGCGCCACCATTTCCTCGGGGTGCGAGGCACCGTGCAGGAAGGTAAAATTGGTGGTGACGGCAAGCTCCGCATAGGCGACCATTACGCAAACAGGCCTTGCACAAACCAGCGCGGGGCTTGCGTTTCGCTGACGTAAATGCCCTCGCGATAAAGCCAGAAGCGGCGCCCGTTTTTATCCTCGACGCGGAAATAATCGCGCGTGAGGCTTGGCGCGGCGCTGCGCCACCATTCAGGTGCGATCCGCTCAGGCCCCTCATATGCAACGACATCATGAATGACGCGGCGCCAGCGAAACTTCAGCGGCGGCCCGTCCGGCGCCTGCGCAATCGCGTCGATTCTCTCAGGCCGCTCAAACAGCCGAAGGGGCCGTTCGTCGACGGGCGCAGGCGGTTCCGGCTGAATGAGCCCGCGCGCGGCTGGCGTCAGGATCATCGCGCGCTCAGGCATATGCGTGTCCTGCGGCGACAGGCGCAGCACGCGCTGGGCGCCAAAGCGCGCGCTCATGCGATCCAGAAAATCGGCCAGCGCATCTTGCGCCTGCCCTGTGCGGGCAAAGCCCGCGCCTTCATTTTGCGCCTGCGTCACAAGGTCTTTTGACGCCTCAATCCCTGCAATCTTGTCCTGCCGCGCGCCCAAAGGCTCAGCGTGCATGACGGCGAGGCGGATGAGATCGAAGCCGTAGCCGACATCCAGGCTGTTATTATCAGCCTCTATGGAATCGAGCTTTTCGCGAAACAATCTGGCGATCAATGCGGGATCGCGCTGGGGCCTGCTGGTGGCGCAATCAATCCGTCGCACCGCGCCGTCGACGCGAAACAAAACGGCGGCGATGCTGCGCGCGCCCTCGTCGTGTTTGACCAGCATGTCGCAAACGTCGTGGGCCAGTGCAAGGATCGTCGCCTCGATATGTTCACGCGCGCAAACGCCGTCCATATAGCGCCGCTCGGCCACATAGGCGGGCGCCTCAAAGCGCGGGCAAATGGGGCTTTTCGATTGCCCCAGCATCGCGTCGAGCCGCGCGAAAACGGAGGCGCCAAAGCGGGCGGCGATGGGCGCGCGCGGACGCAAGGCAATGTCGCCGATGCGTTTCAGCCCCGTCTGCGACAACGCCAGCGCAATGGCGGAGTCTATGCGCAAGGCCGCCACCGGCAGGTTGGAGACAGCGCGCATCAGCGCTTTGGAATCGCCGCTCGCCAAGATGCGCTCACGCGCCAGCTCCGGGCCAAAGCGGGCCATCGCCCAACCAGCTTCCGGCGTGTCGGCGATTGCCGCGCGGGCGCAATGGCGGGCCAGCTTGCGCTCTATCAGCGCAAGCAACGCCGCCTCGCCGCCAAACAAATGCGCGGCCCCGGCGACGTCCAGCACCAAGCCGTCAGGACCATCGGTCGCCGCCAGCGGCGTGAAGCGACGGCACCAATCGGCCAGAGCCTCAATACGCCCAGCCTCATGCAGCTCGCGCGCTGGCGGAAGGCTGGGCAGGAAAACGCAAAGATAACGCGGCACTGAGAACATCCTCCCCCGCAAGACAGGCGGCAAGATCGACAGAATGGAAGGCATCGGGATCAATCCCCGGCAGGCTTCCCGGCGGCCCGGCGCAGCGCACGCCCCATGCGGCGCGTCCCGGCAATGGCCGTCGCCCGGCGGAGGGACGCGGCGCCGGGCGGGCTTTGATCTCAAAGCGCATCGGCGTCGGCGCCAGAAATGGCGCCCGCTCATTGGCGGGCGGGCGCAACAAAATGGCTCGGGCGCCCGCCGCCCGCGCGCCCATGGCGAGCCTGCGCATAAGATTGGGGCAATCGGCGCCGGCAAGCATCATCGGTTCGGCGACGATGGCGGCGAACGCGCGGGCGCGGATCGCCTCCTCCATCGCCAGCCACACGTCGGCCCGGCGCGCCAGCCGCATCAGCGTGAAATCGCGCCAGTTCAGGCCATAGGCGGCCAGCCCCGGCCCATAGGGAACGCCCCATTCGCTGAGCGCGAAGTCCTCGGCGATCCAGAGCACCGGACCATTTTGAGCGCGCGCAAACCGCGCCGCCAAAGCCATGGCAAAGCCCGTCGCTGCGCCGCGATCCACCGGCGCTGCGGGGGCCAGTTCAAAGAACGCGCTGCGCCGTTGATCAAGGCTGACCGCAATCCCGCTCGTAGCCTGCCCCGCCTGCGCGCCCGCCTCAATGCGCGCGATGGCGGTGCGCAAAAGGCTTATCTGTTCCGCTCTGCCAGCCAGCGACATCGGTCCGCTCCTCAGAATCGTTCACTATTTGTTCCAAAAAACAGATATGCTGACGAAGAGTCAAGGCGCTCCTTGATGATTCTCATTTGGCGATAAACTTCAGGATGGCGCGTCCCGGCATCGCCGCGCACAAGGAGCTGGAGCCGTCATCAAGTAAATTTGAATATAAATGAATGGTGGGGGAAGTAGGACTCGAGCCCAATCCTGAATTACAAAGACACCCTAAGCACCTGATTTAAAGACATTAAAAATACAGCTTACCGACCAGCATATTTTCTTGTACCACAAAAAGTACCACACGCAACCTAAGCAATAGAATAGGGATGTTAGAAGGATTTGTTGGGAGGCGATGCAATGATGTTGGGCTCGTTGCCCCAAAGCATGATCGTTAAGTAATGGTGATTATCCAGTAAGGGGCACACTAGTCTGACCGTGAGAAGCCGAGCCCGAAACCGACTGAACAACCCATTCCGCCCAATTCAAAAGACCGTGAGCGTTGATGCTTGTTGATTGATTGGGGTTGTCTCATGCGGGCAGAATACTGACAAAAATCTGAGACACCTTACTATAAGCGCTGGTCGCTCAGTTTCCCCCTATGCGGGACTGGGTTAGGCCAAGATCACACCGGGTCTGCGCTGGTCGCCTATGTTGGCTGGTCTTTCAACATCCGGTAGACGCTCGCCCGACCAATACCCAGCGCCTCTGCTATCTCTGACGCTCCTTTGCCAGCTTTGCGGAGGGTCAGCACCTCGTCAGCCCTTGCACGGGCCGTAGCAGCCCTGCCTTTGTACTTCCCCTCGCCCTTGGCCTTGATGATCCCTTCACGTTGCCGCTCCAGCATGATCTCACGTTCGAACTGAGCGATGGAGCCGACAAGGTTGATCAAATAAGCGGCGTGTAGGCATGTCGGCGTCGAGGTCCACAGCGAGTATGCGCTTCGACGCTGCTTTCTCCTCAAGCCAGCCCATGATGTTCAAAAGTTGAAAAACGGATCGGGCAAGACGATCAAGTTTAGTGGCAACCAGTGCTTTCCCTTAGTGGGCAAGCTGACGCTATTAACCTTTTGTTAACCATACAAATGCTAGGCTCTCGCTAAATATTAGTCGGGGTAAGTGTTATGTTCTCCATTGAAACCCGCACTGCTCGCCAGATGATAGATACAGACGTCCGTATGTGGATCGTCGTTGATCGCTTCACAACTCCACGTGAACCAGCAAAGCCCGATGATCTAGTGGTCTTAAGCATTCTTGGCACAACGTGCGGGCTCGTGGTTCTTGGCTCGTTAGGGCTGGTCGCTCAGCGCCTCTTTACCTGAAAAGGTTAGGCTGATCCCTCCGCAAGTGCGCCTCATAGATCTAAGATCGAATAACCCTCAGATTTGCGGACTGGGTCTTGGCCAGCCCTGGCCGCGCGGTCGGCTCCGCAACCCAAACCAGCTACGCCGACCGCCCTATCGTCAAAACCCATCTTGAACTAACATTCCAATTGGACCAGTCGACGGTGCCGTTCAGTTCAAACGAGAACGTTTTTAAGCGAATAAAGTAGTCTTACGATATGGAATATTGGTTGGGGGTGCCGATGATCTTATCAAACTTATCAATAGCGGCGAATTGAGAGCGCTGCTGTCTACGGCGAAGCCTTGAACGAGGGAATGTGATCCGGTTTCCCGGACATTGAGCGTATCGATCAGCTTCCAGTTTTATAGAATGTTTTACAGGGAAGGGGATTTGTTTACAGACGTGGAAATTTTGTTTTAAATGTTGTTTTGTCCGCTGCTGATTTTTCAGCTTTTCTATTGAACTGCTGAAGTTGGTCAAACAGACTTGCTGTAATCTCTTCTCGGGGCTTGTTGGCATCAACAACAACATAGGTAGCCCAATTGTTAAGCGCCTCTCTAACGGAATTAATTTCATCGTTATAAGATTGAAGTCGATTGTGAATGGCTTCATCTGTGTCGTTGTGAATAGCGATTTTGTTCGACTGAGTGTTTATTTGATCATTGAATTGATCGTCCTGGCCGCTTTTCTCTCGGGCTGCTTGATCATGAATTCGATTTGAGGCTAGCTCACTAGATACGTTCAACTCTAAAATTAGGTCGATTGATATATTGTTATCTGCGGTAAATTTTTTCAGTTTCTCTGCTTGCTGAGCATTTCGTGGAAATCCTTCAATTACAAAAGGTTTATCTTTTGGTGCTTGCTGGATGATTGTAAAAAGGGTCGTGTTGGCAGTGAAGTCATCGATGAGAAGTCCCGTATTTAATAAACGTGTCACTCGCGCCCCCAGAGTGCTCCTGAGGAATTGCTCAGAGCGCAAGAACTGTCCCAGGGAGATTGGGTGGTAATTTTGATGGGTGACCAATTGGTCAACCTGTGTGCTTTTTCCCGCTCCGGCGGGACCGAGGAGGATAATGTTCGGTGCCATGAGTTTTCCCGGATGAATTCAAAGTTAGCTTAGCAGAGCTTAGGTTTATCGGGCTCTGAATTCAATATCAGTATTTTTGATTTGAGACTTATGTTTTGATTTTGACGGTCACTGTAATGTTTACGGGTTCTTTTTTGGAGTTTGAGCGTATCGATCAGCTTCCAATTTGACAGAATGTGATCGGCCCCCATCGACGGGTCCATTTTCAAACTTAGTTCAAGGTCGGCCTTAACGATAGGGCGGTCGGCGTAGCTGGTTTGGGTTGCGGAGCCGACCGCGCGCCAATAACGGGTATGATGGACTTGCCCGTATTTAGTGGAGAGGCTTTCACTCTATGATGGCCATTTGGGCTTCGAATGATACTGGAGATTTGTATCCAAGAGAAGAATGTCGGCGGCGCGGATTGTAGAAGCCATCGATGTATCGGCCAAGAGCCGATTCAGCAGTGGAGCTGTGTCTGGAAGATTGTTTTCCGTCTTAAGCTCTTTAAGGCGCTTCACCTGATTGCCTTTCAGGCCAATATATTCTTACCGCCCCTGTTAATAGGTAACTTCTGTAACGCCTATCGATCTCACAGCCTCGGCCACTGGCCGCCCCTGTGCTGTGAGAACGTCAACCTGTAGAAGCTTGGATACTATCTCTTCTGCCTTGTGCCATTTCTTAGCCACTAGCATTCCTCCTCAAGGCTCGTAAGCCATACATCAGGGAGGACCACTTTTCAGGGCGCAGACCAGTCTGGCCCTCTGTTTATCACACGTCCTGAGTTAGCTGGTCTTTAACAGAGCTAGCACTGTTTGCGGTGCCTGATTGGCTTGTGCCAAGATAGCGGTAGCCGCCTGCCGAACGACCAAAGCCTTGGTAAGCTTTGTTGTTTCTTGTGAGTAGTCAACATCAACAATCCGCGAGCGGGCCGCAGCTGTATTGCTGCTTGCGCTTGTCAGGTTACTAATTATTGAATCCAACCTGTTTTGGGTTGCACCCAGCTGAGCCCGCTGTAAGTTCACTGTATCTAATGCAGTGTCGATTGATGTTAGTGCCCGTTGAGCTGATGGCTGCGTCAAGATTGAAAGGGCTCCACCAATAGCTTCGTTCGAGCCACCCTGCTGGGCAAGACCCAGCCTCGCTGCAGAACCGGCGACCTTGTCCTCAATGCGTATTTCCGCACCTGTCGCTGATGACAGTGTGATGCGGCCAGACATGTTGATGCCATTTTGGAGCAATGTTATTGTCTGCCCGTCAACCGGGCGTGATCCGAAGAAGCCGGCCCCACCATTATTCCAGGCAGCACCTGCCGCCTCAAGAGCACCGGGAGCTTGAGGGAGTCGTTCAAGGGTATTCACCCGAACGTTGTAAAAGGTGCTAGGTGTCGCACCGGTTAGGTTAATCTTGTCAATATCCGCGTTAAGCCCAACTGCCGCAGTCATGCCGGGGTTGGAGGTATTGATAGCGGCTGCGAGGCCGATAGCTACATTGGCCGCCACAGTATCAGCTGCTGTAAATCGAGCGGCGGTTCCATTTACATATATCTCAAAGATATCACCAACCTCGATAGTACCCCCGATTTTTATTTGACTAATCTGAGTGGATTCTTCTCCAGCTACAGATTTAACAGTGTTAACGAACCTGCCCGGGCCTTCAGAAAAGTTCTCTATTTTGATGTCTTCACCACTTAGCGAGGTCAATATGAGGTTGCCTGAACTATCAGATGAAGCGACAACGCCCGGTACTGAGTTGAGATTAATAATTGAAACCAACTGCTGGGCATCAGAAGCTCCTGTGACATCAATCAATTTACTATTGATCCTTATATCATCTGATCCATCGAAGACGTTCTGTGTTGTTGTTTGAGACGTGTATATTATCGCGTCGGAACCTGCCCCATCGGTTAGATGGATGTCTACCGTGAAAGGATCTCCCGCTCTAGCTGCGGTAAGAACAAGATCCCCTGAAGCCGTCGAAGTAGCAGCGACCATGCTAGAAGCAGTAGTATCGGCATTTATAATATCCTTCAAAGCAAGTGCAAGTGCAGATGACTTAGTCGCAGTACCAGCAGCAGCAGCCGTTACTGTTGCAGCAACATTCGACCCCAATATACTTGCGGTTGTTTGCGATACCGTACCAGCAGCTTGCGCTGGAGCAACATCGATCTTGTAACCATTTATGACAATCTGATATCTTTCTGTTGCCGGCGCGTTGCCAGGAAGAACAGATGTTGTTGTCACCTGTTTTACGGCAGCGCTTGGGCGGTTTGTGAAATCAAGAGCCACTTTCAATTGGGTGTTGGCAGAGGCACCTACACCGGTCCTAGAGAAAATCGCGTTAACAGCAGCTGCTTTTGATGAGGCAGACGCTGAAGAGGTGATGCCGACTTGAACGCCGTTGATTCGTACGTCTTCAGCAACTGTAATTGCTGTATTAGAAACGCTTCTTCCAACAAATGCCAAGCCGTTAGTGCTTTCATTCAAGCCAATTTGCGAAAGGTCGAGTAAAGTTCCTCCACCGCCGGTGTGCCCATTTGCCGTATTTTTTGCCGTCACGGTTATAGGTGTTCTATCCAAGCTTTCAAACCTAACAAAACCTCGGTACGTTCCAGCAGAAAATCCTGCTTTTTGCTGCTGTGGTGCCGTTGTACCAATCCCGTTGGCAGCGATAACGATATCAGAGCCAGTGTCATTTGTAAGAGCAATCGTGCCATCAGAATTCAAGGTAGCGGTGAGCCCGCTAACGTCACGATTAATATTTGATACTAATTCCACCACACTTGCTGCAGCCCCAACAGCCGTTCCATTTATGGTAACATCGCCAGCGGTAAACGTAGTCGCTATAGGTGCTACTCCAGTAACCGCATTAAAAGCCGTTGCCTTTACGCGGTGATTGCCAACATTGGTGTTAATTGCAGTGGCAGTTGCTGCTGCAGTGTTGGCTGCAATTGCCGTAGCCATTGCGTTTTGCCCGTTAATTAGGATGTCATCAACGGCAATTGTGCTAAGATTAATTGTATTGTCTGATTGAACCCTACCTGTTGACAACTGACCTTCAATCCTAAAGCCTTGAAGGCCTAACGATCTGGACGAAACTGAATTAATAGTCATGGCAACAGTTTCCGCTGAACGATAACCTGTCTGCAGCGTGAGGCCCTTGACGCTTCCGTCTAAAAGATTCATCCCATTGTAACTGGTTGTCTTCGCAATATTATCAATCTCGGCTACGAGCGCCGAAAACTCAGACTGTAGTGCAGTACGGTTAGTCGTCGACATCGTACCGCTTGACGCCTGGACGGAAAGCTCACGCATGCGCTGCATCATGTTTGACACTTCGCCGAGCGAGGCTTCTGCTGTCTGCGCGAGTGACATTCCGTCGTTTGCATTGCGGATGGCTTGGAGTAGTCCTCGGGTCTGGCCTTCCATCCGATTGGCAATTGCGAGGCCTGCGGCGTCGTCCTTTGCGCTGTTAATGCGCAAGCCCGTCGTTAGTCGGTTCATGACAGTGTCAAGAACACGTTGATTCATAGCCAAGCTTGACTGAGCCCTCAACGCGTTAATGTTCGAATTAATAACAGTCACCGAGTAGTCCTTTCTCGTGAAGGATCCACGATAGCGTCAAAATGATTACGTTCGCCCTCTTGGTTTACTGGCCCAATCGGAAGGAGCTTCGGTTCCCAAATTCACCAGCTTCCCCCTAAAGCTTCCACAGCTGCATCCGTCTTTATCTATGCAAATGGTATTGAATGCTTCAAAAGCTTCATCTTGACCAGATAAAGGTAGTTTGTTGTGTACCTTAGGGGTCAAAGATAATTTTAAAGTTAATTAAAAGAACTATGGTGAGATATTTTATATGATTCGATATTAATTTGTAAGTGGCAGAGGTGGTCTGGGAATTCTGGACAGCTTGAATGATTGGAAAATCTACCTGAACGCGGCGTAATGTCGACGATAGAAGTATAAACAGCAGAGACAAAGTGTATCACGGAACTGGCTTTGATCGCCTTTTGATGGCAGCGCAAAAGCGTACCGGTCCTGTTAGTCCGTCTTGATGCCTTTGACTGGCATGGAGGGGCTGAAAGGATGTACAAAAAGTGGCTTTATGTAATTGCTGACAACCAGCTTGTGAATAGAAGATGTATCCACATAAGCTTCGTTGCTGCAACCACTTGCCAATTTGTCTAGCCATTGATCCCTGATCGTCCTAGTATTAGTGGGTTATTGCATTTGCGGAGGGATGCTCATGAGCGTTTTCAAAATGTTTGCAATCAGTTTGGCTGTGGCAGTGCTAGGTGCGTCCGCAGCAGTAGCCCAGACGGCGAAGGCGTCAATCATGAACGTGACGGGGCAACAAGTCGGCTCCGTGGTTTTCTCCCAGACACCGCATGGCGTTTTGATACGAATGTCCATTACGAAGCTACCCTCGGGGGAGCGAGCATTTCACATTCACGCGGCCGGGCGATGCGAGGCGCCGTTTACGTCCGCAGGCGGGCATTTCAATCCAGATGGAAAGAAGCATGGTCTCCATTCGAAGGAAGGACACCATGCAGGCGACATGCCGAATATCAATATTTCCGCAGATGGTTCCTTGAACATTGAAGTGCTGAACTCGGCGGTGACGCTCGAAAAGGGAAAATCCAACTCGCTCCTCAAAGAGGGAGGAACCTCATTGATAATCCACGAAGGGAAGGATGATTACCGCACAGATCCCACCGGCGAAGCAGGTGGCCGAATTGCATGCGGCATCATCCAATGAGCCACCCTGGGTAATAGTTTGGATAAGGACCTTTTCAGAAAGGGCTGGTTTGCCTTATTGGCGCAAAGGTCGCAGGGGGTGGTGCAGCCTCAAT
Organism: Rhizobium sp. Q54; assembly: GCA_945878875.1. Lineage (GTDB taxonomy): Bacteria > Pseudomonadota > Alphaproteobacteria > Rhizobiales > Beijerinckiaceae > Terripilifer. The sequence continues at coordinate 18,725 of CAMCUC010000050.1, forward strand.
TCTGGAAACGTATCCGCACCCGATATAATACGTGCGCCCACACATTCATCTCCGCCAGCTGCATCGCAGCGACCTTCATATTCTGGCTCTGATCAACGAGTGCTTAGCATAGGGTCGAGGCAATAAAGCCCTGTCAACACGTAGATCGCCATGGCCGCCACGTGGACCAGCGCCACTTGAGTATCACTAGAGCTTAAGACTTACTAGGCAGTCTGTGAACGGTTGTCTTGTGGAGTATTTTTAAGCGGGTTCAACTTACCACACCCACTAGCAGAATTAGAAGAAAGAAGGCGGCAATCGCCGATGCCTATCTCCCACACGAGGTGATCCCCTTAGCCCATTACTTGTAAGCAGCTACAACTCCTCTCATGTAGCAAACCCATTCAAACCCCTGACAACCTCGGCTGATACTAGCTAGCTTTTGCTAACAGAGGCTGACCTAAGCTCACCCAGTGTCAGCAATGGCGACCTCTTCAATGGGGCGACCAACAGATCGAAGCTAGCCCTCCAGAAGGCAGTTCGACAAGGTGATCATCCCTCCACAGCCCACTAGTAGACCGAAACACTCCTAGAGAGCGCTCGCAGCCCCTCTGAGCCTCGTCCACCTAGGCCAGCCTATGTTCACCCCCTAGTCAGCCCCTTGGTCGCCTTTGCTGACCCTTGCGAACAGGAGGTGAGGCAGGTTGACGAGTGTTAGCTTCGGTCAGCCCAAACTTACTACGTCCATTAGCAGCATGCTGAAGATGGTCGATGTGGTGATGCCTGAGTAAACCTTGATTTAACAGAGATATAAACTCTCCCCTAGTCAGCTCCTTGGTCGCCTTTGCTGGCTCTGCGAACAAGTGGGGAGGTGGGTTGACTGGGGGTTTGCTTGGTCAGCCCAAACTTACAACGTCCACTAGCAGCATGCTGAAGAGTGCTGATGTGCTAGCGCCTGAGTAAACGTTGATTTAAAAGGGATTTAGGCTCTTGGTTGGTAACCCACTCGACTTCATCCATCTGAGCCAGGGTCGACAGCCTATTAATACACAAAACCCACCCAACTAATGCCAGCCCCGACACAGCCAGCGCCCTTGCTGCCCTGTGAACTGTGCTGGCAGAGGGTAGGCTTGGGTCAAAATGCGGGCATGTGCGCTCGCCGTGGACGTGTCTGACAGCCTCGTCAGCCGGTGGACTCTAGCGAACAGCGCCAGTCCGCGTCGCCCCGCTTCTGATGACAGCGCGTCTACCCGCCTCCTTCACACGAACTCCGACCCACCGAGACCCACTCCACCAACAAGGCTGCGGGGTTTTCAGGCTTTCAGTGGAGCGCGGCGGGAATACCGAGGCCTGCAACTCAACGCCAACCTCAATAATCAACAATCCAAACACAACCAATCATTGAAGCGAGATCATGCAATGAACGAACTAAATCTGCCGAAAGAAGGCTCGCCTGAGTATTACGCCGAGATGCGCCAGATCGAAGAGCAACTCATCAACAAGTTCGCTTGGACAGCCCAGCATGACGGGATCATCTACAAGTTCGACCCAGCCTTTAAAGCAATGGACGATCAGACCTTCAACCGGGTGTCACGGGCGGAACACTCATTCCTTTATCTGAACAAGAGCGGCAAACGGAAAACTTACTTCTATCGTATGCAAGACGTACTGTGCGCCTTGGACGATCCTGAATTAGATTTCGGGTTCATTTTTGCTGAGGTGGTGGAGTTTTGCCCCGGAGAAGGTGAGATCACTCGGGACGATCTGGGACGCCGAGTTCTGAATCTGTGGCGTGCGCCTGACATTCAGGAGCAGGCTGACGCGCCTGAACCGAGACAGTTCACCGACCATATCAGCTATCTGCTCGACGATGACGACATTGCGATCAACCATGTCATGGATTTCATCGCCCATCTCGTCCAGCGACCACATGAGCGGGTGAACCATGCACTCCTGATCACCAGCGAAGCCAAAGGTATCGGTAAATCGACGCTCGGAACCATCATCCGCAAGCTTGTTGGCGAGCGCAATACCTACGCGGTGCAATCGAAAGACCTCAAAAGCCGGTTTGACGACTGGTTGATGGGCAAGCTGGTCGTGCAGGTGGACGAAATCTACGAACACGGAAATTGGGACTTGGCGAGCAAGCTGAAGCCGCTGATCACGGAGCCGACTGTCAGCGTCAACGTGAAGTACGGTCCGCAGATAAGCGTGCACAACTTTGCCCGCTTCATCATCTTCTCCAACCATTCGGCTCCCATCGACATCGAGGAAGGAGATCGGCGTTACTTTGTCTTTGAAAGCCACGCCCAGCCCCGTCCCACCGATTACTACGATGATCTGAACGCCTTCATCGACAGCACGGAGGGCTTGGCGAGCATCTACTCTTGGCTCAAGCAGCGGGACATCAGCGCCTTTAGACCTTATGCCGCTCCGCCTGTCACGGCAGCCAAGCAAAGGATCATCGGCGAGAGCGGCAATCCGCTGCGCGCTTACATCGCCGAGATCATGACCAATGGCTATGTGCTAGAGAAGCTTGGACCAGAATTCATGATAAGCGCCCTCCAGCGGCTCTTGCATTCAGACGGGTACGGGCAGCATGGCCGCAATCTAAAGGAGTTGTCAGCTGCGCTCGAAGCGGCTGGGGTGACGCCTGTTCGAGTAAACATAGATGGCAAACGAACACGGAGATGGCTGTTGCCTGACGCGGATGGACAGATCGCCAAGCCGGCAGAAGACATCCTGAATGCGCCATTTTGAGAGATGGGGTAATTTTAAGTTATTGCCCGGCCAGTCTGGGCTATTTCTTAAGTTACTCTTTTAATTTGATAAATGCCTGTCCGTGCACGGGTGCTGTCACTCGTACGCCCGGCCAGGCATGGGCAAATGGAGATCATTGGTCTAGGTGAGTTAGCCGGTAGTTTCACTTATAACTGAGCATCTCCACAAACCGTCTGTCCGTCTCCGGATCGACTTTGCTGGCGTAGTGGGAAGTCATGCTGTTTGAGCGCGCATGTCCCAGCAGACGAGCTATGACAGCCTCCTCAACGCTGAGAGACGCCAACTTACTGGCAAAGGTATGACGCAAAGCGTGAAAGTCTCG
>CAMCUC010000051.1 GCA_945878875.1 Rhizobium sp. Q54
GTGTACTTGAATAAACGTGACCGTCAGATGTCTCGTCCGACAATCCCCCGAAAGGAATTTGTCCGCAAGGACATCCGCCGTCCACGTCTCTCTTTCTTCCGATTTAAATGTCAAACAGCGCATTCTTTGGACGACGAGGCTCACAACAAAGAAGAAAACGGCGAACCGCTTTCGTCCTGAACGACCTTGGTCGATCTTTCAGGTTGTTTTCGCCCCGAGAATCTCGAGAAGACCGAGTTTCAAGCGCCGCAGATAGCGGCGTCGCCGTCGGTTTGTGCATATAGGGGTAGGCCGCTCGATCTGTCAACAGCGACGTCGCAAAACCTTCAAACTTTTTTCGCTCCCCTCTGGAACTAGGATTGCGGGGTCGGTTTCCGGACATTTGGCGCACCCTTTTGAACCCGCCGCACCTTGCGCGGCAGCACCAAGGCTCCGGCCCTATTCCGGCCATTTTGCAAGGTTCATGGTATAGAGAGCACGAGGGGTGCGTCGTTTCTTTTGCTTGGTTTCGTTTGCGCGCCTCGTTTATTGACGCAGCCTTAAGGGATCGCCACAGTCGAACTCCTAGGCATTTTGCTATGAGCCATTTTTCTTTAGGGACGGGGAGAGCGTTTGGCGGGATCGGCTCCTTATCAACCTGTGCCGGACGGACACGGTCGCGCGCTGGAGCGCAGCATCGAACGCGGCGGGCTGCGCGTGGAACTGGGCGTGGAGCCCGCTATTGAGATAGACGGGGCCGAGCACACCGACCTCGACCGCCGCCGGGTCTCCCTGCGTTGGCTTTCAGGCACTGTCCTGACCGGCCTTGCCGGCGCCGGGCTCATCGGCGCCGCTGTCTATGCAGCGCTCGATCCCCGCTCGATGAATCCTGAAAATCCCGAAATCGCCGTCGTTGAGCGCTCCAGCGCGCGTGAGGCGGCACCTGCGCGCAAGGGCGACCGGCTTGTTAAGGCGGTGGATATCGTGGCCGCGCGCCAAACGTTTCGAACCGCAACCACGGTGCGGGCGGGCGATCGGGAAATCGTCCGTAATCGGCAATTCACCAAAGTGGCGACCAATCTGACAATGAGTCAGACCGGATTTGCCAGCGACGTGCCGGGTTTCAATCCGATGAAGCTGATGGCTGGCGGTCCTGCCCAGACCGAGGCGCAGCCGGAAATCGACCTGTCGCGCGAGGACGCCGACGTCAGCTTCACCACCAGCGATCTGGCGCTGGAGCCTTTGACGCTGGAGCCCGCGCTCAACGAGGGCTTAAGCCTTAGTCCGGAAGAAATAGAGGCGCAGGTGCGCGAACATGTGCGCTCTGCTCTGCGCGGCGCTTCCCGGGCGCCCCTGCCGCTGCCGCCGCAATTGTTGCTGATGCGCACCAGCCGCGCGGGCATTTCAGACGCCGCGGGACTGGCCTACGCCAATGGCGCCGAATCTCGTTTCTCCACGGTATTCTCCTCCATTCAGGTGCGGATGGTGCCCGAGAACGTGACGATCGCCCCAAAGGCCGATTCGCAGACCCGCCGGGATTCTGAGGAAAGTCTCGCAATTGTGCGTCGCAACGAAACTCTCGAAGACATTCTCAAGGAAGCGGGCGCCAGTCGCGACCAGATCCGGCGCATCACCAGCGCGCTCGCGCTGCGACGAGGTCTGAGCGAAGGCCAGCGGCTCAAGATTCTTTTCACGGAACCTGAAACCGGCGCGCAAAAACTGCAGATTGCCCGCCTGTCCGTATACAGCGACGACATGATCGAAGCCATTGTCGCACTCGCCGACAGCGGCGAATATGTACAGGTGGCCGTGACCGACGGGCAAAAGCCCGTCCAGCGCAAGCCTGCCCCGACGGAAGACGACGAGGACGAGGAAGAGCCCGGCGCGCTGCGGCTCTACAATAGTTTCTACGAGACGGCGCTGAAACAGGAAATGCCGCGCAGCGTCATCGACGATCTGGTTCGTATCTTCGCCAACGACGTGGACTTTCAGCGCCCTGTGGTGGGCGGCGACGCGTTCGAGGCGTTCTATGAAGAGAGCGATGAGACCGAGGGCCGCTATGATCTGCTCTACGCCTCAATCACGGCGCGCGGAGAATCGTTCCGATATTACCGCTACCTCACGCCTGAAGACGGCCTGATCGACTTCTACGATCAGGCCGGGCGCTCGACGCGAAAATTCCTGATCCGCAAGCCCATCAGCATCGGCGTGCAGCGTTCGGGCTTTGGCATGCGGCACCATCCGATCCTGCGTTATTCGCGCATGCACACCGGCGTCGACTGGTCGGCCCCTACGGGCACGCCGATCGTGGCGGCCGGCAACGGGACGGTGATCAAGGCGGCGCGCGAATCAGGCTATGGCAATCGCGTCGAGATCCAGCACGCCAATGGCTACGTCACCACCTACAATCATTTGTCGGGCTTTGCGCGCGGCATCACCGAGGGCGCGCGCGTCCGGCAGGGCCAGGTAGTGGGCTTCCTGGGCTCGACCGGCCTTTCGACCGGCCCGCATTTGCATTACGAAGTGATCGTCAATGGCAATTTCGTCGATCCGCTGCGCATCCGTCTCGCCCGCACCCGTGAGCTGACAGGACGGCAGGTCGCTGAATTCCGCCGCGAACGCGAACGCATCGACGAATTGATCGCGCGCGCCCCCAACGCCCAGCGGTTTGCGGCGAGATAAAGAGCTGACGATCAGAAGCCCAGCTGCTTCCGCACGTCCGAAGCGCTGATCCCCTGAGCGCGCAAATCGCGCAAGGCCGGGGAGCGCTGGCTTTTGGCGAGCTTGCGCCCCTCATCGTCGGCGATAACCTCGTGGTGGCGATAATTGGGAGCCGGCAAATCGAGCAAATCTTGCAGCAGTCGGTGCAACGAAGTCGCGTTGAACAGATCCATGCCGCGCGCCACGTCGGTCACGCCCTGGCCTGCATCGTCGACGACCACGGACAAATGGTAACTTGTCGGTACGTCCTTGCGGGCAAGAACCACGTCGCCCCACAAAGCGGGCTCGGCAGTGACGTCGCGCGGCTCTGGACCTTCGCCATATTCGCTCCAGCCTATGCGCCCCGCCGCGCGCGCCAGAGCTGCGCCCATATCGAGCCGTAGCGCTGCGTGCAGGCCTGAATCGACCCGGCGCGCACGCTCTTCAACCGACAAATGCTTGCAGGTTCCCGGATAGAGCGGCGCGCCGTCAGGATCGAGCGGCCAGTCAGGCAGGCTGGCGACGGCGCTTGCGATATCGCCGCGCGTGCAAAAGCAGGGATAAAGCAATCCCGCCTCCTCCAGCTTTTCGCGCGCAAGCTCGTAATCGGCGAAATGCTGCGACTGGCGACGTACCGGCATCTCCCATTCAAGGCCCAGCCATACGAGATCCTCAAAGATCGCGGCCTCGAACTCTGGCCTTGAGCGCTGAAGGTCGATGTCCTCGATGCGCAGAATCAGGCGACCGCCCAGCTCTCGCGCAAGGCGGTCGTTAAACAGCGCGCTGTAGGCGTGGCCCAGATGCAGAAAGCCGTTGGGAGAAGGCGCAAAGCGTAGCACCGGCTGGACATGGCCAGCCGGATCCGCCTGATTGGCTTGCGCTGAGAATGGCGTTTGCTCGTGCGTCATACCCCACAACATAAGGCGGTCAACGCAAGTTATCGACAGGAGACTGGGCCCGCGAGCCTGGAATATTGCGCGACTTGACGCAGCCGCGTCTGCATGGCCCATCATCCTGAAGCGCTCTATCATCGCCAGACTACTCGCAAGGAGACTTCAAGTGACGCCATCGCCCATCAACGGTCCCCGTATCGAGCCCCGCTCGGGCACCGTCCGCAAGCTTGTGGTGATTTTGCACGGGTATGGCGCGGACGGGAACGATCTGATCGGGCTTGGCCACGAATGGGCGGATTTTTTGCCCGATACGGCTTTCGCAGCGCCTGACGGGCATGAGGCCTGCGGCCAAAATCCCTTTGGTCGGCAATGGTTCGCCCTTTCGCAGCGCGATCCCCACGAGCTGTGGACCGGCGCCTGCGCCGCAGCACCCGTGATCGACGCCTTTATTGATTCAGAATTGCAGGCGCGCGGGCTGACCGACGCCGACCTTGCGCTTGTGGGCTTCAGCCAGGGGGCGATGATGGCGCTGCATGTGGGGCTGCGCCGCAAAGGCGCGCCAGCCGCCATTCTGTCCTATTCGGGCACCCTCGTTGGCCCACAGCATTTGGCGCAAGCCATTGGTGGGCGGGCGCCCGAGGCTCTGCCCGCGATGCTCCTTGTTCATGGAACCGACGACAATGTCATCCCCGTCGATGCGCTGTATGCCAGCGCCGACGCGATCGCTGCTGCAGGCGGCGTCTGCCAATACAAAGCCTCCCCGGGCGTCGGCCACACCATTGACGGCGAGGGTCTGGCGCACGGGGCGGTTTTTCTGGCCCGCAGCCTCGGCCTGCCGGTCCCCGGGACGCTCACGGCTTCGTGAGCGCACGCCCCGGCGAAGTCAGCGCGGGACGCCATTGCGCCATCGTGCGCACGGAACGGCGAAGAGCGATGGGCTGATAGAGCTGTTTGGTCGCCTCAACGATATGAACGCCGGCGCCCGGCAGCGATAACTTATGCCCCAGCGATTCAAGCGCAGGCGCCGAGCGAAGCAGCACCCGGCGCTCGAAGGGCGGCGCATAAAGCGCTTCCCCCCAGTGAATGGGCGAGAACAAAGCCTGCCGCATCAAGCTCCGCAATTGGCTACGCGAATAGGGTTGGCCCTGACCAAAGGGCGTTGTGTCAAATCGCGCCCACACGCCTGAGCGATTGGGCGCGACCAAAATCATGCGTCCACCCGGCGTCAGGATGCGCCAGATTTCAGCCAGCATGTCATGGGGATGATCGTTGTTCTCCAAAGCATGAACCACAAGCACGCGGTCGATGCAGGAATCGGGCAGCGGCAGAGCGCCAAGATCCACCAACGCCGAGGCGGAAGGCGCATTGGTCGGCCAGTTCACCACGCCCTGTTCGGCGGGCATAAAGGCAAGCGTGCGTACAGCATTGGCGCGCAATGGCTCCAGATAGGGAATGGCGTAGCCAATCCCCAGAACAGAATACCCCGCACACGACGTCCACAATTGGCATACGGCGCGCTGAAGCAACCGCTCCGTCACCTGCCCGAGGGGCGAGGCGTAAAAAGTGCGAAGGTCAATCACATCTACGGCCATGCATCACTTTACCCGACCAAAGCGCGCGCGCAAAAGAGATTCGCGCCCACGTTTGACCCCTCAGGCGCCGTTCTATAGCGTTCCCAGCCAATGCAGGAGCGGCGCATGGTTGCGGATAATCATCAATTCGAGGTTCATCAATTCACTTGTCTTCAGGATAATTTCGGCGTGCTCCTGCACGACCGCGCGACCGGCGCGACAGCCGCTATCGATGCGCCGGAAGCCGCCCCCATTCTGTCGGCGCTGGCGCAGAAGGGCTGGACGCTCACCCATATTCTGCTCACCCACCATCACAACGACCATATCGGCGGCGTGGCGCAATTGCGCACGCAATATCCAGACGTGCGCGTGAGCGCGCCGCTGGCCGACAAGAGCCGCATTCCCGGCGTCGATCATTATCTGCGCGAGGGCGATGTCGTCGCCGTCGGTTCGATCAGGCTTGCAGTTATAGAGACGCCCGGCCACACCTCCGGCCACATCGTGTATCATGCGCAGAACGAGGCTTTGCTGTTTGCGGGCGATACTTTGTTTGCGCTGGGCTGCGGGCGGGCGTTCGAGGCGCCCGCGCAAGTGCTTTATCAATCAGTGATGAAGCTGGCGGATCTGGCCCCCGAGACGCAGATTTATTGTGGGCACGAATACACCCAGTCTAACGGGCGCTTCGCGCTGACGGTTGATCCGGCCAACGAGGCGCTCAAAGCCCGCATGCAGGAGATCGACCGCTTGCGCGCGGCGGGCATGAGCACATTGCCGACCAATCTGGCGCTGGAGCTGGCGACCAATCCGTTCCTGCGCACGGAAGACCCCGATCTGCGGCGAACGCTGGGGATGGAAAACGCTACACCCGCTGACGTGTTCGCCCAATTGCGCGAACGCAAGAACAAGGCTTGAACACATGGCCATCGCCTATCCCCAAGCGTCGCAATCAACCGGCGACGTCGTGCGCATGCTGGATTTGAAGCCGCACCCCGAGGGCGGTTTTTATCGCGAGACGTTTCGCGATCCCAGAACCGACGCCAATGGCCGTTCGCTCTCCACGTTGATCTATTTTCTTTTGGGCGTGGGCGACGTGTCGGCCTGGCATCGCTGCGACGCCAACGAAGTCTGGCATTATTACGCTGGCGCGCCGCTCGTGCTCACAATGTCGGAAAACGGCCATGATGCATCGGCGAGCCACCTCGGGCCGCTTCTGCGCGCGGGCCAGCGCCCGCAAATCGTCGTGCCAGCCGGTTGGTGGCAAACCGCCACAAGCCTTGGCGAATGGACGCTGGTGGGCTGCACGGTCTCGCCCGGATTTGAGTTTTCGGGCTTTGAACTGGCCGCCCCGGATTGGCGCCCGACGCCGCGCACGTCCTGAAGCGCGCCTGCTTACAAGTACGCCTTGAGCTTCACCTTTCGTTAATGTGCGCGGGGGATAATGCGCCTCCCTTTTGGAGACGCGCTTGGACTCCCCTTTGGCCAATGATGGATTCCAGCGCGATCGGAGCGATACGCGCCGCATACTCACGTCGCTGGGCGAGATCGCCTACGAATGGAGACTTGCGGGCGATCATCTGATCTGGGGCGCCAATTTCGCTGATGTGTTGGGGCTGGAGCCCGAAGGCCGCTTTGCGACCGGCGCACAATGGGAGATCGCCTGCTCGCCGATTGAGGGATCGCGGGCGAGCGCCATCGCGCAAGCACAAGACTCAAGCTCACACGGCGCCTACAGCCTGCGATACCGGGTGCGCGCTGGCGACGGAGCGCAATCATTTATCGTCGACGACAGCGGTCGGTGGTTCGCAGGCGCAGACGGCAGACCTGCCCGCGCTCATGGGCTTGTTCGCGTGAGCGCAGCCCAAAGCCAAAGTTCTGGCCCCGGCGCCCGCGTTCTCGATCAGGCGCGTTTCATGGAGGCGCTTACGCGCGCCTGCGCTGCTGGCGGGCATGAAAACTTTGCACTGCTGCTTTTAGGCTTGCCCAAAAAGCATGTTGCAGACCTGCAAAAAATCATGCGTGCAGGCGACGTAATCGGCATAATCGACGATGGCGCACTGGCCTTGCTGTTGCGCAATTGCGACGCGCAACAAGTTGCGGGCGCGTTTCAGCGCTTTGCAAACGCTTTCGACTTCGTCGACACGTTGAGCGCCGGCGCCGCCATTGGCGGACACGATTGCGCAGGCGCCCGCACCCTGATGCGTCGCGCAGAGCAGGCGCTTGCAACATGCAGCCCTTCATCGCACCTTGTCGTGCGCACGGAAAGCGCAATGCGCAATGACGGCAAGCATCGGGCCGCCTGCGAAGAGATCGTCGCCGCGCTCGATGAGAACCGCGTCTTCATTGCGCTGCAACCCATCGTCGATGCGCAAACCGGCGCGCCCGCATTGTATGAGGCTTTGGTGCGCATACGCACCAGCGCAGGGGCAGTGACGGGACCGGGAGATATTTTAGGCGCGGCTGAGGAATCCGGCCTCATCGCCGATCTCGACCAGCGTGTGCTTGAACTGGCGCTGGCGTATTTGAGCGTAAACAACGCATCACATAATGACGCCTGCGCAACGCTGTGCGTCAACGTCTCGGGCGCAAGCTTGCGCGATTCCGCATGGCCGGACCGCGTCGAAGCAGCCTTAATGGGACGAGAAACCCCTGCGCGCCAGCTTGTTCTTGAGGTCACGGAAACGGTGGCCATAATTGACCTTGGCGCCAGCGCGCGCGCGCTCAATCGTTTGCGCGCGTTGGGATGCAGGATCGCGATGGATGATTTTGGCGCCGGGCATACGTCGTTTCGCAATCTGCGCGCGCTTGAAATCGACATCGTGAAGATCGACGGCGCCTTCGTGCGCAACCTTGTCGATTCAGCAGAAGACCAGTTTTTCGTTCGCACATTGCACGAGCTGGCCAAACGCATCGGCGCGCGCACTGTCGCCGAATGGGTGGAGAACGCCCAATGCGCGAGCCTGCTGGCGCATTGGGGCGTGGATTATCTGCAAGGCGCGTATTTTGGCATGCCTTTAGACTTGCTGCCTGTGGACATAATGCCAGTCGATTTGCGTCATGATCTGGAAGCTGGTCGCCAATAGTCAGGAGCCGCGCGCAAGCCCTTCGAGCTTGCGCTGCATGTCGGCGATCTGTTTTTTGAGTTCGTCGAGATCGCCGCCCTGGGCGCTTGTCGATTTCTCCGAAACCGCGACATCCTCAGCGACAGGCGCAGCCGGTATGAACGGCGTGAAGACGCTGATCGCCTGCGAGAACATTTGCATGTTCTTGCGCGTCTGTTCTTCGAGCGCCTCAAACATCTGATTGCCGGGCAAGCCGCCGGCGGTGAACGTGGTTTGAATTTGCTCGCGCATCTTTTGCTGGTCTTCGGTAAAGCGCGAGAGCGACATTTCCAGAAAGCTTGGAACCACCATCTGCATGCTGTCGCCATAAAAGCGAATGAGCTGCCGCAGGAACGCGATCGGCAACATGCTCTGGCCTTCCTTGGCCTCCTGCTCAAAAATGATTTGAGCCAGCACCGAACGCGTGATGTCCTCGCTGGTTTTGGCGTCGATCACGACGAAATCGTCGCCATCCTTCACCATTTTGCCAAGGTCCTCGAGCGTCACGTATGAACTTGAGCTGGTGTTGTAGAGCCGCCGGTTCGCATATTTCTTAATTGTGATCGGTTTCTTTTCAGTCGTCATTTCAGCACAACCCCACCCCTCACGCCCCCGCGAAGCCTGAACGATATGCTCTTTTTTGCATTGCGTGAAACAATTTTGTGCAATGCGGAGCAAGCTGCGCAATAGAAGCAGCATACCAAGACCAATTGCCCATCTGGCAGGCGGTCGCAAACGCTTGACCCGACACAGGCGCCGATGCTCAACTCATAAATATGTCGCCGATTTGGAAGCCCCCGGCGATTTGGGAGAGACAAGCATGGCCAGCGAAATCGTCGTCGTCAGCGCAGCGCGCACAGCGGTCGGCTCGTTCAACGGAGCTTTTGCAAACACGCCCGCCCACGATCTTGGCGCGGCTGCGGTGAAAAGCGCTCTGGAGCGCGCCAACGTCGATCCAGCCGAGGTGGACGAGGTGATTCTGGGGCAGATTTTGGCGGCAGGACAGGGCCAGAATCCTGCCCGGCAGGCCGCCATGAAGGCGGGCGTGCCGCAGGAAAAGACAGCCTGGAACCTCAATCAATTGTGCGGCTCCGGCCTGCGCGCAGTCGCGCTTGGCATGCAGCAGATCGCCAATGGCGACGCCAGCGTCATCGTGGCGGGCGGTCAGGAATCGATGTCGCAATCCCAGCATTGCGCCTATCTGCGCTCGGGCGTGAAAATGGGCGACATGAAATTCGTCGACAGCATGATCCGCGACGGATTGATGGACGCCTTTAACGGTTATCACATGGGTGTGACAGCCGAGAACGTCGCCGCCCGCTGGCAGATCAGCCGCGACGAACAAGACCGTTTCGCCCTCGCCTCGCAGAACAAGGCAGAGGCCGCGCAGGTCGCCGGTCGCTTCAGGGACGAGATCGTCCCCTTCGTCGTGCAGACCCGCAAGGGCGACATCGTGGTCGATCAGGACGAATACATCCGTTTGGGCGCGACGCTTGAGAGCATGCAGAAACTCAAGCCCGCCTTTAACAAGGAAGGCTCGGTTACAGCCGCCAACGCGTCGGGCATCAACGACGGCGCCGCCGCCGTGGTGCTGATGACCGCAGCCGAGGCCAGCAAGCGTGGCCTGATTCCGCTGGCGCGCATCGCCTCGTGGGCGACCGCAGGCGTCGATCCCGCAGTGATGGGCACCGGTCCGATCCCCTCTTCACGTAAAGCGCTGGAAAAAGCGGGCTGGAAAGTGGGCGATCTTGATCTGGTGGAAGCCAACGAGGCGTTCGCTGCGCAGGCTCTGGCCGTCAACAAGGATATGGGCTGGAACCCTGAAATCGTGAACGTGAACGGCGGCGCCATCGCCATCGGCCACCCCATCGGCGCCTCGGGCGCCCGCGTGTTCACCACTTTGCTTTATGAGATGCAGCGTCGCGGCGCCAAAAAGGGCCTTGCAACCTTGTGCATCGGCGGCGGCATGGGCATCGCCATGTGCGTAGAGCGATAATGCTGCGCCGAGCGGTAAAGCAATAAACAGAGCGCATTGGCTGGTTGGGAGGCTGGTATGGCGAGAATAGCTGTGGTGACGGGCGGCACGCGAGGCATTGGCGGCGCTATTTCGAAGGCGCTGAAAGCGGCTGGCTACACAGTCGCCGCCAATTACGCGGGCAATGAGGAGGCCGCCGCGCGCTTCAAAGAGGAAACCGGCATCCCCGTTTATAAATGGGACGTGTCGAACTATGAGGCTTGCGCAGCCGGTCTGGCGCAGGTGGAGGCGCAGCTTGGCCCCGTGGATGTGTTGGTCAACAACGCCGGCATCACCCGCGACGGGTTTTTCCACAAGATGAGCCCGGAGCAATGGCGCGCGGTCATCGACACCAATCTGAACTCGCTGTTCAACATGTGCCGTCCGGTGATTGAGGGCATGCGAAACCGCAATTTCGGACGCATCATTTGCATCTCGTCCATCAACGGACAAAAGGGGCAGGCGGGCCAATCGAATTATTCAGCCGCCAAAGCGGGCGAGATCGGCTTTGTGAAAGCGCTGGCGCAGGAGAACGCGAGCAAGGGCATCACGGTCAACGCGATTGCGCCGGGCTATATCGGCACCGAAATGGTGCGCGCCATCGATCCTGACGTGCTGGCCAAACGCATCGTGCCGCTGATTCCCGTGGGACGCCTCGGCGAGCCTGAAGAGATCGCGCGCTGCGTGCTGTTTCTGGCGGGCGACGAGGCGGGCTTCATCACCGGCTCGACGCTGGCGGCCAACGGCGGCCAGTACATGGTCTGAGGCGGAGCGTATTAACGCCACATATTGAACGAAAAAACCTTGGCTGTGCCGCGCGTGGACGGCGGCTCGGGGAACAGCCGGGGCTGGCGTGCACAGACCTCGTTAACCCTTGGCTTGGCTAATAGCCGAGGTCTGGCGTGAAACCTTTGATTCCAGCACTCATACGTGTTATACACTTTATTAACAGTCGCTAACGCCGGCAGTTTGAAGCAGTACCGCGTCGCTCCGGTTTATTCGGAGCTGTTTTTTTATTCCCGCGGGCCTGAATTGAGAGCGCACCCCTCGACCATCAGGGAATCTGGCACACATGCGGTTGAGGGACGAGCCTCACGGTCTGGTCCTGCCCGGGCGCCTTTTGCGCCCCGCCTTGGCTCCGTCTCCACAGCGGGGCGATACAGGAGTGCCGAGTATGTCAGCGCTGAAGAAGACCGCCAGCTCGAAAGGCGCCGGGGCCTCCGCCGCCAAAGCGTCCAGCGCAAAGGCCAAACCGCAGGCTGGAGCCAACCGGCAGACGATATCCAAAGCGGCGGCTGGTGCCAAATCGCCCGCGCCTTCTATCGCCCGCAAGACAGCGAGCGCCACATCCCAAGTGGGCAAGGCCTCCATGAGCAAGGGCTCCGCTGGCAAGGCTTCCGCCAGCAAGGCTTCTGTGAGCAAGGCTTCTGTGAGCAAGGCTTCTGTGAGCATGCAGGGTTCATCAAGCAAGGTCGCGCCAAGCAAGGCGGCTTCGAGCAAGGCCGCTTCGAAGAAGTCGACTGCGTCAGCTCCCGGGGCGCCGGTAAAGGCGGTCAAGAGAGCAGCAAGCGCGTTGAAAAACGCTCCGTCCAAGGCGCTGGCGTCTAAACCCGCGCTCAGTGCGGTGCAGGCCAAGCCGACGACCTCACAAGCTTCGACTTCGAAGGCTTCCAAAGCGACAGCATCGAAAACAATTGCTCCTGGAGTCTCTACTCCCGGAAGCTCAACTCCCAAGCCAAAACAATCGGCCACAGCCAAAAGCGGGTCCGATAGATCGACGCCTAAAACGCCCGCGCCCGCAGCCAGCTCAAACAACAAGAAGCCCGTGACAGTAAAATCATCCAGCAAGACTGAAACGCCCGGCAAAACCCCGCCCAAGGCCGCGCCTGCCGCCAAATCGGCATCTGCGCCCAAAGTAGCGCCTGCGCCTAAAGGTGCCTCCGTGTCAAAACCAGTCGCTGAGGCCAAACCTGTCGCCAGCACTTCTGGTTCAGACAGGAAAACTGCGACTCCTGCGGTTAAAGCGGCGGAAAAGGTCGAAAAAAGCGCGCCAATTGACAAGCCGCTTGCTGAAAAGCCCGTTGTCAAATCTGCTGCAAAGGCGGAAAAATCTGCCCCCGCCGTCTCTGTGTCGGCGCCTGTCCCTGCGACAAAACCAGTTGAATCGAAGGTCGAAGTGAAGATTGAAGTTAAAGCAGACGCCAAGCCCGCCGCCCCGAAGGCATCCGGCGCCCATCGCACCGGCTTCAAGGCGCAGGAATTCATCGTCTATCCGGCCCACGGCGTGGGCCAGATCTTAGCGATTGAGGAACAGGAAGTCGCAGGCTTCAAGCTGGAGCTGTTCGTCATTTCCTTCGCCAAGGACAAGATGACCCTGAAGGTGCCACTGCCCAAAGTGCTCGCCGGCGCCATCCGTAAGTTGTCGGACGCCGATGTTGTGAAGCGCTCGCTGGACACGCTGACGGGCCGCGCCCGCGTCAAGCGCACCATGTGGTCGCGCCGCGCCCAGGAATACGAGGCGAAGATCAATTCGGGCGATCTGATCTCCATCGCCGAAGTGGTGCGCGATCTGTATCGTTCCGAGGCGCAGCCGGAGCAATCCTATTCTGAGCGCCAATTGTATGAAGCCGCCCTCGACCGCATGGCGCGCGAGCTTGCCGCCGTGCAAAAACTCACGGATTCTGAAGCCCTGAAGCTGGTCGAGCAACATCTGGAGCGCGGCCCCAAGCGTGGCGCCCGAGCTGACGCCGTCCTTGAGGCTGAGGCCGAAACAGAAGCGGACGGCGACAATATCGAAGCCGCGGCCTGATTGCTGATTGGCTTTGATTTGAAGAGCCCGGACAAATGAAATGACCCCCAAAAGTTGGACATCCAACCTCGGGGGTCAGTTCATTCTATTCGGGCTTTTTATTCAACCTTGCCTGGAATCGGATATGCTTGGAACCGGCCTCACGTCAGCGCCGGCACGCCCGTCGCGGACAGGCCCGCCTCCGAATGGCGCGTGAGCAGATTGCGCTTCAATTTGTCGAGCGCGCGAGATTCGATCTGCCGCACACGCTCTTTGGAAATCCCAAGCTCGACGCCAAGCGTTTCCAGCGTCTTGGTTTCGTCCTGCAATTGCCGCGCGCGCAAAATTCGCAATTCACGCTCGTTCAGCGTCTGTAAAGCCTCGTTCAACCATTTCAGCCGACGCTCGCCGTCGATCCGTCCGCCCACGACCTCGTCAGCCAAGGGATTGTCGTCGATCAAAAAATCGCCGCGCTCGGCTGAATTGCTGTCGTCTTCGCTCACCGGCGCATTCAGCGACACGTCCGGCCCCGAGAGGCGGGCATTCATGCCCTCGACGTCGCGAATAGAGACGCCAAGCGCCAGTGCAATCTGTTGGTGGGCGTTATGAGCGCCCTGATCGCCCTTTTGGGCGAGACGCGCGCGCAAGCGGCGCAGGTTGAAGAACAGCGATTTCTGCGCAGAACTTGTGCCGCCGCGCACGATAGACCAATTGCGCAATACGTAATCTTGAATGGAGGCGCGAATCCACCACGTGGCGTAAGTGGAAAATCGTACTTCGCGCTCGGGCTCAAACCGCGCTGCGGCCTCCAGCAATCCGACGTGGCCTTCCTGCACCAGATCGGCGACAGGCAAGCCGTAATGGCGAAACCGCATGGCGACAGCCATCACGAGACGCATGTGGGCGTGAGCCAATTGATGCAAAGCTGACTCATCGTCAGCCTCGCGCCAGCGCACCGCCAGAGAGCGCTCTTCTGCACGCTCAAGGAACGGCGCTGACATCGCCGATTTCACGAACTGCCGGGACATCCCCGCCGCTTGCGCCATTGCGACCTCCTGCTCTTGTTTGTGTTTACGCAGGCGCTAAAACAACGGATCATGCGCCTCCGCAATCGCGGAAAAATTGAAAAGTGCAGAGGGATGGACGCTATGGATCAACGCATTGTAGACCTTTACGACGAATACACTCACAAGCCCCTCGACCGTCGCGTCTTCATGGAACGCCTGATAGCCTTGACGGGTTCCACGACGGCTGCGCAGCTCGCGCTCACCGGCCTTTCCTCCAATTACGCTCTGGCGCAAACCATCCCCGAAACTGATCCGCGCATCACCGCCGACCGCACCGAGATCGCCGGCCTCAAAGTTTATCGCGCCGCCCCCAAAGGCGTGACGCCGGAGGCCGCCAAAGGCGTCGTGATTGTGATCCACGAGAACCGCGGCCTTAACCCGCACATCGAGGACGTGACGCGCCGGGTCGCCGCCGAAGGCTTTCTGGCCATTGCGCCCGATATGCTGACCCCCATGGGCGGCACGCCAAAGGATGAAGACGCCGCGCGCGACATGTTCCCCAAGCTCGATATGGCGAAGGCGACGCAATCGCTGGCGACCATGGTCGACGGTTTCAAGAAGGCGAACCCGCCGAAGAAAGTCGGCGTCATCGGCTTTTGCTGGGGCGGCGGCATGGTGAACAATCTGGCGACCGCAGCGCCGGCGCTGGACGCCGGAGTGGTCTATTACGGCGCGCCGCCAAAGGCTGGGATCGCCGACATCAAGGCACCGTTGATGATCCATTACGCCGCCATGGACAAGCGCATCAACGACATGGCTCCGGCCTATGAGGAAGCGCTGAAAAAAGCGGGCGTCTCCTTCCAGACGTTCATGTATGACGGCGTCAACCACGCGTTCAACAACGACACCGGAAAAGACCGCTACAACGAGCCCGCCGCCAAACTCGCGTGGGGCCGCACAATGGCGTTCCTGAAGGAAAAACTGGGCTGAGGCTACAGGACGCGCGGCATGACGATAGACCCCTTATCCGTCGTTTGCTGACGCAAACGTCACCTTCTCCCGTAAGGGGAGAAGGTGACGCGCGAAGCGCGGCGGGTGAGGGGTAATCATCCCTACTCCACAACAATCTTGTACCTTTTGCCCGCATCCAGCGGCCCGCTGCGGCGCAGGCCGTTCAGCAGCATGAAGAGGTCGTGCGCGCGCTCGGACACGTTCATGCGTTCGGCCATGCCCGTTGTCGTATCGCCCTTGCGGGCGACAACGACGGATAGTTTGAGCGGTCGCAGGCTTTCGGCCTCGCGCGGGGGCAGCCGGCGAAAGGAATTAATCGCCGCCAGATAGCGCCTGTCGCTATCGGCGCTGATCGCGCTGGCGGTTCGATTGGCGAAGATGATGCGATAGACCTCGCCGCCCAGCCGCACCACGCCGACGCGGAACTTCCATTCCGGGCCGGACGCAAGCGCCAGCGCGCCGGGCAGTCCGTTGATAGTTTCCAGCTTCAGCGAATCGACGTTCAGCCCTTCGACCCAGCCCGTGCGCATATATTCGTCGAGCGGCGTCTCAAGCGGCGTGCGCACGCTGTCGAGCCGCAGCCCCTCGTTGCCGTCGGCGCTCACGCCCAGCACGGCGGTTTGCGAATTGGTGAGCGTGAAGCCCTCCGGGGCCACGAACGAGAACCCGAGTTTGCCATGCAAAAAGCGGCGCCCGCGCACCAATCCCTCTCGCGGGTCCTCGCCAAAATCGACGCCGTTGATTGCGGCCAGATAGTCCTCGCGGCCAACCTCCCCCACGCCCGGCGCGCCGATCTGGCGGGCTGCGGCGATGGCGCGGCTCACGCGTTCGGGCGTCGAGGGATGCGTGGACATGACATCGGGATCGTTTGCGCTTTTGCCGGTCAGCTGTTCGCGCATCGCCGACGAGCGGCCAAGCGATTCCAGAAAGCGCGGCGCGCCATAGGGATCAAGCCCGGCGCGGGCGATTGTGGCGACGCCGATCTGGTCGGCCTCCAGCTCCTGACGACGCGAGAAACTGGCCAGCGAGAGCTTTTCAATCGCTTGCACTTCTTCGCCGCGCTGCGCGCTTTGCAGCACTTGTGCGACGCTCTGGCGCAATTGCGACGTGCGCGCCGCCTCCTCGCGCTGCGAGGCGTGGCGCATGGTGACGTGTGCGATCTCATGGGCCATGACGGCGGCCACTTCCGCCGAATCATTGGCCAGCGCCAGCAGGCCGCGCGTAACGTAGAGATTGCCGGAGGGCAGCGCGAAGGCGTTGACGGCGGGCGAATTCAAAATGGTGACGCGATAGGCCTTGCCCGGAGTTTCTCCGGCAATTTCCTGCGCCTGGGCAAGCCGCGCCAGCAGATCGTTGAGGAGAGCTTCAGCGGCGGGCGCGCGATACTCGCCGCCAAACATCGCCATCAGCTTCTTGTGCTCGGGATTGTTCCCAGCTTCGCTCGCGGTGGGCGCAGGAAGCGGCTGACGAAGCAATCCGGTTGGGCTTCCCAGATCAAGGCCGACACAGGAGGACAGCAAAGACGCGAGAAGAACAGCACGCGACAGGCCCGCAAAAGCGCGCAGGCGCGAGCGGCAGGCCATTGAGGAAAATGCGTCTGATCGTGGCGAGAACAACATGTAAATCGCGTTCAACCTGTGGCGCGGGAGCTGCGGATTTGTCAGAGTGAGGTTCAAGACTAAACGAAAATTTACCTGTAATAGAAATTCTGTCGGTTCTTTACGACTTCTACGGAGTCAGGCCCGAAGATTTGTATACGCGGGCCGGGGCGCATGTCGAGCAAACCGCGCACGCGGATTGTGCGCCCGACCAGCGCAGCGGGAGATTGTCCCGCTCGCTCAAAGGCCTGAACCTGCGCGCGCGACAACGACACATAGGGCGCGCCGCGCCCGCCAGCTCCAAGGTTGAGATAGGTTCGGCCGCGACTGGCGCCAAAACTGGCCACAACCGCCTGCACGAGGACGACCTCGCCAATGCGGGCGCCAAACGTCTCCGGCGCCGTCGCCTCCAGAACCGCAAACGCCGGATCGGCCCAGATTCCACGCCCTGCGGCGCGCGCCCGCGCTTCGGCGCCATAGAGAGCGGCGATGCAGGGACGCGCCTCGCCAGCCGGATCGACACGGGAATGGCCGGCCTCCACAAGCGCTTGCGCCAGCGAAGGCAAACCATCGGCGCCGACCAAAAAAAGCCGCCCGCCGGAGCGCCCCCAGCGATCGGCCCCCGCCGGCAGGCCAATCAACTCCAGCGGCGCGCCAAGCGTCCAGTCGGAAAGATCGGCGCGGGCCGCCTCAAGCCGGGCAGGATCGGCGGCGGCGGGATAGGTCGCCTCAAGTCCGGCCAATCGCACAAGCCGCCCGTCGGCGAGCATGACCTCCAGCCGCGCGTTGACGCTGACAGCCTGCACGGATTGTGCGACGCCCTGCCGGCAGGGATCGGCCGTGGCGGGCGCACAAGCCAAAAAAGCGAGCGCGAAGGCGAGCGCGCCCCTCGTCAAAAGCTTTTCATTCAGGCGCGTTGTGCTAAACAAATCACGCTCCGGAAAACGGGGCCGCGGTCCCGTAGCTCAGCAGGATAGAGCAGCGGTTTCCTAAACCGAAGGTCAGGGGTTCGACTCCCTTCGGGACCGCCAGTTTTACAAATTCAGGATAGATGAAATGGCGCAGGGCGAGGCGGAAGGCTTGAAAGCTCCCCCCACACAATCACCCTGCGTCTCCATCTGCAAGCTCGATCCAAAGGGCCAGTTCTGCATCGGTTGCGGGCGCACGCTGACGCAGATTGCGGCGGCAGGGAATGCGGCCGGGACCGGAGACGATATCGGGACGCGGCGGTAGCCTTCGGCTACGGCTGCGCGGCGAATCGACAAGCACGCCCTGCTCCAGTATGTCGGCTCATAACGACGCGTCACAGCGGCGATCTCATTATGGGGCATGGAGCCGCCATGCGCCCTGGTCAGGCAGAAGGAGCAGCATCATGAAGTTTCTCACCTATAAAGACGGAGCTGATCTGCGCGTTGGCGCTCTCGACGATTCCCACGGCGTGCTTGACCTTGTAAAGGCCGCCAAAACCCTGCTAGGCAAGGATTTGCCCGACAGCCTGCGCGGGATCATCGAGGGCGGCGACGACGCGCTGAACCTTGCCCGGCAGACCCACAAGGCCGCGCTCGCAAAGCCCGACGGCCTGTTCACGGCTGTGGACAAAATCACGTTCGCAACGCCCCTGCCCGGCGCCCGCAAGAACGTTTTTTGCGTAGGCCGCAACTACAAGGCGCATATCGAAGAGATGGCGGCATCGTTTGGCCGCGCAGCCGAATTTCCCAAGGCGCCTGAATTCTTCTCCAAGCCGCCCACGACCATCGTCGGACATGGCGAGGGCGTCGAGCGTCACGCCGATCACACCGACAAGCTTGATTACGAGGTTGAGCTGGCCATCGTCATCGGCAAGAAGGGCCGCAACATCAAGGAAGCCGAATTCGAGGATTTCGTGTTCGGCTACACCGTGGTCAACGACATCACGGCGCGCGACGCCCAGCGCTTGCACGGCCAGTTCTTCAAGGGCAAGAGCTTCGACACCTTCTGCCCGATCGGCCCGGTCGTCGTCACCAAGGACGAATTCGGCAAGCCGGGCGGCCACCGCCTGACGCTGACCGTCAACGGCAAGGTGCGTCAGGATTCGAGCACTTCGGATTTGTACTTCGGCGTACCCAAGATCATCGAGAGCCTGTCTGGCGCGCTCACCCTTGAGCCGGGCGACGTCATCGCCACCGGAACGCCGTCTGGCGTGGCCGCCGGCATGAAGGAGCCCGTCTGGCTGCAGAAGGGCGACGTCGTGGAAGCTTTCGTCGAGGGCATAGGCACTCTGCGCAACACAATTATCTGATCGGGCGCATCAGAGCCGCGTTTTTGCCCGTCCCGCGCTGCGGGGCGGGCTTTTTTACGCCCGGCTTTCAAACATCAGGCGCACCACGCCCGCATCGCCGCAATCGGCCACCGGCACGGCGTCAAAGCTCGCGCCCATTTCAGGATAGAGCGATTTGGGGAGGTCGATGCGGATCAGCCTGGCGCTGCGGTTTTGCGCGCAGCCGATGGCCCGCTCAAGCATGCCCGCAAGCGTCTCGCGCCGATCCGGCAGCTCGGTGAGCGTGACCGCGGTCGCTCCGTCGCACGGCAGCATCGCCGATAACATTCGTTCAAACTCCGGCAACGACATGGCAAACTCCTGAGCGACCAGACTTCAAACTTACGTATTTCAACATACGGCTGGCGCTTGCGTTCCGATCATTCTGGAGCGGAGCCATAGAGATGGCCCCGCTATCTCCATTGCTGCGTCGTCATCGGGCCGCGATAGGCTTGCGCGGGCAAAGCGGGATCGAGACGGCGCACGGGCGCTGCGATCGAGCCCACCGGCGACGCATCCTGCGCCCGGTCGTTGACCGGAGCCATATAACGCGGACCGCCATGGGGCTGCCAATGCTCGGGTGAAGGTCTTGGATCAGGCGCAGCTCTGGGGATCGCGATCCGTGGCTTCACGACCGGGCGCTGCGCAACTTTCGGCGCAGCCCTTCGGGAGGCGATCCGGGATTTGGTTGGCTTTGGTTTGGCACGAGCCGCAACGCGCGTCTTGACTGCGGGCTTTGGCGCCGCCTGCGGTCCCGGCGTGAAGACCATGCGCGGCGCCGGGGCGCGGGCTGCAACGGGCGCACCGCCGCCAATGGCCGCCTCCAGAGAGCCGCCGACCGGAATCAGATCGCCGGTCGCAGTGGACACGACGTCGCCGCCCGCATAACCGCGCCTGTCCATCTGGAGCAGGCGGCCAAGCGCCGCCCCCTCGCCCGCTTGCAGGCCTTCGACCATCGCGACCAGTTGATCGACGGTGCCGTCCATGCGGCAGAGGCGAATGCGCACGGAGGTCGGCGCGCTGCGGCTTGAGAACAGGGTGCCCATGCGGTTCAGATTGCTCTGGTTGGGCCAGGCCTCGCGCGCATCCGCGATCCATTGCCAGCCAAACACGCAGCGGGCGCCATCGGCGCGCCGCCCCACGGCGACCCCAACAGGGCCAAACGTATTGCGAATCGGCCGCGTCACGATGTGCATCCGCACGTCGGGAAAACGCGACATGATTTCATTGCGCACGCCGCGCTCGGAGGGCTCGCCGATCTGCAGCAATTGCCCGCCCATCGAGCGGCCCACGCTGTCTTGCGTGCGCACGCTAACCTCGATCACATTATCCCCGACGGCGCCGCCGGCCATGATGATGTCCTGACGGGTGCCATTGGGATAATGGCGCTCGCGGATGCGCGTCACTGCCCCGGCTTCCGGCGGCAACAGCATGATCGCGTCGGCAAAATCTTCTCTTGAGGTGCCAGTCCCGATGCTGCTGACCACGACGGGACTGAGCGGCGAGGCCGAGCGCTGCTGGCGTGCGGAAAAATTGTCGTCGAAGCCGGGCGAACCACATGCCGCCAGCGTCGAGACAAGGGGTAAAATCGCAAGCGTGCAAATGCGTTTCATGTCACTGGCCCAAAATCGAGGGTGAAGGCGCAGGCGCGGCGGACGGCGGGATCGAGGATGTATCGTCCGCCTCTTCAAGTTCGCTGACCGCTTGCCGCTCAGACCCGTTTTGCACGAGGCTGCGACGGTCGCGGAAAATCTGCGCCGCCTTTTCCGCGAGCGATTCGCTGATCACCGGATCGAGCGCTGAATGCTCGTCAGGCTCATCAACCGACAGAAAATGCGTTGAATAGCCCGGCTCGAAATCGGGATGCTCCGGAGACATCGGCTGGCCGGGCGCGATCGAACCAGTGGGCGCCGGATCGACGTCGACGCCGGCAAACGTCGGGCGCATCGAGGCGCGCGGGAAGATCGAATCCTCGCCTTCGATGTCGGCTTCGGCTGCGCGGAAGAAGCCTTGCCCGCCCAAACCTTGCCCGCCAATACGCATGACGCTTGGCGGGGGCACTCTGCCCATGCCCAGAAGCTGCGCGGCGGCCTGACCTGGATCGCCAATCGCGCCCGCTGCGCCAACCTGATTGGCGCCCGATCCCGTCGCCTGCTCGACCGCCCATAAAGTCCCGGCAGGCGCTTTGGCGGCTGAATGGGGCGCGTCAGGCGCTTGCAGGCCATTGCCGCCGGGCAGAAGCGCAAAGCCCCAGCGCTCATAGGGCATGGCGGTGACGCCGGGCACGCGGCGGGCTACCAATTGCTGCGATCCGCGCCATGGCTCGGGCGCAAAGCCAGCCTGCGCGACCATGGAGGTGGCGGCTGTTCCCCGTCAGCACCTGTGTCCCAGATTTACGGTTGTGATTTAAGGAGAGTTTTGGTCTCGTCGTTATGACGAAGGAACCAAGATGAACCCTAGATCCTCAAGCGCCAAAAAGCCTGCCGAGCAGGTGATGAAGGACATACGCC
>CAMCUC010000052.1 GCA_945878875.1 Rhizobium sp. Q54
CACTGCAACCGCCTGCGCCAAATATGGCCTGGAATGCGTTGTCTACATGGGCGCCGTCGACGTCGAGCGCCAGAAGCCCAACGTGTTTCGCATGAACATGCTCGGCGCAAAAATTATCCCCGTGCAATCAGGCGCGCGCACGCTGAAAGACGCGATGAACGAGGCTTTGCGCGATTGGGTCACCAATGTCGCCGACACGTTCTATTGCATCGGCACGGCGGCTGGCCCTCATCCCTATCCGGCGATGGTGCGCGATTTCCAATGCGTGATCGGCGATGAAGTGCGCACGCAGATGCAGGCCGCTGAAGGGCGCTTGCCCGATTCGCTGATCGCGTGCATCGGCGGCGGCTCCAACGCCATCGGCCTGTTCCATCCTTTCCTCGACGATCCGTCGGTGGAAATCTACGGCGTTGAAGCCGCCGGCCATGGCATCGACGTGCCCGATGGCCATTGCGCCTCGCTGGCGGGCGGCAAGCCCGGCGTGCTGCATGGCAACCGCACCTATCTGTTGCAGGACGAAGACGGCCAGATCAGCGAAGGCCATTCGATTTCCGCCGGGCTCGATTATCCCGGCATCGGGCCGGAACATGCGTGGCTGAAGGAAACGGGCCGCGTGAAATACATCTCCGCCACCGACAGGGAAGCGCTCGACGCCTTCCAGCTCTGCTGCAAGCTGGAGGGCATCATTCCGGCGCTTGAGCCCGCCCATGCGCTGGCCAAGATCGTGGAGCTTGCGCCGCAAAAGCCGCAGGACCACATCATGGTGATGAACCTGTGCGGGCGCGGCGACAAGGACATCTTCAATGTCGCCGATCATCTGGGCGGCATGTAGCAGGTGCATGGAGCGGCAACCCTGGAGTGCAGGTCTATGGTTGCAGGTCCGGGGCAAACGCAGGCAAACCAATCTGAAAAAGGCGCCCAATGACGCGGGTCACGATCCGCATTGATTTTGACGGCGAGCGGCATCTCGGCCACGGCAAGATTCGCCTGCTGGAACTGATCGACGAGCACGGCTCGATCTCGTCCGCCGCACGCGCTATGGGCATGTCGTATCGGCGCGCCTGGCTGTTGGCGGACGAGGCCAATCGCATGTTCGCGCAGCCCCTGTTCGCCACTCGCCTTGGCGGGCGCGGCGGCGGGCAGGCGCAGCTGACGCCATTTGGCCGAAAGGCGATTGACCTTTACCGTGCCATGCAGAGCCAGACCGAGCAACGCTTTTGCGGCGACATCGCCGCACTTGCGGCGGAGCTTGCCGAACCCAAAACGCCGCCGCAAGCCTGACTTGAATAAAGCCCTGGGCGCGTAAAATGATTGGCGCGCAAGCCCAACGCCTCTATGTCTGCCATTGACGCTTTCTGTGCGCCGCTCCCGGGGTCGATCTGTTGAAATCTGTTGCGCAAACGCCAGAGCCCTCGGGCGCTTTTCCGCCCGATACGGGGCGTGTGTTTTTTCGCATCTTCCCCTCGATCATGCTGCCCATGTTCATGGCGATGGGCGACCAGACGATTGTGGCCAGCGCGCTGCCATCTATCGCGGGCTCGCTGGGCGAGGTCGAGCGGGTGTCATGGATTGTGGTTGCCTATTTGCTCGCAGCCACCATAGCGGCGCCGGTTTACGGCTATCTGGGCGACAGTTTCGGCCGTCGGCGCATGATGTTCATTGCGCTGGCCGTTTTTCTTCTGGGGTCGATCCTCAACGCTTTGGCGCCTTCGGTGACGCTGATCGCGGCTGCGCGTTTTGTGCAGGGCCTTGGCGGCGGCGGGTTGATGAGCATGTCGCAGGCCTTGATCGGCGAGGTAATCCCGCCGCGCCAGCGCGGAAAGTATCAGGGCTATCTGGCGGGAATAGCCGTTTCTGCGGCGGCCTTTGGCCCGGTGGCGGGCGCCCTGCTGGCCGAGGCTTTTGGCTGGCGCGCCGTGTTTTTGCTCAATGTGCCGACCGCCTTTCTGGCGTTTGCGCTGCTGCTGCGTCTGCCTGGCCGTCCGGGCGTGCGCAAGGAAGGGTGGAATTTCGATACGCCCGGCCTGGTTTATTTTGTGGGCTTTATAGCGCCTTTGTTGTTGGCGCTGGAGCAGGTGCGCCAGTTCACTGCACAAAGCTTCCAGCTTGCCGGCGTTCTGGCGGCCTTTGCGCTGGTCTGTCTCGTGCTTTTGATCCGCCGCGAGAACCGCACCCAATCGCCATTTTTGCCCGTCTCGCTGATGCGCCAGCGCGCGATCTGGAGCGCGCAGGCGATGGCGGTCTGCCACGGTGCGGCGCTGGTGGCGCTGGTGGCGTTTACGCCTCTGTATTTGCGCGTGATGGGCGTGGGCGGTGCGGCGCAGGTCGGTTATGCGCTGCTGACGGTGAGCGGCGCGATTGGCTTGTCGTCCATGCTCACCGGGCGCATCGTCACGCGCACCGGGCGCACGATGATTCTACCCTCCATCGGCTCTGTGCTGACGGCGATCATGCTCGCCTACCTGGCCTATCGCGCCGGACGGCTGCCGTTTGACGAATTGCTGGTCTGCCTCGGGCTCACCGCCTTCTTCATGGGGAGCGTGATGGGTGTCATTCAGGTGACGGTTCAGACGGTGGCCGGGCTCCGCATGCTGGGCGCCGCCTCCGGCTCAATCCAGCTGGCGCGCAGCGTCGGCGCCTCGTTCGGTACGGCTTTGTTCGGCTTTGTGCTGTTCGCCGCGATCTCCGGCGCGGACGCTGGCGCCATGTTTGTGGACATATTGCAAGGCGGCGAAGCCTTGGCTGGCCTGAACGACGCCCGCAAGGCGATCCTGCTGGCCGAAATCGCCAGCGGCTTCCGCGCCGCTTTTGCGCTGCTCGCCGTATTCGCCGCCTGCGGCGCCGTGCTGGCGTGGATCAACCCGGCCCGCCGGATTTGACCGCTCACTGGACCGCCCGCAGTCCCGGTCCTAGTTCGCCATCAGCACCGGGATCGTCGCGCGCGCGAGAATATGGGCGGTAGCCCCGCCGAAAATCATCTGGCGCAGGCGGCTTTGGGTGTAGGCGCCCTTGATGAGCAAATCGCACCCCAGTTTGCCCGATTGATCGAGCACCGCCTCGCCCGGCGAGCGGGCGTTTGGCTTTGTCACGGCCTCGACGTTGATGCCGTGGCGGGCGAGCGATTCGGCCAATTGCTCGCCGGGCGGCCCCTCGACCGAAAAGTTTTCGATGGTCAGCACGTAGACCTTTTTGGCGGCTTTTAGCAGCGGCATGGCGAAAGCCACGGCGCGCGCGGTCTCGGTGCTCTGGTTCCAGGAAATTGCGATGGTCTCGCCCAACGCTTCAACCGGCAGGGGCGGCGCCAGCAGCAACGGGCGCCCGCTCTCAAACAAAGCCGCCTCGGCGGTCGCCATGCGCGGATCGCCGCGTTCGGCGCCGGGGCGGCCCATGATCGAGACGTCGAAAACGCGCGCATAGCTGGCCATCTGGCTGTCGCCAAGGGAATTATCGCCAGACCATGAATGGGTCGGCCCATCCCCGTGCGCGGGAACGCCGTTCTCCATCATATAGGTCTCGAAACGCCGGTGCGATTCTTCGGCCAGTTCACGCCATGCGTTCTGGTCGCTCATCGTCCAGCTCACCGGCATGTCGAAGGCGACAAGATCGGGCAGGTCCGGCCCCAGCGCCACGCCCTCGACATGGCCGCCAAAGCGCCGCGCCAGAAGCGCGGACGTCCGCAGCACCGATTCAATGGACGAATGAATTTCGACCGGCACGAGAATGTTCTTCATGGATTCCCCTCCAAACTGCGGCTCTCTCCCTGCCGCAGCGCATGCATTTTACACCAAACGGAACACGAGCGCCTCACCAGAGTGCGGCTGCCCGTTTGACGCTTTCCGGCGTGAAACCTAAGGTTGCAGACTATCATCTGGAATTTGCCTCATGAACGAAGCTTTCCTGTGCGCTGGCGTGCGCACGCCTGTGGGTCGCTATTCCGGCGCGCTCTCCAGCGTGCGGCCCGACGATCTGCTGGCCCATGTGCTGCGCGCCTTGCTCGCCAGAGCGCCCGGCCTGCCAATGGGCGCCATAGACGACGTGTTTGCGGGCTGCGCCAATCAGTCGGGCGAGGACAATCGCAACGTGGCGCGGATGTCGCTGTTGTTGGCGGGCCTGCCGCAGGAAATTCCCGGCGTCACGCTCAACCGTCTTTGCGGCTCCGGCCTTGACGCACTGGGAAGCGCAGCGCGCGCCGTGCGGTCGGGCGAGATGGAGGTGGCGATTGCGTGCGGCGTCGAATCCATGTCGCGGGCGCCGTTCGTGATGGGCAAGGCGACCGAGCCTTTTGCGCGCAATCCGGAATTGTTCGACACCACGCTGGGCTGGCGTTTTATCAATCCCAAATTGAAGGCCGCCTACGGCGTAGACGCGATGGGCGAGACAGCGGAAAACCTCGCCGCCGATTTGCAGATCTCGCGCACCGATCAGGACGCGTTCGCCTTGCGCAGTCAGGCGCGCGCGGCCAAAGCCATCGCCAGCGGGCGGCTCGCGCGCGAGATCGCAAGTGTCGAGATTGTTGATCGCAAGGGCAATGTTACCGCTGTCTCCCAAGACGAACATCCGCGCGAAACAACGCTCGAAAAGCTCAGGAGCCTGAAGCCGATCTTTCGCAAGGACGGCTCGGTTACGGCGGGCAATTCCTCGGGCCTCAACGACGGCGCCGCCGCCGTGCTGATCGCCAGCGAGCGTGCCGTGAAGCAATATGGATTGGCGCCGCTTGCACGCATCATCGGCATGGCGACCGCTGGCGTGCCCCCGCGCATTATGGGGATCGGCCCCGTGCCTGCGACGCAGAAGCTGATGGCGCGGCTGGGCCTGACGATTGAAGATTTCGGCGCGATTGAACTCAACGAAGCCTTTGCGGCGCAGGCGCTCGCGTGCTTGCGCGGCCTCGGGCTGCCAGACGATTGCGAGCATGTGAACCCCAATGGCGGCGCCATCGCCATCGGCCATCCGCTGGGCATGTCGGGCGTGCGCATCGCGCTCTGTGCGGCCATCGAGATGAACGACCGTAAGGCGCGGCGCGCGCTCGCCGCCATGTGCATTGGCGTGGGCCAGGGCATCGCGCTGGCGATGGAGGCGGTCTAGTCGTCGAGAATCTGGCCTCCGTCATAGCTCATCGAAATGCGCCCGCTCATCACGCGGAAGGCGTCGCTGTCGATCAGCTTTTCATAAAAACCGCGCAGGCTGTCGGCCTGAAGCTCCTCAAGCTCGGCGCTGGCGTGCGCAAACCGCGCACTATCGGGAAACACAAGCGCAATCGCGCGCGCCTTGTCGGCGTTTGAGGGCTGGCGCGCAAGCGCTTCCGCGCTCTCGCTATCGGTGACGAGATCAAGCAAGCTTGCACGATCCATGCACGGCAAACGCTTGAGAAAGCTCTCCACAAGGCGTTTTGCGAATGCGTGATCGGGATGATCGTCGCGAAACGGCGCGCGGTTTGTGTGGCCAAGATGCGGGGCGGCATGCCAATCAGCCTTGTCACGCGGAAAGCGCGCCAGAATGTCGCCTGCCTCGCGCGCGACATAAAAACGATTGAGCCCTTCAAACAAAACAAACTCATAATTGGCGGCCAGCAGCATCGGCTCCCAGCCCGCCCAATTGGGCGCCATCGTGCCCGGCGCCACAGCCTCAAGGCAAATCACTTTCGGGCGCAGGCGCGCAAGATCAAGGCCAGCCAGCACATCGCCTTCGGCGCCCTCGACGTCTATTTTCAGGAAGTCGATCTGCGTGATCTTGTGCTCGTCGCACAGGGTGGTCAGCGTCGTCATCGGCATGGACAGCGTTTTATAATTGGCGCCGTGGCGCTTTGCTTCTGTGGCCGCCGCCGGGTCAATCGTTGAAAAACCATGCAGCCGCTCAACCAGATGAAACGCGACCTCGCCGATGCTGGCTCCCGCCGCGCCGCCCCAAATGTGATCGCGCGGGCGCACACAGGAATAGAGCGAGGCTAAATCTGCCTGCGGTTCGACCACAAGTCCGCGCCAGCCTTGCAGATAGAACCAGCACGAAACGTTGTCGGCCACCGGATGTCCCCCGCCAACGTCGATATAAAATCCATCGCGCTGGCCCGCGAAAGCAACATGCAAATGGTAATCTTCAAGATTTTGCGCGTACGACAAATCCATGGAAGGCTCCGGCGCTAAAGGCGTTTGCAAAAGATAGCGCGCCTAGCGTTGCGCCATCCAGCCTGCATCTACAAGCCAGCGCTGAAAACTCAAGACCGCACCCTTGTCGGCGCAAGTTGTGTAGAGCCCCTTGCACGTCTCCATCAGCCACCAGCGCCGCTGATAGACGCTGTCGAGCGGCAGGCCTGCGGCTGCGACCGTAAGTGTCGCCAGATGCGGAATCTCCACTACGTCCATCTGCGGCATCGCGATGCGCGGCGTGAAGCCCAGCCCCTCGATGGAATAATAAGTTTCAAACGCCCGTGAGGCCGGATCAAGCTGCCAGGCGGAGCCCTTGTCGGCCAGATCGCGCGCATTTTCCAGCGGCAGACGGGCGAGCGCTGGCTGATGGTCGCCATAGCCCACAAACAGAAACGGCTTGCCGGGATAGCGTTTGGCCAGATCGGCGCGTAAAGCCTCGCGATCACGTTTTGCGAGCACGAGGCGCCAGAGGTATTCGTCAAACTCGGCATTGCCGGTCCAGCGCATATTGTCGCCGGGCGCGACCGCTTCCGGCGCAAAGCGGAAGTTCCACGGCGAATGGTTCGACATGGTGGAGACAACGATGAATTGCGGCCGCGCATTCTCTTGCCTGCGCGCAGCATCGAACACTTTGCGTACCTGATCGAAATAGAACGCGTCGCGCTGGCGCTCGTCGGGCGCCTTGTGGGC
Source organism: Rhizobium sp. Q54 (assembly GCA_945878875.1). Classification (GTDB taxonomy): domain Bacteria; phylum Pseudomonadota; class Alphaproteobacteria; order Rhizobiales; family Beijerinckiaceae; genus Terripilifer. Next base: position 6,834 of record CAMCUC010000052.1, read on the forward strand.
CTGACGGTCGATCACCCTGTCAAAGCCGATCGCGCGATAAAAGCGCGCCGATCCTGCAAATCCCGCCAGCGAGGGATAGATCAAAGTCGTCTCGTAGCCGCAGGCTTTGAGGTATTGCGGCAGGGTATGGCGCAGCCGGCCAGCCGTTAATTGCAAAGCAAAATTGCGCATGCTGCCGAACATGTTCGTCGACAGGCCGGTAAGCGCGGAAAAATCCGAAAGCCATGTGCCGCCGCCAAACGTTTCAACGCGCAATTTATGGATGCGCCCGTCGAAGGATTGAAAAAGCGGCAGCGCCTCGGGTGGATAGGACAATTGCGGGTACACGCCCGGCGGCATAGCCGATTCATTGAGCGTCAGCACAATGTCTGGCGGACTGGTCGCCGGATTGCAGACGATAGCCTCGGGCTGGCCGTCAGAAAGGCCGGCCTGCGCGCTCATCTCCAAAAACCCGCGCGCCTTGCTGAGCGCCGGCAGATCGCCAAACGAGGCGATGAAGGCCGAATAGACGTTCTGGTTTTCGTTGAAGAAGGGCGAGCCGCGCTGGATCAGCAGCCCGCTGGCGCTCGCCGTAACGCTAAGGCTGACGGCCAGCGTCAAAGCCAGTCCGCCGCGCCCCGGCATGCGGACGCGCTCGCTTCGCCACAACAGCGCCAGCGCGCCAAAGGCGATTGCAAGGCCTGCGGCCAGCCCCAAAGCCGCGCTCTGGAACGTCTGAAGAAAGAAACTGATCTGCGCCATGCTGAACAGATAAAAAATGGCGTCATAAACGTGCAGATTCATGGCCACGACGCCAAACTTGAACGCGGAGGCGGCGAAGGCGCATACAAAGAAAGTGCTTGTCGCAATGAAGGAAAAGCCCGGCCTGCGCGTGAGCGTGAACATAATTCCGTTCAAGCTTGCAAAGACGGCTATCACCAGCAAAGCGGTGGAAAACAGCTCTTCCGTTGCGATGATGAAGGCGGCCATGGCGAGGCTGGCCAGCGCCAGCGCGCGCCCCCCCCGGGACGCGCCGCCAGCCTTCACAATCAAAAAACGCGCTTGAGAAAAACGCATCGAGGCGGTCGGGCTCCCGGCCCATGTGAATGTTTTATGACATCCACTATAACCGCGCCGCGTCCGCCGTAAAGCGCCGCCTGCGGCGCAGCTCAGGGGATTTTTCAGGCCGGCTTCAGCCTTCACACAAATGGGGCGGAAGGATCGCTCCTTCCGCCCTCGCTGCGTTCAGATTTTACGCGGGATTGCGCCTTCAGGCCCAGGTCAGATCGTGCTTCAGGATCGGCGTTGAGCGCACGCGCTTGCCGGTGGCGAAGAAGATTGCGTTGGCGACAGCGGGAGGGGTTGGCGGACCCGCGGTTTCACCGAAGCCGCCCCACCATTTGTCCTCCGACATCGCGAAATGACTTTCCACCTTCGGCATGTCGGGCAAGCGGAGCATTTTATAATTGTTGAAGTTCACGTTGTTCACGCGGCCTTCGCGGATATCAAGCCCGCCATGCAGGACGTGGCTCAACTCCCACGCAACGCAGCCTCTCACCTGTTCATGGGCCGCACGCGGGTTGATGACGTAACCCGTGTTTGACACCACGACGATCTTCTCGATCGACAGCGAGCCTCTGCGCGACACTTCCACCGTGGCGCAAACGCCCACTGTCGCGCCATGCGATTCGACGACGGCGATGCCCATGCCCTGGCCCTTGGGCAGTTTGGTCGTGAAGCCAGCGACTTCTTTCATCTTCAGCAACACGCGCTGCCAGCGCTCATTGCCTTCCGTCATCTTGAGGCGCCATTCCAGCGGATCCCAGCCGCCCGCAAGCGCCATCTCGTCGATGAATTGCTCCATCAGGAAGCCGTTGCTGTTGCTGCCCGGCGCGCGATTTGGCCCGACGGGGATGTGGCTGGCGGCCACATGGCGCTCATAGCGATAATTGGGAATCGCATAGGGAATGTTGGCGATGCCGCGATCCGCGTAGGCGGGCACGCCCGGCTCTGCGACCGCCCGGCTGAGCATCGCTTTCGGCAGTCCCTTGTCGTCGAGGCTCGCCTCGAAATGCGCCCATACGGGAGGGCGTGAACGCGTTTGCGCCGTGTCTTCCTCGCGCGTCCAGATCAGCTTGACGGGCTTGCCGACCTGTTTTGACAATTCCACCGCCTGACGCGGCAGATCGACGGCGTTGCCAAGGCCAAAGGCGCCGCCCTGATAGGTGGCGTGGACAAAGACGTCCTTGTGATCGCGGCCCGCCTGGTTGGCCGCCACGCGCAGCAGCGCAGAAACATCCTGCGTGAAGCTCCAGATGTCCACGCGCTCCTTGGTCACGTGGGCGACGGCTGTAGGCGGACACATCGGCGCATGAGCCTCATAGGGCCGCATGAACTCGCTCTTGAGCGCCTTGGCGTCAGCGCCAAGGATTGGACGCGGATCGCCGCGCACTTCCATGACGTGCTTGCCTTCCTTGCCCATCAGCTCCACGGCCTGTTTGTCCATGGCCGCAAAGCTCATGGAGCCGTTGGCGCCGACGTCCCATTCGATCTTCACGAGATCGAGCGCGGTCTTGGCGCGATAGAACGAATCCGCGACAACCGCGATTGCGCTGCGCATGTCGTTGTTGGCGAGCTTGTCCTTCGTTTGTTTGAGTTCGATGACCGCGACCACGCCCGGGCGCGCACTGGCCGCCGCAGCGTCGAAGCTCTTCACCTTGCCGCCCGGAACGGGGCAGGCTTTCACGGCTGCGTACACCATGCCCGGCACACGCACGTCGATGGGATAGATTGCGCTGCCGTCGACCTTCACCGCAACGTCCATGCGCGGCACGTCTTTGCCCAGAAGCCACCAATCGCCATAGGCCTTGATCTTTGGCTCTTCGGCGAGTTTCACGTTCGCGGCGGCGGAGGCGAATTCGCCGTAGCCGCCTTTGTTGGCGCCAGCCGAGAGCATGCCCTGTTCAGCCTTCACCTGCTCGCGCGGCACGTTCCATTTCTGGGCCGCAGCTTCGCGCAGGCGTTCACGCGCCGAGGCGCCGGCCTGCATGATGTGCGGATGGCGGTTGCGCACCAGATTGGAGCTGCCCGTGGACATATCCTTGTATTCTTGCCCTTTGTTCACATGCCGGTTGGCGTCTGCGAGCACGGCGCGCACGTCTTTCCACGGCACGTTCAGCTCTTCAGCGACGAGCTGGGCGACGGAGGTCATGCCGCCCTGACCCATTTCGGTATGGGGCGTGCGCACGGTCACGACGCCCTTGGGATCAATGGTAAGCCATGCGTTGATTTCAGCGCCTTCAGCGGGCGCTTTCGAGGCGTCGCCCATTACGAGATTGGCGGCTTGCGCCACCGGCACATGGAAGCCAAGCATCAGCCCGCCGCCTGCTGCGAGCGCGCTGGTGACGAATGTGCGGCGGGAGAGATCGAGCTGTGTCATGTTCGCCTCCTCAAACGCCGGTTTTCGCGGCGGCGTGAATCGCCTCGCGGATTTGAATGTATGTGCCGCAGCGGCAGATATTGCCCGCCATGGCTTCGTCGATCTGGCGGTCGCTGGGCTTGGGGTTCTTTTGCAGCAGCGCCGCGGCCGACATGATCTGGCCGGACTGGCAATAGCCGCATTGCGGCACGGTATGTTCGATCCATGCTTTCTGGACCGGGTGGCTGCGATCTTTCGAGAGCCCCTCGATGGTGACGATCTTCTTGCCGGCGGCTGCCGCGACGTTGAGATTGCAGGACTTGGCGGCCTGACCGTCAATATGGATCATGCAGGAGCCGCATTCGGAGATGCCGCAACCGTACTTGGTTCCGGTCAGCCCGATGGCGTCGCGCAGAACCCAGAGCAACGGGGTTTCCGGTTCAACATCGACCTCATGGGCCGCGCCGTTGACGTTGAGCGTCAATTTCATTGTTTTCTCCCTGGACCGCCGCGGTTCTTGATGGGCATGACCCGTCCGCGCGCCGTTAGACGATCAGATTACCCGATACGCGATTTTAGCCAAGCCCCCGTAACGCGGATATCTGCGCTTATACGACCTTGAGGCGCGCCTGATTGACGAAGGTTAGATCCTGCGTGTCGTACCAGGCGAAATCGAGACTGGAATCATGCGTGGCGCGGCAATGAAACTCAAAAAACGGATTGGCCGCCACGGAAGGATAAAGCCGCGCGCGAAACAGCGGCTTGCCGTCATAGGTGCAGCTAAAGCTTGAAATGATACGCTGGCGCACCCAGTCGTCCAGCTCGTCGAGGCGCAGGCCGGTCTCCATCGGGTGCGAGATGAGCGCGCGCAATGTCACGATCTCGCCCGCCCGCGCCTGCGCCGGAGCGCTGACGCGAGAGCGCGGGCTGAAATTTGTCACGTCCTGAATCGTTCCGGTTCCATCGTCGGCGCAGGCACCGATGGCGATCTCGACGTCGACGTCGTGGCGCATCAATCGCCCGTCGTTCATCTGCACCACGAGCGTGATGCGTTGCGAACGCTCCAGCCGGATGCGGGTGCTGAACGCCGCGCGCCCGCCCTCCGGCGTGAACCAGACCGAGACCACCTGCGGGTTGGGGTTCGAATGGGCGACCACATGGGCGACGCGTGGATAATCTTGCGCGCTCATGGCGCAATCGATCTGAACCGAGATTGGTACTGAGGCGCCGCTGTCCACGTATTCAGGCGTCGTCAGCCGGGCGCCTGTGCGCAGGTAGGGGCCGGGGCCAAGGAAGGCCGCGATAGCGTCTTCCGCGTCGCGCCACAACGGATCATAACCGCGTCCGCGCACGTCCACGCTCTGGGCCAGTCCGGCGCCGGGCAGGACAAGGCCGAGCGCAGCCGCGCCTGCGCGCAGCAGGCCGCGGCGGCTTGTTGGAAACGCGGCGCGCGCGTTTATCGGCGCTGGATTTCGCGTCTTACGACCTCCTCCAGATTGGTCCATGGTTCGCGTTCAGTAAAACGCGCACGCATGAATTTCGTCACGGCGACGATGTCGGCTTCCGTGATCTGGTTCCGGTAGGCGGGCATCGAGCGGTCGAGCGCGCCTTGCGGCGGCCTGATCCCCTCCAGCGTCGCGCGCACTACATTGGTGGGATCGGGCAGGTTCAGCGCGCTGTTGAGCGCCAGCGGCGCGGGTTTGCCGCCGCTCTTGTGGCATTCGGCGCAGCGGGTCTGGAACATGCGCTGGCCGGGGTCTATCGTTGCATCCGGCGGCGCGTTGTCGCGGGCGGGGTTCCAATCGGTCTTTTCGACGCGGGCCATAGCCATCTTCTCGGCGTCCGCTTGCGCCTGCGGCGATTTTGGCGGACCTGCGAGCGAGACGACGTAAGCGGCCAGCGCAAACATGTCGTCTTCCTTCTGGTCGCGCAGAGCAGTGGAGACCGGCCCCATGGAGCCTGCGGCCAGTCCGTGATGCTTGTCCCAGCCGTCCATCAGATAATTCACCAGCGCATTTTTCGTCCATGGGATCGGAGATGGGGACGAGGCGTCAAGCGCCGGCGCATACCAGCCGTTCACGAAAGCGCCCGCATAGGCGCGTTTGCCGTCTATGGCGCCAAGGATGTTGCGCGGCGAATGGCAGGCGCCGCAATGGCCCAGACCCTCGGCGATATAGGCGCCGCGCGCCCATTCGGCGTCCTGCCCGGGGCCAGATTTGGGCAAAACGGGGTTCAGGAACAGCGCGTTCCAAACTGCCAGTCCCTGGCGAATGTTGAAGGGAAAAGACATCGCGTTGGCCGGCGTCTTGTCTGGCTGCGCAGCAACGCCCTGCATGAGATAGGCGTAGAGCGCCTCGATGTCCCCGTCGTTCACGCGGCTGAAATGGTCGTAGGGAAAGGCGGGGTAGAGATAGGCGCCCGTGCGGCTTACGCCCTCGCGCATGGCGCGTGCGAAAGCGGCAAGCGACCATTGGCCGATTCCGTTTTCCTTGTGAGGCGTGATGTTGCTCGAATAGATCGTACCAAACGGCGTCTGGATGGAGCTTCCGCCGCTATAGGGCTTGCCGCCCTGCCGGGTGTGACAGGTGGCGCAGCTTCCCAGCGCGGCGAGCGCCTCGCCTTGCGACAGGACTTTGCGATCATATTCCTTGACCACGCTCGAGGGCGCTATCTCCGGCCTGCCGGTCGCGAAAATAAAACCGGCCAATCCCGCAAAACCGGCGAATATCACGAAAGCAAGCGCACGCCTCATCAGGCCCAACCCCCCATGTTATTTCCGCAGGCGCTTCGTGCCAGCGGCGCATTTCATTTCGGGCAAGCAATAGCGTAATCCAATAGATTTTGAAAAGCCTCCAGAAAGGAACTCAAAAGAGGGGCTCAAATCCGCGCAGCGGCAATGTCCGCGCCTTCGCGCAAGGCGCGCAATTTCTTCCATGTGACGGCGGGGTCAATCTTGCCATAGCCCGCGAAGGTGCCGAATCCGCAATCGGTGCCAGCAATCACGCGCGAAGCGCCGACGATGGCCACGTAACGCTCGATGCGCTGCGCGATCAGCTCGGGGTGCTCGACGTAATTGCTGCACGTGTCGATCACGCCGGGAACCAGCACTTTGTCCTCGGGAAGTTTTGCGTCGCGCCAGACGATCCATTCGTGTTCGTGACGCGGATTTGCGGCCTCGAACAACAGCTGCGCCGGGCGCGCTTTCAGGATGATTCCCATCAACTTCTCAAGCGCAATGTCGTAATCGTGCGGGCCTTCGTAATTGCCCCAGCAGATATGCATTCGCAGCTTTTTTGCGGGGATGTTGGCCGTGGCGGCGTTGAGCGCCTCGACGTTTTGCATCGCCCGCTTCAGGAATTCGGTCTCGCTCAAATCCTGAAAGCCCGTGTGAGCCGCCATGGCAAGGTCAGGGGCGTCGACTTGCAAATCAAACCCGGCGGCCACAATCGCCTCGTATTCTGGACGCATGGCGTCCACGAGATCGGCGAGATAAGCCTCGTGCGTGGGGTAATGACGATTTGGCTGAAAGGCGGTGATGAGACCGGGCGACGCTGCATTCATGAAGCCGGAAACCGCGCCGCCTTCCTTCCCCATAGCGGCGGCAAAGCGCCGGATATCGTAGTCCGCCGGTTTTGAATCCACAAGCCGCACCGGCCCGATGCAGGCAGCGCGCACAAACGTCTGGCTGCCCATGATCGCCGCCAGCTTCGCGCGCAGGTCCGGCAGGTCTGCCAGGTCCTTTGCGGGCGTGCGGTCGACATGGCCGCCAAAGCCGGAAAGGCGGCTGGTGACATAGGTCGAATAGCCGACCTTGCCCAGCTCCCCGTCGCTGACGATGGAGACGCCCGCCTCAACCTGCGCGCGCACAATGTTCTCGATTTCGGTGGAAACGAGCGCTTCAAAAGCCGCCTCGTCAACGTCTTTCCCGTGGTCGCGCTTCAGCAGCATTTCCGCAAGGCCGGCGGAGCGGGGCAGGCTGCCCACGTGGGTCGTGTGAATAAATGTCATGGGAGCGCTACTTTGAAATCAAGAAACCCGGTCCGCTCTGCAAAGCGCCAGCCGTCCGGCGTGCGGACCAGCTTGTCGCGAAACCCGCCGATTAGCGCGGGCGAGGCTGCATCCAAAGCGCCTGCGGGCGCGGCGACGAGCAGCATGGAGCAGCGGGCGCCAGCCTCTTCAGGCGAGGAAACGTCGACGACGATATTTGTGATCAAGTGACATGATTTGCGCGGCGGACGACTTTCAAGCGACGCGCGAATCGCTTCACGTCCTGTAATTGCGTCTCCCCCCGCAGGGCGGATGAACTTGCCTTCAGCCGTAAAAGTTTGCGCGACTGCGGCCCAGTCTCCAGCATCATTAAGCAGGGCGAATTGCGTAATCAGTCGGCTGATTTCTTGTTCAGCCAGCAGGCGGTCTAGCGGCGTCATGCGAGATCATCTCGTTTCGTCACGCAACATTGGCGCGGACGGGTGGGCGCGTCCTCCCAAGAGACGCTGATTTGCCAGTATAGACGCGCCGCCATGACGCACAACTGATCCGTCCGCCAAGCTGTCGATCGACAGATGGAACCGCCGATTTTGCTGCTGTCGATTTATGTAACGACCTGCGCATTGATCAGCGACGGAAATTCAGGCTCATCTCGCACGCATCGGCGGGACTAAATAAATCAGCTGGGCGATTAGGAGATTTTGAGGCTGTTCAGCGACATCTCTCTGGCGGAGGAGGCAGTCTGGGCGAACCGGTCTCACCCCTTTCTTCCAGATACAGGGAATTTACAGGGAAATTTCTGATGAAACGGCCCGAGACATCGAGCCTGTTTACCGATTTTCCCCCTTTAAATGCGCGTTTCCTGACGATTGCCTGAATTTAAGAACAGGGAATTTTATTCTGCCGAGCAGGGAAGTTACGGGGAAACTGCAGCCATTCGTAGAATCAAAAACTGGCATGTACAGGACAGGCTCTACACTCAACCAGCAACTGAAATGCTTCACCGCCCTAGGCGTTTATTGGAACACTTCATTTCAAGGAAAGCTCTTGACGAATCCACTTGCATGCTTAGGTTTCACATTGTTGAAAGCGGTGGCCCGGTGTCCGCCATGAAGCAAGCTGCTTCATGAAGCTTTTGAACAGAGCCGCCAGCCCCCCGGTGGGGAATGGGCAGCATCCAAAACCTGAGCCCGAAATGCGCTTTGCGCATGAGGGTTCGAGCAAGGAAGCTCCCATGCCCCAGAACCATAAGCGTGCGCACAAACCCAGTCAGTCCATCAAATGCGATGCTCAGCTCCGGACTGCTCAGGCCCAGCTGACAAGTATTCTCGAGTCCGTGCCTGTCGAGGACCTCAGGCCCTCGTCCAAAAACCCGCGGACCCATTCCAAAAAGCAGGTCCGCGAGCTTGCCAGGAGCATGCAGGAATTCGGGTTCACAGTTCCCGTACTCATTGATTAGGCCAACCGGATTTTGGCTGGTCATGGGCGGCTGGAAGCTGCAAAGCTTTTGGGCCTGACAAGCATTCCCTGCGTCCGCGTCAGTCATATGAGCGAGGCGCAAAAGCGCGCCTATATTATCGCCGACAACAAGCTGGCCCTGAATGCGGGCTGGGACGACGATCTGCTCGCCGAAGAATTACAGGCGCTCATGGGCCTTGATCCCGGCTTTGACCTGACGGTCACCGGGTTCTCCATACCCGAAATCGACCATGTGATCGCAAACCACAGGCCGGAGGAGCCTGGTAGTCCGCAGGATGATCTCCTGCCGGATCCGGCCATGATTCCTCGTCGCTGCCGGCCCGGGGATATTTATCGGGCCGGCCCCCACAAAGTCATCTGCGGGGATGCTCGCGACAAGGCCATTGTCGCGGCCCTGATGGATGGCGAACTCGCCAGTATGGTGATTACGGACCCGCCCTATAACGTCAAAATTCAGGGGAATGTCGGAGGATTGGGCAAAATCAAACATGCTGAATTTGCCATGGAGTCGGGTGAGATGTCTCAGGCCGAGTTTATAGCCTTCCTGAAAGCCTCCTTCGCCAATCTGGTCGCATTCAGCAAGGACGGCTCGATACATTTCATTTTCATGGACTGGCGTCACATCGGCGAGGTCAACAAGGCCGCCTCCGGGGTTTACAGCGAGCTCAAGAACCTGAATGTCTGGGTCAAAGACAATGGCGGCATGGGGACTTTTTACCGGTCCCGGCACGAGCTGGTCTTCGTCTACAAGAGCGGCGCCGCAGCCCACATCAACAATTTCGAACTTGGGCAGCTTGGGCGCTACAGGACAAATGTCTGGGAATATGCGGGCGTCAATACACTCAAGGCCAATCGCCTTGAGGAGCTGGCCATGCACCCGACCGTAAAGCCCGTTCAGATGCTGGCTGACGCCATCAAGGACGTATCGGGACGCGGTGATATTGTTCTGGATCTGTTTGGCGGCTCCGGCTCGACGCTGATTGCCGCTCACAAGACAGGCCGGCGTGGCTACCTTTGCGAATATGACGCGCACTATTGCGACAAGATCCTCGCGCGCTTTGAGGCCTTTGCGCATGAGGACGCCGAGCTCATCGCCTGCGGACTGCCTTCCCCGATCAAGACCGAGGGAGGGGACCAATGAGCGATGATCCATCGAAGAAGTTTAAAGCCCTGAGGAACCAAATCCCGGAGCGTTCCTATGAGGTCGGCTATGGAAAGCCACCTGCTGTGACCCGCTTTGTCAAAGGCAAGTCCGGCAACCCAAGGGGACGCCCGAAGGGCTCAAGGAACCAGATGCCTGCGCTCAATGAGGAGCGGCTCAGGGATATCGTGATCGCCGAGGCCTATCGCACGATCAAGGTGAAAGACGGGGGCAGGGACGTCAGCGTTCCCATGGCTCAAGCAGTCGTTCGTTCAATGGCGGTCAATGCGGTGCGCGGAGATCAGCGTTCGCAGAAAATGTTTACGGATCTCCTGAACACAACAGAGGCCAAGAACAAGAAGCTTCACGACGAATATTCGCAGACCATGATCGACTACAAGCATTCCTGGGAAGAGGAAATCGAGCGTTGCAAACTCATGGGGATCAAACCACCCGAACCTGTTCCTCACCCCGATCATATCAAAATCGATCTTTCAACCGGCCAAGTCCGTATCACCGGTCCGTTCACCAAGGAAGAGGAGGTGACATGGGATAAACTCAAGAAAAGGAAATCAAGCGCGATCAAAGCAATCAAAACATATGAAGAGGATCTGAGGGATCCCTGGAACGAGAAATACAGGGAGTTAATCGAAAGCGAGATTGCTTTCGAGAAGAGCATTATCGCAATAATATCTAAAAGAATTCCGGATTAAAGCAAAGGCATTCTTAATGTTCCATGCGCTCATGCGAGCCTATTTTTTAAGAAACCTGTCTGCCTCTTTGTATGACAGAAAAGACCCTGATTTAAAGGCTAAGCCGCCACATCCTGAGATGGTTTTCCCAAGATGAAGAGTGCGTATCTGGCCTACCCCCTGAAAAGTAGTCCTGGATAGTGTATGGCTTATGGGGTTTTAAAGCGCATCAATCCGACAGAAAACTAACTTTAGATCTGGACCATTTTGGCAATGTCACATCAGACACGCTCCGCTGCTGAATCGGCTCCCGGCCGCTATATCGATGTCTACTAAAATCCAAATCGTAGAGGTTCGTATTTGGGATACAAATCATCGGGATCGTTCGAAGCAGAAATGGCCATCATAGAGTGAAGATTTCTCTACCAGAGATGGGCAAGTCCATTGCGGGCAGAGGTGGGCGTGTATAAGCTCCCGTTGGCGGTGTAATAAGAAATCAGCGGGAGGAAACATGATCTCGATGCGCTCCACTCTTTACGCGCTCGCGACGCTTGCTGCTCTCTCTCTTCCGATTGCTGTCAGAGAGGTGCGCGCGCAGGGGGGACACTCGCAAGTCTCTCTCGTTATTTCATCAGGTGCCGGAGGCGGCTATGACCTCTACGGGCGCCTCGCTGCGCAGCACCTCGGGCGTTTTTTGCCTGGCAACCCTACCGTTGTGCCGCGCAACATGCCAGGCGGTGGTTCGATAGTTGCGGCGAACTGGCTCTTCAATTCAGCGCCGCGCGACGGCACCGCCATCGCGATCCTCCAAAACGGCACCGCGTTTGAGCCGCTATTCGGCGTGACCCAGGCGCAGTACGAAGGCGACAAGTTTACGTGGCTCGCCAGCCTCAACAGACTCGTGAATATAGGCCTAGTGTGGCATGAGACACCTTTCGACGACCTGCGCGATCTTTTTGAAAAGGAGATCGTGCTTGGGAGTAGCGGAGGCAACACGCTCACCCTGCCAAAACTGCTCAACTCGATCATTGGTACTAAATTCAAGGTTGTAGCCGGCTATAAGAGTACCAACGACGTGACCCTCGCTATGGAGCGACGCGAGGTTGACGGGCTTCTCGGTACATCTTGGGACAGTTTTAAGGCAACAAAGTCAGATTGGGTAAGGGATAGTAAGGCGCGCGTCTTGCTGCAGGTGTCGTTTGACAAGCACCCTGAGCTCGATGGTGTCCGAAACCTAGTCGGTCTCACCCGTAACGACGACGACCGTCAGTTGCTGGAGGTTGTGCTGGCGCGGCAGATTTATGGACGACCCTTCGCAGCACCGCCAGGCATTCCGAAAGAGACCGCGGCGATCCTCACAGCCGCTTTTTTGAAGATGGGCTCGGATATGGAGTTCCTTGCCGATGCCGACAAGCGGCAGGCGGAAGTTCTCGTGAATACGGGCGACGAGGTGAGGGCGCTGGTGGAAAGCATCTATCGCACTCCACGACCGGTGATCGAGCGCACGATCGCGGAGCTAAAAAAGGCAGGGGGTTGAACTTTATGGGGCGGTCAGGCCCCGCAATTGCGTGCGGCATTTTATAGTTTGCCTTGCCCCTGAAAAAGTGATCCTCTCTGATGTATGGCTTATGAGCCTTGTGTTTCTTCCTGGGTATTCCAATTTCATCCATCAGGCTCATAAGCCATACATCAGAGAGGATCACTTTTCAGGGGGCAGGCCAATAGACGGCGCGGCTTTAATATATTTTGCGCAGTATGTATGGGTGCGCGCCTTGCGCGGTGCCTTCCATGCAGCCATTGGCGTTCATGAAATTCGCGTGATTGCAAAGAAGTAACGTCTGAAAATTGTCGCTGACGCGCATAAGCGGCAGCCTGATTTTATTGCAGTCGCAAAAATGCTATTAGTTTTGGGGCTGTGATGAGCTGCTATCTATGGAGGACGGGCGATGACCCAATCAAACTTGCATGGCACCTTATCTGATCCTGACGATGGCATTCAGGCACTGGACCACTTAATTGCGACGCAACCGCAGACTTTCCGATTGCGCATCGAATTGATGGATGAAGGGAGCCATCGTTACATGCTCGCCGAAACTGGTAATATGAAGATTAAGATCCGTTGCTATGCAGCAGGCGGGGGTGAGAACGCTATGCATGCCCATCATGGGCAGGATCACAGCTTCATCATCCTGCAGGGACATGCGCGCTTCCATTATCTGGACGGTCAAACCCGAGATCTGGGACGCAACGAGGGCATCATGCTGCCTTCAGGATGCTATTATTGCTTTGAGAATTCAGGCGACGAACCGTTGGTGGTTCTACGCTTTGAATCTATTACAAAGGACGGTGGCGACCCAGAGATACGACTCGGTCTGCATGGTAATCAGATCAATCCCCATACTCCGGAAAATAACAGAGCGAAGACGCCAAGAATGCGTCCGAATGCGTTCTACGAATAGGTGTGCGCTGCAATTATCCGATCACTTATTGACCGGTGCCTGCTGGGTTGGCACATACGCCTTGGAGAGTTGCGTCGCCCGTTCAATGACCTCTCTCGGCGTAGCAAAGACGCGCTTTAACAAAGAGTCAATCTCTACTCCACTAATTGGATCCAACTCAACGTCCTGCTCCTTTGTCGCCTCAACGAATTCCGGATCACGAGTCGTCGCCATGAACGCATTGCGCAGAGCGTCAAGTCGCTCCGCATTAACATTTGGTGTAGTAAGCAAGGGGCGACTCATCTCCTGACGCGCAAAGAAAAACTCCATGATTTGACGATCCTGCGGCGTCTTTGCAAAATCTATCGCCAAGGGCACATCAGCCAGATCGCGATGTTTAGAAAGCGACAATTGCCAAATAGGAATGATCTTTCGGTCGCGCACCCACTCTGGCCGGGTCAAGCGAAGGCTCGACCATGATGGGCTGGGG
>CAMCUC010000053.1 GCA_945878875.1 Rhizobium sp. Q54
GAGATCAGGAACGCGGTGAGGATCGCCGGCACTTCGCCAATGCCAAACCACATCACGAGAATCGGCACCACGGCGACTTTGGGGATCGAGTTAAAGCCGATCATCACAGGGTAAAGCCCGCGATAAATCGTGCGCGACCAGCCCACAAACAGCCCAAGCATCAGGCCGAACGCCACGGCGAGCAGGAAGCCCGCGAGCGTCGTCCACAAGGTGACAAAGGAATTTTTCAGCAGCGGTACGGCATAGCGATGCATCGCCGCAAAAATTTCAGTCGGCGCTGGCAAAACCACGCTGGAGACGTTGAGCAGGCGGACAGCCGCCTCCCAGAACACGAAAATCCCGAGGGTGAAAATCCACGGCGCGAGGGCCTCTATCTGCCGGTTCGTCATGACTGGCGCACCTCTGCGATTTTGTTGCGCAGCGAAAGCACCAGCGCGGAAAATTCCGGCTCGTAGCAAACATCAAGCGAACGCGGACGGGGGAAATCAACTTTACGGGTTTCGATGATGCGACCGGGGCGTGCGCTCATGACGTGGATGGTGTCGGCCAGGAAAGCCGCCTCGCGCAGATCGTGCGTCACCAGAACCACTGTGAACCGCAGCCGCTCCCAAACGTCTCGCATCACGCACCAAAGCTCTTCGCGCGTAAACGCGTCGAGCGCGGCGAACGGCTCGTCGAGCATCAAAAGCGCAGGCTCATGAATCAGCGACCGGCAGAGCGAGGCGCGCTGCTGCATGCCGCCGGAAAGCTCCCACGGAAAGCGGTCGCCAAAGCCCTTCAGGCCCACGGTGTCGAGCAGCGTTTCCGCCCGCGCCCGGTATTCGTCCTTCTTCCGCCGGAAGTTCGAGCGATAGGGCTCGACGATCTCCAGCGGCAGCATCAGGTTTTCCGTGACCGTGCGCCATGGCAGCAGGTTGGCGTTCTGAAACGCCATCCCCGCCAGTTTCACCGGGCCAGACACAGGTTCGCCATTAACGGCGACCTGCCCCGACGTCGGCTTGACGAGGCCGGTGACCAGCTTCATCAGCGTGGACTTCCCGCAGCCGGAAGGCCCGACAACGGCGGCGAACTCGCCTTTGGCGACCGAAATGCTCGTCCCCTGAAGGGCGAGCACCGGCCCGGTTCGCCCCTCGTAGGCGAGCGAAACGTCATCGAGCTGAATCACGATACTCTCCGGATCAGAGCGAGTTGACTAGAACTTGCGCTCGGAAGCCGGCGGCAAGAACGCGCTGCTGAAGATGTCTTCAGCCTTTGGTTTGTTCTTGAACTCGTAGGTGTCGGCGATCTGTTCGATCGACTTGGTCAGGCGCGCCATGTCCACGCCGCCGACGCCATTGGCTTTCACCCACGGCGTGACCATGTTGTCTTTCAGCGCCATTTTCAGGCGCGCGAGCTCGACGTTCACGTCGCCGGTCTCGTTACGCTTCATGACGGATTTGATCGCCTCATCGGGGTTCTTCGCGGTCTCGATGAAGCCCTTGATGGTGGCGCGCACGAAACCGGCCACGACCTTCGGGTTAGCCTTGGCGAATTCGGGGTTCACCATGACGGCGTTGCCATAAAGCACGAGTCCATGGTCCGACATCAGCATGACGGAAATGTCGTCGGCGGGAATCTTGTTCTGCGTCAGGTTGAAGAAGGACGAGAACGAGAAGCCGGTGATCGCGTCTACTTTGCCCTGCGCCAGCATCGGCTCGCGCACAGGGAATCCGACGTTTTCAATCTTCACCTTGCTATCGTCGAACTTGTTGGCCTTCACGAAGGCCTTCCATTGCGCGAAAGCGCCGTCGGGTGCGGGGGCGCCAAGCGTCTTGCCCATCAAATCGGCGGGCGTCTTGATGCCTGACTTCTTCAGGCTGACGATCGCGAACGGCGGTACGTCATAGACCATCATGACGGCCTGAACCTGCTGGGCGGGGTTCTGGTCGCGGAATTTCACGAGCGAATTGATGTCGAAAAAGCCCAGCGGATAGGTGCCAGCAGCGACACGCGCGATACCTGCTACCGAGCCAGGACCGGTGTCGACGGTGACGTCGAGCCCTTCTGCTTTATAAAAACCCTTGTCGATGGCTACGAAGTACGGTGCCGACGGGCCCTCGAACTTCCAGTCCAGCGCAAATTTGACTGCGGTTTGTGCAGACGCCTGCATGGCTCCGCCCACAAAAAGGGCAGCTGCCGCAAAAGCGAGCTTAATGTTTTTGGCGCTCATTCTCATCCCCTGCATTTTAAACGCTTCCAGCGCTATAGCGCCGGGAACTCTCCGCTACTAGGCAATCGACGTGCCATCGCTGCTTGTTAAGGCAGCTTATCCGAGGCAATCGGAGACGCAAGAGGGGAAGCGACGCTGTTCATATGTTCTTTTGGGGAAGATGGGGGCTAGAACCGTGATCAATGCTGCTGCAAGGCTAAGCACTGCAAACTTAACCGCCAAACTTCATGCCGTCATGGACGGGCTTGACCCGTCCATCTACGCAAACGGCGTCCGCAATGGCTGCGGCTTGGATGGCCAGGAAGAGCCTGACGAGCCCGGCCATGACGCGTTTGGGATATGGCGGATAAAGCGGCGGGCAACTCGCCCCCTCATTCACCCTTCCGAAACGGCTGGGTCAGCAGCCTGTCCAGCCTAAGCTCTAACTTGTCGCGGAAGATAGGCAAGCCAATCGTCATGCCCTTATGCCCGGCGACAGGCTGGGCGCGATAGAGCCCGAAAATCCGGTCCCAGATCGCCAGATTGAAGCCGAAATTACTGTGCGTCTCGCGAGGGTCAATCGAGTGATGCACCCGGTGCATGTCGGGCGTGACAATTACGAGGCGCAGCAGCGCATCCACCCGCAGCGGCAGGCGGAAATTGGCGTGGTTGAACATTGAGGAGGCGTTCAGCACCACTTCAAACACGAGGACCGCCAACGCCGGCGCCCCCAAAAGCGCGATGACTGCGAATTTTATCAGCATCGACAGCGCAATCTCAACCGGGTGAAAGCGCAGGCCGGTGGAGGCGTCGATGTCGAGATCGGCATGGTGCATCCGGTGCAGCCGCCACAAAACCGGCACGCGATGGAAGGCGACATGCTGGCCCCAGATCGCCAGATCGAGCAAGACGAGGCACACCAGCACCGCCAGCCAATCGGGCGCCGCGACCATGTTGAACAGCCCCCAGCCCTGCCCTTGCGCATAAAGCGCAAAGCTGACGCCCGCCAGCGGGAACAGCAGCCGCACGAACAGCGAATCCACCACAATCAGCGCCAGATTATTGGCCCAGCGCCAGCCGCGCGCCTGCGTCAGGGCGCGACGCGGCGAAAACGTCTCCAGCGCCGCCATCAGCGCCAGCACGCCCGCAAAACTCGCCAGCCGGATGAGGGGTTCGTTTTCGATGATGCACGGCTCCTTGTTCGGCAAACACTATGCGCCCCCGCCAGCACGCGAAGCAAGCGCTTGACGCGCCGGGCGGGGGCGTCGAAAAGGTCAGCTCAAGGAGTTCCGCATGACAGCGGTCACGCTGATCGACAATTACGACTCGTTCACCTGGAACCTGGTGCATTACCTGGGCTCGCTGGGCGCTGACGTGACCGTGCTGCGCAACGACGAAGCCAGCGTCGCGCAGATTATGGACTCGCGGCCAGAGGCCATCGTGCTGTCGCCCGGCCCCTGCACCCCGCGAGAAGCTGGCGTGTGCCTTGATCTCATCGCCGCTGCGGCGCGCGACATCCCGATCTTTGGCGTGTGCCTTGGCCATCAATCCATCGGCGAGGCTTTTGGCGGGCAAGTTGTGCGCGCGCCCCTGCCCGTTCACGGCAAGCTCGCCAGCATAGGCCATGAGGGCAAGACCATCTTTGCCGGGATCGAAACGCCGTTTCAGGCGACGCGCTATCATTCGCTGGTGATTGACCGCGCCAGTATGCCCGATGTTCTGGAGGCTGTGGCGAAGAGCGACGACGGGCTCGTGATGGCTGTCTCGCATCGCAGCCTGCCTGTACACGGGGTGCAGTTCCATCCCGAGAGCATTCTCTCGCAGCACGGCCACCGCATTCTGGGCAATTTTCTCGACATCGCGCGGGCATTCAATCGCGCCCGCGTTCACGCATAGAAGGGGAATTGAGTTTGGACTCCTTCAAGCCGATCATCGCAAAAGTAGCCGCTGGCCATAGCTTGAGCCGCAATGAATCTGAACAGGCGTTCGAGGCGCTGCTGTCGGGTGACGTTACGCCCGCGCAAATGGGCGGCTTCCTGATGGCGCTGCGCGTGCGCGGCGAAAGCGTGGACGAGATCACCGGCGCCGTGTCTGCCATGCGCGCAAAAATGCTGCGCGTACTTGCGCCAGAGGGCGCAATCGACATCGTTGGCACCGGCGGCGACAACGCGGGCACATGGAACGTCTCTACACTGGCCTCCATCATCGTCGCGTCTTGCGGCGTACCGGTCGCCAAGCACGGTAACCGCGCGGCGTCTTCCAAATCTGGCGCGAGCGACATTCTGTCCGCGCTTGGCGTCGCTATTGGCCTGCAGCCGCCGCTGGTTGAGAAGTGCCTGCGCGAGACCGGACTTGGCTTCATGATGGCGCCCACGCACCATGCCGCCACGCGCCATGTTGCGCCTGTGCGCGTGGAGCTTGGCACGCGCACCATCTTCAACATTCTGGGACCGCTCTCCAACCCCGCCTCCGTCAAGCGTCAATTGGTCGGCGTGTTTTCGCCCGATCTTTTGCAGCCAATGGCCGAAGTGTTGCGCAATCTGGGTTCCGAGTGCGTGTGGATCGTCCATGGCTGCGATGGGCTGGACGAGATCACGACGACCGGCCCCACGCGCGTTGTGGCTATGGAAAGCGGCGCCATTCGCACGTTTGAGATTACGCCCGAAGATGCGGGACTTCGCAGAGCCGAGCCGTCCGAACTGCGCGGCGGCGACCCGGCCCACAATGCGCAAGCCTTGCGCGCGGTGCTGGACGGCGCGAAAACAGCATATCGCGACATAGCGCTTTTGAACGCAGGCGCGGCGCTTGTAGTGGCTGGCCGGGCGGTTAACATCCGCGATGGCGTTGAGGCTGGCGCGCAGGCGATAGCATCCGGCAAAGCTAAAGCGACCCTCGACAGGCTTGTCGATATTACGAACCGCTGAGGAGCGTGCGCATGGCTGACATTCTGCACAAAATCGAAGTCTACAAGCGCGCTGAAATCGCCGAAGCGAAAGTGGCCATGCCGCTGCATGCGCTTGAGCGCCAAATTGAACAACAATCGCCCACGCGCGGATTCATCCACGCCATCGAGAACAAACTCAATGCGGACAGCTATGCGCTGATCGCTGAAATCAAAAAGGCCTCGCCCTCGAAAGGCCTGATACGCGCTGATTTTGACCCCGCGACGCTCGCGCAGGCCTATGAGCTTGGCGGCGCCGCGGGCCTGTCGGTTCTGACTGACGCGCCCTCGTTTCAGGGCGCGCCGGACTATCTGGTGCAAGCGCGTGAGGCGGTGCGTCTGCCTGCTTTGCGCAAGGATTTTCTCTACGATCCCTATCAAGTCTTCGAGGCGCGCGCGTGGGGCGCTGATTGCATTCTCATCATCATGGCAGCCATCGACGACGATTGCGCGCGCGCGCTGAACAAGGCCGCGCACGATCTGGGCATGGACGTGCTTGTGGAGGTGCATAACGAGGACGAACTGAACCGCGCGATATCGCTGGAGACGCGGCTGATCGGCATCAACAACCGCGACCTGCATACGTTTGAGACCAGCCTCGAAGTGACCGAGCGCCTCGCGCCAAAAGTGCCGCAGGATCGCATCGTGGTATCGGAAAGCGCCATCGCCACCTTCGACGATTGCCTGCGCCTCGCGCGCTCTGGCGTGCGCTCGTTCCTAGTTGGCGAGAGCCTTATGCGACAGGCCGATGTCGCAAAAGCTACCCATGCCCTCCTGCACGGAAAACAGCCATGAGCGGCCTCACGCATATAGACGCCAGCGGCGAAGCGCGCATGGTGGACGTGTCGGGCAAAGACGCGACCGTGCGCACGGCGATTGCTGTCGGCAATGTCGTTATGAAGCCTGAGACGCTGGCGCTGATCCGCTCCGGCGATGCCAAAAAGGGCGACGTTCTTGGCACCGCGCGCATTGCTGGCATCATGGCGGCAAAGCGCACGCACGAACTCATTCCGCTCTGCCACCCGCTGGCTTTGTCGCAAGTTGTTGTTGAGCTGACGCCCGACGATGCGCTGCCCGGCGTGCGCGTGCGGGCGCTCGCAAAACTCACCGGCAAGACTGGCGTCGAGATGGAGGCGCTGACGGCTGTCAGCGTCGCGTGCCTCACCATCTATGACATGGTGAAAGCGGTTGATCGCTTCATGACGATTGAGGGCATTGGCATGATCGAGAAAGCCGGCGGCAAGTCCGGCGACTGGAAACGCGAGGACGATTGAATATGGCGCAAAGTCCGCTGCTGCCCGTCGAAGATGCACTGGCGCGGATACTCGCCACGGCGAATGCGCCGCTTGAATCTGAAAACGTCGAGCTTGCAAAAGCGCTGGGCCGCAGGCTCGCAACCGATCTTGCCGCACGCCGCACGCAGCCGCCGTGCGCCGTCTCGTCGATGGACGGCTATGCATTGCGCGCCTCTGACATTGCGTCAACGCCCGCACGTCTGCGCGTGATTGGCGCCAGCGCGGCGGGCCACGGGTTTGACGGTGCCGTACAGGCCGGCGAGGCCGTGCGCATCTTCACCGGCGCGCCTGTGCCGGACGGCGCCGACACGGTTTTAATTCAAGAAGATGCACGCGCTGAGGGGGATTTCGTCGAGGCGCTTGTCAGCGAGCCGCTTGGCCGCTACGTCCGCCGCGCCGGGCTCGACTTTTCGGCGGGCGATGTTTTGCTGGAAGCTGGCCGCTTGCTTGGCCCCGCGGAACTGGCGTTGGCGGCCGCCATGAACCACGCGTTTGTGAGCGTCGTGCGTCGTCCGCGCGTTGCAATTCTGGCCACCGGCGATGAACTTGTGGCGCCGGGCAATGAGCCGGGCCGCGACCAGATTGTGGCGTCCAACAATTTTGCAGTTGGCGCTTATGCAAGGCTTGCAGGCGCGGATGTGATCGACCTTGGCATCGCGCGCGATGATTTTGCGTCACTGGAAGCGTCCATTCGCCGTGCGCGCGACGCAAAGGCCGACGTGCTGGTGACGTTGGGCGGCGCCTCCGTTGGCGACCATGACCTCGTGCAAACCGCCTTGCGGCGCGAGGGCATGGAGCTTGGTTTCTGGCGCATCGCCATGCGTCCCGGCAAGCCGTTCATGCACGGGCGCATCGGCGATACGCGCATTCTCGGACTGCCGGGAAACCCTGTTGCCGCCATCGTCTGCGCGATCATGTTTCTCGTGCCGCTGGTGCGCGCGCTTACCGGCGACAAGTCTGCTGGCGCCGATCCCTCGCGCCCTGCCATTCTTGGGGCGGATCTGGCGGAAAACGATCTGCGGCAGGATTATCTGCGCGCCACCATCACCGGTCTCTATGAAGGCCTGCCTATAGCCACAGCATTTACACGCCAGGATTCCTCGATGCTGGGTATCCTCGCCAAGGCGCAGGGGTTGATCGTGCGCGCGCCGCATGCGCCAGCCGCTAAAGCTGGCGAGCCGTGCCGCTACATTCCGCTTTAGCGAGACTCTAGGCCGCCTTCTTTTTAGCAGCGATGGCTATTTCTGACAGCGTGCGCACAATGCGGCGCGCGCCCTCAAGCCGTTCGTCGGCATCGTCGAAATCTTGCATGAAGACGATGCGCATGTCGGGACGCACTTTCGCGCGCGGCCCCTGTTCCGTGACATAGCGCACAAGGCCAGCCGGATTGGCGAAGGAATTGTTACGGAAGCCGATGATGACGCCCTTGGGGCCAGCGTCCACATTGTCAACATGAGCCTTGCGGCACAGAGCTTTGATGGACACGAGCTTCAGTAATTGCTTGATCTCTTCCGGCATGGTTCCAAAGCGGTCGATCAGCTCGGCCCCAAAGGTTTCGATCTCGTCGTCGGTCTCCATGGTGGACATGCGGCGATAGAGATTGAGGCGCACGCCAAGATCGGCCACGTAATCTTCAGGGATCGTGACCGGCGCGCCAATGGTGATGGAGGGCGACCACGCTTCTTCAGCGGGCTCTTCATAACCGGCCTTGAGCGCCGTCACGGCGTCCTGCAGCATTTGCTGATAGAGTTCGTAGCCGACTTCCTTGATGTGGCCCGATTGTTCGTCGCCCAGCAGATTGCCGGAGCCGCGAATATCGAGATCGTGGCTGGCGAGCTGGAAGCCGGCGCCAAGCGTATCGAGAGATTGCAGCACCTTCAGGCGTTTCTCGGCCTGCGGCGTCATGGTGCGCGTGGCGGGCAGCGTGAATAATGCATAAGCGCGCGTCTTCGAGCGGCCAACGCGACCGCGCAATTGATACAGCGCCGCAAGGCCAAACATATCGGCGCGATGCACGATCAGCGTGTTGGCGGTTGGAATGTCCAAGCCTGACTCAACGATGGCGGTTGAGACAAGCACGTCATATTTGCCGTCGTAGAAGGCCGACATGCGGTCTTCAAGTTCGGTCGGCGACATCTGCCCGTGCGCGGTGATGAACTTTGCCTCCGGCACCGCCTTGCGCAAGAACGCGGTCGCGTCCTCAAGATCCTCAATACGCGGACACACGTAAAAGCTCTGGCCGCCGCGATAGCGCTCGCGCAGAAGCGCCTCCCGCACAAGCAGTTCGTCAAACGGAATGATCGACGTGCGCACGGCGAGGCGATCCACCGGCGGCGTTGCGATGATCGACAATTCGCGCACGCCCGTCAGCGCAAGTTGCAAGGTGCGCGGGATCGGCGTGGCCGAAAGCGTCAACACATGCACCGCCGCGCTTATATCCTTAAGCCTCTCTTTATGCGACACGCCGAAGTGCTGCTCTTCGTCGATGATGACGAGGCCGAGGTCGGCGAAGCTCACGGTCTTGCCAAGAACGGCATGCGTGCCAACGACAATATCAATCGTGCCGTCAGCTAAACCAGCCTTGGCGGCGCGCTGATCGGCGGCTGTCACCATGCGCGACAATTGCGCGATGCGGATCGGCAGGCCTGCAAAGCGTGCGGTGAAATTGCGATAATGCTGGCGCGCAAGCAGAGTGGTGGGCACAACGACGGCGACCTGTTTGCCGTTGATGGCGGACACAAACGCCGCGCGCAGAGCCACTTCCGTCTTGCCAAAGCCGACGTCGCCGCACACGAGGCGATCCATCGGCTTGCCTGCGGCCAGATCGTCGAGCGCAGCGTCAATCGCGCCTTGCTGGTCCTCAGTTTCGTCATAGGGGAAGCGCGCGCAGAATTCGTCATAGGCGCCATCGGGCGGCAACAGGCGCGGCGCTTCGTGCAATTGCCGCGCGGCTGCGATGCGGATGAGTTCGCCCGCCATTTCGCGGATGCGCTTCTTCATCCGCGCCTTGCGGTTTTGCCAACCGGCGCCGCCGAGTTTGTCGAGCTGGACTTCGGTGTCTTCCGAGCCGTAGCGGGTCAGCAGCTCGATATTTTCAACCGGCAGAAACAGCTTGTCGCCGCCGGCATAATGAATCTCAAGGCAATCATGAGGCACGCCGGCGGCGCTGATCGCCTGCAAGCCAACAAAGCGCCCGATGCCATGATCGGAATGCACGACAAGATCGCCAGCCGACAAAGCGCTCGCCTCGCCCAGCATGTCAGCTGCGCGTTTGGGCTTGCGACGATTGCGGATCAGGCGGTCGCCAAAGATATCCTGCTCACCGATGATCGCAAGATCACCCGCTTCAAAGCCCTGCTCAAGACCAAACACCGCAAAGCCGGTCTCGTTGCGCGGCATCGCCATCGCGACCGAGAAAGCATTGACTGGCATGCCTTTCTTCAATCCATGCTCGGCCAGAACATTTGATAAACGCTCGCGCGATCCATCCGAATAGCCCGCCACGACGACGCGCTTGCCCTGCCCTTGCAGATCGCGCACGTGCTCAACCACGGCTTCAAAGATGTTCAGATTTTCATTGGTGCGCTCGGGCGCAAAATTACGCCCCGCACGCCCGCCGCAATCAATCGCGCTGGCGTCTCCTTCAATGGGCGCGAACGCAGACACGCGGGCCACAAGATGCGCGTCAATGCGCTTGCGCCAGTCGTCGGGCGACAGATACAGCGCATCGGTCGGCAGCGGCTTGTAGGCGGGCGAGCTGGCGTCCAGCTCCTGGCGGCCTTTGCGCGCGTCGTAATAATCGCGAATTTCACCAAGCCGCTCTCCCACAGCGTCATCGGCCATGGCGTCGAGCATGATCGGCGCATCGCCAATGAACTCGAACAGCGTATCGGCGCCGCCGTAAAACAGCGGCAGCCAATGCTCCATGCCAGGATGACGGCGGCCTTCGCTCACCGCTTCATACATGGAATCGCCGCGCGTCTGAGCGCCGAACGTCGCCACATAGCCCTGGCGGAAGCGGCGAATGGTGTCGGTCGTGAGCTGCACTTCGCTCATCGGCACCAGATCAAGCGCGCGCAATTGATGCGTGGTGCGCTGCGTCTCCGGATCGAACGCACGAATGGATTCCAGCGTATCGCCGAAGAAATCAAGCCGCAGCGGTTCGGGCAAGCCGGGCGGAAACAGATCGAGAATGCCGCCGCGAACGGCATATTCGCCGGTGTCGCGCACGGTGGAGGAACGCAAGTAACCGTTGACCTCCAGCCATTTTGCGAGCGCGTTCATGTCAACCGAATTGCCGGGCGCAGCCGAAAAGCTCTCGGTCTCGATGAAGCTGCGCGGCGGCGTGCGCTGCAACAGCGCGTCAACGCTGGTGCACAACACGCGCGGGCGCTCTGCCGATGAGCCGGTGCGGGCGAGGCGCGCCAGCGTCGTCATGCGCTGCGCGGCCACGGGACCGTTCGGCGAGGCGCGATCATAGGGCTGGCAATCCCAAGCCGGGAAATTCAATATCTCAAGCTGAGGCGCGGCAAACGCCAGCGCATCCTGAAATGCGCGCGAGCGTTGCGCATCGCGCGCCACATGCACGAGCGCGGCCGCGCCCTGCCCTTCCTTTCCATGCTTGCCTGCGGCGGCGCGGGCGCGCGCAATATCAGCCGCCACGAAGGCGTCAAACCCGTCCGGCACGCTGGCCAGTGTAATGGAGGCGCCTTTGCCGAGTTCCGCAATCGCACGTTTCAGAGCGTTCAAAGGTCTATTCCCCGAGCGCTCTTGCAGCGCAAACAAACGAGAGCGACGCCGGCGGGGTTCCGACGGCGTGCGCATGGGCAGATATATAGAGAGAAAGAGCGACCGACGCCACGCGGGCCTAAACGTGCAAAGGCTTTTCGTGATCGTGGTGCGACTTGAGCTTGTGGAACAGCGGCGTGTCGTATTCAGCGGGAACCGGCAACGCGTCTGTCAGCCATTTGAAGATCTCCGGGTCTGGAGCCTCCATCAATTCCTCAAAGGCGTCGAGGTCGGCGTCGGCCATCCCGGGCAGTTTCGCATCGGCGAACTGGCCCATCAGGATGTCCATCTCGCGCATGCCGCGATGCCAGGCGCGAAACAGCATCTTGCGCCGACGCGGATCGAGAGTGGCGGTCGAGAGAATGGTTCCTGTCACGGCGGCGCCCCGGTGCTGATTAGGTTCGATGATGCTTGCTCATAAAGCAATTCTTCAAGCCCGTCGCGCTTCATGACGCCGCATCATGCACCGCTGAAAGCGAGCCTGTTGTAAAGCTCAGGATCGCAGACCAGATCGAGTTCGCGGATCAGTCCGCCGTGAAAAATCCCGCGACACGAACCACTCGCCTCAATCAACGGGCCGGCGCCCCAATTGCGGACGCTGCAAGACCACGTGAAGGAGAAGGAATCGCCCGCCCATTGTGTGTCGCCAACACGCACGTTCAGCATCTCCGTGTTTTCGTGAAAGCGACGCATGACGCTGGCGATGCCCGCCAGTTCATAACCGCCCAGAAGGACTTCCCCTTGAGGGGAGACAAGATGCAGGCGGCCATGCTCCACAAAGCAAAGCGCCACGCCCTCAGGGTTGCGCGCCATGTGCTGAAATACCAGGTCCATGCAAGTCGCTGCCCGCTGCAACCGTCCGATCGTCAGTTTTGTACTTGGCATTCCCAACATCGAAATAACCCCTGATACCCAATGGTCAAGACGGCGCAAGCACTAGCTGCGCGTTATTCTTAACCTTTAGCATTGGGAATGAGTTACTGAACAGTCCAGCTCAGGGTGAAATTGATGGAAAAGTTAAAAATCTCCACTATTCCGTTACGTTATCCACAGTTATGGCAAAGCTGTTGCTTTTCAGACACAGCACGCACGGTGCTTGGCTGAATGTGCGCCGCCAGCTATCACAATTTATGCGCCCTGCTTTGCTAAACCCTCTGTTTGCGCCGCTGCGAGCCCTCCCAGGCGTAGGGCCAAAAACCGGCAAGCTTTTCGACAGGCTCCTCGCTCAGGGGCCGGAGGAAGCGCGCGTGCTCGATGCGCTGTTTCATCTGCCCCATTCCACCATCGACCGGCGCTCGCGGCCCAGGATCGCCGAGGCCGAGCGCAACATCATCGTGACGATTGAAGTCAAAGTGACCGAGCATCGCCCGCCGCCGGGCCGCAATGCGCGCGGGCCCTATCGCGTGCTGGTGGAGGACGAGACCGGCGACATGCTGCTGGTGTTCTTCAAGGCGAACCACGACTGGATCGAGCGCATGCTGCCGCTGGGCGCCAAACGCTGGGTGTCGGGGCGGCTGGAGCTTTGGGAGGGCCATTTGCAGATGGTCCATCCTGATCGCGTGCTTGACGAAGAGGGGTTGAAAAAGCTGCCCCCCGTCGAGCCCGTTTATGGGCTGACCGAGGGTCTCTATCAGCGGAACGTGCAGAAGGCCGTTGATGCGGGCATGGAGCGAACCCCGGCGCTGCCGGACTGGCTCGATCCCGCCTACGGGCGCGCGCGCAAATGGCCCGCGTTTCTGGACGCTTTGCGCGCCATCCATCATCCGCAAAAGCCTGAAGACATTGACCCGCGCGCGCCCGCCCGCCAGCGGCTCGCCTTTGACGAATTGCTCGCCAACCAGCTGGCATTGGTGATGGTGCGCGCCCGCATGAAAAAGCTCGGCGGCCGCGCGACGATCTCGCAAGGCGTGCTGGCGCAGAAGATTGCAGACGCCCTGCCCTTCACGCTGACGGGCGCGCAAAGCAGCGCAATCGGCGATATCGTGCAAGACCTCGCCAGCGAGGAGCGCATGTTGCGCCTCGTGCAGGGCGACGTCGGCTCCGGCAAGACGCTCGTGGCGCTGATGGCCATGGCGCATGTGGTGGAGGCCGGCCGGCAGGCGTCGATGATGGCGCCGACGGAAATCCTCGCGCGCCAGCATTACGAGCGGCTGCAGCCGCTCTGCGCCGCCGCAGGCATACGCCTTGGCCTGTTGACCGGGCGCGATAAGGCGGCTGAGCGCAACCGGACGCTGGCGGCGCTGATCGCGGGCGAGATCGACATTGTGGTTGGCACCCATGCGTTGTTTCAGGAGAGCGTCGCGTTTCGCGATCTGGCGCTGGCGGTAGTGGACGAGCAGCATCGCTTTGGCGTGCATCAGCGCCTGGCTTTGGGCGACAAGGGCGAGGCCGTCGATATTCTGGTGATGACGGCGACGCCGATTCCGCGCACGCTGGTGCTGACCTATTTCGGCGATATGGACGTCTCGGTTCTGCGCGAGAAGCCCGCTGGCCGCGCGCCCATCGACACGCGCGCCATTCCCATCGAGCGGCTTGAGGACGTTGTGCACGGCTTGAGCCGGGCTTTGGCCAGCGGCGCCCGCATCTATTGGGTTTGCCCTCTGGTTGAGGAGAACGAAGACCTCGATCTTGCGGCCGCAGGCGAGCGCTTCGAGCTGCTGCAACAATTCTTCGGCGACCGCGTCGGCCTCGTTCACGGGCAGATGAAGGGGCGCGAGAAAGACGCTGCGATGGAGGCGTTCCAGCGGGGGGAGACGCAGATATTGGTCGCCACCACGGTGATCGAAGTCGGCGTGGACGTGCCGGAAGCCTCGATCATGGTGATTGAACACGCCGAGCGGTTTGGGCTGGCGCAATTGCACCAATTGCGCGGGCGCGTGGGGCGCGGTTCGGCCAAATCCTCCTGCCTGTTGCTTTATAAATCGCCGCTGGGCGAAGTGGCACGGGCGCGGCTTGAAATCATGCGCGAGACAGAGGACGGCTTCCGGATTGCCGAGGAAGACTTGCGCCTGCGCGGTGAGGGCGAAGTGCTGGGCTCAAAGCAATCAGGCGCGCCCGGCTTCCGGCTGGCGCTGCTGGAATTTCACGCCGAATTGCTGGCCGCCGCGCGCGACGACGCGCAGCTGATCTTCGGTCGCGACCCGGAGCTGCAAAGCGAACGCGGCCAAGCGCTGCATACGTTGCTGTATCTGTTTGGGAGAGACGAGGCGGCGAAGCTGCTGCAGGCGGGGTGAGCTAAAACTCCGCCGCTTACCGGTTTGCTCAAGGGGCCCCTTCTCCCGCAGGCGGGAGAAGGGGAGATTTCATTAGACCGTCTTGCGATAGACCAGCAGCGTCTCGTACATGCCGACCTTTTCGACCTTGGCTTCCTTCTCCCATTGGGCGATGACCTTGGCCGCGGTGTCGAAGGCGAACGACTTCGTGTAAAACACGATGTAGCCGCCGGGGCGGGTTTTGTCGGTGAGCATGTCGGTGACTTCGCGATCCGTCAGCGCGCCGTAAAGGTCGTTCTTCTCGGTGCGGAATTCGCACAGGTGGAACAGCGTCACCACATCGAACTCGGGCAGAAGCCGCGCGTCGAGCTGGTAGATGTCGCCGAAGAATGTCTTGTAGGTCTTCTCGACGTCCGGACGCTCGATGGCGAGCTTCACGAACGTGTCATATTCCTGCGGGGCGGCGGTGATGCCCATGACGCAATTGCCGCTGCCGTTTTCAGCGGTGCGGATGCCCACAATGTGGTGGCCGCCGGTGCCAAAATGAAAGATCGACTTATTCTTGATCTCGTTCTTTTCCAGCCAATCGCAGAAATGAATATCGCACGGGCATTCGTCAATACGCAGATCCCAGAACGCATCCCAGTAATGCAGCTTCCCTGTGGTCTCGGACATGCTTTTCCTTCCCTCTTTCAATAAACTTCGAACGTCGAAGCTTTCGCGAATTATGTGCCCGCAATCGCGAGCGCGGCGCGCCCGGCTGAAGACGTCTCAACAAGCACGCTGCCCTCACCGTTTGGCTGAAGCGACAACGTGCGGTCGAAATGAGAGGCAAGAGACGCCCGGCCGCCGACAACGATGATCGTAGCAGCCGGATTGGCCGCGACGAGGGCGCCGAACAACTCGTCCTGCGTGTGGTCATCGAACACCGAAAGTGCGTCCTCCAGCACGACAATGTCCGGCTTTTGCACGAGGAGCCGTGCAAAGGCGAGACGCTGGCGCTCACTGGCCGATAAAGTCTGGTCCCAGCGCGACGCCTCGTCGAGCTTATCCGCAAAACGCCCCAGTCCGCATGAGTATAGAGCCGTCCGTAAATCTACGTCCTCCAGATTATCAGGCGGCGAGGGGTAGGTCAGCGTCTCCCGTAGCGGGCCGGCGGGAAGGAAGGGGCCTGCGGGCATGAAGCACATGCTACGCTCGGGCGGCGCGAGAATCCGTCCCTCGCCCCACGGCCAGAGGCCTGCTATTGCGCGAACAAGCACGCTTTTTCCGACCCCGGCCTCGCCCGCAAGCATTACCTTTTCGCCCTGCAGGATCGCAATTTCCGCGCGCCCCACGATCACGCGTCCGCTCTGGTCGCAAAGGCGCAAGCCGTCGAGGCGCAAACAATCGTCGAAGCTGTCGCCGCGTACGATCACCGGCTGGTTGGCCGCCGTCGCCTCGTCCGTTCCCTCGTAGGATTCGACCAGTTCAGTAATGCGCCGCGCGGAGGCGAACCATTCGGCGATGGCGCGGTAATTATCAACCAGCCAGCTTATCGCGACCTGCACTTGAATGAAGGCGGAGGCAAGCTGCATGACTTCGCCAAGACTCAACTGGCCCTGAAGATATTTGGGCGCGCAAAGCATCAGCGGCACAACCGGGATCATCGCGCCATTGGCGTTCGTGACCCAGGTGACCGCCCCATGCTGGCGCACCACATCCAGCCAGGCACGCACAAGCCCGCCGTAAGTGGTGGACAGGCGTTCGCGCGCATCCGTCTCGCCGCGCGCCATAATGACGCCTTCGGAATTTTCGCGCAGCCGGATCATCTCGAAGCGAAACTTTGCCTCCGCCTCGTTCTTGCGCGCAGCCGCGCCTGCCAGCTTTCGGCCAACGATCGGAATAAGCCCCGACATAAAGACGCCATAGACAAGCGCCCCAAGAAGCATAAACGCGGGAATGGTGATCTGGCCCTCGCCAAAAGGCACGGTCAGAGAACCGCCCACCGTCCACAGAATACTGGCGAAAGTGGCCGCCGCCAGAACGGCGGTGAAGAGTCCGATTGAGAAATCGGTGAGCGGCTCCGTGGCCATGCGCACGTCGTCGGAGATTCGATATTCGGGATTAGGCATCGGGCTGTCAGCCGCCGTCATCCGGTAGAAGCGCTGATTCTTTAGCCAGCCGTCCAGCAGCGAATGGGTGCACCATTCACGCCAGCGCACCTGAAGCCGTTCGCGCGCCAGCACAATGCCAACCCCGACCGCAGCAATGGCGGCGACCAGAACCATAAAGGCGAGAATCGCCAGCCCGGCGGAGGCGGCGTCGCGTTTCTCCAGCGCATCGAAAAACCAGCGATTCCAGCGATTGGTGGCGACATCCACGATCAGCTTGAGCACCAGCACGCCAGCCAGCGCCAACGTCATCAGCCACGCCGTGCGCGCGCTGGGACCACGCCAAAATCCGCCGGTGTATTTGGCGAAGGCAACGGCGGCGGCGCGATCAAAACCGTATTCGGCGGAGGGGGGCCCCTTACCGGGCGTACTGGACATAACACTCCCGAAGGCATCGGCAACCTTCGTCGCCCGCAAATGTACGGTAAGTTTAAAGGGAACAGCCGCCGTTTGGGAAGCAAAACATACGATCTGGACGCAACTTCAGCTTTATGATCCGGGTTTGTACGGCTTGCATTGCAATGATCGCCGGGCCATGCTGGGTGCATAGACTGCGCTTTGTCTCTCCCCGCGGTCGTTCGTCAGACAGGCCATGAACCAGCAAGCTCCCATTCCACCAAACGAAGATCCCATTTTGTTTGCGCCGGCGCCGCGTCCCACCTTTGGGGCAGGT
Source organism: Rhizobium sp. Q54 (assembly GCA_945878875.1). Taxonomy (GTDB): domain Bacteria; phylum Pseudomonadota; class Alphaproteobacteria; order Rhizobiales; family Beijerinckiaceae; genus Terripilifer. Next base: position 17,251 of record CAMCUC010000053.1, read on the forward strand.
TTGCGCACCTGGTTCCTGACCGGACTCATAATCGCCGGGCCCCTCACCGTCACCGCCTGGATTGTCTGGTGGTTCATCAGCACCGTTGACGGCATGGTGAAGCCGATCGTTCCGGTCTGGATGTGGCCGGATGGATATCTGCCGTTCCATATTCCCGGCGTCGGCGTGGTGATCGCTATCCTTGGCCTGACGTTGCTCGGCTTTCTGGCGGCGAACCTTGCTGGCCGCACATTGCTGATAATCGGCGAAACGATCCTCAACCGTATGCCCATCGTGCGCGGTATCTACAAAAGCGTGAAGCAGATTTTCGAGACTGTGTTCTCGCAGGACGGGACGGGCTTCCGCAAAGTGGGCCTGGTGCAATTCCCCGCCAAAGGCATGTGGTCGATCGTGTTCATCTCGACGCCGCCGTCGTCCAGCGTTTCGCAGCACCTGCCGGGCGGCGAGCATATGTCCGTATTCCTGCCGTGCACGCCCAACCCAACCACAGGATTCTATTTCTATTTGCCTGCGGCTGACGTGATTGAAGTGTCGCTCACGCCTGACGAGGCCGCCAAGCTGATCATGTCCGCCGGTCTGATCCAACCCGAAACGCAAGCCAAACTCGCCAAGCTGGTGGCGGATGTGAAGATCGCAGCGAAATAGGCGGAGATTTCGCGCGAAGGAAAAAGAATCCTCCCGCGCGAAGCCTAAACCCCCGCCCGCAAGCGTTCCATTTCCTGCAAGCCTTTACTGGCTTCCTCCCGCAGGTCTTCCCAGATCGCGGCGACGTAATGGCCGAAGCGTTCGCCACCCATCATTTTGGATGAGCGCGGGCGCGGCAGGTCGATTTCCAGCACGCGTTTGATGCGACCAGGACGAAAGCTCATGATGAGCACGCGATCCGACAATTGCACCGCTTCGGCGATGTTGTGGGTGATGAGCATCGTGGTTTGACTCAGTTCCTGCTGGATCTGCAACACCTTGTCTCCCAGCAGCAGGCGCGTTTGCTCGTCAAGCGCGGCGAAGGGCTCGTCCATAAGCAAAATGCGGGGCTGGAAGGCGAGCGTGCGGGCGATGGCGATGCGCTGGCGCATGCCACCCGACAGCTCGGAGGGAAAGCGCTGCTCGAATCCGTCGAGCCCCACCAGCTTCAACAAATCGCGCGCGCGCGACAGGCGCTCCTCGCGCTCCACGCCCAAAGCCTCCATCGGGAAGGCGACATTGTCGAGCGCGGTGCGCCAGGGGAAAGTCGATTCCTCCTGAAACACCATGCCGATGGATTTGTGGCAGCCGCGCACGGGAACGCCGTCGACCTGCACCTCCCCCTCATAATCGTCGATCAATCCGCCAACGATATTCATCAGCGTGGACTTGCCGCAACCAGATGGACCGATGACCGAGATGAACTCGCCCTGCCTGATGTCCAGCGAGATCGGTTCAAGCGCACGCACCGAGCCGCCGCCGGTGGTGAACGTTTTTGCGACGTTGGTGAGGCGCAGCGTCGGAATCGTCATGTAAATCTCCGGGTAAAGCCGCTCCATTTGCGCTTTTGCCGGTCATGCGGGCCAGGCAGACGCACAAACTTGTCGATGGCGACATTGCCGAGCGCAGCGCAGAAGAAGATGAAAATGAGCACGGCGAGCATGCTGGGAATGTCGAACACGCGATAATATTCCATCGCCGAAAACCCGAGCCCCATGCGCGAGAGTTTGATCTCGGACATCAGGCAGCCAACGATGGAAATACCAAGTCCGATGCGCAGGCCCGTCGCCAATGAGGGAACAAGGGCGGGCAGATAAATCATCCGCACCATCTGAAAGCGCGACAGGCTGAACGTGCGCCCTACCCGCAACAGAACCGGATTGACCTGCCGCACGCCCGCCGCGACCCCGAGCGCCATTGGAAAGAAACTGGAGATCGCCCCAAGCGCGATCTTGGAGCCCATGCCGACGCCAAACAGGATTAGCAGGATCGGCAAGAATACAATCTTCGGCGTGGGCGCCAGATAATGCAGAAACGGCTCCAGTACAGCGCCAACATAGCGATTGGCGCCCAGCATAAGTCCCGCCAGCGCGCCCGCGGAACAGCCCAGCACAAACGCGACCAGTACTTCCAGCCCGGTGACGCCAGCGTGAAACCAGAAATCCAAACTCGTCAGCAGACCCAGCAGCGCCCATACGACAAGATAGGACGACGGCAGCACGCCGCGATAAAACAAACCCGATGCACCAGCGATTTCCCACAACGCAAAGATGACGACCAGCGCGGCGACCCGCAGCCGCCCGACCGTCCAGAACGGATGCGGAGCCGCGCGCCCCGCCCGGCCTATTTGCTCGACAGCAGCCATTTTTCGATCTTCTCGGTGATGAAGAAGAAACAGATGCTCACGAGCACCACGAAGAGAATCCCCGCATACATGCCGGGAATTTCGAAACGGTCGCCAAGGTCAGAGATCATCTGGCCAAGCCCGCCGAAGACGATGAGATATTCGACGCCCACAACATTGATGATGGCGAACAAAAGCCCGATCCGAACGCCACTGAAAATCGTTGGCAGCGCAGCGGGAAATTGAATCATCGAGAACATCGCCCAGCGCGACAGGCCATAGGCGCGCCCAACGTTGAGCAGAACCGGGCGCACGCCGTCGAGCCCCTCCTTCGCCTTCAGGATGATCGGCGGCAGGCACCCAACGACGCCCATGGCGACGATGGTCGCCGAATTGCGCCCGAAAATGACGAGAAACAACGGATACAGCAGCACCAGTGGCGCCGACGCCATCGCCGCCACCCAATCGGTATAGGCCAGCCCCGCCATTTTGTAGCGATGCAGCGCGTAGCCAGCGGAGATTCCGATCACAGAGCCAATGGATGCAGCCGCCAGCGCCTCGGCGAACGTTCGCACGAAGGCGTTGATGAGCCCCTCCTGCACGAACAGCATTTCAAAGCTGGCGAAAATCGCACTCGGCGGCGGTGCAATAAAGGCGTTGACGAGCCCCGCATACGAGGCCGCCTCCCAAAGGGCCAGAAGCCCCGCGAGTACGCCAAGCCGCGCCAGCAAAGGCGGCGGCCTCCAGAATG
>CAMCUC010000054.1 GCA_945878875.1 Rhizobium sp. Q54
GGGCTGGAAGCCCGCGGTCCAAAGCGGCGCCGAAAAAACCCGGCGCGCGGATCAAACCGAAACGCCGGGTGAAGTTTGCGCGCGGCTCTGGAGCGCCGCGCGGGGAAGGTTTGCCGATCAGAACGTGCGTTCGACGCGCAGGCGACCGCTGACATTGCCCTCGGTTTCGCGGAAGACCCGCGTGACCGTGTTCAGGTTGCCGGAGTTGGGGACAGTGCTCAACCCGCCGACATAGCCGCGCACGTCCTGTGAGACGCGGGCGTAGAGAACTTCGACGCCGATTTCGAAATTGCGGGTCGGCAACCAGGCGAAGTTCGTGCCGATGTTCCACACTGTGGCGTCGCCGAAGCTGCCGCCGCCGTCCCACACGCGGGTGGTGGCGAGCCGTGGCGCGTCAAGCTGGCCGTAGGTGCCAAACACGACCGAGCGATATTGCGGCGTCCAGTAATGCTCCAGCAAAGCCGCCACGTTCCACGACTTCACGCTGGTCAGGCCGCCAACTTCCGCCACCACGCTTGGATGGTTGATGACGAAGCCGCCGACGTCGCGACGATAGGCCGACGATTTGAACGAGCTCCAATTGGTTGTGTACTCGGTCATGCCGTTTGCGTAGTTCGCCGTGAGGTAGAGCGCATCGCCCTGCGCCAGCGCGGGCAAGTTGATCTTGGCCCCGACGCCGAACGCGTAGACGCCCTTGGAATCGTCGTATTCATCGAGCGCGGTGTTGGCCGAGACGTTGGCGTAGGCTGCCGCCATCTGGAACGAGCCCCAGGGCTGATCAATGCGGACGTTGCCGTTGATCTGGGGGACCGAGTTGTAAACGTAATAGGGATTGACGCCGGTGAGGCCGCTGACGATGGCCGGGGCGGTGTCGGCGTAATCTTGCAGGGCGAAGGTCGCGGAAACGCCGCCGCCCAGCGTGGCGGTGTAGGCGATCTGCTTGGCGCCATTGGCGAATGAACCCCAATGGCCGGCGCCGTAGACGAGGCTCGGCATGAAGGCGAAATTGTCGCGCGCAGCGCCGAAGGTGAAGCCCGCAAACCGCACATAGGCGTATTCGAGCGTCGGGCCAGCCGATGTGCTCGTGACGCCGAACGCGCGGTCGACGACGCCGGTGGTGCGCGCAAGACGCAGACCGGCGGTGGCCTGCACAGTGCCCCACGGTGTGTTGGTGCGGGCATCAAAATCAATGCGCCCGCGCGCTTCCCAGCCCGCCACATGGACGGCGTCTTCATCGATTGAGACGACGGGCGCGCCAGTGCTGAGGCGGCCGGGGGTGATGGTGCCGATGGTCGTGCCGGCTGCGAACGGCACGTTGGGGCCGACGCCGGCGACGATGATCGAAGGCGATCCAGTGGCGTTTGCCGTCTGCGCAACGCTCCACACTGTCCTCTCCGCCACCGCCGCCGTCCCCAGCCCGGAGTAAATATCCTGCGAGCGAACCAGCGAATAATCGGCGCGCACGCGACCGCCGATTTTCAGGCAGGTTTGCGTGCCGGGGATGAAGAAGAAGCCGGCGCCATAAGCGTCGCATATTCTCACATATTCGACGGGCGCGACCCGCTTTGCCGGGAGGTCGGCGGCTTGAGCGGCCGCGACGGACACCAGCGCGGCCCCCGAACCCAGTATAATGTTCTTAACAAGCCCCATTTTTCCCTCCAGTATGGCGGTTCTGCCGCTGGCGCCTTGCGCCAGCTTGTCCGGTGGCCGGAAACGGCCTAGAAGAAAGATCGTGAATCGATTTGTTCGTATAACGATCAATCTTGTATCGTGATACGATCAATTTGCGACCGTGTTAAGGGGCGGGCGATGCAAGACGATGATATGTCTGGCGATGTGACAAATAAGCCACTGACTCAGGCCGACTACGAAGCCCTCGCCCGCTTCCGGCAGGCGCTGCGCAATTTCATGGCCTTCAGCGATTCCCAGCTAGAGGCTGTCGGCATGGGACCGCAGCGTTATCAGGCCCTTCTGGCGATCAAGGCCAAGCCAGGCGATGCGCTGGTGAGCGTGGGCGAGCTGGCCGAATTGCTGCTCATCAAGCCCAACACCGCCGCTGAGCTGGTCAATCGTCTGGAGAGCGCGGGATTGATCGAGCGCGTGCGCGATCCTGCTGACCGGCGCCGTGCGCTGCTTTCGCTCACGCTCGCAGGCGCCGCCAAGCTCGACGAAGTGGCGCAGGTGCATTTCGCCAAGCTTCAGGAGAGCCGCTCGGCGATCATCAATCTGTTTGGCCAGCCGGGCGCGACGCCCTAGTCAGCCGCTCTTTCCCCGCCATCCACTCCTGAAACTCTTCGCAAACTCAAAGGTCGGTTCGCCGCAATGTCCAACCCGTCGAAGTCCAAATCTAGGTCAGATCCCAAATCCGAACCGGCGCAGATCTATGTGTTCAGCCCACCGCTGGGGCGCGAGACAGACTTTGCGCCCGCGCTTCAGGAGGCGCTTGCCGGCGCGCAGGCCGCAGGTTGCGCCATCGCCTGCGTCTATCTCGACGTCGCGGCCTTGAGCGACGGCGACGCCTCGCGCATCGCCTCCCCTTTAGCCCCGCTGGCGCAAGCCGCCGGCGCCGCCGTGCTGGTGAACGATCCGCGCGTGGCGGGCCGCATCAAGGCTGACGGCGTGCATGTGCGCGCCTCCGGCGAGGCGCTAGAGGGCGCGCTGGCTGAGGCCGCCGAAAGTATGCGGCCTGATCGCATCGTTGGCGCCGGCTTGTTGCGCAGTCGCCATGACGCGATGACAGCCGGGGAGAGCGATGTGGATTACATCTGCTTTGGCGAGCCTTCCCCGGACGGCTGGCGCCCTGATTTTTCCGATACGCTGGAGCGGGTGTCGTGGTGGGCGGACGTGTTCAACGTGCCTTGCGTCGGCTATGCCGGGACATCGGACGAAGCCGTCCAGATAGCGCAGGCGGGCGCTGATTTCGTGGCCCTTGGCGATGCTATCTGGTCCGATCCCCGCGGGCCGAAAGCCGCGATGGAAGAGATTGCGCGGCTTGTTTTGCTGGCGGAGCGAGCGCAGCCTTCATGAAAACTGCGCGCGCGATTCCAGCTGCGTTGTTGACGCTTGCGCTTGGTTTCGCGGGCGCAATGACGGGCGGGCAAGCCGAACCGCAAGCCGCCGGGCCAGAGCCTGATCTGGCTTTCGGCGCCTTCCAGCGCGGCCTCTACCAGACCGCATTGCAGGAGGCGCTGAAGCGCGTTGCCGCCAATCCCGGCGACGCGCCCGCGATGACGCTGCTGGGCGAGCTTTATCGCGATGGCCTTGCCGTGCGGCGTGATCCTGCCGAGGCCGCCAAATGGTATCGGCTGGCCGCAGCGCGCGGCGACCGGCAGGCGCAATTTGCTCTGGCTATCGCCCATCTGGCTGGCGCGGGGGTCGAGAAAAGCCCGGTGCTGGCGCGGCAATGGTTCGAGAAAGCCGCCGCGCAGGACCATGCGGGCGCGCTCTACAACCTTGGCGTGATGGAGCTTGAGGCCGAGGTGCAGGACGCTCGCAAGGCCGCTGCGTTTTTCGAAAAGGCCGCCGACCGGGGCGATCCCGACGCCGCTTATGGTTTGGCGATTCTCCTGCGCGAGGGCGCGGGCGTCGAGAAAGACCGCGCCCGCTCGCTCGCCTATCTGCGCAAGGCCGCCGAGGCGCGGCACGTGGCGGCGATGGTGGAATATGGCATCGCGCTTTTTAACGGCGAGGGCGGGAGCAAGGACGAGACGGAGGCCGCGCGGCTTTTCGCCAAGGCCGCCGCGCAACATTCCGCCGTCGGCCAGAACCGGCTGGCTCGGCTCTACGCCAGCGGGCGCGGCGTGAAGGTCAATATCGTCGAGGCGATGAAATGGCACATTCTGGCCCGCGCAGGCGGCCTCAGCGATCCATGGCTCGAAAGCAAGCTCCCCGGCTTGAGCGCGCAAGAGCGCGTCGCGGTGGAGCAGGCGGTCCAGCGATTTATCGGCAAATGACGAATTCGTTCGCGTGACACTCCAATTGGACCTTGACGCGCGCCCTTTGCGGCGGGCAGATCGCAATTCAACAAGGCAAAAAGCAGCAGATGATCCGTACCGCTCTCATGAATGTCATGACCGCCGCCGCCCTCAAGGCTGGCCGTGGTCTTAAACGCGATTTCGGCGAAGTCGAAAATCTTCAGGTTTCCATGAAGGGGCCGGGTGATTTCGTCTCGGCCGCAGATCGCAAGGCCGAAAAGACCCTGTACGAGGAATTGTCCAAGGTGCGCCCGGGCTATGGATTCCTGATGGAGGAATCAGGCGTGGTGGAGGGCGCTGACAAAACGCATCGCTGGATCGTCGACCCGCTCGACGGCACCACCAATTTTCTGCACGGCCTGCCGATTTTCTCGATTTCCATAGCGCTGGAGCGCGAAGGCCAGATCGTGGCTGGTCTCGTCTACAATCCCGTCACCGACGAGATGTACGTGGCCGAGAAGGGGCAGGGCGCCTGGCTCAACAATCGCCGCCTGCGGGTGTCGGCCCGTCGCGAGATTCCCGACGCGCTGATCGGCTGCGGCATTCCCCCGCTGGGGCGCGCCAAAGAGCATCCGCGCTTCAAGGCGGAGCTGGCCGCCGTGATGGCGCGAGCGGGCGGCGTGCGCCGTCTTGGCGCCGCTTCCATTGATCTGGCTCTTGTGGCGGCAGGGCGACTCGACGCATTCTGGGAGCGCGGGCTGGCCCCGTGGGATCTGGCGGCGGGCGTGTTGCTTGTGCGTGAGGCCGGCGGCTTCATCTCCGATGCCGACGGCGGCGCCGACATTCTCGAGAAGGGTTCCGTATGTGCGGGCAATGAGGCGATGCAACGCCATTTGCTCGGGCTCATTCGTGCGTCATGATGTTGGGGGCGGCGCCGCTGCGTAACAGCGCGCGCCCGCCCGTAAAGACCGCTCGAAGGATGACAAATGGCGACTGAACGCGAGCAACGCAGAATTTCTCCGCCGCGCATTTACCTGCTGCGGATGCTGGTTTTTCTCGTGCTGGTCGGCTTCATCGCGCTGATCCTGTATCGGCATATATTGGTGGCCTTCAACGCCAATCCGGGGCTGAACGCCGTCATCATCGGCGTGATGGCCATTGGAATCATTCTGGCGCTGCGTCAGGTCTGGCGGCTGTTTTCGGAAGCGCGCTGGGTCAATGGGCTTGGCGCCGAGCTGCAAAACACCGAGCTTGGGAACAAGCCAAAGCGCGGCCCGGTTTTGCTCGCGCCGATGGCAAAAATGCTGGGCGAAAAGCACGGCGAGCGCATTTCCACGCTGACGCTGCGCGCCATTCTTGATTCGGTGGGCGCGCGCCTTGACGAAGCGCGCGAGACCTCGCGCTATCTCACCGGCGTTCTGGTGTTTCTGGGCCTGCTGGGCACGTTCTGGGGCCTGATTGAAACCGTGGGCTCTATTGGCGGCGTCATCCGCTCGATGGGCGGGGGCGGCGACGCCAGCCTCATGTTCGACGAATTGAAGAACGGCCTCGCGGCGCCCATCGCGGGCATGTCCATCGCCTTCACCTCGTCGCTGTTTGGCCTCGCAGGCTCGCTGGTGCTGGGATTTCTCGATTTGCAGGCGGGTCAGGCGCAAAATCGCTTCTACACCGAGCTGGAGGACTTCCTCTCGGCGGGCGCCGTCGATCCCACGCTTGGCGGCACGACGTTCAGTACGCTGAAGACCAGCGCCATCGACGCCGACGCCTCGCGCGCCTCCACGGCGGCCATGGCCAACCTGGCCGAGGGCATTCAGGGCCTCGTCAAGCACATGCGCGCCGAGCAGCAACAAATTCGCGAATGGGTGGAGGCGCAGGCCGAGCAGCAGCGTGAAATGCGCAAAGTGCTTGATCGTCTGGCCAGCGAGCGGGAGAAGCGCTGATGGCGCGCTCGCGCCGTCGCAACGGGGGCTTTGATTACTGGCCCGGCTTTGTGGACGCTTTGTCGACGATGTTGCTGGCGATCATCTTCCTGCTCTCGATCTTCGTGCTCGCGCAATATTTCCTCTCGCGCGAAGTCTCGGGCAAAGACGTGGCCTTGCAGCGGCTCAACCGCCAGATCGAGGAATTGACCTCGCTGCTGGCGCTGGAGCGCTCGGGGCGTACCGATCAGCAATCCAGTCTCGTCAGCCTGATGTCGACGCTGGAGGCCACGCAGCGCGAGCGCGACCGGCTGCAGGGGCTCATCAGCTCCAACGCGACGCAGGCCGAATCGGCTGGCGGGGCCGCCGCCGCCGCCCGGCAGGCGCTCGACGCCGAACGCCAGATTTCCACCCGGGCGCAGGCGCAGGTCGAACTCCTCAACCAGCAAATCTCGGCCCTGCGCCGCCAGCTTGCCGCCCTTGAGGAGGCCCTCAACGCGTCCGAGCAGCGCGACCGCGAAAGCCAGACCCGCATCGCCGATCTGGGCTCGCGGCTGAACGTGGCGCTCGCCCAAAAGGTGCAGGAGCTGGCCCGCTATCGCTCCGATTTCTTCGGCCGCCTGCGCGACATTCTGGGCCAGCGCCCCGGCGTGCGCGTGGTTGGCGACCGGTTCGTGTTTGAATCCGAAGTGCTGTTCGACACCGGCCGCGCCGAGCTGAACCCCGCAGGCCGGGGCGAACTCGACAAGCTTGCAGCCGCATTGTCCGATCTGGAACGCGAAATCCCGCCCGAGCTGAACTGGGTGATGCGCGTTGACGGCCACACCGACAAGCGACCCCTGCAGGGAACCGGCATCTTCCGCTCCAACTGGGATTTGTCCGCCGCGCGCGCGATCTCCGTGGTGCAATATCTGGTGACGCGCGGCGTCTCGCCCCAGCACCTCGTGGCCGCTGGCTTTGGCGAATTCCAGCCGATTGATACAGGCGACAGCGAGGAAGCTTTGCGCCGGAACCGCAGGATCGAGCTGAAATTGACGGAGAGGTAGGCATTAGGCAGAACCAGCGCTCTTCCTTCTCACCTTGCGGGAGAAGGGAAGGGTGTTGCGATCTGGACCGCGCGCGGTCCATGTTGGCGCCAAACCTGTTACCAATCATCCCGTTGGACGAGAGTTCGTGGATGTGTGCGGTCCAGATTGCGCCCGACAATCCTAACTCAGCAGCGGGCCCCAGCTTGGATCGGAGCCAAACGCCGGTGTGGTGACGGGGAATTCTCCCCGGCCTGACACGTCGGTCATGAACACGCGGGGGCCGCCCTGGCCGCCCGGTTCTCTGAAGAACATCAGGTACAGGCCGTTGGGCGCCCAGGTCGGGCCTTCGTTATGGAAGCCTTCGGTGATGATGCGCTCGCCCGAGCCGTCCGGTTTCATGACGCCGATGCCGAAGGCTCCGCCGCGTTGGCGGGTGAAGGCGATGAAATCGCCCTTGGGCGACCAGACCGGCGTTGAATAGCGCGCGTTGGCGCCGAACGAGATCCGCCTGGCGCCGCCGCCGCCTGCCGGCATGACGTAGATCTGCTGGCCACCGCCGCGGTCGCTTTCAAACACGATTTGCGATCCATCTGGCGAATATGACGGCGAGGTGTCGATGGCCGCCGTGTCCGAGAGCCGCGTAGTCTTGCGCGAACGCAGGTCCATCGTGAACAGATTGGTGGACGCGCCCTGCGACAGCGACATGATGATGCGCTGGCCATCGGGCGAAAAGCGCGGGCTGAACGTCATGCCGGGAAAATTGCCGACGACTTCGCGCTGGCCGGTTTCAATGCTGAGCAGGAACACGCGCGGATCGCCCTGTCCGAACGCCATATAGGTCACGTCCTGCGACGAGGGCGAAAAGCGCGGCGTCAAAACAAGGTCGTCGCCCTTGGTGAGAAAGCGCACGCCGGCGCCGTCCTGATCCATGATCGCGAGGCGCTTGCGGCGGCTTTCCTTCGGCCCCGTCTCGTCGATGAAGACAACGCGGGTGTCGAAACACCCCTTCTCGCCGGTGATGCGCGAGAAGATTGCGTCCGACACGATGTGGGCGACGCGGCGCGCATTGTTGGGATCTGTGATGAATTGCTGGCCAGCGGCCTGCTGGCCGGTGGCTACGTCCCACAGGCGAAACTCGGTGCGCATGCGCCCGTCCGGGCTGCGGCCCGTGCGCCCCGTCACCACATATTGCGCGCTCATCATCCGCCAGGCGTCCATATTGGGGGCCTGATCGGGATTGGGCGTGCGGTCGGGAAACGTTTTGGGGTCGAGCGGGGAGAGATAGACCGAGCGCCTGAAATTATTGACGATGATCTCGCTCAGCGCCGCGCCCTGCTGGCCGTCGCCGACAAAGTTCGTCACCGCAATGTTGACCGGGCGGAACTGGCCGCCGCGTATCTCCAGCTCGCGTGGCTGGGCGAAAGCGCTGCGCCCCAAAAGGGGAATTGCGGCGGCGGACGCCAGCGACAAACCAAAAGCGCGTCGTGTCACAAGAGCGCGTGGTGTGAACAGTTTATTCATCTGGCCTCGTTCGTGCTGAGAGCGGATCGCGCGGCAGAAAACGTTGCGCCATTTAGAACGCTTTGTCTCATCCCATCATATCCTCGGGATCGAACCTGAAGATGCGATCTTTCCACTCGTTGTAATAGGGCTGGAACTGCGCGGGCATGGGCAAGGGATTGCAGGTCTTGACGGCGCGCAAGGCGCTCTCGGCCAGCGGCATCAGGCTGGGATCGGTCGGCGGATTGAGCAATTTGGGCTCACGCGCGAGCGCCCCGTTGGCCAGATAATTGACCTCCAGCTGCGGCACGTAGCGCGTCGCCAGCCCCGCCGTCGGCAGGAAGCTCCAGCAGCGCTTGTATTGCTCCTGCAAAAAGCCGTCGAGCGCGCCCCACAAGGATGGCGACATGCGCGAGGCGTTGGCGTTGGGCGCGCCAAGCGAGGCGGTCTGGTTGACGGCGCGGCCCGTGGAGGCGCGCTGGGCGGCGTCCTCCTTCGAGAGCAGGCGCGAAATATCGTTGGGGTTGAACGCGCGCGAGGGCTCGCTCGTCTCCTGCCCGGATTTGGGGCGGGCGGCGGGCTTTTGCGGTTCATCCTTTTTCTTTTCCGCCAGCAGCGAAGCGATCTGGTCCGGTTTCAGCGGCTTGGGATCGGGCTTCTTTTCAGCCGGCTTCACAGGCTCAGGCTTTGGCCGCACCGGGGGTTTTGGGGGCTCTGGCGGTTTGGGCGGCTCGGGCTTGTTGATCGGCTCGGCGTTCGCCTTCACAGGCTCCGGCTTGGGCTGCTCAGGCCGCACGGGGGGCCTTGGAGGCTCGGGCTTTGGCGGCAGGGCCGCTACCTGTTGGGGCGGGACGGGCGCAGGCGCGTCGTCCTGTCCAGGCTCGGGCCTTGGCGGCGCCGGGGGCGGGGGGGTGGCTACGTCCACTTTTGCCTCGTTGACGACAGGCTTGGGCCGCGTCTCGATGATTTCGGCCACTTTGTCGGCGATGGGCGGTTGCGGGGTCTTTTCCTGCGCGGTCTTCACGCCCTGCATGATCTCGTTAAGGGCGGAATCGGTAATCATCTCGACGGGAATGGTTTCGGTCGCGTCGGTGAGTGAGCGCGTTTCCGAGAACGAAACGAGTGCAGCCGCCAGCATGGCTGCGTGCGCAACCCCTGACAGCACAAGTCCCGGTTCGGTCCCTTTCAGCTTCATTTAAATCTCACTATCTCGCGTTCTTCTCTTGCTCTGTGACGAGCGCCACCTTCTTGAATCCGGCGGCAGTAATGATCGCCATGACCTGCGCCACGCGGCCATAATTCACGTCGCGCGAGCCGCGCACATAGATCCGCTCGTCAAAGCCAGCTTTGGCGGCGGCCTGCAAGCGAGCCACCAGGTCTTCGGCGCGCACCGGCTGATCCATCAGATAGATATCGCCCTTCTCGTCGATGGCCACCGAAACCGGCTTCTGGTCGATATTGAGCGCTGCGGCCTTCGTCTCGGGCAGGTCGATGGCGACGCCGGTGGCCAGCAGAGGCGCGGCGACCATGAAGATGATGAGCAGAACCAGCATCACGTCGATGAACGGCGTCATGTTAATTTCGGCCATGGCGCGATAACGCGGCACGCCGTGCTTGCGCCGTCCGCCGCCCCCTGATGCTCCCAACGAAGCGCCCATGCTGACCCCTTAAGCCGCGCGGTCGCGGTCAGCGACGTGCTGATCGATCTGGCGTGAGAGAATGGAGGAAAATTCGTCGGCGAAGGATTCCATGCGCGCCTGCGTACGCGCGACTCGTCCCGACAGAATATTGTAGAAAATAAGCGCCGGAATAGCGGCGAACAGGCCAATTGCCGTGGCGAACAAAGCTTCCGCAATGCCCGGCGCCACAACCGCCAGCGACGTGTTCTTCGACACCGCAATGGATTGGAACGACGACATAATGCCCCACACCGTGCCAAACAGGCCCACGAACGGCCCGGCGGAGGCGACTGAGGCCAGCACGAGCAGTTGCGATTCCAGCCGCTCGACTTCCCGCGAGATAGAGACATCGAGCACTTTCTCAATGCGCGCCTGCAGGCCCATGAAGGCGGAGGCCGCATTGGTGAACGAGCGCTTCCACTCGCGCATGGCGGCCACAAACAGGGTGGCCATGCCAGTTGTGGGGCGATCGTCCAAATCCTCGTAAAGCTCTTCCAGCGAATGGCCCGACCAGAAGGAATCCTCGAACCGGTCCATGGATTTTTCCACCGACGAGATCAGCAGGAATTTGTTGATGATGATCGCCCACGACCAGAGCGAGGCGACCAGCAGGCCCAGCATCACCGCCTTGACGACGAAATGGGCACCCCAGAACAGGCCCCAGAAGGACATGTCCATAGACGATCCGGCGGCGATGGCGTCGGCAGGATTCATAACCTTGGTCCTCGTCGATTGGGCGCGCGCGTCTGGTATCCGCTTGCGGGCGTGATTTCGGGCATAAAATCTCTTGGGCGCAAAATCCGACGAAACTGGGGCTTGTGAAAGCTTGGGTATCGACGCAGATCGCGCGTCCCGAGTTAAGACCCGGACAGGGTTAACGAAGCGTTTAAACGGGAAACGTTTCAGGGCTGTGCGAGCTTTTTACGCACGAAGTCGGGCATGCGCGCCGCCCGGCCCTGGCTGACGTAGGCCACGCGCACCAGAGCCGTGACCAGAACATCGTGCCCGCGCAGGATACGCTGGGCCAGTTCCAGCGAGGCGCCGCCAAGTTGCGCAAGCGTGGTTTCAACCGTCAGCACATCGTCCATGCTGGCGGCTTTCAGAAACTCGATGTTCATTCCGCGCACAGCAAAGCCAAAGGGCGACTCGCTGCTGAACGCCGCCCGCTGGTCGATGCCCAGTGAGCGCAGCAATTCCGTGCGTCCGCGCTCCATGAACCGCAAATAGGAGGCGTGATAGACCACGCCGGAAAAATCCGTATCCTCGTAGTAGACGCGGACGGGGAAGGTATGGGGGGTGGGGGGCATCTTGAGCTTGTACGTTTGAGTTGCAGCGGGTCAGAGATGATGCTTAGCACGGCGCAATTGCTTTTTCATATTTTATGTAGTAACAAAAATGAAGATCAGTTTCGATCCCGCCAAGCGCATGGCGACATTGCAAAATCGCGGCCTCGACATGTCGCGGGCGGGAGAGGCGATCAGCGGCGCCAGCCTGACGGTGGAGGATCGTCGGCGCGAATATGGCGAGACCCGGTTCATCACGATTGGTTTTCTCGACTAGCGAATGGTCGTCATCGTATGGACCGCCCGGGGCGAGGCGCAAGGTAAGCAATGTCGCGTCATCAGCATGAGGAAAGCAAATGACCGGGAGCAAGCCCTTTACGGCCCAAGGTTTGAATGCTGATTTTGACCCCGACGACCCGCCCGATCTGTCTGCGCCGCAATGGCGCGAACAATTTGACCGCGCGCCCGTGCGCCGTGGACGCCCGCCTCTGGAGAGCCCGAAAATCTTGACGACGATCCGCCTTGACGCAGAAGTGATCAAGGCTTTTCGCTCGCAGGGGCCGGGTTGGCAAACGCGCGTCAACGAGGCGCTGCAGGAATGGCTGCAATCGCAGAAGAAATAAGGAGCGCACATTCTCTGGACTGCGCTTATTCCTCCCCCTCCGCAAACAGCCCTGTTTGCAGGCCTTCGCGCCGGGGCTCGGCAAGTCCCATGTGGCGGAAGGCGTTCGCCGTGAGCACGCGCCCGCGCGGGGTTCGCTGCAAAAAGCCCTGTTGCAGAAGGTAGGGCTCGATAATGTCCTCAATCGCGTCGCGCGGCTCCGAGAGCGCGGCGGCGATGGTCTCGATGCCGACCGGTCCGCCGCCGAAGTTTTCTGCAATCATCGACAGATAGCGCCGGTCCATCTGGTCAAGCCCGATGGCGTCCACGTCCAGCAGCGACAGAGCGCGATCAGCCACGATGCGCGTGACTTGCGGCTCTTTATCGACGATGGCGAAATCGCGCACCCGGCGCAGCAGGCGCCCGGCGATGCGCGGCGTGCCGCGGGCGCGTTTGGCGATCTCGTTGGCGCCGTCTTCCGACATCGGCAGGCCCAGCACGCGGGCGCCGCGCGCCACGATGCTCTCCAGCTCCGGAACGGTGTAGAAATTCAGCCGGATTGGAATGCCGAACCGGTCGCGCAGCGGCGTCGTCAAAAGCCCTGCGCGCGTGGTGGCGCCCACCAGCGTGAACTTTGACAGATCGATCTTCACCGAGCGCGCGGCGGGGCCTTCGCCGATGATGAGATCGAGCTGGAAGTCCTCCATCGCAGGATAAAGAATTTCCTCCACCGCCGGGCTGAGGCGATGGATTTCGTCGATGAAGAGAACGTCGCGCTCTTCAAGGTTGGTGAGCTGTGCCGCCAGATCGCCCGCTTTGGCGATCACCGGGCCTGACGTCGAGCGGAAGTTGACGCCCAGCTCGCGCGCGAGAATTTGCGCCAGCGTGGTTTTGCCAAGGCCGGGCGGGCCAACAAACAGCACATGATCGAGCGCATCGCCGCGCGCTTTGGCCGCCTCAATAAACACCCGCAGATTCTTGCGCGCGGCTTCCTGACCGGTGAAATCGTCAAGCGACAGCGGGCGGATCGAGGAGTCTGAATCGTCCTCGCGTTTTTCGGGCGAGACGAGGCGGGTGGGGCCGGTCATTTCGCCAGCTCCTTAAGTCCTTGCCGAATGAGCGCGCTGGTTTGGGCGCCGTCTCCAAGTTCCCGCACGCTCGCGGCGATGGCGGCGGCTGATTGCGGGCGCGCGTAGCCTAAATTCACCAATGCGGAAATGGCGTCGCGCACCGTGGCGGGGGCGCTTGTCTCATTTTCGCCGCCGGAGAGCTGCGCCAGCGCCGGATCGACATGGCCAAACGCAGGCGCCTTGTCTTTCAGCTCCAGTACGATGCGCTGGGCGAGCTTGGGGCCGATGCCGGGGGTGCGCGCCACCATCGCCTTGTCCTGCATGGCGATGGCGGTCGCCAGATCGCCCGGCGGCAGCAGCCCAAGGATCGCCAGCGCCACTTTGGAGCCGACCCCCTGCACGGTTTGCAGCAGCCGAAACCAGTCGCGCTCTGCATTCGACAAGAACCCAAACAGCCGGATCGCGTCTTCGCGCACCTGCGTCTCGATGGCCAGCGCCGCAGCCTCGCCAACGCGGGGCAGCTTTTGCAGCGTGCGCGTAGAGCATTGCACCACATAGCCGACGCCGTTGACGTCAAGAATGACGAAATCGTCGCCATAGCTGTCGATCACGCCCTTGAGCTTGCCAATCATGATGCGCCCGAATCGTTGTTGCGCTGCCACCTTATCATGGGAGCCTCGATCTGGACCGCAGATGCGCTCTACCTTAGCGCCCGTATCCCCCGGTGTTGCGCATGACAAATCGCAATCGCCAAAGCGTCGGCGGCGTCGGGCGTTTTGGCGTCTGACTTGGGCAACAGAACGCGGATCATCATCGCGATTTGCGCTTTTTCCGCATGACCGGCGCCCACGACTGTTTTCTTGACGAGGTTGGTGGAATATTCGGCGACCGGCAGGCCCGCCAGCGCGGGCGTCAGCAAGGCGATTCCGCGCGCCTGGCCCAGTTTCAGCGCCGATTGCGGATCGCGGTTGACGAACGTCTCCTCCACGGCGGCTTCCATCGGCATATGGGCGTGGATGATCGCGCTCAGGCCCTCGTGCAATTGCCGCAGCCGGTGCGCCAGCGATAAGGCGGCGTCCGATTTCACGACCCCGCAGGCGATGAACGACAGGTTTGAGCCATGCGATTCAATGATGCCCCAGCCCATGTTTCGAAGGCCAGGATCAATTCCCAAAATACGAATCGGCGGCTTGAGCATATAGTGAGCTTATCATTTGCGCGGCGCCGCTCACAGGCTCGCGCGTCGCCTGTCTGGAGTTTGTCCGTGGAGCAAAATTTGGAGGCCTTCGCAGCCGAGGCGTGGGCGCTTCTCTTGCAGCCAACCACATGGTTTGTAGGCGTCGTCGTGCTGGTGTCTGGCGTGGTGCGCGGGTTTTCGGGTTTTGGCGGCGCGCTGATCTTCATCCCGCTGACGGCTGCCGTTCTGGGGCCACGCAAGGCGGTGGCGGTTTTCTACCTGTTCGATCTCGTGAGTGCGACGCCCTACGGCTACACGTATTTTCCCAAATGCCGCTGGAAAGAGGTGCTGCCGATGCTGGTGGGCGCCATCGCCACCGTGCCGCTGGGCGCATATCTTTTGAAATATACGGACCCGTTGACGCTGCGCTGGATCATGGCCGGCGTCGTGCTGAGCATGCTGGCGCTGCTTGTGACGGGCTGGCGCTACAAGCGCGAGCCAACTGCCCCGGTGTCGTTCGGGTTTGGGCTGATTGCGGGCGTCTCGGGCGGGGCGACCGGCGTGTCAGGCCCGGTGGTGATCGCCTATTGGCTGTCGAGCACCGCGGCGGCCAGCGTCATCCGCGCCAACATCATGTCGTTTTACGCGGTCACCTCTACAACCACCGATATCGTGTTCTTCTTCAACGGCCTGTTCACATGGGACGTGCTGGTCTATGCACTGCTCGCCTGGCCTTTGTATACGATCGGGCTGGCGGTCGGCGCGCGTGTCTTCAAGGGTACAAATGATCGGCAATATCGTATTTCGGCCTATGTGCTGATCGGCGTCTCGGCGCTCAGCAGCCTGCCGTTGTTTGACGCCTTCATCCGCTAGGAATTCGCCTCATGCTGCTTCCCATCCATGTGCTCTTCATCGTCATGGCCATTGGCATTGTCGCCTGGCCTGTGGCCAAGCATCTGAACATCATCGAGACCACTCAGCAGACTGATCTGATGGTCGTGGTCGTGTTGATCCTCGCCTATCTGGCCTACAAGACCTGGTGGGAAAAGCAGCAGCAGAAGTGAATGCCATCTTTGGACCGCGCGCGGTCGGGAGTCCCCGGATCACGGATCGTGTTCACGTCGAGCTTTGGAATCGAGGATCAGGCGCATGCAATTGCGCGAAGGCGAGAGCCTGCAAACGCGCATGATGCGGTTTCGCACACCGGGTTGCTATCCCCTCACAAAGTCTGTCAATTGTTTTCCTGCAAAAGTGACTTGCAAAGATGGGCTTGCAAAGGGGAGCTTTCATGTCGCTTGACGAGACCGCCAAAGGCCCGCTGGTCTGGCTTGATATGGACCAGAAGGCGCTGGACGACGCCTACGATCAATCTGTCTGGGCGCCCAATCAGAGCCTGATTCAGGAGCGGCGTAATTCCGCCGCCGCAAACGCTTATGCGCGGCTGAATCCCCGGCGCGTCAGCTATGGCGCAACGCCCATTGAGGCGTTTGATTTTTATGATTGCGGCAAAGCGCACGCGCCCATCGTGATCTTCATTCACGGCGGCGCCTGGCGAGCGGGCGATGCATCCGTCTTTGCGCATATGGCCGAGCCGATTCTGGCGATGGGCGCGCATGCGGCTATCCTCGATTTCACCAACATCGATCCCGTCGATGGCCATCTTGAGATTATGGCTGCGCAGGTGCGCGCGGGCGCAGCCCATGTCATCCGCAATTGCGCCGGGCTTGGCGTTAATCCTGCCCGCATATTCGTGATCGGCCATTCCTCGGGCGCGCATTTGTCGAGCTGCGTTTTGACCCATGATTGGGCCGCGCATGGCCTGCCCGCTTCCCCTCTGGCCGGGGTTATGATGATTTCGGGCATGTATGAGCTGGAGCCGGTGCGCCGCTCCAAGCGTTCCCTTTATGTGAAATTCACCGATGAGCTGGTGCAAGCCCTCTCCGCCATGCGCCACCTTGATCGGGTGCATTGCCCGGTGATCGTGTGTCATGGCACGCAGGAATCGCCCGAGTTCATTCGGCAGGCGCAGGATTTTGCAGCCGCCCTGAAGGGCGCAGGCAAGCAGGCGGAGCTGATCGTCGTGCAAGGCGCCAACCATTTTGAAATGCTGGAATCCTTCCATAATCCGTTCAGCTTCATCGGCCGCGCGGCGGCGCGCCTTGTGGCTGGCTAGAAGCGCCCATGCTCCCGCAAGATTTCGTCGCCACGCCTGATAATCCAGTCCCGCCTGGCGCGGTGTTCGCGCGCGTGCGCACCGCCGACGGGCTGGCAATCCGCGTCGCCCGCTGGCATTCCCAGGGCGAGGCGCGCGGGACGGTGCTGATTGCGCAGGGGCGGGCCGAATATATCGAGAAATATTTTGAGACCGTTGCCGAGCTTTTGCAGCGCGGGTTTTGCGTCATCGCCTTTGACTGGCGCGGACAGGGCCTGTCGGATCGTGAGGTCGCCCACAAGCGCAAAGGCCATATCGACGACTTTCTGATCTACGAGCGCGATCTTGACGCCGTCGTCGACCAGACGCTGGCGCCGTTTTGTCCAAAGCCCTGGTTTGGGCTTGGTCATTCCATGGGCGCAGCGATTTTGCTGCAGCAGGCGCACGCGCGGCGCTCGCCGTTTGAGCGATTGGCGTTGCTGGCGCCTTTGATCGACATTTGCGATCTGCCGTTCCCGCGCGCCGCCCGCCTGCTCGCCAGTTTTCTCGACGTGCTGGGACTGGGGGCGGCCTTTGTGCCGGGCGGCGGTGAAACCTCGCTGCAGACGCGGCCCTTCAAAGACAATAAGCTTACGCACGATCCCGTGCGCTACCGGCGCAATGGCGACGTGATCGCCGCCTTTACCGATATTGGCGTGGGCGATCCAACCATTGGCTGGGTGGGGGCGGCGTTCCGGCTGATCGACGAATTTTCCGATCCCGAATATCCGCGCCGGGTGCTGACGCCGGTCCTGATGTTTGTCGCCGGATCCGACCGCGTCGTGTCGAGCGCCCGCGCCGAGCGATTCGGCCACAGGCTGAAGGCTGGCAGCGTGATTACGCTGGCGCAGTCCGGACACGAGATTTTAAGCGAGCGCGACAGCGTGCGCGAACGCTTCTGGGCCGCGTTCGACGCTTTTATTCCCGGCTCGCGCGACGAGGCTGAAAGGCTGGTCGCAAAAAAAGCTGCGACTATTCAATCATCCCAAGTGCGCTGAGGTAGAGATCGAGGATCTCTTCTTCTTCGCGGCGCTTTTCACGGTCCATTTTCCGCATCGAGACGATCTTGCGGATGATCTTGGCGTCGAACCCGGTGCCCTTGGCTTCCGAATAGACTTCCTTGATATCCTCGGCGATCGCCTTCTTCTCTTCTTCGAGCTTCTCGATGCGCTCGATGAAGGCGCGCAGGTGCGAGGCGTTGACGGTGGCGGAATCCATGAGTTGACCTAGTGTGTGAACACGGGCCGCGCCCGCTTTGACCAGAGGCTTGCCCCGCGCG
>CAMCUC010000055.1 GCA_945878875.1 Rhizobium sp. Q54
CGCGGATCCCGGCCTTCGCCGGGATGACGGCATTGGGATAAGCGCCTTATTTGTTCGGCCATGCGCGCTGCACAAATCCATCCACAGATTCGCGCGCAAACCGCTTTGACGCCGCCCCATTCCCCTCCCTAAATGCGCCTCACGCGAACAGCATCAGGACAGCGCAATGAAATCGATCAACCTTCGCATCGCCGAGGAACTTGGCGTCAAGGAGCAGCAGGTCGCCGCGACCGTGGAGCTGATCGACGGCGGGTCCACCGTGCCGTTCATCGCGCGCTATCGTAAGGAAATCACTGGCGCGCTGGACGATACGCAATTGCGCACGCTCGATGAGCGGCTGCGCTATCTGCGCGAGCTGGAAGACCGCCGCACGCAGATCATCGACAGCATAAACTCACAAGGCAAGCTCGACGACGCTTTGCGCGCGACCATTAATGCAGCCGACAGCAAGGCGCGGCTGGAAGACATTTATCTGCCCTTCAAGCCCAAGCGTCGCACCAAGGCGATGATCGCGCGCGAGGCTGGCCTTGAGCCGCTGGCCGATTTGCTGATCGCGGACCCCTCCAAAGACCCTCGCGAGACAGCGCTTTCTTTCGTTGAAGCCACCAAATCCGTCGAGACGCCCGAGGCTGCGCTGGAGGGCGCGCGCTCGATTCTCGTTGAGCGTTTTTCCGAAGACGCGGAGCTGATTGGCGCGCTGCGCGAGAATTTTTGGAACGGCGGGCGCATCGTCTCCAAAGTGCGCGACGGCAAGCAAACGGCAGGCGCCAAATTCTCCGATTATTTCGATTTCGCCGAGCCGCTGCACAAGCTGCCCTCGCATCGCATTCTCGCGCTCATGCGCGGCGAAAAGGAAGAGGCTCTTGAGCTTGTATTGGAGCCCGAGCCCGAATTGCCGCCCAACACGCCCGGCGCGTTTGAAGCGAAAATAGCCGCCAAATTCGGCGTGGCGGATCGTGGCCGCGCGGGCGACAAATGGCTGCGCGACAGCGTGCGTTACGCTTGGCGCTATCGCATTCAATCATCATTGGCCGTCGACCTGCGCGTGCGCCTGTTCCAGACGGCCGAAGACGATGCGGTGAAAGTATTCGCCGGAAACCTGCGCGATTTGTTGCTCGCCTCGCCTGCTGGCGCACGCGCCACGATGGGGCTTGATCCGGGCTTTCGCACCGGCGTGAAAGTGGCCGTGGTGGACGCCACCGGCAAGGTGCTCGACACCGCCGTGATTTATCCGCACGAACCGCAACGCCGCTGGGACGATTCGATGGCGATCCTTGCTGCGCTCGCCAAGCGCCACAACGTCGATCTGGTGGCGATCGGCAACGGCACGGCCTCGCGCGAGACCGAAAAACTAACCCTCGATCTCATCAAGAATTATCCTGACCTGAAGCTCACCAAGGCCATCGTGTCAGAGGCTGGCGCGTCGGTTTATTCGGCGTCGGCTTTCGCCTCGCAGGAATTGCCGGACATGGACGTGACGCTGCGCGGCGCCGTCTCCATCGCGCGCCGCCTGCAAGATCCGCTTGCCGAGCTGGTGAAGATCGACCCCAAATCCATTGGCGTTGGCCAATATCAGCACGATCTGGCCGAGCACAAACTCTCGCGCTCGCTTGACGCAGTGGTGGAAGATTGCGTGAACGCGGTCGGCGTGGACGTCAACACCGCGTCCGCGCCGCTGCTGGCGCGCGTGTCTGGCGTGGGCGAGCAATTGGCCAACAACATCGTCAGCCATCGCGATGCCAACGGGCCGTTCTCCACCCGCGCGGAATTAAAGAAAGTGCCGCGCCTTGGGCCTAAAGCGTTCGAGCAATGCGCAGGCTTCTTGCGCGTGCTGGGCGGCGCCGATCCGCTGGATTCATCCTCCGTGCATCCGGAAGCCTATCCGGTCGTGCGCCGGATTCTGGAGGCCACCAAAAGCGACATCAAATTGCTGATCGGCGATGCCAAAACGCTGCGTGCGCTTTCGCCTGCAAAGTTCGTGGACGAAAAATTCGGCGTGCCCACGATCACCGACATTCTGCGCGAACTGGAAAAACCGGGCCGCGATCCGCGTCCCGCCTTCAAGACCGCTGAATTCATGGAAGGCGTGGAAACGCTGGACGATTTGAAGATCGGCATGATCCTCGAGGGCGCCGTCACCAATGTGGCCGCGTTCGGCGCTTTCGTGGACATCGGCGTGCATCAGGACGGGCTCGTGCACATATCGGCCATGTCGCGCACCTTCATCAAAGACCCGCGCGAAGTCGCCAAGCCCGGCGACATCGTGAAGGTGAAGGTCCTGGAAGTGGACAAAGCCCGCAAGCGCATCGCGCTCACCATGCGGCTCGACGACGAGCCCGGAGCCGCACAACCACGCGGCGGCGCGCCCATGCGCCCCGACCAGCGCAAGCACATGGAGAAAGGCCCGCAGCCCAGGCAGGACGATTCGCCGGCCGCTGGGGGGGCCATGGCCGAAGCGCTGCGCCGCGCGGCGGAGAAGCGGCGGTAGACGCGCCGTCATCCCGGCGAAGGCCGGGACCCACCGCAGGCAAACGCTCATCTGCTTGCATTGCGGGCGCGGCCTGTCGTGGATCCCGACCTTCGCCGGGATGACGCACTGGTAGGAAGACGCGCTCACCCCTATTTGGCGTCTAACCCCGCTTGGCGCTAAAGTGCACCAGCCCGCCCGCAACCGCTTTGCAGGCGTGAGTTTAAGGGTTCCGCATTGGCCAAGCCTCCTGAGTTCGAGCGCCCTCTTCCCACAAAAGAAGAGATCCTCGCCTATATTGCGCGTGAGCGCGCCGCCGCGCAGAAGGCTGGTCGCCCGTTTCCCGACAAGATCGGCAAGCGCGAGATCGGCCAGGCGTTTGGGGTCAAGGGCGCGGCCAAAATCGAACTCAAGCGCGTGCTCAAGGAGCTTGAGGGCGAAGGCGCCGTTGAGCGTCGCGGCAAGGTTTTGCACCGGCCCGGCCAATTGCCTGCCGTCGTGCTGGCCGACATCAAAAGCCGCGACGGCGAGCTGATCGCGCTTCCCGTCGAGTGGAACGAGGACCAGGGCGCAGCCCCGCGCATCGCCGTTTGGGCGCCGCGCAGGCCAAAGCCGGGACAGGCGATTGCAGGCGTTGGCGACCGCGCTCTGCTGCGCGTTGATCGCGACGAAGACGCAGAGAAAGGCGCGCCCGAATATCGCGGGCGCATCATCAAGCTGATCGAGCGCACGCGCGCGCAGATTGTGGGCGTGTTTCGCGCGCTCCCGCAAGGCGGCGGGCGCTTGCTGCCCATCGACAAGAAAAGCCTCAACCGCGAGCTCATCATCCCGCCGGGCGAGGAAGCAAACGCGCGCGACGGCGACCTTGTGGCGGTGGACATGCTGCGCGCCGGGCGCCTTGGCGCAAGCGCAAAAGTCACTGAGCGGCTGGGCGCAATCGACAACGAGAAAGCAATCTCGCTGATCGCTTTGCACATGCACAACGTGCCGCATGTGTTTCGCAAGGAAGCGATTGCGGAGGCCGAACACGCGCAGCCCGCCAGCATGGAAGGGCGCGAGGATTGGCGCAAAGTGCCGCTCGTCACCATCGATCCCGCCGACGCCAAGGATCATGACGACGCGGTTTACGCGCAGCACGACGACGATCCCGACAATGCGGGCGGCTTTATCCTGACGGTGGCGATTGCGGACGTCGCCGCCTATATCCGCCCCGGCTCTGCGCTGGAGCGCGATGCGCTGGAGCGCGGAAACTCGGTCTACTTCCCTGATCGCGTCGTGCCGATGTTGCCCGAGCGGATTTCAAACGACCTGTGTTCACTGCGCCCCAATGAGGAGCGACCAGCGCTGGCCGTGCGCATGACCATCACCAAAGAGGGGCGCAAGACCGGCCACACCTTCCACCGCGTGATGATGCGTTCAGCCGCAAAGCTCGCCTATCCGCAGGCGCAGGCGGCGATTGACGGCTGGCCGGACGAGGCGACGGCGCCGCTGCTGGAGCCGATCCTCAAGCCGCTGTGGGAGGCTTATCACGCGCTGAAAATCGCGCGCACCCATCGCGCGCCGCTGGAGCTGGACCTGCCGGAGCGCAAGCTGATCCTCACGCCTGAGGGCAAGATCGACCGCGTGTTCACGCCGCCGCGTCTTGATGCGCACCGGCTGATCGAAGAATTCATGATTCTGGCCAATGTCGCGGCAGCCGAGACGCTGGAAGAGCGCAAGCAGATGCTGATCTATCGCGCGCATGATGCGCCCAAGATCGAGAAGGTGCATTCGCTCGCCGAGTTTCTCTCCACCATCAACATCAAGCTCGCCAAAGGCCAGGCGCTGCGGCCGCAAAACTTCAACGGCATTCTGGCGCAGGTGAAGGATACCGAGCACGAGAACGTCGTCAACGAAGTGGTGCTGCGCACGCAATCCCAGGCCGAATACGTGTCCGAAAATTACGGGCATTTCGGCCTGAACCTGCGGCGTTACGCGCATTTCACCTCGCCCATTCGCCGCTATGCGGACTTGATCGTTCATCGCGCGCTGATCCGCGCGTTGAAGCTGGGGCGCGACGGCCTGCCCGATATGAGCCCGCCGGAGCTGGCGGAAATCGCCGCGCAAATTTCCGCCGCCGAGCGCCGCGCCATGGCCGCCGAGCGCGAGACGACAGAGCGGCTGATCGCCAGCTTCCTGTGCGAGCGCATTGGCGCCAGCTTTGACGGGCGCATCGCGGGCGTCACCAAGTCCGGCCTGTTCGTGAAGCTGGCCGAAACCGGGGCTGACGGGTTTGTGCCTGCGTCCACGCTTGGCAATGATTATTATCGGTATGAGGAGCGCCTTCACGCGCTGGTGGGCTCACGCTCGGGCGAGACGTACCGGCTTGGCGACATGGTGCAGGTGCGGCTTGTGGAGGCTGCGCCGTTTGCCGGGGCGCTGCGCTTTGAAGTGCTCAGCGATGGCCGCAACCGGCGCGACGTGCCCGGGGCCGACAAGCTTCGCCCCTCCCCGGGGCGCCGCGACAAGACGCCCCCTTCCCGAAAGGGCGGGCGTCCCCCACATTCAAAGTCACCCCGATCAAAGAAGACCCGCTCATGACACAGCCTGAAACCATCGAAGCCGCAGCAATAGAGACCCCGCGCGACTGGAAACAGGCCGCCCGCAGGGGGTTTGCCCTGCGGTGCCCCCATTGCGGCGAGGGCGAGATGTTCCACGCCTATCTCAAGGTGAGCGACGCCTGCCCCAAATGCGGCGAGGAATTGCACCACCAGCGCGCCGACGACGCCCCGCCCTACATGACGATCTTCGTCGTCGGCCATATCATCGGCGCCATGCTGATGGTTGCGGATGGGCATTATCCAGCGCTGCCAATGTGGATTCACATGGTGGTCTGGCCGCTGCTCGTGGTGCTGATGTCGCTCTGGTTCCTGCCGCGCATCAAGGGCGCGCTTGTTGGCTTTCAATGGGCGCTGCGCATGCACGGCTTCCACCCCGATTCGCGCGAAGACGCCCCGATGCCCGCGCAGTGAGGATGATCCTTGCGCCTGGGGAAGATCTCGCGGGCCTGCTCAATCGCGAAGTGTGGTCGCAATTGCGCTCGCTTCCGCCCATTCCCGCGCGCCCAGTTCTGTCCGCCAGCCTGATGCTGGTCGACAGCTCCGGCGCAAAGCCGCGCGTGCTGATGGGCAAGCGCCATGCGAACCACAGCTTCATGCCGGGCAAGTTCGTCTTCCCCGGCGGCTGCGTGAGCCCTGGCGACAAGCGCATGAACGTGGCTGGCATGTTGCCTGAGCTGGTGGAGACGCGGCTGGCCAAAGTCGGCCCCGCTTACTCGCTGCCCCGCGCGCTGGCGCTGGCCGCCATCCGCGAGACGTTCGAGGAAACCGGCCTTATGCTCGCCGAGCTTGAATGCGGCACGCCCGACAATCCGCCCGAGAGCTGGCGCGCGTTCGCAGCACACGGCTACCCCGATCTGCAGCCGCTGCATTTCATCGCCCGCGCCACTACCCCACCCCGGCTGCCGCGCCGCTACGACACGGTGTTTTTGGCCGCAGATTCGAGCGCGATCACGCATAGAATCGATGGCCTGACGGGAGCGGACCGGGAGCTGGTGGAGACGCGCTGGGTCGATTTCGAGGAAGCGCATGGGCTCGATCTGGCGGTCATCACGCGGGTAATGCTGCGCGAGCTTGAATTGCGGCTGGCGGCGGGCATGTCCTATTTCCTGCCCGCGCCATGGTATCGCGTCACCCGTCAGGGCTGGGTTCGACAAGAGATGTGAGGGTTGGGAGGTCTATCGCGGCTTGCTGGCTTGACTTCCCGGCCCCCGTCCGTATTTTGCGCGCTAACTTCAGAGCTTTTGAAGAACAGGATTCAGCATGGCCAAGGCCGCCAATATAAAGATCAAGCTCGTGTCGACCGCCGACACCGGATATTTTTACGTGACGTCCAAAAACGCCCGTACGAAGACCGAAAAACTCAGCTACACCAAGTACGATCCCGTCGTGCGCAAGCATGTCGAGTTCAAGGAAGCGAAGATCAAGTAATCTCGTTGTGCTTGCAGATCGCCAAAAGGCCGCCTCCGGGCGGCCTTTTTGGTTCTGAAGCATGTAGCCCTCTCCCGGCGCGTCATCCCGGGATTGCCGGGACCCACGGCAAGCCGCACGCTCATAGCATGCCGCAGATGGCGGCCGTCGCCGCCATGACGCGGTTGGATCGCGGTCATTTAAATGGCGCCTCTTTGGACCGGGGACCTGCGGTCAGCCCTCCCCCATCCGTCGCATACCGCCCACCCCCGCGCCCGTGCTACAAAGCTGCAAACGCCAAACGCCGCCGGAACTCCCACTCATGAAATCCATCCTAGACTCCCTCGAAGACCGCCGCGCCAATGCCCGTCTTGGCGGCGGGCAGGCGCGCATTGACGCACAGCACAAGCGCGGCAAGCTGACGGCGCGAGAGCGGATTGAGCTTTTGCTCGACCATGGGTCGTTTGAAGAGTTCGATATGTTCGTGCAGCATCGCTGCGCTGATTTTGGCATGGATCAGGGCGACAAAATCCCCGGTGACGGCGTGGTGACGGGCTGGGGCACGGTCAATGGCCGGGTTGTCTACGTTTTCGCCAAGGATTTCACCGTGTTCGGCGGCTCGCTGTCGGAGACGCATGCGCAGAAGATCTGCAAGATTCAGGACATGGCGCTGAAGAACAAGGCGCCGATCATCGGCCTGTTTGACGCGGGCGGCGCGCGCATTCAGGAAGGCGTGGCGGCCCTTGGCGGCTATGGCGAGGTGTTCCAGCGCAACGTGCTGGCGTCGGGCGTCATTCCGCAAATCTCGGTCATCATGGGCCCATGCGCGGGCGGCGACGTGTACTCGCCCGCCATGACCGATTTCATCTTCATGGTGCGCGACACCAGCTACATGTTCGTCACCGGGCCAGACGTGGTGAAGACCGTCACCAACGAGACCGTGACGGCGGAAGAACTCGGCGGCGCCTCCATCCACACCACCAAATCCTCCATCGCCGACCGCGCCTATGAGAACGACGTTGAGGCGCTGTTGCAAATGCGCCGGCTGATCGATTTCCTGCCCGCATCAAACCGCGACGAGATTCCCGAATGGCCCGCGTTTGACGATGCCGAGCGCATCGACATGTCGCTCGATACGCTCATTCCCGACAATCCCAACAAGCCCTACGACGTGAAGGAGCTGATAGCGAAAGTCGTCGACGAGGGCGATTTCTTCGAGATTCAGGAAGCGCATGCGCGCAACATCGTGGTCGGCTTTGGCCGCATGGACGGGCGCAGCGTCGGCTTAGTCGCCAATCAGCCGATGGTGCTGGCCGGGGTTCTGGATTCGGACGCCTCGCGAAAAGCCGCGCGCTTCGTGCGCTTTTGCGACGCCTTCAACATTCCCATCATTACCTTCGTGGACGTGCCGGGCTTCCTGCCGGGCACGGCGCAGGAATATGGCGGGCTCATCAAGCACGGCGCCAAGCTGCTGTTCGCCTATGCCGAGGCCACTGTGCCGAAGGTGACGCTGATCACGCGCAAGGCGTTCGGCGGCGCCTATGACGTGATGGCATCCAAACATTTGCGCGGCGACGTGAATTACGCCTGGCCCACAGCGCAAATCGCGGTCATGGGGGCCAAGGGCGCGGTCGAGATCATCTTCCGCGCCGACATCGGCGACAAGGACAAGATCGCAGCCCGCACGAAGGAATACGAGGAGCGTTTCCTGTCGCCGTTCGTAGCCGCCGAGCGTGGTTATATCGATGAAGTGGTGATGCCCCATTCCACTCGCCGCCGCATCGCCCGCGCCCTCGCCATGCTCCGCCACAAGGAGCTGGAAAACCCGTGGAAGAAGCACGACAACATCCCGCTTTAGAAGGGAAGAACCCCTCATCCGACGTTTGCTGACGCAAATGCCCAGCCCAAGCATCGCGTTAGCGCCTTCATAACCAAGCCCTTCAGCGGACGCTTAACCCTGCAAAGCATCGCTTTTTGAGATTCAGATTCCGGTAAGGCGCCTTGGGCCATTCTGTTTGCGACAGAGACAAACGGAGCCCATCATGAGCCAGAGCATCAACCAGACGGACGAGATCAGCACTGTCCGTTCCTCGCCGGTCAGCGTGTGCGTGCAGGCGCTCATCGGTCGCGCGCAGATCAATGCCGGGGACGTCGTGGACCTACGCCGCGCCTTCAACGAGACCGCCAATTTTGGCCGGGCCGACGCTGAAGCTCTCTTCGCCATCGAGCGCGAGGCGGAGACTTGCGAGGAATGGACCGCCTTCTTCGTCGAGGCGATCACCGATCTTGTGGTCTGGCAGGCGCGCCCCACCGGCGTGATCGACGCCGCCAAAGCCGACTGGCTGATGGCGCAGGCCGACGCCAGCCGCACCATCAATTGCTTTGCGCTGCTCGTGAACGTGCTGGCCGAAGCCCATCGCATCCCCGCCTGGTTGCCCGCCGCCGTGCGGGGCCGGGCCGCCAATTGGCCGGGCGTGAAGGAAGCCCTGCGCAACCACATGGCTCAAGCTGCGTAAGGCCTCGGCGCAGGCCGCGTAATCACCTCGGCCGTTAGACGTATGGACGTGCGCCAAGCGCCCCAATAAGACTGGGAGTCAAATGCGGTGCGCTCAGGCGCCCGCGCTTTCTCAAGTCGGCCGGGGCGCAGATGTTCGACAAGATTCTCATCGCCAATCGCGGCGAAATCGCCTGCCGCGTCATCAAGACCGCCCGCCGCATGGGCATAAAGACGGTGGCCGTCTATTCGGACGCCGACAAGGACGCGCTCCACGTCGAAATGGCCGACGAGGCCGTCCACATCGGACCCGCAGCGGCTTCAGAATCCTACCTTGTCATTGAAAAGATCATCGAGGCCTGCCAGCGCACCGGCGCGCAGGCGGTGCATCCGGGCTATGGCTTTCTCTCAGAGCGCACGGCGTTCGCTGAAGCTTTGAAAGCGGCGGGCATCGTCTTCATCGGCCCCAATCCGCACGCCATTGCGGCCATGGGCGACAAGATCGAATCCAAAAAGTTCGCCGCCGCCGCCAACGTCTCCACCGTGCCGGGCTATCTGGGAATCATCGAGAGTCCGGAACACGCGGTGAAGATCGCTGATGAGATCGGGTATCCGGTGATGATCAAAGCCTCGGCGGGCGGCGGCGGCAAGGGCATGCGCATCGCCCACACCCGCGAGGACGTGGCGGAGGGGTTTGCGCGCGCCAAGTCCGAAGCGCAATCCTCGTTCGGCGACGACCGCGTGTTCGTGGAAAAGTTCATCGTCAACCCGCGCCATATCGAAATTCAGGTGCTGGGCGACAAGCACGGCAACGTGATCTATCTGGGTGAGCGCGAATGCTCGATCCAGCGCCGCAACCAGAAGGTGATCGAGGAAGCGCCCTCCCCGCTTCTGGACGAAGCCACCCGCGCCAAAATGGGCGAGCAGGCGGTGGCTTTGGCCAAAGCCGTGAATTACGATTCCGCCGGCACCGTTGAATTTGTGGCCGGGCAGGACAAGAGCTTCTTCTTTCTGGAAATGAACACGCGCCTGCAAGTCGAGCATCCCGTCACCGAGCTGATAACCGGCATTGATCTCGTCGAGCAGATGATCCGCGTGGCCGCTGGCGAGCCGCTGGCGATCAAGCAGAGCGACGTGCATTTGCGCGGCTGGGCGGTCGAAAGCCGCATCTATGCGGAAGATCCGACGCGCAATTTCATGCCCTCGACCGGGCGCCTCGTGAAATATCGCCCGCCAGCCGAGGGCCATCAGGACGGCGTGACGGTGCGCAACGACACCGGCGTCTATGAGGGCGGCGAAATATCGATCTATTACGACCCGATGATCGCCAAGCTCGTGACGCACGCAGGCGACCGCGCGACTGCGATCGAGGCGCAGGCGCGCGCGCTCGATGAATTTGTGATCGAGGGGATTCGCCACAATATCCCGTTCCTGTCCGCGCTGATGCAGCACGAGCGCTGGAAAGAGGCGCGCCTGTCCACCGGCTTCATCGCGGAGGAATTTCCCAACGGCTTCGCCCCGCTGGAGGCCAAGGGCGAGCGCGCCCATGCTTTGGCGGCTGTGGCTGCGGCGCTCGATCATGTGCACAACGAACGCAAGCGGCTCATCTCCGGCCAATTGCGGGCGCAGCGCCCGGTCGCCTTCGAGCGCGAGCGCGTCGTCATGCTGGGCAAGGCGTCTTATCCGGTGACGCTGGACGATTCCGGCGCCGCGCTGCTGGTGCGCTTTGGAGACGCCACCGCCCATGCCCATCGCCTCGAATCAGACTGGCGCCCCGGCGACCTCGTCTGGCGCGGCATGATCGACGATAGCGCCATCGCCGTGCAGGTGCGCCCGATCCTCAACGGCTTTCACCTGTCGCACGGCGGCGTCTCGATTGACGCGCGCGTCTACACAAGGCGCGAGGCCGAGCTGGCCGCGCTGATGCCCGAAAAAGTCGCGCCCGACACGTCCAACATCCTGCTCTGCCCTATGCCCGGCCTTGTGAAGGCGATCCTCGTGATCGTCGGCCAGGAGGTGAAGGCGGGCGAGCCGCTGGCGATGGTGGAAGCCATGAAAATGGAAAACGTGCTGCGCGCCGAGCGCGATTGCACGATCAAGCTGATCCGCGCGAAGGAAGGCGACAGCCTGCCCGTGGACGCAATCATCATGGAATTTGGTTGAGGCTCTGCCTCTTCCTTCTCTCCTAGCGGGAGAAGGAAGAAGTAGGCACTGGACCAGCCTCCCTGCTGCGCGCATAAGTGGCGCAAGCTTCCAACGGAACGACGCCCCATGCCCTTCTACTTCGCCTACGGCCCCAACATGGACGTCGCCGCCATGCAGGCGCGGTGTCCGCGGTCGCGGATGGTGGGGTTTGGGCGCCTCGCACGCTATAAATTCATCATCATGCAGAACGGCTACGGCTCCGTCGCGCCCGATCCGTTGCGCAATGTGCATGGCGTGTTGTGGGATCTGGCTTTGGCGGATATGCGGGCGCTGGAGGCGTCCGAAAATCCCGGCGGGCTTTACAAGAAAATCCAGCAGCCGGTTTTGCGTGAAGGCGGCGGCAGCGCAAGGGCTTTGGTCTATGTCGGTCAGTCGCTGGCGCAAGGCGCGCCTTTGCCCGGCTATATGGAGAGCGTCGTCGGGGCCGCGCGCATTGCGGGCCTGCCGGAGGCTTATCTACGCGAGTTGACCGCGCTGGCGCCGTCCTCGTTCCGCGAAGGGCTGAAAAACAAGACGCCGAAGCGCCCGCAAGATACGCCAGCCGACGAGCGGCAAAACCCAAAGGTGCGCCCGCGCTTTTCGTCGCCGCTCGACCGGAGCTAAAAAGCTCGCGTGAGCGTCAGGTTGAAATCCAGCCTGTCATATTCATACAGCTTCACGTTTGACCTGTTGTCCGTGTAGCTGACCTGCACGCGCGGCGCAAAACCCCACAGCGACAGGTCTTTCTTGACGATCATCAACGAGCCGACAAAGCGCTTGTCGCGCCGCGCCATGCTCATCAGCGGAAAATCGCCCTCGTAATTGCGGATTGAAAACGCAGCTTCGGGATAGAGCGTCAACGCCCACGGCAGTTCGATGTTATAACCCAGCAAACCGCCATATTCGTTATAGGTGAGATGGGAATTGCGCGTCGTCTCGCGCTCAAAGATCACGCCCACGCGCACGAACTGGCCGGGCAGCGTGAAGCGATCCCAATTCGCGCCGGCGCTGATCCGGTGGCCGTTCTGATAGTCCACGTCGTCATAACGCTGCGCCAGAACGCTCAATAAGCCCGTCAAACGATTGCTGGAGCCGATAAACCCGCGCGCGCTGAGCTGCGGGCCAAACGCATACATATATTCGGCGCCGCCAAACCAGCGGCGCTGGCCCACGATCTCCGCGCTCGCAACGCCTGCGGGCAGCGTGTAACGCACGCCCGTGCTCGCGCGCACGCTGCGGTCATCATAACGCAAGGCTGAATAATCGCGATGCATGGTGGAGAACGCAGCCAGCCAGCCCCAATTGTCGGCGAACGGCTGCGCATAGGCGAAATCTGCGCCATATAAAACGCCAAAGCCCGAATGCTTTTGGCCCGATTTGGCGGGCGAGAAATCAAGCCCGCCGATGTTGACGGAATCCTGCGACGTGCCGCTGGTCATATTGCTGGTCGGCGCCATGGTGACATAGCCCTGCGCGCTCCAGCGCTTCATGCCCTCCAACGCCCGCACGTCGGTGCGCACGCGTTCGACCAAAGGCGCGGCGATATCGGGCACGCCCAGCACGAAATCATAATGGTGCCGCGCAGCGTCCGCATCCTCAAGCTGCGTGAGCACGCGCGCCAGATGCAGGCGCACGCGCGCAAGGCTCGGGTGCGTGTTGAGTATCCCGCGGTAAACATCGCGCGCCCGCGTCAACCGCCCCGTTGACTCGGCGAGGCGTCCGTCAAGAAACGCGCCATAGGTGCGCGCATAATCATCCGTGCGGGGAACGCTGACGACAAGCTTTTGCGCATCGTCAAAGCGCCCCTGCGCGATAAGCGCCTCCGCCTGCTCATACGAGGCGCGCGCGCTGGCGACCTTCTGATCGACAGCGGCGCGCGCGCCGCCGAACGAGGCGAGCAACGCCGCCAGGAACGACACGCCCGCAAACAGACCGAGTCGCGTCACTTACTGCTTCTTCGTGCCGAGCGAGCCTGTCACAAGCGTCCTCGTCGCGTCATGAGCCGACGAAACCGCAATGGCGCCAGCGGCTTCGCTCGCCTTCGGGCCGAAAAAGCCGCCCTGCACGGCCCCGGTCTGGAGTGTGTGATCAATCGGATTATTCGTGCCCCATTGGGTGAGGCCAGCGGTCCCCGCAAAGCTTGCGCCGTCGATCCGACCATTGAAACCAATGCTGTAATCGGTCGCTTTCTGCTCGAAGCCATTGGCGCCGGGCGTCGATCTCATGATTTCGCCGACGCGCCCGGTGACAGTCGCCGCCGCAAAATCGGCGTTCATGCTCACCGCGCCATTGAGCCGCGAGGAGACGACCGGCGCCGTTCCGCCGCGCCAATCCTGCTCAACGCCGGCAAACGCGCCCTTGTAAACCGCGCTGCCCGTCGTGGGCATGTCCGTCGTCTTCGTCCTGTCGCCTCCAAACATTGCGAGCGCGTGGGATTCCATCGCGCCCGTGCTTCCTGCGGCGCGCGCCGCAAGGCCGCCGAGGCCGACGTAGGAATAGGACAATGCAGTCGCGCCGAGACTGTCGTTCAGCGCCTTGGTCGGCGTGTTCGTGTAAGTGACGTAATCGCCGCCCGATCCTGTCGCGCTGCCGCGATAGAGGTCGCCGCCATTGCTCTCGATCACGCCGCTCATCTGCCCGGTGCCGGAATGACCGGAGGCGGACGTCGTGACCCTCTGGGTCGGCAAAGCGCCGACCGCGCTGGTATCAGCGTTGGCGAATGTCTGGACGCTGGAGGGGCTGTTGAACACGGTGAACGCGACGCCTGGCGTCCCGGTGGGCAAAGCCTGGAGTGGGGAAATGGTGGTTCGCGCAACCAGGCCCGAAGATGAAACGGAGCCTGTTTTCGGGATGAAAACGGTTGAAGGCGCCCCCACCGTCGCCGTCGCTGTCGCTGTCGGCGTCTGGACATCTGAGGCGACAGGCTTGGCCGGCCCGGCAAAGCAGCCACCGAGCGCCAGAGCGGGGACAAGACCAGCAGACAGAAAGGCAAAACGCTTCGTGCAACGACTTGAGGAAAACATAACAACACCGCTAAAAGACGACGCAATACGCACGCAATCCCTCAACGATAGCGCGATAAATCCTCGCTGCAACGATCATGCTGCGGCGAAATCGCGGCTTCACTGAAACAGCTTGAGGAAACCAGAGCCGCTGGTGAACGCATGGTAAAGAAAAGACGGTACAGGAGGTGCCAATGAACAAATCAAAAGCCGGTCACCCCGAAGACGAAGCCATGCGGATCATCCACGTAATCGTGCGCGGGCGCGTGCAGGGCGTGGGCTACCGCGCATGGGTGCAGGCACAGGCAGCCGCCCACAGCCTGCGCGGTTGGGTGCGCAATCGCAATGACGGAACCGTCGAGGCGGTGCTTGCGGGCGATCCTGACTCGGTGGCGATCATCGCTGAAGGCCTGCTGCGCGGTCCCCATGGCAGCAAAGTGACGGGCGTGGACATTCACGCCGAGGACGAGAGCGCCTTGGCGCCCAGTTTCGGGGCCGGGTTTGTCGCGCTGCCGACTGCCTGACGCCACATAAAAAAGGCCAGCACGCAGCGGGCCTTTGAACATAGAGCGCAGGAAGCTGTCGGCTTAAGCTGCAGACTCGTCGACCTGACCCGAATCCTTGCCCTTGGCGGACACGTCGCGGTCAACAAATTCGATCACGGCCAGAGGGGCGTTGTCGCCATAGCGGAAGCCCGCCTTCATGACGCGGGTATAGCCGCCGTGGCGGTCCTTGTAGCGCGGTCCAAGCGTCTCGAACAGCTTACGGACGAGAACGACATCCTTGATCTGCGCAATCGCCTGACGACGAGCATGCAGGTCGCCGCGCTTGCCGAGCGTCACGAGCTTCTCGATGACCGGACGCAAGTCCTTTGCCTTCGGAAGGGTCGTGGTGATCTGCTCGTGCTTGATGATAGCCTGACACATATTGGCGAACATCGCCTTGCGGTGTTCGGCGGTACGATTGAAACGACGCTTTGCGCGACCGTGATACATGGCTGTCTCCTTGTTTTACCCGGCCGCCGTGCCACGGTACGGCCAGTGTTATGGGTGAGTAGCGAGTAGCGAATGGCGAGTAGAAACTCGCTCAACGAAACCCGCCGCCCACCCTATTCTCTTTAAACTATTCGCTACTCGCAATTCGCGCGCAGCTAGTAATGCTCTTCGAAGCGCTTGGCGAGCTCTTCGATATTCTCCGGCGGCCAGCCGGGGACTTCCATGCCCAGATGCAGGCCCATCTGAGCCAGAACTTCCTTGATCTCGTTCAGAGATTTGCGGCCGAAGTTCGGGGTGCGCAGCATCTCGGCTTCCGACTTCTGGATCAGGTCGCCGATGTAGACGATGTTGTCGTTCTTCAGGCAATTGGCCGAACGAACCGACAGCTCCAGCTCATCAACCTTCTTCAGCAGCGCCGGGTTGAAGGCGAGTTCGGGGATCGAGGGAGCAGCTTCCTCACGGCGCGGCTCCTCGAAGTTCACGAACACGTTCAGCTGGTCCTGCAGGATGCGCGCGGCGTAGGCCACGGAATCCTCAGGGGAGACGGCGCCATTGGTTTCAACCGTCAGGGTCAGCTTGTCGTAATCGAGGATCTGGCCCTCGCGGGTGTTCTCCACGCGATAGCTGACCTTCTTGACCGGCGAGAAAATGCTGTCGATCGGGATCAGGCCGATGGGCGCATCTTCCGAACGGTTACGATCAGCCGGGGCGTAGCCCTTGCCGGTGTTGACGGTGAATTCCATACGGATCTCGGCGCCCTCGTCCAGCGTGCAGAGCACGAGGCCGGGGTTGAGCACCTGCACGTCGCCGGTCACCCCGATATCGCCAGCCAGCACGGCGCCGGGACCCTGCTTCTTCAGCGCCATGCGCTTGGGGCCGTCGCCAAGCATCTTGATGGCGATGTCCTTGATGTTCAGGATGATGTCGGTGACATCTTCGCGCACGCCCGGGATCGAGGAGAATTCATGCAACACGCCGTCGATCTGGACGGACGTGATCGCCGCGCCCTGCAACGACGAGAGCAAAATACGACGCAGCGAATTGCCGAGCGTCACGCCATAACCGCGCTCAAGCGGCTCCGCGACGACGGTCGCCATACGGCGCGGCTCGTCACCGGGGATGACTTCGAGCTTGTTCGGCTTGATGAGTTCTTGCCAATTCTTCTGGATCACGTGCGTGCCTTCCTGAGCGCGTGGGCATATCGGTCCGTCGACCCTGGCCCACGACATAGGCGTAGAAAACAGCGCGCAAACCCGTCGGTCTGCGCGCCAGATAGATAGAGGTCAGATCAAACGCGTCTGCGCTTGCGCGGACGGCAGCCGTTATGCGGGATCGGCGTCACGTCGCGAATGGAGGTCACCGTGAACCCGGCAGCCTGCAAAGCGCGCAAAGCCGATTCACGGCCCGAGCCGGGGCCCGATACTTCAACTTCAACCGTGCGCATGCCGTGTTCGGCGGCCTTGCGGGCTGCGTCTTCAGCAGCCATCTGCGCGGCGTAGGGGGTCGACTTGCGCGAACCCTTGAAGCCCATCGTGCCAGCCGACGACCAGGCGATGGTGTTGCCCTGCGCGTCGGAAATCGTGATCATGGTGTTGTTGAACGTCGAAGCAACGTGAGCGACGCCAGATGCAATGTTCTTGCGTTCGCGACGGCGAACGCGTGTGTCTTTTGCCATAGTCTTTGTCCTTGAAACGCGCCCGTATCACCAGGCGCTGGGGATGTCTTGAGGTGATCGCAAGCCCGGCACGCAGCGCGCCCGGACCTGCCATGGGAAAAAGCTACTTCTTCTTGCCGGCAATCGCCTTCGCCTTGCCCTTGCGGGTGCGGGCGTTGGTGTGCGTACGCTGACCGCGAACGGGCAGCTGACGACGATGGCGCAGGCCGCGATAGCAGCCAAGATCCATCAAACGCTTGATGTTCATGGAGACTTCGCGACGAAGATCGCCTTCCACGATGTAATCGCGGTCGATGGTCTCGCGAATTTGGAGAACTTCGGCGTCGGTGAGCTGGGCAACGCGGCGCTCTGCCGGGATGCTCACCTTCTCGCAAATCTCTTCGGCCTTCTTGGCGCCGATGCCGTGAATGTATTGAAGCGCAATGACAACACGCTTGTTCGTCGGGATGTTAACGCCGGCTATACGAGCCATAGGTCGTCTCCATGTGAGCTGCGCCCGGAGGCCAGCGGTTACAAAAGCCCCGCGCCGGTGGAGGCCGGCCATGCGAGGGTCGAAACAAACGCTCCCCATTCTTCAAAACAGAAGAACCCGGGAGCGCGCACGTCTCGGTGAGAGCACGCTTATTAAGACACGCTCGCCGTGCCGTCAATGCCAATCGGGCAAAAAGTACAG
>CAMCUC010000056.1 GCA_945878875.1 Rhizobium sp. Q54
GAACGTATGTATATGGGCGCTTTGCAAGAGACCATGGAGGTTCTGGAGCGCGGCGATAAGGTTACGGGCGAGCAGCAAGCTCAGGGCAAGCGTAATTGCTGCTATGCAGCGCAGCTCGCCATGCAGGCCACACATCGCTTGTTTAATAACGCGGGCGGGCGAGCATTGTTTACCGATAACGTTATGCAACGCCATTTTCGTGATTGCTTCGCAGCATCTGCGCATTATTCGCTGTCATGGGACAGCGCCTCTTCCGAATACGGTCGTCAAAAATTGGCAACCATGTCAGTATCTGCTTGACCATGAGATGAAAGTTTGGAGCCTGTCATGAAAGCTGAAGCTATTCTTCATTTCACGATTCCAGTAAAAAATCTTGATTGTTCCGAAGCTTTTTACAGCGACATTTTAGGGTTGACGAAGCTACGGCGTAATAACCATATGGTCTTCATGCGCTGCGAGGGATCCTATTTTGTGTTGACGCTTTCTGAAAATGACATCAACCCAAATAGGGGCGACAAACACGATATTCATACTGCTTTTGTCTATCGAGGTGAGCGGTATGACGAGATGAAATCGTTTCTTGGAAACAAGAATATCCATATAATTAAAGAAGAAATCCGTGAGCACGGCACGTTCCGTGGGCGCAGCGCTTATTTTCATGATCCTGATCGAAACGTAATCGAGATTATGGATCTTCAAAGTGAGCCTGTACCTGAATGAACGTGTATTTTGGAATAATTTTCGTACGCTAAGTATTCATACCACACAGGCGCGTATTCTAAGAGGAAGCGCAAAATGTCTGAAGATGGAATTTTAAGCGTTGGGTTAAATCTTGGCGACCACATAATTGTAACTGTTGCAGGAGTGGGTTCGGGCGCGCCTTCTCGAGACGATTTGTAAGAATGGGCGCCAAAGTGTCGGTATGGGATCTTAATCAAGAAAGCGGCAACGAGACCGTTCGCCTTGTCCGCGAGGCAGGCGGTAATGCAACTTTTTTTCCGAGTCGATCTATCCGATCAGTCCCATATTGACGAGGTGATTGGCGGAACGCTGGCGGCCTATGGATCACCTTATGGGCTCGTGATCAACGCAAGCATTTATCCCCGTGGAAGTATTCTTGAATATGTCGGTTGCAACGTTCGAAAGAACGTTAAAGGTGAATCTGACGAGAATGCACGCGTGACTATCGACTTCCGTGCTTTCGATAGCCAACATTAATTTAGCCATGCCCATGTAGCCAACGACCGGCCGCATTTTTGTTACAGAAAGTTTGTTGATCAACCGGGCTGATACGCTTCGGTTTGAGTTCACCCCAGTTGATGCAACCGTCGCCTTTCGCGTGCGCATGTCGCCCAATGATTGTAGTCATCTGGCTTGGCTCGCCTAGCGTTGAAACCTGTGTGCTCACGGTATGGAGCTCAGGATCACCTACTATTAGAGGCGGCGTTCATGAACATTTTCGCCAGTGCTGACTTCAATGTTGAAGTTAAGAAGCAGCAACCTGATGTCAACGCACCGCGCACAGGTGCTGAGATTCGAGCCTATAATGAATGTATATGCGGACTGCCGAACGATGTCGTTACTCGCCTTCAGCGACTAGCGATTCAATAGATGTAAGGTGATTAATTTAATTTCGGTGTTTAGTCCCAAGAAGTGATGGTGCGGAAAGGCGTGGTCTTTTTCGGGAGGCGTTATCGCCCAAGTTTTACGTGGGGGAGCCCGCACGACAGAGGCGGTCCGTCGAGCTGTTCAGCGGAGTGAAGAGAGTGTGAGATCCTTGGCCAAACGCCACGGGATCAGTCCGACAACCGTCCAGAAGTGGCGCAAGCGCACCACCGTTACCGATTTTCCGATGGTACCATGGGTAGCCCATTCCACCATTTTGTCGGTTGAAGAAGAACCAATGATCGTTGCGTTCCGACACCAATGTTGGCCGCCCGGCGAGTCGCTCAATGCGAGCTAAATGTCGAGAATGGGGATCTCTTCCGTCGAATCCGAGAGACCTATCAGATAGACTTCGCCCTGCATTGCAGAGCTGGATACAGGAGCGGTGGGAACCTCGGTGATCCTATGTATCTCCCCTCTGGGCGATGGCGGCGTCTATAGGCATAGTGGCGGCCATTGGTGGGCGCCGCAGGGTGCCTCGCGCGTGAGACGGAGAGACGTTCATGGCCGAGATTAGACGCAATTATCTTCGCGGCGCGGAAATCACTGTCGTCAGCGCTGGCGGCGCCAGCGGCGAACCGGGGCGACAGCTAGAGAGCGTAGTAGAGGCTTGCCGCACAGCGTTGGCTGAAGAGGGGCTTTCGAAGGTGGATGTCGCGCTCTCAAGATTGTGGATGCGGGATCGGGAGAGCGCAGCTGCGCTCAGCGATCAACGCGAACGATTGCTGCGTGGCGAGTTCCGGTCTGCAAGCTCAAGTTTCTTCTCGCGTCAGCGGATGAGTGGCGAAGGTGTCGTCGCCGTGGAGTTTTACGCCGTTCGCCCGCTTGATCGCTCCACACGCAAGATCGTGACGTTCGACCCGCCCCGTCGCTATGCGCATTATCTCGCCGTCGATGACTGGCTCTTCCTCTCAGGCATGGCGGAGGAGGGCGATACGATGGATGCGCAATTCGACAAGGCTTTTGCACAAGTGGAAGGCGCACTCGATCTTGAAGGCCTTACATGGGCCGACGTGTGCAGCGCCAGCTTGTTCCTTCAACGTGGCCAGGCTACGCCAGACTGGATGCTGGAGCGCTTTCGTCTGGCAGCGCCCGTTCAGCCCCTCTTCGTTTCTTTCGAGGTTGTGGATGAACTCGCCAACACGCCCAAGCATCTTGAAATAGAGATCATAGCACAACGCAGCCGCGCCAACGATATCGATGCAGGAGTAGCCAATCCTATAGGCCTCGAAGTTTTTGCCGGCTTGTTGCCTTCGATCTCAGTCAGCCTGCTGACGCTGTGGCGCTGGAGGAAGCGATGAAAGGATGGCCGGGAGAGATGGGAGATCGTCGAATGTAGTTCTGAACCTGCGTTGAGCTGACGCCATGGCGTTTGGCCAAAGCCCTTCTGCTCTCTTCGCTCGGCTGTACCGATCAACGTACTGTCTCTGTCGTTCGAGCGCTCCCGTGTAAAACTTGGCCCATAATGCGTCTCAAAAAAGTCGACGGCTTTCTATACCATCACTTTTTGGGGCTAACCAGCTAG
This sequence comes from Rhizobium sp. Q54, assembly GCA_945878875.1. Taxonomy (GTDB): domain Bacteria; phylum Pseudomonadota; class Alphaproteobacteria; order Rhizobiales; family Beijerinckiaceae; genus Terripilifer. The sequence goes on from CAMCUC010000056.1 coordinate 3,191, forward strand.
GCAGCGCGCCGCCGCGCTCGCGGGTGGAAGAACCATGATGACTAGAAACTAGCTCTGCGGCAGGTCAGCGAGCAGCCGTCCGTATCCCGCGCGCGGGGCGTGCACATTTAGCCGCATCATGATCTCCCACGCAGTTGCGATGCCGGGATGAAGTACCGGAATGCGAAGATCGTTCTCCAGCGTCTCCACCATTTCAAGCATGCGGATCTTGCCGCCCTGAATATATACGCCGTCCGCAGCGGGGTATTGCTTGTGCGCCTGGCGGATTAGCCGGTAGATTTCGTACGAGGAGAGACGGCCGATGTCTTCCCATCTGCCGGGAAGGCGCTCCAGCCCTAGCACGTGGAAACCAGCGTCTGTGAAATAGCGCTCGACAACCGCCATATCGTCGAAATCATACCCGACGCCAACAAACTTCTTTATGCCGAGCGCCTTGAGCGCGCGTACTTGATTGCTTCCTGATGTGAAGATAGGGATCTGATACTTGTCTTCCCAGCGCGCGATCAGGTCTTTCTCGGCTTGATAGCCAAGAAGCATGAACGGCGGCGTGCCAGCGGGATGAATGAGATCGACACCATCCTCCGCAAGTTCGGCGATTTTTTCCTCATATCTGGGGATGGCCGAACCAAACTCAGCAAGCGAACCATGGCGGACATTGTTGAACAACGGCAGCACGCCGATACCCTCGGGCAGCATCCTGATGAGCTCTTCCAGCGACCCAGAACCCTTTGTCGGTTTCACTGTGCCTACCATCCCTCGCCAAGCGCCACCAAAGGCCATTCCGCATTCCTTTCCAGATATTCGTTCTAACTTGCTACGTCTTCATTCCGTGAATACTATGACCATAATGGTTTGGGAGGAAGAATGAAGATATATTTGGCGGCGGCAACCGTTGCGGCGCTGGCGGCGGTCAGCAGCGCGCATGCGCAGGATTTGGTCCAGAAATTTTACGCTGGCCGCAACTTGGATGTGGTGATCGGCTATCCGCCCGGCGGTGGTTTTGATTCGTCCGCGCGACTGCTAATCCGCCATATGCCGAACCATCTGCCCGGCTCACCAACGATGATCCCCAAGAACATGCCGGGCGCAGGCAGTCTCATCGCGGCAAACTACATCTACAATGTCGCACCGAAGGATGGCAGCGAATTCGGCATCATCGGCGGATCGGTTCCGTTTGGTCCGCTTTGGAGCCGCGACGGCGTGTCGTTCGATGCGACGCGTTTCAACTGGATAGGCAGCATGGACCGCTGGAACGGGATCGTGCTTCTGGGGGCGGCGGGACCTGCAAAGTCGCTCGACGACCTACGCAAGATGGACGTCCCCGTTGGCGCTACGGGCGCTGGCGACGTGACCGCGATCTACCCACGCGTTCTCAATGCGCTCATCGGCACGCGTTTCAAGATTGTCAGCGGATATCGTGGCACTAGCGATCTCAACCTCGCCATTGAGCGTGGTGAGGTGGCGGGCCGTCTCGGCTGGTGCTGGGATTGCGTGAAGGCCGAAAAGCCAAACTGGTTGCAGGACAAGCAGATCAACGTGCCCTTGCAGTTGGGTTTGCAGAAGCATCCCGAACTCGACGTACCGATGGCGATAGATCTCGCGCGCGACGATGAATCGCGGCAGATCATGCGGCTTGTCTTCGGCAGCCAAGAGATGGCGCGCCCCTTTGTGGCGCCGCCCGGTGTGCCCCCCGATCGAATCGCGGCGCTGCGTAAGGCTTTCGAAGCAACGATTGCCGATAAGGGCTTCCTCGCCGAAGCGCAGAAAATAAACTTACCAGTCAACCTCGCATATTGGTACGAGCTCGAAAAGCTCATCAAGGAAGTTTACGCCACGCCCGAGGCGATCGTCGCGCGCGCCGCCAAGATCATCGCTGAAAAGTAGCGCGGAGATACCCATGTACGGTCGCCGCGCACGCATCGGATACACGTCGGTGGCGTTCGTCACCGAGATCTTCCCCTACGCGTTCTACAAGATGGTTCCCGACGGGGTGAGCCTCGCCCTTCTCACATTGCACCAGACGGAACTAACGCGCGGGGAGATGGATCGCCTTTACGACGAGACGATGAAAGCGGCGCGGGCGCTCGCCCAGTCCGGCGTTGACCTCGTTGTCCTTGGCGGACGGCCAGTCCTGCTGTCGCAAGGTGAGGACCTCGACGACATTACGGGGCGGCTGAGCCGTGAACTGGGCGTGGCCGTGACGAGCGACGCCTCCGCCCAGCTCGCCGCCTTCAAGGCGCTCGGCTCGCAGCGAGTGGGCACGGTTCATCCCTTCGATACGCATGAAGACGCGCGCCACGATGGAATGATCACGCAACTTGGCCTCGCGCCGACAGGCAGCATGGGCGGGGGCAGCAATCTCGTCGATCTGCCGAAGCTCGATTGCGCGCGGGCGCTGGAATGGGGGCGCGCCTTCATGCATGCGCACCCCGAGACGGACACGCTGCTGTTTCCCTGTCCGCACTGGGCGACGATCGAAGCGATTGAGCCGCTGGAGCGTGAATTTGGAATCAGCGTCGTGACGAACCTGCAGACGACCGTATGGCGCGCGCTGCGCATGTGCGGGATAGATGATCGCATCGAAGGCTACGGTCGGCTGCTTCGAGACTTCTAGACAGGGATAAAACAACATGACCTATCTTGGTCGACTGACAGGACGCGTCGCCCTCATTACGGGAGGCGGCGGCGAGATCGGCTGCGCTATCGCCCTGCGGCTGGCGCGCGAAGGAGCGCGGGTCATGGTCGGCGATCTTTATCACGACAAGGCCGAAGCCGCCGCAAACGCAATCCGGGCGCAAGGACTCGAAGCGGGCTCCGTTCAGATCGATGTACGCTTTGAAGACAGCGCGAAGGCAGCTGTCGAAAAGACCATCGGAACATTTGGCTCGCTGACCACGCTGGTCAACGTGGCTGCGGCTGTGACGCCCGACGGCAACGCGGAGACGCTCTCGCTTGAGTTGTGGGAAAACGCCATCCGCGTGAACCTGACGGGCGCGTTCATCATGTGCAAATACGCGACGCCGCAGATGCGCAAGGCCGGCGGCGGCGCCATCGTCAACATCGCCTCGCAACTAGGGCATCTGAGCGTTGCAGGCCGCTCCCCTTATTGCACGACGAAGGCCGCGCTCATCAAGTACACGGAAGTTCTTGCGATGGATTATGCGCGCGACAACATACGCGCTAACACGATCTCGCCCGGCTTCATCCTCACGGAGCGATCAAGCCGCCGCAGCGGCGGCAAGGAGAACGCATCCCGCATTCAAGGCCCAAAGCACCTGCTGAACCGGCCGGGCTCGGTGGAAGATATAGCTGCGGGGGCGGCGTATCTTGCGTCCGACGACGCCGCTTTCGTGACCGGAACCGACCTGCTGATCGATGGCGGCTACGTCACCTTCAAAGGCGTCATCGGACCGGACGGCAAGCCGACAATGTAGCGTCGATCTACTTCTGCTGGCCTTGCATATAGATCTCCGTGATCTTGTCCACGGCGCTCTTTGGGGAAGCGTAGATCTGCTGCACCAGGGCCGCCAGTTCGTCGCCGGTTGAGGGGGAAGCGCAGTTGAGCCGCGCCTTGGCGCACTCGGCCTTATAATTCTCATCGGCGAACGTCGCAGCGACCGCTTTGCGCAGAATGCTGACCTTGCCGGTGTCGACGCTCGGCGGCGCAAGCATCGGCCGTCCCATGCCAAGACCGGCCTGGGCAATCTCCATGATCGCGCGCTTCTCGGGATCCTTCAGAAGATCGAGCGCATGGGGCGCCTCGATTTCCGGCACGCGCGGCGCGCCGTAATAGACCAGCGGGCGAATTTTCTTCTGCTCAATCCATTGCGGAAACTCCGAACTGAGGCTCGACCAGAACGGCGAGGCGTTGCCATCATTTTCGCCGCGCTCCATGCCCAGAAAGCCCTCCGTCTGCGACTTGTAACCGGGAATAATTTTCACCTTGAGATCGAACAGGGAGGACAGGACGCGCGCGAAGAAGGCGGGGGTGGAGCCGGCACCGGTTGCGGACAGAACGAGTTCCCGTGACTTTGCCTCTTCGAGATTCTTCACCGGCACGGTATGGAAAACAATCAGGAGCGCGTTCTCTTTGCTTGGCGAGCCGAGCCAGTTGAACTTCGCCGCGTCAAACTGCGCCTGCTTGTTGCTATAGAGGGGATCGAACGGGAGCGTGTTGTTGATCATGCCGATGGTGAGACCATCCTTTGGCGCAACGTTGTAGAGCCAGTTCGCAGCGCGCAATCCGCCCGCTCCGGGCATGTTTTGAACGATGACGAGCGGCTGCCCGGGGATGTGCCTTGGCAAATAGCGGCCGATCATCCGCGCGAACATATCGTAGCTATTGCCAGCGTCGGCGGAGACGACGAAGTTGATCTGCGCGCCCTTGTAGGGGCTCTCCTGCGCAAGCGCGCCCATGGAGGACAGGGCAAGCCCTGCAAGAGCCGTTGCGGCTATTTGGAAACGGCTCATGAGCATAGGGGAACCCCATTGTGAAATTGAACGCAGCCAAAAGCTATTCCTGCCCCGCAGGCCCGTCAAATCAGCAGGGCTCAAGCGGAAGAAAGACCGCGCTTGCTTGAGAATTGCTTTTGCGCGCGCGTCCATCCATGATTTGCAGTAGCATCATCGCAAAGAGGGGCGCACAGCATGATCGATTCAAGGACGACGCTTGCATTTTCACTTGGGCTCGCCTGTCTCACCTCAGGCGCATCAGCGCAGTCCGCCAGCGAGTTCTACAAGGGCAAGACGATCAACATGATCATCAGCTCAAGCGCCGGCGGCGGCTATGACCTGCTCTCGCGCACAATCGCCCGGCACCTTCCAAAGCAGATCCCCGGCTTATCGACTGTGGCTCCCCGCAACATGCCCGGCGCGGGCGGCATCATCGCGACCAAGCATCTCTATTCCATCGCCTCCAAGGATGGCCTCAGCATCGGCGGCGTTCAAAACAACACGCCCTTCGAACCTTTGCTTGGCACGAAGGAGGCTGATTATGACGCGCAGAAGTTCAACTGGCTGGGGTCGCCGAGCTTTGAAACGGCCCTGGTGATCGCCTGGCATACAGCTTCCGTGAACACGATTGAGGATCTGCGCAAGACGGAGATCACGGTCGCATCCTCGGGCGCAAATTCGACGCCGAGCTTCTTCACGCGACTGGTCAACGATCTGCTTGGCACGAAAATGCGTGTTGTCGTTGGCTATCCGGGCCAGAACGAATCCTTCCTGGCGATGGAGAAGGGTGAAGTCGACGGCTATCCGAGCATCTTCTGGAGTTCGCTGACGACCACCAAGCCCGATTGGGTGCGTGACAAGAAGATCAAGCTGCTCGTACAATATGGGCCTGTGCGAGAGCCGCAAGTTGGTCCCGTGCCCTCGGTCGCCGAATACCTCACGAAGGAAGACGACAAAATGCTGCTGCAGGCGGCCATCGCGCCGCTAGCGCTGGGAAGGCCGTACCTGATGCCGCCGGGCGCGCCCGCTGATCGGGTCGAACTGATGCAGAAAGCCTTTGCTGCGACATTCGCAGACAAGGAGTTTCTCGCCGAGGCCGACAAGCTCAATCTGGGCGTGAACGTGCCGCGTTCTGCCGCCGAAGTTAAGGCGATCGTCGACCGCGCCTACGCAACGCCGCAGCCTATCATTGATAGATTGCGGAAGATCGCCCAGCCCTGAACGCGAGACGCATCATGACCGCGTTCGATCCCAAACGCCCGTTCCCCTATCAGGCCATCGTGGACCGCCCGCCCGTGCGATGGCCGGGCGGCGCGCGCGTGGCTGTGTGGATCGTGCCCAACATTGAGCATTACAGGATCGACATGGGGCCGGGCACGCCCGACGTGCGCAACCATGCCCGGCGCGATTACGGCAATCGCGTTGGCGTGTGGCGATTGATGGAGACGATGGCCAAGCATGGCGTGCGCGGGACCGTCGCGCTCAATGGCGAGGTCGTCGAGCATTATCCGCGTATCATGGAGGAATGCGCAAAACTGAATTGGGAGCTGATGGGCCACGGCATGACGAATTCGCAGGTGCTGCGCGGAATCACGCTGGAGGAAGAGATCGACATCATTGCAAAGACCAGGGCGGCGATTGAATCGTGTGGGCAGACGATGCGCGGCTGGCTGGGACCGGGGCTGACCGAGACATGGCACACGCTTGGCCTGCTGCGCGAGCAAGGCGTGGAATACGTCGCGGACTGGTGCAACGACGACCTTCCCTACGTGATGGACAACGGGCTTTACGCGCTTCCCTATTCTCTTGAGCTGAACGACATGCCGTTGTTCAACAACCCCTCAATCAGCATTACGGATTTTGAACGGCGCATTCGCGACACGTTTGATACGCTGTACGCCGAGGGAGCGACAAACGGGCGCGCCATGTGCATCGCCCTGCATCCCTACCTCATCGGCGCAGCCCATCGCATCAAATACCTGGACCGCGCGCTGAACTATATTGGCTCCCACGACGCCGTATGGTTTGCGACCGGATCGGAAATCGTGGACGCTTACAAAGGCTCTACGAAGGGCTTGTGACTGACGTTTGCGCAAGGCTCACTGAGGAGTCCTACATCCTAAAAAAGCCAACGCGTATTTCGCCAACGATGCAAAATAAGATCTGCGCTCGCAGTCGAGCAGCGTTCATGGTTTTCTGTGAGAATGATTGCTAGATGTTCGCATCCATACTAGCGGCTGCTACGCTCGCCTGCATAACCCGATGAGCAAGCGGGTGAAAGATTTCGCCCGTTAGACCTGACTGATCCGCAGCGCCTCGAAAGACAGCGGCAACGTATATAGCTACCGCAAATTACACGACGACCTTGTCGGTCAGGGCGAGACGTGCTGTCCAAACAAGATGGCGCGACTAACAAAGCTGCTGGAAATCAAGGCGCAAATAGGCTATAAACAAAGCCATTCGCTATATCGCGGTAAGTAATTTTTTGGTTGTCGACAATACACTGGATCGTCAGTTCGATTTGCAGACGTCAGATGTGTCCTGGGGTATCTACATTGCCTACACCACGACACTAGAGGGCTTTGGATATCTGGCGGCCCTGATCGACCTCTACTCGCGGCGGGTCATCGGCTGGTGGACTTGCCCCGGAAAAGTGGAGGGACTTTCTGATAGCGTTTGACGCAACAGGAGGACCCGATGGGCAAACGAGAGCGACGCATATTTACGGAAGATTTCAGGCGATCAATGTCTGCCATTCCACGCCGCCTACTCCAGCACCTTCAACGTCAGCTTCATCCAACCTAAGCCTCCCACGCGCTTTGCGTTCCTCGCGTTGGCACTGAACGTGGGGTGCGATAGTATCAACCTCGTGAGAAACTTTGGGACCGTCGTTTTGCATCGCAAATTTGCGAATGTGGCAAAGCCGCGCCGAGCGGCCTAGGCACCGCCAGGCGCGGCGACCGACCCCTTTGTCGTGACGCCGGAGGAGGCGGCAAGGTTAGGCCAGCCTATTGGCGCTCCGGCTCGATCCATGTTTTCATTATCCGGTGCATCCGGTCGCCAGCGATTTGCAACAAGACGTATGCCGGACACTGCATCCGAACGATCCGAGGCTAGGAAGATCAAAGGCGGCAGCATCGCGGATACGGGCACCAACTTGTCACGGGCAATGGGAGCGTCGGGAGGAATCATGGGGGTATCTGCCGCGCCGCCCGGAATCAGTACATTGCAGGTGACGCCCGTAGCTTGCAGCTCCTGCGCCCACCCGGCCGAAGCGGCTTCAAGAGCAGCCTTTGCGGGACCATAGGGTGTGTTTCCCTCCCTCAGCATCGTGCCGAAGCTGGTTGTGACGTTGATGATGCGACCCCAGCCCTGAGCGGTCATGATTGGCGAGACACATTTAGCAAGCATGAAGGGGGCGCGCACATTCACGTCGAACATGCGCTGCCAGTCCTGGGCGTCAACGTCCCAGAAGCGAACCAGCTTGGTAAGAAAGTCTCTGCTGATCAGCGCCATATTCAGGCCCGCGCAATTTACAAGTACGTCGACGCCGCCAAACTCTCTTACAGCGCTCTCGATGAGGTTCTCACATTCCTCGACTCGGGTAAGGTCAACCCTGTGAGGGACTAGGCGGCCGGCGCTGTCATTCAATTCAGCAAGTGTATCCTCAACGGCACCGGTATTGATGTCTGCCGCAATAACAAGCGCGCCGCCCTGAGCCAAGCCTAGGGTCATAGCTCGCCCTAGTCCCGATCCTGCGCCAGTAACAATGCACCTCTTGTTTTTCACATCTCCGATCATTGATACGTCCCCTTGAACTGCTCCACCTAAAAGTATGTCTTTTTGATATAAAAAAGGAAGACGAAATGCTAGGGAAGAGGCCCGCCCCTAAGGAATTCGTCAGCGAGTTCCGCTAAGGGGACGCGCTCACCATGCAAGGTAAAAGCATTGCAGACGCAGCTTGCGCCATCGGGGCAAGGTCAGATTTCGTCCCGGCAAGTGCTGCTACATTTGCTACTCCTTCTGCGAAGGTCGCTCGGTGGCTTCCCGGTATTTGTAGCACATGTAGCGGCTCTTGCTTATGCGAAATCGAACCTTCCCTCAATGGCTCGAACATCGTCTGTAATTCTTCTGCCTTGCGCTGCAATATCCACTGGTTCGAGACCCTGGCTGAGGCACAACGCCTGATTGAGGCTTGGAAGATCGATTGTAATGAGAGCCGCCCTCACATGGCTCTTGGCAACAAAACGCCGACAGAATATTTTTTGCAGGTAATCCCTTCGACGTCGGCGCAGGGCAAAAGGCCGCTGAAAACTAACGCTGGGTATGGGCCACCATTCCCAAGCGCTTCACCGGATCCTCAACTAACATAACGACCGGATCACCTTATGGGGGCTGGCCAGGAATCAGCGAGGCGACCTATTAGAATTGGCGCAAGAAGTATGGCGGGCTGATGCTTTCCTTGGTGAAGTGGCGGGTGCAGCTGGAAGGCGAGAACTAGCGGCTGAGGAAGACGTTAGCCGACCTGGCTCTGGATAATGAGATGCTCCAGTATATTATTCGCCGGCAAATCTAAGTCCTATCTTCAAGCGGCCGATGGTTAATCTGGTCAGGCACGTCCGGCGGTTGAGTATCTGCCGGGCCTCTTAGGCCGTTCCGGTTGATCGATTATTTATCGCCGCCGTTCCAGACGGACAGCGCAGACCTTGCTAACGTCAAGTTTTATGAAAGCAGTTCAAGAATTAGCTGTCCAAAAATTCCCATTTTTATTTCAGATTACATCATAATAACAATACAATAGGTGTTATAGCTTTCATTCTCTTCGGCGCACCATTCCCCGCTGTCCAGGATTGCGCGCTATCCAAGCGATCTCACGATGTGATCCTTGAGCCGCTGGGCGGGCAACGAGAGCTCTTTGGCGTGCAGAAGCGCAATCTCCGTATCCTTCAAGTCCGGGAGCCTGTCGTCATCGAGTACATGGAGGCCGCCCGGCACCATGTCCCTGGGAAGCACGGCCACGCCCAGACCCGCCCTGACGGCTGCGAGGGCTCCAGACAAGGCTCCGCATGTATACGAGATGCGCCAGGACATTTTCGCCTTGTCCAGCGCCATAGTCGCGCGCTTGCGATAGACACATGGCGCAGGGGAGACGACGAGTGGAACTGGCCGGGTGTGGTTGAGGAAGTCCCGGCTTCCTGCAACCCATACAAGCGGCTCGCGCCAGACGCGGATTCCCTTGTTCTTTGCCGAAGGCTCTTGCTTCACCAGCAGCACGTCGAAATCAGCGGACCGGAAGCGCTCGAGGAGATTGAGCGTGAGATCGCAGCTCACCTCCAGCGCCACTGAGGGATAAGCCTGTGCGAATCGCGCCAGCACGTCGGGCAGGTGCCGGGTCGCGAAGTCTTCAGGCGCGCCCAGACGCACAAGTCCCGTCATCGTCGGCTCGCCAAATCGCGCCACCGCCTCATCATTTAGGTCGAGTATCCTCCACGCATAATCGAGAAAGACCCGGCCCTCGGTCGTGAGGCTGACCGATCTGGGCGAGCGTTCGAGCAATTTTGTCTGCATCGTCGCCTCAAGCCGCGCGATTTGCAAAGAGATCGTCGATTGCTGACGGCCAAGGCGCTCGGCGGCGTGCGTGAAGCTGCCAAGCCGCGCGATGGTCGCGAATGTGCGCACGAGATCAATATCGAGGTTGGTGAGCGTTTTGGGCATGATAGGGGCCTATAGCATCAATTTTATAAATGTTAGAGCTTTACACTATCAATTTTACAGATTTCTGCCTGCGACTAGATTGCCGCCGGAAACGCCGCTGGCGAAATCTTGTTCGCCTGACGGTCGACGTCGCAGCGATCTGCTGCGGCGCTTTTTTTTGCCTTGGGGGCATTATGTCGATTACCGATCTCGCGTTGCAAAATCTGCTCTCGCCAATGGTATTGTTCTTCGTGGTCGGTTTCGTCGTCGCGCTCGCCAAGTCCGATCTTACCGTGCCGGACGCCGTCTCCAAGCTGCTTTCGCTGTATCTGCTGATGTCGATAGGCTTCCGCGGCGGGGCCGAGGTCGCCCATTACGGGTTCACCGGTCAACTCGTCGCCACCATTAGCGCCGGTATCCTGCTTTCGTTCGCGATGCCGTTTCTGGCTTACTTCATTCTCAAGAAAACAAGTCGCCTCAGCGCGATTGACGCTGCCGCCGTCGCTGGACATTACGGCTCGATATCGGCTGTCACTTTCGCCGCCGTGACGGGCGCTCTCATCCAGCTCTCACTGCCATTTGAGGGGTATTTGGTGGCTGTCGCCGCTGCGATGGAGACGCCTGCGATCATGTCGGCTCTTTTTCTGGCGCGGCGGCATCGCAAGCAAACGGCGAATTCTGCTGTGAGTCCCGGTGGCAACAACCTGTGGCGTGAGGTTATGCTCAACGGCTCAGTCGTCACGCTCCTTGGTGCGTTCGTCGTCGGCATGGCGAGCGGGCAAAATGGCCTTGTGATGTTGAAGCCGTTCCTAGTCGATCTGTTTCCGGGTTTTCTCTGCCTGTTCCTGCTCGACATGGGGCTCGTCGCCGGTCGGGGGCTTCAGCATGGACGGAAAAATCTGACGATCAGCCTCGGCCTGTTCGCCATCTTCATGCCGTTGATCGGCGCGTCTCTCGGTGCCGCGTTCGCGATTGTTATCGGCCTGTCGGCAGGAGGAACGGCCGTCCTGATGACGCTGGCCGCGTCGGCGTCCTACATCGCGGTGCCTGCGGCGCTGCGCATGGCGCTGCCCGAAGCCAATGCGGCGATCTCGCTGACCATGTCGCTTGGCATCACGTTCCCGTTCAATCTGGTGCTGGGCATTCCGCTTTACATAGGGGTTGCGAACAGGCTGGCGGGGGCAAACTAGGTCGATTGGCGCTCAGGCGCCGCCCGGCTCTTCCCCGATAGCGGCTGGGCGCGCCGGGTCAGCGCTCCAGGCGGACCATGAGCCGATATAAAGCGCGGCCTCAAGACCGGCTGCGCTGAGGGCGGCGATGGAATGGGCGGCGGCGTTGCCGCTGCCGCAATAGACGCCGATTTGCTGCGCGTCGTTTGCGCCCAGTGCGGCAAAGCAAGCGCGCAGCTCTTCGCCTGATTTGAAACGCCCGTCGTCGGCGAGCGCGTCCGTCGCCGGTGCGCTGAGGGCGCCGGGGATATGGCCGGTCGCCGGTTTTCCGGGTTCCTGCGGAGCGCCGACATAGGCGGCCTTGCCGCGCGTGTCGAGCAATACGCCCTCGTGCGCAAGGGCTGCGGCCTCATCGGCCTCTATCGTGCGAAGGTGGCCGGGGCTCAAAGTGATTGTTCCCCCGCCCGGCGCGGGCGCAGGGTCTTGCGAGATCGCGTGTCCCGCCTCCAGCCAGGCCTGAAGGCCGCCGTCGAGGATGCGCACGTTGTCACAGCCAGCCCAGCGCAACGTCCACCATGCGCGCGAGGCTTGCGCGCCGCCTTTGTCGTCGTAGACCACCACAAGACTGTCAGGATTGATCCCAAAGCTTTGCGCCTTCGCCTGCAAGTCCGCAGTTTCGGGCAGGGGGCGTTTGCCGGCGTGCTTTGAGGGCGCGCCGGAGAAGTCGGCGTCGAGAAACGTCGCTATCGCGTGCGGGATCAGCGGCCGCGCGCGTGCGGTCGCTTTCTCGTCCTGCACGTCGAGCAGCACAAGCGGCGTCTGCGCCTTCAGGCTCTCAGCAAGGTCTTGAACAGTGATGAGGGTTCTGGCGCGGACGTCGCTCAATGTGCTTCTCCTTACGCAGTCATCGTGGCGCGGTAGAGGATGCGGCGCGCGCCGCTGTAGTCCTTGATGCCCTTGTGCTGCACCACGCGATTGTCCCAGATCGCCAGCGCGCCCTGCGACCATGCGTAACGCACCGTGGCTTCCGGCGACTTGATCATGTCGAACAGAATGCCAAGCAGGTTCTGGCTGGTGATGCGGCTCACGCCCTTGATGTAGGCGACATAGGATTCATTGACTGCAATCCACTTGCGGCCCGTGACCGGATGCACGCGCACCAGCGGCATTTCGAAGGGAGGCATCCGCATACGCGCGGCGGAAGCTTCCTCCGCGTCAAGATAACGGTCAGTGATGTGGCCGGTCGCGTCTGCCGACTGGATCACGGTGAGCGTGTCGAGATAGGCGGCGAACAGCGGATCGAGGTTTTCATAAACCCAGGCGGCGCTGCTGAACATCGTGTTGCCGCCAGTCTCGGGGATCTGGTGGGCGTAAAGCGCTGTGAAGGCCGGAGCATCTGGGCGGAAGCCGCCGTCGGCGTGCCAGATGTGATTGCGCAAATGCTTGTCGCGCACGGAATCGATGGTTGTGGCGTCGGGGTTTTCCGGCGCACGCGGCGTGTGCGGACCAGCGTAATGGAAGAACTCGCCAAGGAAGCCGGCAAACACCGTGAAGTTTTCAGGCGTCACCGTGCCGGGCTCGAACACGACAAGACCGCGGTTGTGCAAAAGATCGCGCAGCGCAGTGCGAAACTCATCGCTCAGCGGCTTGCCGTCGAAGCGATAGCCCGCAACCGTGGAGCCGACTGCGGGCTGCAATTGCGTGACCTTGCAACCGGCTGGCATCTGCGAGCCATCGGAAACGAGGCGAAGGGAGGATGTATTCGACATTTTAAGAACCTTTCTTTGTGGTTTTTAGAAAGCGGGACATGAACTCTCAGGCTAGGGCGCGCCCGCCTGCCTGCGGGCGGCTTGCGCACGCTCCACAATGCTTTTGGGCGTGAGGTAGAGCTTGTTCAGGCGGTCGGCGAGTTCTGCGCCGGGCGCCGGGCTGATTTCGAGCTTCTGCTTTTCAGCTTCGGCGAGAAAGGCCGGGTCCGCCATAGTCGCCATGAAAGCATCGCGCAGAGCTGCCTCGCGATCAGACGGTATTTGCGGCGGCGCGAACACCGGGCGGCCCAGGACAAGCGTGCCGACAAGGAAGTCGAGCGCGTCGGTCGCCTCTTTCGACTTTGCGTAATCATAGATCGAGGGAGCAGAAAAATCCGGGTGCTTGCCGCGTCCCAGATGGGCGATGATCTGCCAATTTCCGGCCTTGTAATCCGCCCATTCGGAGGTTTGCAGGGCGCCCCAACTCCAGCCAATCAGACCGTGAGTCTCTCCGCGCCGGACGGACAGGCGTTCCTCCGCTTTGCCCTTGTAGCCGGAGATGATCCTGAACTTCGTGCCTATCACCTGATTGAGCACGGCGGGCCATGTGTAATCGTCGGACGCAGGGCCGTCGGCGGCGACTGGAAACTCGCGCGTTTGCGCATCCTTGATGCTGTCGAGCCCGCGATCTTTCCATGTCACTGCAATAAAGGCCTCTTCGTTGAGGCTCGCGATCCATGAAAATTTTGTGGGGTCGAAGGTCGCTTCTTTCGTTCCGTAGAGCGGTTCAACCAGAACAGAGCGCTGCGTCATGCCGATGGTGAGTCCGTCGCGCGGGGCGACATTATACATCCAATTGGTGGCGCGCATTCCGGCGGCGCCCGTCATGTTTTGCACGACAATCGTCGGGCTGCCGGGAATATGTCGATCAAGATGACGGGCCAGCGTGCGCGCATATTGATCGTAGCCGCCGCCAGCAGCGAGCGCGACGACGAAGTTAAGCGTCTTGCCCTTGTAGAACGCCTCAGCCGATCCGGACGC
>CAMCUC010000057.1 GCA_945878875.1 Rhizobium sp. Q54
CCAGAATGAGCGACGGTGAACGATCGCAGCGTCCGACATGGACGACCCTCAATCATGGAAAAGCGGACGGCCGGGCCGCCCGCGTCAAAACGCCAGCGCGATTACTTGCTGGCGGGCACGAGAATTTCAACGAGGCCCTTCAATTCGTCAGGCTTCATCGCCTTGGTAATGAACTTGAAATCAAGCGCCTGATCGAGCGTCTTTTGCATGTCCCTGATCTCGAAGGGCTGCATGGCGGCTTGGGGGTAGAATCCGTCCCGCGCCTGTTTGGCCACGTCAAGCGATACGCCGGCGGCTTCCGCAAAGTAGTCAAGCGCCTTGGGGTCTTTGTAGGCCCATTCCAGCGTCTTGTTGTAGACTTCCTGAAACTTGACGAGCGCCGCGCGCTTTTTGGCCAGCGTATCGGCGGTGGTGAAGTTCACGCGCACGGTCTGCGTCTGCAACGAGGGCACTTCGCTGCCGCGCGCAACGATCACCAGTTCCTTGGCCGCTATTTCCTTGAGGCCGAACGGCGGTGCGGACCAGCCGACGTCGATCTGTTTCGACATCACCTGCGTAAAGGTGCCGGGAATGCCGCCCGTGGGCGTGGCTTTGCCCTTCACCTTGTAATGGTCGAACAGGTTCAGCAAAACCAGATTGGTCGAGGAGCCCGGCGAGGAGAACGACACCGTCTTGCCCTCAACGTCCTTGAAGCTCTTGATGCCACTATCAGTGCGCGCATACCAGAAAATGTCCGGCGTTCCGGTCATTGCGGCGGAAACGATGCGTAGCGGCGCCCCTTTGGTGAAGGCGCCGACAAGCCCGAGAATGCCGCCCTGCATGGCGATGTCCACGCTGCCCGCAAGAATCGCCTGCACGGTCTGCGCGCCACCCTGCGTATAGAGGACGTCAATCTCAAGCCCGGCCTCCTTGAAGAAGCCCGCCTTGACGCCAAACTCGGTGATGCCGGTGTCCCAATTGCCCTTCTGCGGCAGGGCGACTTTCAGCGTTGTGGTCTGGGCGAAGGCGGCAAAGCTCGCCGACAACGCAAGGCTCAAAGTCGCAACACCCAGTGTCAAAGCCCGAATCTTTTTCATAAAGCGTCCTCCATCCCCTCAGCGAGCCCTGTTTCGAGCGTTCGCGCTACCTCATTCGTAGCCGATCCGCTGTGCGGCGGCAATCGGTCTGCTGTCTTGCATGTTTTCGTTCCGTTCACGTTGTGCTTGCTTTCGGGCGCTGAATGGCCCGATAAGCAGGCTCCAGTTTCAGAGCGGATTCGCATGGCTTCCAACGACGATCTCTTCGGCGGCGGAGCGGCGCGCAAAGCGTCGCCTCCCAAGACTGCGGCGCCAGCGCCCCGCAAAGCCGACCCCAAGGCAAACGGAAAAGCTGACCCCGGCGCCATTCGCGGCACGCCGGGCGAAGAGGGCTATAACGCCTCGTCCATCGAAGTGCTTGAAGGGCTTGAGCCCGTTCGCCGTCGCCCGGGCATGTATATCGGCGGCACGGACGAGACCGCCCTGCACCATCTGTTCGCGGAAGTGCTCGACAATTCCATGGACGAGGCGGTGGCGGGCCACGCCACCTGGATCGACGTCGTGCTGGAGCCGGGCGACTGGCTGACCGTGACCGACAACGGGCGCGGCGTGCCGGTTGATCCGCATCCCAAGTTCCCAAACAAGTCAGCGCTCGAAGTCATCATGACGACGCTGCATGCGGGCGGCAAATTCGATTCGGGCGCCTACCAGACTTCCGGCGGCCTTCATGGCGTCGGCGTCTCCGTCGTCAATGCGCTGTCCTCGCGCCTCGACGTTGAGGTCGCGCGCGGGCAGCAGCTCTATGCGCAATCGTTCGAGCGCGGGACGCCCGTCACGAAGCTGGAGAATCGCGGCAAGACGCTCAACCGGCGCGGCACCCGCGTGCGGTTTCAGCCCGATCAGCAAATCTTTGGCGCCGACGCCCATTTCCGACCGGCCCGCCTGTTCCGCATGGCGCGCTCGAAGGCCTATCTCTTCGGCGGCGTCGAAATCCGCTGGACTTGCGACCCCTCTCTGCTGAAAGAAAACGACGTCATCCCTCAGCAAGCCGTGTTCCGCTTCCCCGGCGGCCTGCGCGATTATCTGGCCTCTGACATCGAGGGCAAAGACCTCGTGGTCGATACGGCCTTTAGCGGCAAGGTCGAGAAGCCCGGCGGGCATGGTTCAGTCGAATGGTCAGTCTCGTGGCTATCCTATGAGGACGGCTTCGTCCATTCCTATTGCAACACCATCCCGACGCCGGACGGCGGCACCCACGAGGCGGGCCTGCGCGGCGCCTTGCTGAAGGCACTCAAGGATCATGCGGAGCGCGTCGGCCTGACCAAGCGCGTGGCGCCGGTGACGACGGACGACATCATGTCGGGTTGTGCAGCGCTGATCTCGGTGTTCATCCGCGAACCGGAATTTCAGGGTCAGAACAAAAGCCGTCTGATGAGCAGCGAGGCGTCCCGCCTTGTGGAGGGCGTCGTCCGCGACGCGTTCGATCACTGGCTGGCGGATTCGCCAACGCAGGCCTCCAAGCTGATCGACCATGTGGTTGAGCGCGCCGACGAGCGGTTGCGTCGCAAGGCCGAGAAGGACGTCGCCCGCAAGGCGCCCGGCCGTAAGCTGCGCCTGCCGGGCAAGCTGGCGGATTGCTCGAGCAATTCGCCCTACGACACTGAATTGTTTATCGTCGAAGGCGATTCCGCCGGTGGTTCCGCTAAGCAGGCGCGCGATCGCGCCTCGCAGGCCGTACTGCCTTTGCGCGGCAAAATCCTGAACGTCGCTTCCGCCACGCGCGACAAGCTGGCCGGCAATCAACAGCTCACGGATCTGATGCAGGCTTTGGGCTGCGTCGGCGGCGCCAACTACAAGGATTCCGAGCTTCGCTATAATAAAATCATCATTATGACGGACGCCGACGTGGACGGAGCCCACATTGCGTCATTGCTCATCACCTTCTTCTGGCGCCAGATGCCGAAGCTCATTGAGGGCGGCCACCTCTATCTGGCCGTGCCTCCGCTCTATAAGCTGACGCAAGGCGCCAAGACCGCCTATGCCCGTGACGACGTTCACAGGGCCGAGTTGATGAAGTCCACCTTCACCGGAAAAGGCAAGGTAGAAGTCAGCCGCTTCAAAGGCTTGGGCGAGATGCTTCCATCGCAACTTAAAGAAACGACGATGGATCGCCGTAAGCGTACGCTGCTGCGCGTAGACGTCGCGCTGGAGGATCAGGAAGCCACCGCGGACAGCGTGGAGCGTTTGATGGGCAACAAGCCGGAAGCGCGGTTCGCCTTCATTCAGGAACGCGCCAAGTTTGCGGCTGCGGACGCGCTTGATATTTGAGCGCGCCGCAATTTCAGGGCTTCGAAGCTTACCGAACGACATATCGCTAACCAGCCGTTCATAAAATTGCGCAAAACTGAATTTGTATTTGCCAAATTGTTTTACGCATTTTTCGGGACGACTATTATGAACGACGTTAATTCCTCATCCTTCAAGCGCACGGTGGTTATGGGCTGCTGCGCAATTGCAATTGTTTCCGTCGGCGCTTCTTACGCCTTGCAGCAGACTGCAGCAAAGCAAGTCGCAAAAGCGCCTGTTGTCGAGCGTGATCTGGCGCGCGGTATGGCCGCACTGCCGCGCCCGGGGGCGCAACCCGTGCAACCCGGCTCGTGGTGGGCGCGTCGTACCGACCAGAATGCGACCGGCACTGCCGAACTGCTCAGGACGGGGAACACGTTGCGCAATCCGGAACTCGGCATGCCAAGATAGGGCTGCTTTTCGGAACGGTCGAAAATTTCATTGCGGCAGAATCGTCGCAGCGTTGACCTTGCCAAATCGCAAGATCACGGACTGCTCACCGACGCCACACCCGGCGTCGGTTTCTGATTGACTTCGCGGCAATTGAGCCTATTTGTCGCTCAGACGTTGCAGGGGCCCGCGCATGCCCGCCGTCTGTTCCGCCGCAAAGAGTGCGGCGCTCCCCCTTTCGGACGCGTAACTGGCGGCCTGCGTGGATAAGTAGCGACCCGGTCGCCAACGCCTCGCCTGCCCACAGGCCATAAACAAGGCCATTTGATGTCTTTCAGAGATACTGGACTCAGCGAAAAGGTCCTGGCGGCGGTTGAAGCTGCTGGATACACCCAGCCAACACCAATTCAGCAACAGGCGATCCCGCTCGCACTTCAAGGCCGGGACGTTCTTGGCATCGCCCAGACGGGCACCGGCAAGACCGCCGCTTTTACCCTGCCGATGCTATCGAGACTGGAAAGTGGCCGCGCCCGCGCCCGCATGCCGCGCACGCTGATCCTTGAACCCACCCGCGAACTGGCGGCGCAGGTTGAAGAAAGCTTTATAAAATACGGCGTGAACCACAAGTTGAACGTGGCCTTGCTGATCGGAGGCGTATCGTTTGGCGATCAGGAAGCCAAGATCATGCGCGGCGCCGACGTGCTGATCGCGACCCCAGGCCGCCTGCTGGACTTTCAGGAACGCGGCAAGCTGCTGCTGACCGGCATCGAGATTTTGGTCATCGACGAAGCCGATCGCATGTTGGACATGGGCTTCATTCCCGACATTGAAAAGATCTGCAAGCTTGTACCCTTCACGCGCCAGACGCTGTTCTTCTCGGCCACCATGCCGCCGGAAATCACGCGCCTGACCGAGCAATTCCTTTCGAACCCGGCGCGCATCGAAGTTGCGCGCATCGGGGCGACGGCCTCCACTATCACGCAGAGCTTCGTGGCTTCGCACACCGGATCGGAAAAGCGCGAGACGCTGCGCCGCCTTTTGCGCGACGCTGACGGGTTCCGCAATGCGATCATCTTCGCCAATCGCAAACGCGACGTCGCGATCCTGCACAAATCCCTCACTACCCACGGCTTCTCCGTAGGCGCCCTGCACGGCGACATGGACCAGCCCGCGCGCATGGCCTCGCTCGACGCATTTAAGCGCGGCGACGTGGCTTTGCTGGTGTGTTCGGACGTCGCCGCTCGCGGCCTCGATATTCCGGACGTGAGCCATGTGTTCAATTTCGACGTGCCGATCCATCCCGACGATTACGTGCACCGCATCGGCCGCACGGGCCGCGCCGGCAAGAGCGGCATCGCGATCTCCATCGTCACGAAGGAAGATTCCAAACACGTCAAGGCGATTGAAAAGCTCATCAATATCGACGTGAACTGGAACGGCCCGCAGCCGGAAGATTTGGGCGAAGCCCCGCCCGACAAGGACCGCCTGCGCGCCCGTCGCGACGGGGAACGCTCTGGCGGGCGTCGCGGCGAGCGTGATCGCTCGGGCGAATCGAAACAGCGCCGCGACCGCATGGACAAGACCGACGGTCGCCGTCGCGCGCTCGAAGACCAGGCGCCGATGATGCCGTTCGTGGCCGATGAATTGGCCCTCGCCGCCGGCGAGCAGCCGCGCGTTGAAAACATCGCCAGTGAGGCGGGCGCCGAACAGCCCCGCCGCCAGCGCACCCGTGGCGACCGCACGCCGCGTGAACGCACGCCACGCCCGGAGCGCACCCGCTCTGAGCAGCCGATCGCCGAACAACCACGTGTTGAGGCAGCCCGCCTCGACCCGGTTCGTCAGGAACGCTTGCAGAATAACGAGCGCCCGCGTCGCCGCTACGAGGAGGACGACGGTCCGTCCGTGCGCGGCATGGGCGACCATGTTCCTTCTTTCATGCTGCGTCCGGTGAAATTGCCGGTTGCACCCAAAGCGGCAAGCGAAGATTGAGACGGCGAAGACTGAGTTTTCGAAGATTGAGATTTCAAAATGCGGCGCCTGTAAAGGGCGGCGCGTTTTTCGTTGTGCGTACCACCGCGCTCGCCTAAACGTCTGCATTCGTGAGGCGACCTGAGGCGTGAGATGACCGGCGATTTCCAACCCAAATCCGATTTCCTGCGTGTTCTCATCGAGCGCGGCTTCATTCATCAATGCTCGGATTTTGTGGGCGTTGACGAGAAAGCGCTGGCGGGCGGCCTCACCGCCTATATCGGCTTTGATTGCACCGCGACCTCGCTGCACGTGGGCTCGATGCTGCCGATCATGATGTTGCGATGGCTGCAAAAGACCGGCGGCAAGCCGATCGCGCTGATGGGCGGCGGCACCACGCGCGTCGGCGACCCCTCCGGCAAGGACGAGGCCCGCAAGCTGCTCTCCGTCGAGCAGATCGAGGCCAACAAGGACGGCATCCGTCAGGTGTTCGACAAGTTCCTCACCTTTGGCGACGGCCCGTCCGACGCCATCATGATCGACAACGCCGACTGGCTGACCAAGCTCAATTACATCGACTTCCTGCGCGACGTTGGCCGCCATTTCTCGGTCAACCGCATGATGTCGATGGATTCGGTGAAGATGCGGCTTGAGCGCGATCAGGAGCTGTCGTTCATCGAGTTTAACTACATGTGCCTGCAAGCCTATGATTTCGTGGAAATCAACAGGCGCTATGGCTGCACGCTGCAAATGGGCGGCTCCGATCAATGGGGCAATATCGTCACCGGCATTGACCTTGGCCGCCGCATGGGTGCCCCGCAGCTTTACGCGCTGACCGCGCCGCTGCTCACAACGTCGTCCGGCGCCAAAATGGGCAAGACCGCGTCCGGAGCCGTCTGGCTTAACGCCGACATGCTCAGCCCCTACGGCTATTGGCAGTTCTGGCGCAATTGCGAGGACGGCGACGTGGGCCGCTTCCTCAAGCTGTTCACGGAATTGCCGCTGGACGAGGTCAACCGGCTGGGCGGCCTCGACGGCGCCGAGCTGAACGAGGCCAAGAAAGTTCTCGCCAACGAGGCCACCGCTTTATTGCATGGCCGCACCGCTGCGGAATCCGCCGCCGAGACCGCCCGCAAGACGTTTGAGGAAGGCGTGCTGGCCGATGATTTGCCGAGCGTCGCCCTGCCTGCCAGCGAGGCCATCGGCATGGGTGTGCTGTCGGCCTTCGTGCGGGCCGGGCTGGTCGCCTCCACCGGCGAAGCCCGCCGCCAGATCAAAGGTGGCGGCCTGCGCCTGAACGACGCGCCGGTGACGGACGAAAAGGCAGCGCTGACGGCTGCCGATTTCAAAGAAGGCGTGGCAAAACTGTCGCTGGGCAAGAAAAAGCACGTTCTGCTGCGGATTGAGTAGCCGCTCACTTGACCGAGGGCGCCCCGCCCGCAAAACGGCGCAAGCCGTGGCTTTACGCTTGCAGCTTCACGTCATCTTGTTGACGATCTCGCCGAGACCTTCAATTCGCACGCGCACCACGTCGCCGGCGGCCAAGAATTCGCCGCGACCATTGCCGACGCCGTCCGGCGTTCCGGTCATAATGATGTCGCCGGGGTAGAGCGTGATCCGGCTCGACAGGAATGCGATTTGCTCGCGGATGTCGAAAATCATGTGCTTTGTGTTCGAGTTCTGCTTCATCACGCCATTGATATCGAGCTCGATGGCGAGGTCGTGCGGGTCTTTCACGTCGCGGGCGAGCGTGATCCATGGCCCCAGCGGGCAGGCGCCGTCGAAGGATTTGTGCGACGTCCAGTCAGTGGCAAACAGCGTGCCGGGCTGGGCTTCGGCGCGGCGGCTGAGGTCGCGGGCCGACAAATCATTGCCCACCATATAACCCACGACATATTTCAGCGCGTCTTTTTGCGAAACGTCCCGGGCCTTACGACCGATCACGACGGCCAGCTCCGCTTCCCAATCCACCTTCTTTGAGGCAGCAGGCAGTTTGACGCTCTGGTTGGAGCCGGTCACCGAACGCGACGATTTGATGAAGTGCCACGGCTGCAGCCCGAGATCGTGCGGATCGGCAGGCGGCGGCAAACCCTTGGCGCGTGCCATTTCGGCGGCATGATCGCCATAATTGGAGCCTGCGCAATAGATCGCCCCGGGCACGGGAATCGGAGCCAGAAGCTTCACTTTCGAGAGCGGCTGGCCGCGCAAGCCCTGACGCGTGGAAACCGCCTCAAGGCGCGCTTTCGCCTTGGTCCAGTCGTAGAGGATGCCCTGCACGGTTTCGTCAGCCTTGACCCGCGTGGCCTTCGCTACGTCGATAACGCGTTCGCCGACGATGACCGCCGCACGCGGCCCTTCTGCTGATTGATACGTAGCCAACCGGTACGTCATGCGTTTCTCCCCAACTCAAAAGCCGCGAACATTAGGCTTAAAAGCCTGCGCTTGTCACGACGATTTAGAGCTCAGCATAGGGAGCTTACCGCGGTACTTCCGCCGGTAATGCAGACCTACACAACCTAGACTATTTGTTGTAATTTCGCCACCATTAACAACAAACATTCTTTTAATACTTATGCTTCAGGTAGATATATATCTCTGAAAAAGTTACGTAAGTAATCGAGGGATAACACAGCCTTCGATTCTAATTTTACACCAGTTCAAGAGGACCTCATGCGCAAACTTCTTTTGAGTTCGGTCGCGATTGTAGCGATGTCCGCAAGCGCTATGGCAGCCGACCTGCCACGCCGCGAGACTGCGGTCGCGCCAATCTACGTCGCTCCGATCTTCACATGGTCAGGCTTCTATGTCGGCTTGAACGCTGGCGCGACGTTTAACGACAACGACCACCGCTACCGTGCGGACGGCGCCTTTCGTGACGCCTACAACCCATACGCGGGCGCAGTCGTAATCTACGACAACGAGTATAATGGCTTCCGCAACGATGATGACGCAACCTTCACCGGCGGCGCCCAGATGGGCTTCAACTGGCAATTCGGCGCTTGGGTGGCCGGTGTCGAGGCCGACATCAATTATCGCGGCAACGGCGACAATAACGGCTTCAACATCCTTGGAACCGGCAACTACAGCGACTATGGTCTCTATCACAGCGGCGCTGATCGCGGCAATTGGTTCGGCACCTTGCGCGCCCGCCTCGGCTTCGCGCTCGACCGCACGCTGATCTACGCCACCGGCGGTCTGGCCGTCGGCGATACCGGCGGCGGCGGAAATCTCTACGCCTATCGTCGGGACACTCCCGGCGTGGCCATCACAAATGCCGACTGGCGTTCCAACGGCGACGACACCAGCTGGGGCTGGACGCTCGGCGCTGGCGTCGAGCATGCCTTCAGCAACAATTGGACCGCCAAGCTCGAATATCTTTACGTCAATCTTGATCGCGACAATAATCGCCTGACCAACATTGCGCTTCCCAATTACACCTTCACATCTAGCGACGAGGACAAGTTCCACGTTGTACGTGTCGGTATAAACTACAAGTTTGGCGGAGGCTCTGTCGCCCGTCCGGTTCTCGCCCGGTACTAAATCCCCCAGCGAGTTGGACGAGAACGAGAGTCCGGCGGAAACGCCGGGCTCTTTTCTGCATCAAGCCCTTGCGCCCGGGCCGCGCCAATGGCAAGCGAACATCATGTCAGATCAATCGCCCCGCCCCGCCCCCCGTATTTCCTTCGTCTCCCTCGGCTGCCCGAAGGCTCTGGTCGATTCAGAGCGCATCCTCACCAGCCTCCGGGCGGAAGGATACGAGCTGACCAAGAGCCATGACGGCGCCGACGCCGTTGTCGTAAACACCTGTGGCTTTCTGGATTCGGCCAAGCGGGAATCGCTGGAGGCCATTGGGGCCGCCTTGGGCGAAAACGGCAAGGTCATCGTCACCGGCTGCATGGGCGCGCAGCCCGACGAGATTCGCGCGCAATATCCGAACGTGTTCGCTATCACCGGGCCGCAAGCCTATGAGAGCGTGATGAACGCGGTGCATCTTGCCGCCCCGCCCGCGCACGATCCGTTCATTGATCTGGTGCCGCCGCAAGGCGTGAAGCTGACGCCGCGCCATTACGCCTATTTGAAAATCTCGGAAGGCTGCAACAACACCTGCTCGTTCTGCATTATTCCCGATCTGCGTGGAAAGCTTGTCTCACGCTCGGCAGGCGACGTGCTGCGCGAAGCTGAAAACCTCGTCGCTGCGGGCGTGAAAGAATTGCTGGTGATATCGCAGGACACTTCCGCCTACGGAATCGATCTGAAATATGCCGAGAGCCCGTTCAGGGATCGCGCTGTGCGCGCACGCTTTCTTGATCTGTCGCGTGAACTTGGGGGACTCGGCGCCTGGGTTCGCCTGCATTACGTCTATCCCTATCCGCACGTGGACGACGTAATCGAGTTGATGGCGGAAGGCCTTGTGCTGCCCTACATCGACGTGCCGTTCCAGCACGCCTCGCCCAAGGTGCTGAAGGCGATGAAGCGGCCCGGCAATCAGGACAAAACGCTGGAGCGCGTGCGCCGCTGGCGTGAAATCTGCCCGGACCTTGCGATACGCTCGACCTTCATCGTCGGCTTCCCCGGCGAGACCGAGGACGATTTCGAGATGATGCTCGACTGGCTGAAAGAAGCGAAACTCGATCGCGTCGGCGCGTTCAAATACGAGGCCGTGAAAGGCGCCGCCGCCAACGATCTGGGGCTAGACACTGTGCCCGAAGACGAGAAAGAGCGCCGCTACAAGCGTTTCATGGAAACCCAGCAGGCGATCAGCGCGCGCATTTTGAAGAACAAGGTCGGCAAGCGCGTGCAGGCGATCATCGACGAGGTTGGCCCCACGGTTTCGCGCGGACGCACCAAGTCCGACGCGCCGGAGATCGACGGCTCGATCTATATCAGCTCACGCCGCCCGCTGCGTCAGGGCGACATCGTGACCGTGAAAGTTGAGCGGGCGGACGCCTACGACCTGCACGGATCTGCTGTTTAGCCGATCCTGATCTCAGGCTCGCGGCCAATTAGTCGCGCCAGAGTCTTCACCCGGCTGGCCAGCCTGTCGTTGGCCAGCGGAGCAAAATCCTGCGGCATTTTCAGTATCAGCTTGCCCTTGGAGCAGAGCAACGGCGTGCGCGGCAGGACGTTGGGCATGGCAGCCGTGATCGCATAGGCGACGCGTGTCGCCGCGCCCAGAACATGGGCGCGATCCAGCATGCGGGCCGTGGCAAGTGTGCGCAAATGCGACGAGACGTTATGATCAGCTGACATGTGGCGGTAGCTGGCCGAAAGCGCGAGAAACGCCCGGCCCGCATGGTCAATCGACACGAAGGCGGCGTTGGCGATGATGTTGAGCGATTGCTCGCCGCGATAATCAGGATGGGCGCGCCAGCCTTTGTCAGACAGCAGGCAAGCGGCGTGGCGCAGGCGTTTGTCGTCCACGCTCTCTTCAAGCTGCGTGGACTTCATGAAAGCGTCCGTCCACACGCACAAGTCTTCGCCATGGCGCGGCGCACGCGAACGCAACACGTTGAGATCGCGCGCGGCCACGATCAACGGATCGCTTTTTTGCTCTGCCTCGCTCAGGCGATCAAACAGAAGTCCCTCGCGCAGGCCCAAAGCGGAGATCACAATCTCCTTGGGACGCGCCATGCGAATGATTTCCTCCAGCACCACCGCGCCATAGGCGAGCAGCGGGCGACGACCTGAAGACACGGTTTCAATCGCAACCAATGCATCCGTGTTGACGCGCTCGACGAGGGAGGCGAAATCGGCGGCGTCGCGGGCGGGAATCACATATCCGTGCATCACGTTGAGCGGATAGCTGCGCTGCACCATATGCAGGCGCGCAAGCGAGCGCCATGTGCCGCCGACCGCATAAAACGTGCGGCCTTCGAGCTTCTTCAGCCCCTTCACCTCGCCAAGCGCCTCTCGGACGATTTTCTGCGCACGCTTGGGCGAGCGATCCGAAACATCCATCAGCGACAAGCCGCCCAGCGGCAGCGAAACGCGCTTGCCGATTCGCGAGCCCTTCACATCCGCCAGCTCCAGCGAGCCGCCGCCAAGATCGCCAACAAATCCATCCGGCTTGTGAAAGCCGGAGATCACGCCCAGCGCCGCGAGTTGCGATTCGCGCTCTCCAGAGAGCAGTTCAATCTTGGCTCCGATAGCCTTCGTGGCTGCGCGCAAAAACTCTGGCCCATTGGCGGCGTCGCGCGCGGCTGCGGTGGCCACAACCCGAATTTCGCGCACGCCCATGTTTTTGCACAGCACGCGAAAGCGTTCGAGCGCCTTGAGGGCACGGACGACGCCTTCCTCGTTCAGGCGCCCCGTGGTGGCGACGCCGCGACCAAGCCCGCACAAAACCTTGTCGTTGAAGATAGGATTGGGCGCACGCGTCAGCCCCTCATAGGCGACGAGGCGCACCGAATTGGAGCCCACGTCCACAATGGCTATCGGCTGGAGCTGGGAAAGGCGACCGGGCGCTTCGTTTGCAGGCTTCATAAATCCGTTGGCTTCAAACGCTTGAACAGGGTTTTCGGGCTGGAGTTCTTCAACGACTTTCCACGACCCGACAGAGATGGATTGGTCATGAAATAATTATGCGCATTGAAGGCTTCCTCGCCCGGCGCGGGCAATATGCGCTCGCTGGAGCCGTCCGGCAAGACCCGATAACTCTGTTGATTGTCTATCATATTGGCTACCATGATCTGGTCCAGCACCTGTTCGTGCACCGTTGGATTGGTCAGCGGCAACAGCGATTCGACGCGCCGTTCCAGATTGCGGGTCATCAAATCCGCAGACGAGATATAGACCCGCGCTTTGGGATGCGGCAGCCCATGCCCTGCCCCAAACGCATAAATGCGCGCATGTTCCAGGAAGCGGCCGACGATGGACTTCACGCGAATGTTGTCGCTCAATCCGGGCACTTGCGGGCGCAGACAACAAATGCCGCGCACGACGAGATCAACACGAACGCCAGCCTGACTTGCGTGATAAAGCGCGTCAATGATTTCAGGGTCTACAAGCGCATTGCACTTGGCCCAGATCACGCCAGGACGCCCTGCCCGCACATGCGCGATCTCTTCCTCAATGTGGGCGAGCAATCTGGCCTTGAGGCCCGCAGGCGAGACCGCCATGCGCTCCAGATCGCCCGGCTCTGCGTAGCCGGTGACGTAATTGAAAATGCGTCCCACATCGCGAGACAAGGCGGGGTCCGCCGTGAAGAACGAAATATCGGTATAAACACGCGCCGTCAGCGGGTGATAATTGCCGGTGCCGACATGGCAATAGGTGACGAGGCCTGCGCCCTCGCGGCGCACCACCATCGACAGCTTGGCGTGCGTCTTCAGCTCTATAAATCCGAAGACCACCTGAGCGCCAGCGCGTTCCAGATCGCGCGCCCAGCGGATGTTGGCCTCTTCGTCAAAGCGCGCCTTCAGCTCCACAAGCGCCGTGACAGACTTGCCAGCCTCCGCCGCCTCCACCAGGGCACGCACGATGGGGCTGTCGGCGGATGTGCGATAGAGCGTCTGCTTGATGGCCACGACATTGGGATCACGCGCTGCTTGCGTCAGAAACTGCACCACCACATCGAAGGATTCATAGGGATGGTGGACGATGAAGTCTTTCTGCTTGATGGCGGCGAAGCAATCTCCCGCATTGTCGCGCACGCGCTCGGGATAACGGGGATTATATGGGATGAACTTCAATTCAGGCCGGTTGAGCGAGACAATTTCAGACAGCTCGTTGAGCGCCAGCATACCGTCATGCGCGAAGGTTTCGTCAGCCATCACATCCAATTGTTCAGCCACGAAAGTCGCCAGATCTTCAGGCGTGCTCGAATCCATTTCCAGCCGGATCACGCGGCCGCGACGACGCCGCTTCAGCGCGCTTTCAAAGAAGCGCACGAGATCTTCGGCCTCTTCCTCGAGCTCAAGATCGCTGTCCCGGATCACGCGGAAATTGCCCTGCCCGAGCACGCGATAACCGGGAAACAGGCGGCTCGTCTGCTGCGCTATCAACGCCTCCAGCGGCACAAGCCGCGTGACGTGATCGCCAGCATCTGGCAAGCGGATGAAGCGCTCAACCTTCTGCGGCAGACGCACAAGCGCGTTCAGGCGCTCGCCGTCGGTCTCATTCGCCAAAGCGAGCGCGACGGAGAAACCAAGATTGGGGATGAAGGGAAACGGATGCGCTGGATCAACCGCCAGCGGCGTCAGGATCGGGAAAATTTGGGCGAGAAAATATTCATCGAGCCATCTGCCGGCGCTAGGCGCCAGACTTGCGAGATCGCTGACGACGACAATCCCGGCCTCGCCAAGCTCCCCGCGCAAATCCCGCCAGCGCTTTTGCTGCGCTGCCGCCAGCACGCCCACGCGGTCGCGGATCTGCGCTAATTGCTCCGAGGGGTTCAAACCATCGTCCGACGGCGTAGTGACGCCCGAGCGCACCTGCCCGCGCAGGCCCGCAACCCTCACCATGAAGAATTCATCGAGGTTGTTGGCCGAGATCGAAAGAAAGCGAAGGCGCTCCAGAAGCGGATGATTGGGGTTTGAAGCCTCCGCCAGCACGCGATTGTTGAACTCAAGCCAGGACAGCTCGCGATTGACGTAGCGCTCGTTCGGCGGCGGCAAAACCGCCCGAACGGCGACGGAAACCGGCGTTACAATGGCAGGAGCAGCACCACCTGCGCGAACACGCGCCTTCGTCGTCGCCTTCACGTGCTTCTCCTCGATACCGCCAAGTTGGCTCATTTACTGACGGTCGTTTGTGACAATACCATAACAAACCTTTGTCGAAGCGCGCCTGTTTTTTGGCGCTGGCCTGCACTATCCTGTTAGCATGCGTTTAGCTTATCTCCTCATCCTCGCCCTTCTCACCGCCTCCGCCTCTGCTCAGGAGGGGGAGTTACGCGGCCATGGCGGCCCCGTGCGATCGCTTGCAATCGCCCCTGACGGCGGACAAGCCATCAGCGGCGGCTTCGATCAATCGGCCATCGTGTGGGATTTGAAAGCAGGCAAGGCGCGGCAAATTCTGCGCGTGCACGAGGGTGCCGTGAACGCGGTTGCAGCACTGCGCAACAGGCGTTTCCTGACTGCTGGCGAAGACGGACGCGTCGCGCTGTGGGAGGCAGGGAGCGCCCGCCCGCTGCGTATCGACAAGGCGCACGACGCACCCATCGCCGGGCTTGCCGTCTCAGCCGACGGCGCCCGCTATTCCACCGCAGGCTGGGATAATGTGGCCCGCTTATTCTCAATCGCAGACGGCGCGACGCTGGACACTTACGAGGGCCATCGCGGGCCGGTGAATGCGGTGGCCTTCCTCGGACACAGCCTCGTCACCGCCTCCTATGACGCCACATTGCGGATATGGCCCGCCGACAGAAACCAGCCGCCAAAAATCGTGGGAACTCTTGCAGCGCAAAATGCTTTGGCGATCCTCGAGGATGGCCGCATCGCAGCGGGCGGCGCCGATGGCGTGGTGCTCATCATCGACGTGAACGGCGCCATCCTCTCGCGCACGCAGGCCGCAGACGCACCTATCATCGCGCTCGCCGCATCGCCGGACGGGCGCAATCTGGCCGCCGCCAGCCCGCGCGGTTCGGTCGCGATCATCAACGTTGGCGAACGAGGCGCGAAGGTGCGCTTCACCCTCAACGGTCCCGGCCTGCCGGTGTGGTCGCTCAGCTATTCGCCTGACGGGCGCGTATTGCTCACCGGGGGCGGAGACAGGCTGGTGCGACGCTGGGATGCTCGGACCGGCGAACACATGGGCGCAGTCACGGCGCAGGGTCCGGGCGACGAGCTGGCCGCCTTTGTGGGCGTGCGAGGGGCGGAGATTTATCGCGCCTGCGCCATCTGCCACACGCTGTCGCCCGGCGGTGACAATCGCGCCGGTCCTACCCTGCATGGCGTCTTCGGCCGCAAGGCCGGAACGGCGCCGGACTTTGATTATTCCGACGCGTTCAAAACGCTTGATCTGGTATGGAACGCACAGACAATTTCGCGCCTGTTTGAAATCGGCCCGCAAGCCTACACGCCCGGCACGAAAATGCCCGAACAGCGCGTCAGTGATCCTTCTGATCGCGCCGCCCTGATCGACTTTCTATCGCAGGCCACGAGCCCGAATAAGCCTTGAGACACCTTGATTAAAGGCGCTGGACAAAGCATAAGTTGGACAGTCAAGGAGGGCGACGTCATGAAGTCATTTTTAGCTGCGGTATTGTTTGCAGCCGTCGGCGCAGTAATCGCCGCCAGCGTACTTGAAAGCCAGCAAACGAGCGCCTCAAGCGCGTTCACCACATCCGGTGCCCGCGTCGGCGACCCGGGTTATAACTTGATCGGGAAGTAAGGCATCTCTGGACCGCGGGCTTCCAGCCCGCAGTCCAAAATGGCGCAAGAAAGATGGGGGCTGGAAGCCCGCGGT
>CAMCUC010000058.1 GCA_945878875.1 Rhizobium sp. Q54
CTGGCCGACCCTGTGCTGTGAGAACGTCAACTTGCCGAAGCTTGGCTACAATTTCTTCCGCCTTGTGTTTCTTCCTAGGCATTCCACGTTCCTCCATCAGGCTCAAAAGCCATACTTCAGGGAGGACCACTTTTCAGGGGGCAGGCCAGTATTTGTTCTTCGATGAACAAATTTCTCCCAACTCCCCAAAACCCTTATCACTTTAAGAATAAAATCCCCCACGCTCTCAAAATCGTTTCGCAGACATTCCGCAGAGTGCTTTTACGCTCGTTAGATCATCGTGCGTTCAGTCTTCGTTCTCAATGGGATATATTATTTCCTAAATTCTAAGATATAATTCCTACCTCTGTTCACACGGGAGGGGTCACAGGTTCAATCCCTGTATCGCCCACCATTTTGTTTCATACCGCACGCGCCCCGCCCCACACGTTGCGCACTTCATCCCTCCCAGGTTACGCTCCCACAAAATACAAAGGCGTCCAGGGACGCCAGCGGCAAGGGAGCGAACATGTTTCTCAAGAATGTATGGCAGGTTGCGGCCTTTGCGCGCGAGCTGAAGGATGCGCCGCTGACGCGCACGCTGCTTGGCGAGGAAGTCGTGCTGTTTCGCACCACGACCGGCGCCCCGGCGGCTTTGCTGGACGAGTGCCCGCACCGGCTTGCGCCCCTGTCGCTTGGCAAGGTGGTCGATGGCGTTCTGCAATGCGGCTATCACGGCATGTGCTTTGACGGGACGGGCGCCTGCGTGCGGGCTCCGGGACAGGAGACCCCGCCGTCAAAGACGAAGGCGCACAGCTTCCCGGTGGTTGAGCGCCATGCCTTCGTATGGATCTGGATGGGCGATCCCGAGCTGGCGGATGAGGCGCGCGTGCCTGACATCTTCTGGATGACCGATCCTGAATGGGCGATCTCGGAAGGCTATCATCATGTAGCGGCAAATTATCAGCTGCTGAACGACAATCTGCTCGACCTGTCGCACGAGACGTTCGTGCATGCGCACACCATCGGGAATGCGGCTGTCGCGGATTCGCCGTTGACCGTCACGCAGGGGATCGGAAATCTCGGGCAGAACGCCGTGCGCGCCCATCGCGACATGCTCAATTGCGAGCCTCCGCCCTTCTACGTGAAGGCGGCGGGCTTCACCGGCCAGATCGACCGCTGGCACACAACGATCTTCACGCCGCCCGCCTTCAACATCATCGAGAACGGATCGATGCCGGCTGGCTCGAACAAGGAGGAGGCGCGCCAGAAGGGCCTCACCCGCGAGCGGCGCGTGATCAATCTGATTACGCCCGAGAGCGAGACCTCATCTCATTATTTCTGGGCCATCGCGCGCTGCTATGCGCTCGATGATGCAGAACTGACGGACTACATTCAGTTGGAAGTCGCGCGCACGTTCGATGAGGACAAGATCATCCTTGAGGCGCAGCAGAGGAAACTGAAGGGCGCGCATTTCGACGCATTCCCCGTCACACTGCGCGCAGACGCCGGCGCCGTGCAGGCCCGCCGTATGATGGCGCGCGTACTCGCCGAAGAAAAGCAGCGGCAGGGCGAGCCATAGATCCGCACAACGCCTGACCGGGAGCCAGCCTGAGACGCGCGCAGCAGCGCTTGAAACACGCCTGACACTGCCGGGTGTGCTCCACTACCCTGCCAGCAAAAACTGAAGCTTAGCTTATTTTTATTCAGACCCGAAAAAATACGGGTGTATAATTCCCTAAACGTGTATAAGTCTCCCGTCGCTCAAAACCGCGACGGGAGGGGAAACTCATGGCCGATCTATCAGATACCGACAAAAAGATCCTGTTCGGAGAGAATTACAAAGAGCTCGAGAAGCAAGCGCAGATCGCCAGCGGCGTTACCGACCGAATGAAAGCCGCTCAGGAGCGCGCCGCCAATATGGACGGATTGGCCAAAGCTGCGATTTTCTTCGCCGTGGTCGCAATCATGATCATGTTTGCCAATTATTTTGCTACGTCGTTCCCCTACAGCCAGACGCTGCAAATAATGGCGGCGTCAACGCTCGTAGTCTCTGTCGTCGTCAATTTTCTGGCCAACGGAAGAAAGAAATCGATCCTAGCTTCCGGCTCCTGATTTGATCAGGAGAAGCAGCGTCATCGTAAACGGAAGGCGGCGTGCTGCGGCGTCGACCTTGATAACAAGCCGGCAGCGGGTCCGTATCACAACCGCTCCGAAGCTTCCGAAAAAACGGCAGTGACGCTGGCTTGTTTCTCTTTAGGTTACCTAGATAATCAAGATCGTTACGTGGATGACTTACAAGAAACCCATAGGGAAATTTCGATTTCGTGTATGTTGCGCCCGTCGCCAATGCAGCGACGGGAGGGAACAGCATGGCCGACCTATCAGACGCCGATAAGAAGATTCTATTTGGCGAAAATTACCAAGAGCTTGCAAAACAGGCGCAGATCGCCAGCGGCGTCACCGACCGCATGAAAGCGGCGCAAGAGAGCGCCGCCAAGATGGACGGACTGGCCAAAGCCGCGATCTTCTTCGCAGTGGTCGCCATACTGATTCTCGGCGCCAATTACTTTGCGACGTCATTCCCCTACAGCCAGACGCTTCAAGTGATCGCCACAGCGACGCTCGCAGCATCCGTCGTCGTCAACTTTCTGGCGAACGGAAAGAAGAAGTCGATTCTGGCGGCCGTCGCCTGATTTAGCGAGCAGCCGCTCAATCTGGACCGCGCGCCCTTTTCCGGCATTGAAAGATGCGAGCGAGGGCGCGCGCGGTCCATAGGGGCGCCTTCAACGGATCAAGCATTGTCGAACCTCGATGTTTTGCCTAGAAAGAGGGCCCAACACAGTGAGGGGAGAAAATGCGAAATTCAGGACGAACAATCGCCGCGCTTTGCGGAATCGCGGGCCTTGCTGCAGGCGCGTTAGCTGCGCCGCAGGCGATGGCGCAGGGCGCTGATTTCTACGCCGGCAAGTCGATAACGATGCTGATTGGCGCCGCGCCGGGCGGCGGTTATGACGTATACGCCCGCACGATCATTCGCCACTTGGGCCGGTTCATCCCCGGCTCGCCGGAAATCGTGCCGCGCAATATGGTCGGCGCCGGCAGCGCGACGGCTGCGGCGGCTATTTATACGACGGCCCCCAAGGACGGCACGTGGATCGGCGCCATTTTCCCCGGCGTCATCATCGGGCCAATTCTGGAGCCCAAGACAACATCGCTGTTCGACCCCACGAAATTTATCTATCTTGGCAGCGCAGACAGCGGCACGCGCGTTTGCATCACCGGCATAAACTCAAAGGTAAAAACCTTTAAGGACGCCCAGCAGCAAAAGACGATCATGGGCGCCAGCGCAGCGGGCGGCTCAACGCGCGATTACGCCCACATGCTGAACCATGTGGCGGGTGCGAAGTTTGAAATCGTCAGCGGCTACAAGGGCACCGCCGATCTGTTTCTTGCGATTGAGCGCGGCGAGGTGGACGGCATGTGCGGCCTTGACTGGTCGAGCCTGAAGTCGCAGCGTCCTGACTGGTTGCGCGACAACAAGATCAACATCCTCACCCAGACAGCGCTGGATCAGGAGCCGGAACTCACCAAGCTCGGCGTGCCGATGATGTGGGATTTCGTCAAGGCTGATCTGGACCGCAAGGCGGGGGAGCTTGTTGTCAGCCAGCAGATCTTCGGACGCCCCTACATTCTGCCGCCGGGAACGCCCGAAGCCCAGGTGAAGATTTTGCGCGAGGCGCTGATGAAAACGCTTGCCGACAAGCAATTCCTCGCGGAAGCGGAGAAGGCCCGCCTCGACATTGCGCCGAGCACAGGCGAAGCGGTACAGGAGCTTGTCACACGCATCTTCGCGACTACGCCTGACGTGGTGGAGCGCGCCAAAGCCGTTATCCGGCCCTAGGACCAACATGTCGTCAGCCTCAAATGCGCCTGCGGGCGCGCATCGTCTTTTGTTCGCCCGCAAGCGTTCGATCGTCGCCTCGCTGGCGGCGATCGTTGCGCTTGGAATCGTCGTCGCACACACGCAGGGGCCGCGCATGGCGGCGCTCTATGTTGTGGGCGTTGCGCTTGGCCTGTCGCTCTATCATGCGAGCTTCGGGTTCACCGCTGCGTTCCGCGTGCTGATGGCGGACGGTCGCAGCGCCGGCGTGCGCGCGCAAATGGCGATGCTGGGAATAGCGGTTCTGCTGTTCTTCCCGGCGCTGGCGGCGGGTCATGTATTTGGCCAACCTGTGGGCGGCTTCGTGCTGCCCGCAAGTCTTTCTGTCGCAATTGGCGCGTTCCTATTTGGAATCGGCATGCAATTGGGCGGCGGCTGCGGCTCGGGAACGCTGTTCACGGTCGGCGGCGGCAGCACCCGCATGGTTTTGACGCTCATCTTCTTCATCATCGGCTCGATGATCGGCCTCGCCCATGCGCCGTCATGGCATGCGCTTCCGGGCCTGCCGACGATCTCGGTGGTGGAATCGCTTGGCCTTGCGCCTGCGCTGGCGCTCAACCTGTCCATTTTCGCGCTGATCTGGTTTGGCGCCCGCGCGGTTGAAGCTCGCGCCCACGGCAAGGTCGAGCCGATTTTCCCGCGCTCAAGCCAGCCCCTTGGCTCTGCGTTGCTGCGCGGGCCATGGCCGCTACTGGCGGGCGCCGTGCTGCTGGCGGTCTTGAATTTCGCAACGCTGGCGCTGGCCGGGCGACCATGGGGCATCACCTCGGCGTTTGCCCTCTGGGGCGCCAAGAGCTTGCAGGCTGTGGGCGTGGACGTCGCCCAATGGGCGTCCTGGTCGGATGATTGGTCGCGCAACGCGCTGGCCTCCAGCGTGCTGGCCGACGTCACCTCGGTCATGGATTTCGGCCTCGTTCTGGGCGCCTTCGCCGCTGCCGCGCTGGCTGGTAAATTTTTGCCGGTGTGGCGCATCCCCATGGGGCAGATTGTGGCCAGCGTCATCGGCGGGCTTCTGCTGGGCTATGGCGCGCGAATTTCCTATGGGTGCAATATCGGCGCTTTCTTCAGCGGCATCGCCTCAGGCAGCCTGCATGGTTGGTTGTGGATATTCTGCGCCCTGCCCGGCAATTGGATCGGAATCGCGTTTCGTTCGTTGTTTGGCATGCCGGTGGAACGCACGCTGCGCGCCTGCTAACGTCAAAGACCAGCTCAAGGCGCCGCCTGTGTTGCCGCATTGCAACAACCTTTCGTAACGATTCGTAATCGCGACCATTTCCCTGGTGAACAGGTTGCACAGACAGCCCTTACGGTGCGATCTAGGGGCTTCAAGCGGCGCTTTGGTTTATTCGATCATCGCTCATGCATTCAGGACGCGCCATGTCTGTTCATAAAGCATCGTTTCTCAAGACGCTCATTGCCCTCGCCGCCATGGGTTTTGCCGCTGTCGGATTGGGAGCAACAGCGGCCCGGGCTGAGGAAACTGCCGCCGAGTTTTTCTCGGCCTCCTTCAATAACGGCGGCGCCTTCACCGGGCGCGCGCAGCAATCGGCCATCCCCCGCAAGGTCGTTCAATTCACCCAGAGCTATGCGCCCGGCACCATCGTGGTCTCCACGAAAGAACGGCGGCTGTATTATGTGATGGCGGACGGCAAGGCGGTGCAATACGGCGTCGGCGTCGGGCGTCCCGGATTCCAGTGGGGCGGCGTAAAGTCCGTGACGCGCAAGGCCGAATGGCCTGGCTGGACACCCCCGCCGCAAATGCTGAAGCGCCGTCCGGACCTGCCGCGCCACATGAAGGGCGGCCCGGACAATCCCCTCGGCGCCCGCGCTTTATATCTGGGCTCGTCGCTCTACCGCATCCACGGATCAAACGAGCCCGAGACCATCGGAGAGGCCGTCTCCTCCGGCTGCATCCGCATGACCAATGAGGACGTGACCGACCTCTACCAGCGCGTTCGCGTCGGCTCCCGCGTGGTCGTGCTGCGCTAAAGCTGCACGTTCACCCTCAATCAGGCCGCCGCGAGGCGGCCTTTTTGTTGATGCAGCCCATTACGCCTCTCGCCAAGCGCTGTATTCGCGCGTATATAATGACTCATGAACATTCATGCGCCCAAGCCTGCGACGCTCAAGCCAGCGACGCCCAAGCAAGCGTCCCCCTTGATCGACCCCTTCGGTCGCGCCATCACCTATGTGCGCGTCTCGGTGACGGATCGCTGCGATTTCCGCTGCGTCTATTGCATGTCGGAGGATATGAATTTCCTGCCCAAGGGCGATTTGCTGACGCTTGAGGAGCTGGATCGTCTGTGCAGCGCCTTTGTGGTGCGCGGCACGCGCAAACTGCGCATCACCGGCGGCGAGCCGCTCGTGCGTCGCGACATCATGAAGCTGTTTCAGGGCCTCTCGCGCCATCTGGACAGCGGCGCGCTGGAAGAACTCACCGTCACCACCAACGGCTCGCAGCTCGCACGCTTCGCCAAAGAGCTGGCGGCCTGCGGCGTCAAGCGCATCAACGTCTCGCTCGACACTCTGGACGAGGCGAAGTTCCGCGCCGTCACCCGCTGGGGCGATCTGTCCAAAGTCATGGCGGGGCTGGACGCTGCGCAGGCAGCCGGCCTCGACGTCAAGATCAACGCGGTGGCGCTGGCTGGCGTCAACGAAGACGAATTCCCCTCGATGGTGCGCTGGGCGCATGGTCGCGGCATGGACCTCACCTTTATCGAGGTCATGCCGCTGGGCGACATCGATGCCGCCCGCGTCGATCAATACCTGCCGCTCAATCGCGTGCAGGCGCAGCTGGCTGAAGTCTTCTCGCTGGAGGGCAGCGATTACCAGACCGGCGGCCCGGCCCGTTACGTGCGCGTGAAAGAGACCGGCGGTCGCATCGGCTTCATCACGCCCCTCACCCACAATTTCTGCGAGAGCTGCAACCGCGTGCGCGTTACCTGCACCGGCACGCTCTACATGTGCCTTGGTCAGGAAGACGCCGCCGATCTGCGCACGCCCTTGCGCGCCAGCGAGAGCGACGATCTGCTCAACGCAGAAATCGAGCGCGCCATTTTGCGCAAGCCCAAGGGCCACGATTTCATCATCGACCGCACCAGCAGCACGCCCGCCGTCGGTCGCCACATGAGTGTGACAGGTGGCTGACAAGCTGAGCGCCTCAAGCAATTGGCGCGCGCCCTGAACGATCTCGCCGCCGCCAATCGCAATGGCATGATCGCAATGGTGGGCGCGGTGGCGTGCTTCACGACGACCGACGTTTTGATGAAGGCGGCGACGCAGACCCTGCCCGTCTCGCAGGTGCTCGCCATTCGCGGGCTGATTGCAGTATCGATCATCCTGACCCTGTTGAGCGCAAACGGCGCCATCAGGCATTTTCGCGCGCTGGCGCAACGGCGCGTTCTGCAACGCACCTTGTTTGAAACCGGTATGATCCTTTGCTACGTCACGGCGCTCAGCATGGCGCCGTTCGCCAACGTGTTCAGCGTGCTGCAATCTGCGCCCATTATCGTCACCGCCTTCGTCGCCTTCCGGGGCGAAAGCGTGGGTCCGTCGCGCTGGGCTGCCGTGCTTGCAGGCTTTGTCGGCGTCGCGCTCATCGTCCGCCCGTCGCTAGACGGTGTTCACGTCGCGATGGGGCTGGCGTTGCTCGCCGCATTTCTGGTTGCGGCGCGCGATCTCACCACGCGCACCATTCCCGCATGGGTTCCCTCGCCGATGGTGACTCTGGCCACTACGCTGGGCAGCACGGGTGCCGGGCTGGCGCTTGCGCCTTTCGAGCAATGGCGCGCGCCCGATTTAACGACATGGGTCTTTCTGCTGGGCGCGGCCATCGCTGTGGCCCTTGGCAATTACGCGATCATTCAGGCCTATCGCCATGCCGAAGCGTCCGTGGTGTCGCCATTTCGATACATCGGTGTGCCGATCGCAATCCTCTTTGGATTTATCGTCTGGGGGCATGTGCCGGACGCGCTGGCGTTCGCGGGCATAGCGCTTGTCGTAGGCGCCGGGCTTTACACAATGCGCCGGGAAACGCGCAGCAAATCCAGCGCAGGCTGACTGGCGGGCGCCTTGGGTTAATGTTACTGAAGCGTTGCTGCGCGCCAGACGCCCGAGAGAGCGGAGCGTGGCGGAGGGGGGTTACATGTCGTACTTGCTCGGCCTCAGCAGAGGCATAGACTGGATCAACGAGACTGTTGGCAAAGCCATGACATGGCTGGTGCTGGCGGCCGTTCTGGTTTCCGCGGGCAATGCGCTCCAGCGTTATCTGTTCAACCGCAGCTCCAATGCGTGGCTTGAGGCGCAATGGTATCTTTTTGGCGCCGTGGTGCTTCTGGGCGCCGCCTATACGCTGAAGCAAAACGAACACATCCGCATCGACATCGTCACCGCCGGACTGTCGCAGAACGCGCGCAACTGGATCGACGTGATCGGCCATACGCTGTTTCTGATCCCGCTTTGCCTGTTGATGTTGTGGCTGGGCATTCCGTTCTTCCTGCGCTCGTTCGCTTCGGGCGAAATCTCCTCCAGCGCTGGCGGCCTCATCGTGTGGCCTGCAAAACTGCTGGTGCCGCTGGGCTTTGCAATGCTGCTGGCGCAAGGCGTGTCGGAACTCATCAAGCGCATCGCCATCATGCGCGGCCTGATCGACGATCCTGCTCCGCGCTCCTCCAGCGCCCACGCGCCTGAATAAAAGCGCCCCTTTTTTGCACGTTTGCGCGAGGCGAACATGATCGAATTCATTGCACAAAACATGGCGCCGATCATGTTCGTCGCGCTTTTTGCATTTTTGCTGCTGGGTTATCCGGTGGCGTTTTCGCTGG
This sequence comes from Rhizobium sp. Q54, assembly GCA_945878875.1. Classification (GTDB taxonomy): domain Bacteria; phylum Pseudomonadota; class Alphaproteobacteria; order Rhizobiales; family Beijerinckiaceae; genus Terripilifer. Next base: position 8,746 of record CAMCUC010000058.1, read on the forward strand.
CCGCCGTTGGTTTGGTGTTCTTCGTCATCGGTGTGGAGCTGGCGCCGTTTTCAAAAGGCTCGATCAGCCTCGACTGGCCGCTGCTTCAGGCAATGCCCGAACGCGTTTACGGCGTGATGAACAACGAGACGCTGCTGGCGATTCCGTTCTTCACCTTCATGGGGCTGATTCTTGAGCGCTCCGGCATGGCTGAGGATTTGCTCGACACCATCGGCCAATTGTTCGGCCCCGTGCGCGGCGGCCTCGCGTTCGCGGTTATCTTCGTGGGGGCTTTGCTTGCCGCCACCACCGGAGTTGTCGCCGCCTCCGTCATCTCGATGGGCCTTATCTCGCTGCCGATCATGCTGCGTTACGGCTATGACCGCCGTCTTGCCTCCGGCGTGATTGCGGCCTCGGGTACGCTGGCGCAGATAATCCCGCCCTCACTGGTGCTGATCGTCATGGCCGACCAGCTCGGTCGTTCCGTCGGCGATATGTACAAGGGCGCCTTCATCCCAGGAATCGTGCTGGCCGCGATGTATGCGGGCTATGTGTTCCTCATTACGATACTAAAGCCTGAAGCCGCCCCCGCCTTGCCGCTGGAGGCACGGAACATTCCAGAGGACGAGCGTTACGCCAGGCGCCAGAACGCGACGACCTCCGTCGCGCTGCTGCTGTTTGGCGTGCCGCTGTTCTATTTCCTGATCTGGCTTGGTGTTGCGATACCGAACGTGCTTGGCGCCGACATTACTGCGCCAGACCAGAAGATCCGCCTGATGATGGCTGGCGCGCTCTCGCTGATCGCGTTTGGGCGCACCCTGTTTGGCAAGAAGAACGAAGACGCCGGCACCCCGCGCGTGAATACGCTGGCGATCATCGGCTTTGGCGTTCTGCTCGGCATGTTGATCGCCGGCGCCATTGGAGTCTGGCGTCCTGAAATGCCATCTGACAACGTCGCGATCTGGGCCGCGTTCGCCGCCACCGGCGTGCTCTATGGGCTGGCTACCATCAACCGAGCGCTGGGCCTTGGCCTGATGGCCAACATGACGCAGCAGGTCATCATCGTTCTGGTGCCGCCGCTGGGGCTGATCTTTCTTGTTCTGGGCACGATCTTTGTTGGCATCGCCACGCCGACTGAAGGCGGCGCGATGGGCGCAGCCGGCGCATTGCTGGTCGCCATGTCGAAGGGGCGCCTCAACCTCAACCTGACAAAGCAGGCGATGGATTCAACGCTGAAACTGTCGGCCTTCGTGGTTTTCATTCTGATTGGCGCGCGCGTGTTTTCGCTCACGTTCTATGGCGTGAACGGCCACACATGGGTGGAGCATTTGCTGACCTCCCTGCCCGGCGGCCAGACCGGCTTCCTTGTGTTCGTAAACCTGCTCGTGTTCATTCTGGCGTTCTTCCTCGATTTCTTCGAGCTCGCCTTCATCATCGTTCCCCTGCTCGCGCCCGCCGCAGACAAGCTCGGCATCGACCTGATCTGGTTTGGCGTGATGCTGGGCGTGAACATGCAGACATCGTTCATGCACCCGCCGTTTGGCTTCGCGCTGTTCTACCTGCGCTCGGTCGCGGCAAAAGAACGATACAAGGACCGCGTTACCGGCAAGACGATGGAGCCCGTCACCACCGGCCAGATCTACATGGGCGCGATCCCGTTCGTGTGCATCCAGCTCATCATGGTGGCGTTGATCATCATGATCCCGCAGATGGTGATGATCTACAAATCGGGCGAGAAACGGCTCGATCAGCAGCAGATCGACGAGCAGTTCAAGAGCATCGCGCCCCCGCCGGGTCTTGGCGACATGCCGGCGCTGAAGTTCTGATTGGGAGGCTTCTCCCTTCTCCCGCATGCGGGAAGGTTCCGCGCTATTCCCCTCTCCCCTCGCGGGAGAAGGTCGCGCGCGGAGCGCGACGGTTGAGGGGCTTGGCAACTTTCCACCAACCCCTCATCCGGCTTTTGCTAACGCAAAACCCACCTTCTCCCGCAAGGGGAGAAGGAAGAGCGCCGCAACGCTCAGTCCTTGACGGCCACGCGCACGGAGCGGCCCTCTTCGGCTTCGGCGCGGCGAAGGGTCTCTTCGGCGGCGTCGACTTCGCGCTGGCGGTTCCACATCGCTGCGTACACGCCCTCCTTGGCCAGCAGATCATCATGCTTGCCGCGCTCGACGATCTCACCTGAATCAAGCACGAGAATTTCATCCGCGTTGACGATGGTCGACAGGCGATGCGCTATCACCAGCGTCGTGCGGCCGGTGGCGACGCGATCAAGCGCGGATTGAATTTCGCGCTCGGTGAAGGAATCCAGCGCCGACGTCGCCTCGTCGAGCAGCAGGATCGGCGGCGATTTGAGGATGGTGCGGGCGATGGCCACGCGCTGCTTTTCGCCACCCGACAGCTTCAGCCCGCGCTCGCCCACTTGCGACTTGTACCCCTGCGGCAGGGAGCGGATGAAATCGTCGATCTGCGCGGTGCGGGCTGCCTCAAAGACTTCCTCCTCGGTCGCTTCCCAGCGGCCATAGCGGATGTTGTAGGCGATGCTGTCGTTGAACAGCACCGTGTCCTGCGGAACCATGCCGATGGCGCCGCGCAGGCTCTCCTGCGTTACGTCGCCGAGCTTCTGCCCGTCGATGGAGATGCTGCCGCCCTGGGGCTCGTAGAAGCGGTAAAGCAGGCGCGAGATCGTCGACTTTCCAGCCCCCGATGGCCCCACCACCGCCACCGTATGCCCGGCGGGCACTTCAAAGCTTATGCCCTTCAGGATCGGGCGCGCGGGATCATAGGCGAAGTGGACGTTGTCGAACTTGATCGCGCCCTGCTCGATGGCCAGCGGCTTGGCCTCGGGCCGGTCCTTGATCTCTGCGTTCTGGCCCAGCACGTCAAACATCGCCTCGATGTCGATGATCGCCTGTTTGACCTCGCGATAAACCATGCCCATGAAATTGAGCGGCTGGTAGAGCTGGATCATCAGGCCGTTCAGCAGCACGAAATCGCCAATGGTGTTGCGGCCCTCGCGGATGTCGATCACGCACAGGATCATCACGACCATCAGCGCCATCGAGAAGATGAAGCCCTGGCCTGAATTGAGCACCGCCAGCGAGACGTAGCTCGACACCGAATTGCGCTCGTAGCGCTCCATCGATTGATTATAGCGCTCGGCCTCGCGCTTTTCCGCTCCGAAGTATTTCACGGTCTCGTAATTGAGCAGCGAGTCGATAGCCTTCACGTTGGCGTCGGTGTCGCTCTCGTTCATGTTGCGACGAATCTGGATGCGCCAATCGGTCGCCACGCGCGTGAACCAGAGATAGAGCGCAATCATGACGACGACGGTCAACGCATAGCGCCAGTCGAACGCAAAGAAGAACACGCCCAATATCAGCGCAAACTCGACCACCGTGGGAATGCCGGTGAGAATGCTCATGCGCACGATTTGCTGAATCGCCTCGCGGCCGCGCTCCAGAACGCGCGTCAGCCCGCCGGTCTTGCGCTCCAGATGAAAGCGCAGCGACAATTCATGCAGATGCACGAACACTTCATTGGCCATGCGCCGCACCGCATGCATCGCCACCGAGGCGAACAGCGCATCGCGCGCCTGCGTGAAGAATTGCATGAAGCTGCGCAGCAGGCCGTAGAGCACGCAGATTGCGACCGGCGTCGCCAGCAGCGCGGGCAGCGGCACGCTGGCTGTCTCCGGACTAACGATGGCGTCCGTCACCCATTTAAAGCTGTAGGGAATGAGGATCGTCAGAACCTTGGCGATCAGAAGCATGAAGAAGGCGGCGACTACGCGCACCTGCAAATCGCGCCTATCATCCGACCACACATAAGGCCACAGCCGCACGACTGTCGCCGACAGCGTCGCCTCGCGGCGATAGGACGCCGGCTCGCCGGAGGGTGGTTTCTGGTGCGGAGATTTCGCAGCATGCGGGGCGGCGGAATGATGGTGCGCGGCGTGGGGATTGGACATCGACGCTTCTTTTCTAGGCCATAAGAGCGACCGGGCGTTAGGAATCATCCCCATATAGACCTATCGGCGCGTCTGCGCACCGTGGAAAAGCGAGGTGGCAGCAGGCAGCAGCGAGCAGCCGCGAGCGTCAACTTTAATCCTGCTTGGGCACGACCAGAACTTGACCGGGAAAGATCAGATTGGGATTGCGTATCTGGTTCGTGTTGGCGTCGTAAATCTGCGTGTAGCGCGGCCCCTCGCCATAAATGGTGCGGCTGATGCGCCACAGGCTGTCGCCGCGCTCGACCCGGGCCGTGCGAAGCTCCGCCACCACGGCGGCGCCGGCGACGGACTCATCTTTTTGCTGCGTGACGACGGGAGGCTGCGCCGCGGCGGGAGCGGGAGCTGGCGCAGCAGCCACAGGCGCAGCAGCCATCGAGACGGGCAAATCGAACGGCGCCTCGACCCGGCCCAGCGGCTTGCCATCGGCCCCGATCACGTCGGCGCGCACGTTATAGGCGCCCGGCTGCATGCCCTGATCGATGCGCACCGTCCATTTGCCGTCCGGCCCGGCGGTGACCGAGGCCACAAAGGAATCGTTCAGATACAACCGCACCGGAGCGCCAGCGGGCGCCTGCCCGGACATGAACGCCCCGCCTCCCGCCATCGCCTCAACGCTGGCGATCCGCAACCCTTTGGCGCCGTCCGCCGGGCTCGCGGCGGGCTGGGGTTTCGCGGAATTATCAGCGGAGAGAACGCGCGTGGGCTGGTTGGGCGCATCGACAGCCGCGATGACGCCGCCCGTTCCGCCCTGGGGCACGACCATCGTCACCGTTTGTTGGGAGGCAACCTCCTGCTCACCCAGGCGCGAACGCAGCGACAAGACATGCTCGCCCGGCGACAGCGCCTGCGGAAGGATGACGAAATTCCCGTCGGCGTCGGCGCCAATCTGGCCAAGCAGACGCACGCCAGAGAGCAACGTCACCTGAGATTTAGGCGCCGCGCGCCCGGCCACAACCGCCTCGCCGCCCGGCTCTACGCGCACGACATCGAAACTGGGAAGCGGCAATGGCGCAAGTTCAGGAGCAAGATCAGGCGCAGGCTTTGGATCCGCCTTTTGCGATTGCGGCGCAGCCGCTTGCGAGGCTGGCGGATCTGCCTTGACGCTGGGGGGCTGGTTTGAAGGCGGCGTGCTTGCGGGCGCACGACCGGGTTCGAGGGCCTGGTTGGCGATAGGCGGCACGGGCGCTTGCGCCACAGGAGCCGACGACTGCATATCAATGAGACGCCATGCGGAAACGCCGATGGCTGCCAATGCGGAAATCACCGCGACGACGAAGATCAAAATACGGCGTGAAGGAATCATGGCTAAAACCAATCTCTGTTCTCTGGCAATTTAACGCTTTGCTCAGCTAAATGCGAATCAGACGGAACCGCGAGCGCCGCAGACGGCTTCACCCTTCCCATCCACACGGACTCCAAGCTCAACATGAACACCATTCGAAAGATCTGCGTTTACTGCGGTTCTTCCCCGGGGACCGATCCCATTTTTCACGCGGCGGCTGAAAAGCTCGGCGCCATTATGGCCGATGAGGACATCGGGCTCGTCTATGGCGGCGGCGGCAACGGCCTGATGGGAATCATCGCCCGCAGCGTGCGCGAACGCGGCGGACACGTTACCGGCATCATTCCCGAATTCCTGCAAAACCGCGAGCATCGCTACGACGAGGCGCAGGAAGTTCACGTCGTGCCCGACATGCACACCCGCAAGCGCATGATGTTTGAAAAGGCCGACGCGATCATCGCGCTGCCCGGCGGCATCGGCACGCTGGAGGAACTTGTCGAGCAGCTCACATGGGTGCAGCTCGATCAACACAACAAGCCGGTTCTGCTCGTCGATATCGGCGGCTTCTGGCGCCCGTTGCTCGATTTGTTTGCGCACATGCGCAACAACGGCTTCATCCGCCGCGATCTCGAAGTGCGCTATCTCGTCAGCGAACGTATTGAAGACGTGGTGCCGATGCTGCGCAAGGCGCATGCGATGGCGCAGGCCAAAATGAAACTGCACGGCGAGCTGGAGACGGAGCTTAATCCGCGTCTTTGACGCGGATCGCCTTACGCGCCAGCCTTGAGCAGCTTGTATTCAATCGAGTCGATGAGCGCCTGAAACGACGCGTCCACGACGTTGGCCGATACGCCGACGGTGGACCAGCGTGCGCCTTTTGAATCGCCGAACTCGATCAGCACGCGCGTCACCGCATCCGTGCCGCCCTGGAACACGCGCACGCGATAATCGAGCAGCTCCAGATCTTCGATATAACGCTGGTAGCGACCAAGATCTTTACGCAGCGCCAGATCGAGCGCGTTCACCGGGCCATTGCCTTCAGCAGCAGAGATCATCACTTCATCGCCGACTTTGACTTTGACGATGGCTTCAGAAACGCTGACCAGATCGCCCAAAGCGTTGTGGCGCCGCTCGACGTTGACGCTGAAACGCTCAACCTCAAAATAGCTCGGCGCCTCGCCAAGCATGCGGCGCGCGAGCAGCTCGAACGAGGCGTCGGCGCCCTCATAGGCGTAGCCCAAAGCCTCGCGTTCCTTCACCTGCTCCAGCAGGCGATTGACGCGCGGATCGTCCTTTGCGACGTGAACCCCAAGGCGCTCCAGCTCAGACAGGATGTTTGAGCGCCCCGCCTGGTCCGACACAAGCACCTTGCGCTGATTGCCTACGCTCTCAGGCACAACATGCTCATAGGTACGCGGGTCTTTCAGCACTGCGGAGGCGTGAATGCCAGCCTTGGTGGCGAACGCGCTTTCGCCCACATAAGGCGCATGGCGGTTGCCGCGCTGATTGAGCAATTCGTTGACGGTGGCGCTGATCTTCTTCAGCCCCTTGAGCTGCTCCAGCGTGACGCCGATTTCAAAACGCTGCGCGTATTCTTGCTTCAGCAACAGCGTGGGAATGATCGAGCACAGGTTTGCGTTGCCGCAGCGCTCACCAAGCCCGTTCAGCGTGCCCTGAATATGGCGCACGCCGGCGCGCACCGCCGCAAACGTATTGGCGACTGCGTTCTCGGTGTCGTTATGCGTGTGAATGCCCAGATGCGAGCCGGGGACGTATTGCATCACCTGTTTGACGATATCCTCGATCTCGTGCGGCAGCGTGCCGCCATTGGTGTCGCACAGCACGATCCAGCGCGCGCCGGACTCG
>CAMCUC010000059.1 GCA_945878875.1 Rhizobium sp. Q54
GCGCGCATCCAGCTTCAGGCCCAGTTCCGCGATCATGCCTTCCTGCACCGGGGCGACAAAGCCCATGGCGAGCAAGACGAGATCGGCCTTGATGTCGAACTCGGTGCCGGGGATGGCCTGGAACTTGTTGTCCACGCGCACGCAGCGCAATTTCTGCACCTGGCCCTCGCCGATGAATTCCACCGAATTGACGGCGAACTCGCGCTCGGCGCCTTCCTGATGGCTGGACGAGGTGCGCAGCTTCAGCGGCCATTCCGGCCACGTCATCAGCTTGTTTTCCTTCTCCGGCGGCTTGGGCATGATTTCCAGCTGCGTCACCGACAGCGCGCCCTGACGCACCGAGGTGCCGATGCAATCGGACCCCGTATCGCCGCCGCCGATCACCACGACATGCTTGCCGCTGGCCAAAATCGGCTCATTGGTGCCAACGGGCTCGTAGCTGACGCGGCGATTTTGCTGCGGCAGAAAGTCCATCGCAAAATGCACGCCCGGCAGATCACGCCCCGGAATGTTGAGATCGCGCGGCTTCTCGGAACCGCCCGCCAGAATCACCGCATCGTATTTGGCGACAAGATCAGCCACCTGCACGTCCACGCCGACGTTCACATTGCAATGGAACGTCACGCCCTCGGCCGTCATCTGCCCGACGCGGCGGTCGATGAAGTGCTTCTCCATCTTGAAGTCGGGAATGCCATAGCGCAGCAGGCCGCCGGGCTTGGCGTTCTTCTCATACACATGCACGTCATGGCCCACGCGCGCGAGCTGCTGGGCCGCCGCCAATCCTGCAGGACCGGAACCAACGATGGCGACGCTTTTGCCGGTCTTCTCCTTGGCGACTTCAGGCTTGACCCAGCCCTCTTTCCATCCGCGATCAATGATGGCGCATTCAATCGACTTGATGGTGACGGGCGTGTCCTCGATGTTCAGCGTACACGAGCTTTCGCACGGCGCCGGGCAGATGCGCCCGGTGAACTCGGGGAAATTATTGGTCGAGTGCAGGTTGCTCAACGCCTCCTGCCAATCGCCGCGATAGACGAGGTCGTTCCAGTCCGGGATCTGGTTATTGACCGGGCAGCCGTTGTGGCAGAACGGAATGCCGCAATTCATGCAGCGCGCCGCCTGATCCTTCGTGGCGCTCTCGGTGAGAGGGATTACGAATTCCTTGTAATGGCGAATGCGGTCGGCGGCGGGCGCGTATTTGCGATCCTGCCGGTCGATTTCGAGGAAGCCGGTTACCTTGCCCATCGGATCACTCCCCAGCCAGCGGCATTTGCTGCGCCTGCATCTCATTGAGCGCGCGCCTGTACTCAACCGGCATTACCTTACGGAACTTGCCCTTGAAGGCGTCCCAATTATCAAGAATCTCCTGTGCCCGCGCCGAGCCCGTGTAACGGACGTGGTTGACGATGAGCTGGTGGAGACGTTCAGCGTCGAAGCGCGTCATATCGGACATCACGTCAACGCGGCCATGGATCTGCAAATCGCCGCCCTGATGGTGGAGACGCTGGTTCAGCACCTCCTCCTCCTCAACGGATTCGAGATCGACCATTGCAAGGTTGCAACGGCTTTCGAAGTCGCCAGCCTCGTCGAGCACATAGGCGATGCCGCCTGACATGCCCGCCGCAAAATTGCGACCAGTTTCACCAAGCACGACGACGATGCCGCCGGTCATGTATTCGCAACCGTGATCGCCCGTGCCTTCAACGACGGCGATAGCGCCCGAATTGCGAACGGCGAAACGCTCGCCCGCAACGCCGTTGAAATAGCATTCGCCGGAGATCGCGCCGTAAAGCACCGTATTGCCAACGATGATCGATTCATGCGGCACGATCTGAACCGCCTCGACCGGCGGCTTGACGACGATGCGTCCGCCAGACAAGCCCTTTCCGACGTAATCGTTGGCCTGACCTTCCAGCTCAAGCGTCACGCCGCGCGCAAGCCAGGCGCCGAAGCTCTGTCCCGCAGTGCCTTTCAGCTTGATCTGGATGGTGTGGTCGGGAAGCCCGTCGTAACCATGCTTCAACGCTATCTCGCCAGACAGCATCGCGCCGGTCGCCCGGTCTACGCTGTTGATTGAGCCGGTGATGACGACCGGGCTCTTCTTCTCGATAGCATCGCGCGAGTCCGCAATCAGCCTCTGGTCCATCACCTTCTCAAGGCCATGGTCCTGCGCCTGCGTGTGGAAAATATCCACGGAGGCGGGCATTTCGGGCTTGTGGAACAAGGCGCTGAAGTCGAGCCCGTTGGCCTTCCAATGGTCGACGGCCTGCGACTTGTCGAGCATTTGCATCTGCCCGACCATTTCGTTGAACGTGCGATAGCCCAGTTTCGCCATCAGCTCGCGCACTTCTTCAGCGACGAAGAAGAAGAAGTTGATGACATGCTCGGGCTGGCCGACAAAGCGCTTGCGCAGTACGGGGTCTTGTGTGGCAACGCCTACGGGACACGTGTTGAGGTGGCACTTGCGCATCATGATGCAGCCGGCCGCAATCAACGGCGCGGTCGCAAAGCCGAACTCGTCGGCGCCAAGCAGAGCGCCCACGATGACGTCGCGGCCCGTACGCAAGCCGCCGTCCACCTGCACGGCGATACGCGCGCGAAGCTGGTTATAGACCAGCGTCTGGTGCGTTTCGGCCAGGCCGATTTCCCACGGGCTGCCCGCATGCTTGATCGAGGTCAGCGGCGAGGCGCCAGTGCCCCCTTCATAGCCCGAGATCGTGACGTGATCGGCGCGACCCTTGGAGACGCCGGCGGCGACCGTGCCCACACCCACTTCAGAGACGAGCTTTACGGAGACGGCAGCGCGCGGGTTGACGTTCTTCAAGTCGAAGATGAGCTGCGCGAGGTCTTCAATCGAATAGATGTCGTGATGGGGCGGCGGCGAAATCAGGCCGACGCCGGGCGTTGAATGGCGCACTTTGGCGATCACTGCATCGACCTTGTGGCCGGGCAATTGTCCGCCTTCGCCGGGCTTTGCACCCTGCGCCATCTTGATTTGAATCATGTCGGAATTGACGAGATATTCCGCCGTGACGCCAAAGCGGCCAGACGCCACCTGCTTGATGGCGGAGCGCTTGCTGTCGCCGTTCGCCATGGGCTTGTAGCGGTCCGATTCCTCGCCGCCCTCGCCCGTGTTCGACTTGCCGCCAATGCGGTTCATCGCAATCGCCAGCGTGGTGTGGGCCTCGCGCGAGATAGAACCATAGGACATGGCGCCGGTCGAGAAACGGCGCACGATGGCCGCCGCTGATTCAACTTCCTCCAGCGGCACAGGCTTGCGCCCGTCCTCGTCCGACTCGCGAATGCGGAACAGGCCGCGAATGGTCAGGAAGCGCTCTTCCTGCTCGTTGAGCAGCTTTGCGTAGGAGCGATATTTCTCCTGCGCATTGCCGCGCACCGCGTGCTGCAACAATGACACAGATTCAGGCGACCAGGTATGGGCCTCGCCGCGCGTGCGGTAGGCGTATTCGCCGCCAACCGCCAGCGCATTGCGATAAATCGGGGCATCACCAAACGCATCAGCGTGGCGCTGCACGGTTTCACGCGCAATCTCGGGCAGATCGACGCCGCCGATGCGCGTGTGCGTGCCGGCGAAGAAGCGGTCGATGAACGACTTCGACAGACCGATGGCGTCGAAGATCTGCGCGCCGCAATAAGATTGATAGGTCGAGATGCCCATCTTGGACATGACCTTCAACAACCCCTTGTCGATGGACTTGATGAAGCGCTTGCACGCCTCGTAGCCGTCCACTTCCTCGGGGAATTCGCTCTGCATGTCCGCGAGCGTCTCGAACGCAAGCCACGGGTTCACAGCTTCGGCGCCATAGCCTGCAAGGCAGGCGAAATGATGCACTTCGCGCGCTTCGCCAGTTTCGACCACAAGACCCACGGACGTGCGCAGGCCCTTGCGGATAAGGTGATGATGCACGGCGGCGGTGGCCAACAGAGCGGGTATCGGAATGCGGTCCGGCCCGACCATACGGTCGGACAGGATGATGATGTTGTAGCCGCCGCGCACGGCGTCTTCGGCGCGCTTGCACAGGCGCTCCAGCATTTCTTCAAGGGCATCTGCGCCGCGCTCGGACGCATAGGTCACATCGAGCGTCTTGGTGTCGAAGCTGTCTTCGAAATGGCCGATGCAGCGGATCTTTTCCAGATCCTCGTTGGTGAGGATCGGCTGGCGCACCTCAAGCCGCTTGCGCTTGGAATTGCCCTCAAGATCGAAAATATTGGGACGCGGGCCGATGAACGACACCAAGCTCATCACAAGCTGTTCGCGGATCGGGTCAATCGGCGGGTTCGTCACCTGCGCGAAGTTCTGCTTGAAATAGGTGTAGAGCAGCTTTGAATCACGAGAAAGCGCCGAAATCGGCGTGTCGGTTCCCATAGAGCCGGTCGCTTCCTCGCCCGTGATCGCCATCGGCGCGAGCAGGATCGACAAATCTTCCTGCGTGTAGCCAAACGCCTGCTGGCGATCGAGCAGCGACACATCGGTGCGCGAGGCGCGCGGCTCAACCGGCTTCAAGTCTTCCAGTACGATCTGGGTGTTCTTGAGCCATTGGCGATAGGGGTTGGACGTCGAGAGCGAACGCTTCATCTCGTCGTCCGAGACGATGCGTCCCTGCTCGAGATCGACAAGCAACATCTTGCCCGGCTGCAGGCGCCATTTCTTGACGATCTTCTCTTCAGGGATCGGCAGAACGCCCATTTCGGACGCCATCACCACAATGTCGTCGTCGGTGACGAGGTAGCGGGCGGGGCGCAGGCCGTTGCGATCGAGCGTGGCGCCGATCTGGCGACCGTCGGTGAAGGCCATCGCGGCGGGGCCGTCCCACGGCTCCATCAAAGCGGCGTGATATTCATAGAAGGAGCGGCGCTCCTCATCCATCAACGGATTGCCAGCCCAGGCTTCCGGGATCAGCATCATCATTGCGTGGGCGAGCGAATAGCCGCCCTGCACGAGGAATTCGAGCGCGTTGTCAAAGCAGGCGGTGTCCGACTGTCCCTCATAGGAAATCGGCCACAGCTTGGAAATGTCATCGCCAAACAGTTCGGAAGCAACAGACGCCTGACGGGCCGCCATCCAGTTCACGTTGCCGCGCAGCGTGTTGATCTCGCCGTTGTGGGCGACCATGCGATAGGGATGGGCGAGGCGCCACGACGGGAAGGTGTTGGTGGCGAAGCGCTGATGCACCAGCGCCAGAGCGCTTTCAAAACGCGGATCGCTCAAATCCTTGTAATAGGAGCCAAGCTGCGACACGAGCACCATGCCCTTGTAGACGATGGTGCGGCACGACATCGACACCGGATAATATTCCGCCATGTCGCGACGGCCCAGCGCATAGATCGCGTTCGACACGCACTTGCGGGCGACGAACAGGCGACGCTCGAACTCGTCCTCGTCCTTCACGTTCGGGCCATAGCCGACGAACACCTGACGCATGAACGGCTCAACGGCCTTCACGGCATCGCCAAGATCGGAGCTGTCGACCGGCGTATCGCGCCAGCCAATCAGACTCAGTCCTTCTTCCGTGAGCACACGCTCGACGATCTTCTCGGCCTCAATGCGGGCGCCCGCATCGCGCGGCATGAAGAATTGACCGATGCCATAAGCTTGCGGCGCAGGCAGGCTAAAGCCCAGCTTTGCGCATTCTTCAACGAAGAAGCGATGGGAAATCTGCACCAGAATGCCGCATCCATCCCCCAGCTTGGGGTCTGCGCCGACCGCGCCGCGATGATCGAGGTTGAGCAGAATTTGCAGGCCCTGCTGCACGATCTCATGCGACTTGCGGTTCTTGACGTGGGCGATGAAGCCGACGCCGCAAGCGTCATGGCCCAAAGCGGGGTCAAACAGGCCGCGGGCTGGCGGGAGGGCCGGGTCGATAATGCCGGACATGGATGCAACTCCAGAAAATTTCGTGCGTGTCAGTGTCGGGGGTTCAGAAATTTGGCGCGCGTTTTTGAGACGCAAATCCGCGCAAGCTCCGTTTTCGGAGCCCGCGTTCATTCATTACCTGTCGCCCGTCTACGCTCATCGCATCGCTCCAGATCGGATCGCGATTGAATTTCACCACGATTTGGCCGCAAAGTCGCATCAAGACACTGCAAAGCAGCTTCGGGCCTAACGGCTCATAAAGAGGCGGATACCGCCACCCGTCTTCGACTTGACTGGACCAGAACGCGCCCCAAAGGTCAGCAAGACTGTCCTATTCTGAGCGCGCGAACATGACAGATTTAATCCGGACGCACAAGCTGCGAAAGAACGTTTTTAATCAGTTGTTAACGCCTTCGCGCGCCGCCTTCGCCCTGTTGCGATTGAACCGCTGCGCCGCAGCCTTTATGGCACGGGTATGAACACCGTAAAAGGAATGCAAAGCGCACCTGAACAATCGCCGGTCGCGCAAAAGCCAAAACTGCGCGATCCCCGGCTGGACGTGTTCCGGGGGCTGGGGATGTTCATCATTCTCATCGCCCACATTCCCGAGAACAATCTTGCGAGCTGGATTCCGGCGCGCTTTGGCTACAGCGACGCGGCCGATCTGTTCGTATTTTGCTCTGGCATGGCTTCGACGTTCGCGTTCGCTTCCCTTTTTGAAAAGCGCGGCTGGCTGCTTGGGGCGGCGCGCATTGTCCACCGCACATGGCAGGTCTATTGGGCGCATATCGGCTCGTTCGTTGTCATTGTGTCCATCGCAGCGACGATGGACCAATTGCGGGGCGGCGATTTCTACGTCACCGAACGGCTGAACCTTGCAGGCTTCTTTGACGCTGGCGCCAGCAATCTTGCGCGCCTCGCCACGCTCCGTCTTGTGCCTGATTATTTCGATATTCTGCCGATGTATCTTGTGCTGCTGGCGATGATCCCGCTCGTCATGGGCTTGCGTGCCCTAAACCGCGGCGCCCCATTTGCGTTTGTATTGGGCCTTTGGCTGGCGGCCTTTTTTTGGGGCGTCAACTTTACCGGACGTCCGGGGCCGACCCCGGTCTGGTACTTCAATCCGCTGAGTTGGCAGCTTGTGTTCTTTACGGGCTTTGCATTTGCGCGCGGCTGGATTGCGGCGCCGCCGGTGAACGCATGGCTGATGGGGCTTTGCGCGGCCTTCGTCATCGCCTGCGCACCGATCTCCTGCGGCGCAGAACCTTTGTGCCACAGCGGCTATGCGGCCTCGCCATGGCTTGCGAGCCTCAACGATTTTCTGCATCCGCTGGCGGACAAGACAAACTATGGCCCACTGCGCTTTGCACATTTTCTCGCAACCGCCTATCTAGCCTATGCGCTCGCTGGCCCGCGCGGATCGCGCCTGCATGCGCCGATCTTTGAAACGCTGCGCCGCGTTGGCCAGCAGACGCTTGCGGTCTTTCTCGCCGGACTGGCGCTGGCGCAGATCGGCGGCATGCTGATCGACGTGATGGGCGCAACATGGGCGCCGACATTGCTCGTCAACGCGCTGGGAATCGCCGCTCTCATCATCGTGGCGCACATTGCAAACTGGTTCAGAAAAGCGCCCTGGCGTTTACCCACATAAATCGTGCAGGCGCTACTGGCGCCGCTCACGTCTTTATGGTTTAGTTACAGCTTGCATCACTGGCGCACGGGGTGATGATGCTACGCAAAGGTTGTTCTATGGGACGGCTGGCGCTTCTCGCCATGATGGCGACGAACGCAAAAGCCTCAGTCACCCCAGCTCTGGAACAAATCAAGACTCTTCCAGAAACATATGAACGCGTAGCAGAACAAACCAATCCGTTTATCGCGCATACGCGCACTGGCAAGATCATCATGGCCACCGGCCTTGAGCGCACCGGCGCGCGATCGGCGACAAGCGCCTCCCCGCTGGCGTCGTGGACCAAGTTCACGCTCAGTTCTTATGCTGAATACGGCGCCACCAGCCAGACGATGATGATCGCAACTACCCAGCGGGCGGTGGATGAAGCGGGCCGCGTCAATTCCGGAGGGATTGGTTTTCGCACCCATGTTGCGCAATGGAACGAGGCGTGGGTGTTTGCGCAGGGCATGGGAAATTATGGCACGGGGCTCGCGGGCAATTCGGAAAAGTCCGCCTTCGCCGCCGATATTCAGCTTGGAATCGGCGGCAATTTTGAATTTATGAATCGCAACGCTTTTATGATCGCCAGCCTTGGCCCGCGAATTATTGCGGGCGATGGCGCCAATCTGCGGATCGACGCTACGTTCGGCGTGCGTCCTTGGGCGAGCCTGCTGGTCTTGCTTCAAAGCTTCAACCGCATTGGCGAACTTCAATACGATGGGAAGCGCGTCAGCCACACGCGGGCGCAAGCCAGCCTAGTGTGGGACGTCGGGCCGGTTTACTCTACGCAAATCGGCGCATTTGCATCGCTGGCCAGCGCGAAGAATCGTGCAGAGCGCGGCTTTGTCGTCGCGCTCTGGCGCAAATTTTAAGACAGCCGGTAATCAGCAGCCAACGCCTGCGCCTTGCGCCAGTCCGCAACGCTGATCGGACTTGCCCTCAAAGCCAGCGTCAAAGCCTCCGTAAATTTTGTCTCGCTCTGCGGCGCAGAGATTTCGTCTTCATCGCGCTTCGATATAAACATGTCCTCCAATGCTGTTTTCGCGGCTTCTGATGCGCCCGTTTGCATCGCCAAAGCCAGCGCCAGCGCGCCATGATGGCCCGTGCGCGGTCGCGCGAGCCGATAGGTCAACACAAAGCGTTCAACATCGCGCGGCGTGCTTGCCGTATAAGGCGCGAGGTCTTCGAGCAAAGCGCGCTCGTGCGCGCTCAAAGCTTCGTCATGGAGCGAATGCGCAACGTCGAAAGTCTCGCCGTCGCCTGCGCCTGCGCTTGCGGGTTCAAGCAGTCCGCGCGCCATGGACGCAAGATCGTATTGGGAGGCAGAGCCAATTTGCAAAGCTGCATCTACGCGCGCGCCAAGTCGTTCGCCGCCAGCGGTCTCGTCGAGACCCTTCCCCCAGCCCGCGGACAGGCGGCGCGGATCGGCGGCGACCAGCAGAATGAAAGGCGCGGACGATAGCACGCGTGCGGCCTCGTCCATGAACTGCGCTGCGGCGCCGGGCGACAGCAAATCAAGATCGTCAACGGCGACAAGCACTTTTTGCGGCGCGGAAACTGATCCTGATTCCGCCTCGCGCGCAATGGCTGCAAAGAACCCGCGCGCCTGGGCAATTGCTGCGTCAGCAGCGTCGTCAAACGGGGTCGCGGCGGAGACTCCTTTCGCATCGCCCTGAAGTGCAGCGCGACGCTCGCAAGCCTGCGCATGGCGCGCATACGCCTCGGTCTCCGTAGCAAGCCCGTCAACGAGCCGCGTTTGCTGGCCTATAATCGCGTCAAGATTGCGCTGCGCCGCCTGCACGTCGTTTGCGAGCAAACTCGCTCCGCGCGACAAAGCGCGTTGCGCGAAAAACATTAAGCGCCACAAGGCCAAGAGCGCCCCAGAGCGACGCTGAACGCAGCGCCCCCAACAGATCCCCTTTGGCCTGAAACCAGCCGACAATCGAGAGGAGCCATTCCGGCTGGCTCGCAAAGTTTTGCCCAAGCCCCCACGCCAGCAGCGTCAATGCAGCGGCGAACACGAGCAGGCGCGTCTGTCCGGCAAAGCCCCACATCGCATGGAGATAAACGCCCGCCCAGCCCGTAAACCCGCGCCGCCCGGCGACGTCGCGCACCAGATCCTTATAGGTCGCCATCGTGTCGCCGACATCAAACCCGAAGGCGCGCAAGCGGCCCTCAATACGGGCGCGATTGGCGCGCGCCCAGGAATCAATCTGCGATCCGCCTGCCTGATACAAAACACTTTCGCCCAGAAGCGCGCTGCGTCCGGACAATTCCTGCAAGGTCTGGCGTTCGGCATCGAGCCTGCGACGCGCCTCGATCAAACGATCAGAGGCAGCGCGCGCCGCCGCCTGCACATCCGCCCCCACGAAAGCCGCCTCTTGCGCAAGCGCCGCAAACGCAGGCGATCCGCCCGGCGCGCTCATCGCCGCATAGACGGCGGCTGCAAGCGCACTAGCTGGCGCGCGGCCCTCGCCAGCATCCACCTGGGCGACCACCATTCGTTGCGCAAATGGGGAAGCACTATCGGCGTTCTTGTTCAGGGCTTTTATATTGCCCAGAATGCGCGCCAGCGCAAAGCTTTTGCCCGATCCGGCAGGACCAAAAAGCCCAAGCCGCACAGGTCCGGTTGTATCGGCGCGCGCGCACCAATCTGCGATGCTGCGCAACGCGAGGGCCGGATCATCGCGCATTGGCGTCTGTGGGAAAGACGATAGCGAGGGGACTGGCGGCAGGAACGCCGATGGCGCAGTTTCGGCGATCGAATCTCCAGAAGCCGCTTCCGTTAAATCAGCTGCTGCGCGTGCAGATTTTTCTTCCGTCGGTTCGAGGAGCGAGAAACTTTGGACCATAATTTCGGGAGCGGCTGCGGACTTCTCGACGACAGCTTGCTCGGCAGCTGGCTCCTGAACGACGAGTTCGCGCACGGCGCGCTCGATCACGGCCAGGTGCTTTGGCTTATCCTGAACGGCTTCAGCCATTACAAACGGATCGCCGGATACTTTCGGAAGAGACGTGACCCGCTCGCCAAACTCCTGCAGCGGCGCAGTGCGACCAGGCGTTGATGGCGCATTCGCTTGCGTATCCGTCAAGATGATCTCCCGATTAAAAAAAAGTTACGTTTAAATTTCATTTATCAACATTCTGTCGCGCTGATGCAAGCGCTGTGCGGCAGGCGAGGCCTTGCGCGGGCTTGCCCCTGCGGCTTGTCTCTGCGACTTCTCTGCGCAATGGTCGCAAATCAACCAGACAGCGGAGCAAAGCCATGACCGGAGCCAAGTCCTACATTTCAGCCAGCGCTGATTTTGCATCCGGCAAGAGCAGCCCGCGCGATTTTCTGGAGGCGGCTTTGGCGGCCATTGACGCGCGCGAGGGCGAGATCGAGGCTTTCGTGGCGCGCCTTGACCCGGCCATCGCCCGCGCCCGCGCCGACGAGGCGAGCAAGCGCTGGCGCAATGGAGCCCAACGTTCGTCCATCGACGGGATGCCTGTTGGCATCAAGGACGTGATCGAGACCATCGACATGCCCACCGGCATGGGCTCGCCGCTTTACGACAATTGGCGGGGCGAGAAGGATTCCGCCAGCGTCTGGGCTTCGCGGGACGCAGGCGCCATCCCCATCGGCAAGACCGTCACCACGGAATTTGCCGCCTCGCACCCCGGCCCCACCCGCAACCCGCACGATCTGGCGCGCACGCCCGGCGGCTCCAGCAGCGGCTCGGCGGCGGGCGTGGCGGCGGGCTTTTTCCCCGCAGGACTTGGAACGCAGGTTGTAGGCTCCATCGTGCGACCGGCGAGCTATTGCGGCGTCTTTGGCTTCAAGCCGACGTTTGGCGCCATCAATCGCGGCGGAAGTCATGATTACATGAGCCAGTCCTCACAGGGCGTGCTTGCCGCCAGCCTGAACGACGCGTGGAGCACGCTGTCCGCCATTGCCATGCGCGTTGGCGGCGACCCCGGCTATCCCGGCCTTGAAGGCCCGCTGACTCCCCCGGAAGCTCGTAAGCCAAAGGTTCTGATCGCGCTGGAAACGCCCGGCTGGGCCATCGCCAGCGAGGGGGCGCACGCCGCTTTTGAGAGCATAAAGGCGCGCCTCATCATTACGGGCGTGCACATTCTGACACGCCGCGACCGTCCCGAGATCGAGGCGTTCGAGACTATGCTGATGCGGGCGCTGCCATTGACCCGGCTGATTAACGCATGGGAATCGCTGTGGCCGCTCAACACCTATGCCGACCGCGACGTCAGCAAGCTCAGCGCCATCATGCGCGAGCGCATGGTTGAGGGCGCAGAGCTGAACATCGGCGGCTATCGCGCGGCGTTGGCCGAACGCGCGTCAATCCGCGCCGCGTTCGCCAGCCTCGCGCAAATCGGCGAGGCCTGCGTCACGCTATCGGCCCCCGGCCCCGCCCCGCTGGGCCTGCAATCCACGGGGGACCCCTCCTTCGCCATCGCCGCCTCGGTGCTCGGCGCCCCCGCCCTCAGCCTGCCAATGCTGACCGACGACACACTCCCGCTCGGCCTGCAACTCATCGGCTTCGAGCGCGCCGACGCTGATTTGTTCGCGATAGCGGCCAGTGTGGAGCAGATGTGAAGAGAGAGAGTCAGTAGGCAGAACGCAGTAGAAGAACTTCCTCTTCCTTCCCTTCTCCCGCCATGCGGGAGAAGGGAAAGCTAATCGCTAATGCTTGTGCTCATGCCCATGCTGATGCTGATGCTCGGCCGCCGGCGCCGATGCGCCCAATGGCGCAGCGTCGAACTCGACCTCGATCCGGCCCGCCTTCTCGAATACCAGCGCGCCCTTCACGTTCTGGCCGGCGACTATTCCCTGTTTCAAATCCATGAACATCAGATGATAGCCGCCGGGCCGCAGCTCAACGCTCGCGCCGGGCGCGATCTCAAGACCAAGAGGGAGCTCGCGCATCCGCATCATGCCGCCCACGTCGGACATCTCGTGCACTTCCACTCTGGCCGCCAGATCGAACGAGCCGCCGACCAGGCGATCAGCGACAGCGCCGTTATTGGTGACCTTCAAGTAACCGCCAGCCACCGGCGCCGAACGCGGCGTCGCCCGCGTCCATGGGCGCTCGATCTTGAGCGATCCCAGCGTGTAGACGCGAGAGACCGGAGCGGCGGTCGGCTGCGCGGCTGCAACGAGGCGGATCGCGGGCGCCGGCTCCTTCAACCCACGTGCGCTTTGCCCTTCGGCGGGAACCTGATCCCAGCGCTGTTGTCCGTTGGCACATTCCTGCACCACGGGCGCAAAGATAGTCGCCGGCGCTTTCGCGTGCGGGGCAATCCGGCCCATGAACACGAACTCATCGTAATGATCGCTTTGCAAGGCGCCGCCTGACCAGACGATCTCGCGCACGCCTTCGGTCATTTTGCGCCCATGCTCTTCATAGGCTTGCGCATAGGGAGCTCTGCTGGTGGTCAACGTCCAGCCCGCTTTTGGCATTGGCTTCACACTGACGATCTCATCGGGCAATTTCAGCCGCACGGTATGGGTGGCCTCGCCGTTGCAACCGTGAGGCACGCGCAGAACCCCCTTGTAGGGAACCCCGGGGCTGGCCTCGGCGCGCTCGAATGTTGCGTGCGCCTGGGCGCTGACGGAAGGCATGCAGAAAAACGCAGCGACAGCCGCTGCTGATAAAAGCTTCATCATGGTTTTGGTCTCACGAAAAAAGGGTCAGGCGAAAAAGGCGTGACCATCGTGAGGGGGCCCGCGCGCTGGCGGCAATCGCAACCCCGGCGCAGGCGCCGGATCGGAAAAGGCAGAAAACTCGGGCGCAGCGTCAACAACATCGAGCGCAAACGTCGCCCTGCCCGCAAGAAGCCCGCCATGATGGCCGCCCTGGCACATCGCCGCGCAGACGCAGGCATGGCTTTTGGAGTGGGATGGCGCCTCGGGAGCGGAGCCCGAAAGCTCCCCAGCCTCCCCGCTGACGCAAATGACTCCGGCATCAAACGCGAGCGGCGCGGGAACGGACGCCCCAACCGCGCCCGCAAAGAAGCTCTGCAACAGCATGCCGTAAAGCGCCAGAACCGCGACTATTGTCGCGTGTCCTGAACGTCCCGGAAAAACCGCCTGCGCCCATCGTCTCATAGCGGCACTAGGTCCACAGGCGGCATGCATCGTCAAGTCCCAAGCTGGCCCCAAGCTGGCGCGCCAGCTTCAAGAGGAGTAAGCGGGAGCTTGCGGGCGCGCGCCTGCCGTGATGCAACAATCAAAAGGCCAGCAAGGCCACAGGCGGGATCCATGGAATTCTTTTCGGCGCCGGACATTGGTCCGCTCATGTTCGCAGGCTTCGCGCTCGCCTCCTTCGCCACCGCCTTCATCGGCGTCTTCACCGGAACGGCAGGCGGGCTGATCCTGCTCGCTATTATGGCGACTGTGATGCCGCCGACCGTGCTGATCCCCGTCCACACCTTCGTTCAGCTTGGCTCGGGCGTCAGCCGCACGCTGATTATGTGGCGCCGGGTGATGCGCGCGACCCTTCTGCCCTTCATGCTGGGCGCGGCGCTGGGCGCTTTTGCCGGCGCACAGGCCTTCGTCTCGATGCCGCAATCGGCCACGCTGGGAATTCTGGCGGTGTTCATCCTGATCGTGACGTGGCTGCCAAAACTTGGCCGCCTTGGCGCACAGAACAAGCGCTTTGCCATGGTGGGCTTTGGCGCGACTTTTCTGGGCGTGTTCGTGAGCGCGACGGGCACGCTGGTGGCGCCGTTCGTGGCCAGCGCGGCAAACGACCGGCGCGATCAAGTCGCCACCATGGGCGCGCTGATGATCTCGGTCCATGTGCTGAAACTCGTCGCCTTCAGCTTCATCGGCTTTTCCGTCTGGCCCTATGCGGTGCTCATCGGCGCCATGATCGCAACAGGCGCCGCCGGGAACTGGATTGGCGAAATCGCGCTCAATTACACGACCGAACAGCGCTTCCGGATGATCTTTCAGATCGTGTTGACCATCCTCGCCCTGCGCCTGCTCTGGCGCGCCCTGGCCGATGCCGGCTGGTTCTAGAGACGGAGCGAATATGAGCCGCGTTCAGAAACTGGCGGACCTGCACAGCGCCCTGCTCGACCTTTCCGCAGCAACCCCGGGCGAGCCTGCGGCGGTGGAGGAATTCTTCGATCTGGTGGAGGCGATTCTGGCCCAGCGCGAGCCGCCTGAAAACGCACCAGAGACCGTCGGCATGATCCGCATTGCGTCAGCTTTGCTGCAATTGGCGCCGCTCTGGACGCTTGAGGGCCGGTTCGATTCAGCCGAGGCCATGCAGGCGTTGATTGCGGGACGGCTTCACGACAACGACGAAACGCGCATCGGGATCACACAGGCCTTCCTGTTTTGCAACGGCGTCTCGGTGAGCGCGCTGGCCGCCCGTTATGGGCGAGAAATAGCTGATAACGCTTATGTTTATTGGGACGATGCGTCGGATAAAAACAAAAGCAAGATAGCCGCAGCGTTGGGGCGCACAGGGCAATAAAAGCTGTTCCCCGTCAGCACCTGTGTCCCAGATTTACGGTTGTGATTTAAGGAGAGTTTTGGTCTCGTCGTTATGACGAAGGAACCAAGATGAACCCTAGATCCTCAAGCGCCAAAAAGCCTGCCGAGCAGGTGATGAAGGACATACGCCG
>CAMCUC010000060.1 GCA_945878875.1 Rhizobium sp. Q54
CGGCGTATGTCCTTCATCACCTGCTCGGCAGGCTTTTTGGCGCTTGAGGATCTAGGGTTCATCTTGGTTCCTTCGTCATAACGACGAGACCAAAACTCTCCTTAAATCACAACCGTAAATCTGGGACACAGGTGCTGACGGGGAACAACCGCGGGCGGAGTGATCAGCCTCATCCTTGGCTTGGTAGGCGGGGCGGGTCTATCCTCGCCGTATCGTTGTTGATCTATGTTGTGGAGATTTGATCGTCCCATGCTGCGATCGGTAAAACTGCCATTGCGGTTACCGTCAATGCGTTCGGTAGCCTGATCGGCCATGCGCGCGCCGGGCGGGTGAAGTGGCGGTGCGCAGGGGTAATTCGCAGTATCGGGCATGATCGGCGCGGCAAGCCCGCACTGACCAAGCCACAGCCAGCAAAGAGCTCAAGGAACATAAGACGTCTATCAAGGATGAATTCGATCATGGATTAGGGCGGTGATTCTCGCAACAAAGCTTTCGCTACAAGGTGTCCGTTTGCCGGTCGCCGTCGCTGCTGCGGAGGCGGATGTAGACTCCAGCACAGGCAAAGCGAGGTTGAGAACACAGGGAAGCGCTAGAGCTTCCATTCGTGACACCAGGCGTGACACTGAAGCTCTGCATCTGAGCGCAAATAATAACTAAACGCTTGAAGTTGCTGGCGCGCCCGAAAGGATTCGAACCTCTGACCCCCAGATTCGTAGTCTGGTGCTCTATCCAGCTGAGCTACGGGCGCGCAATGAAGGGGTGGATAAACCGGCCTTCAGACCGGCGAACCGGCTGCGACCATGTAGCGGCTTCCAGCATTTAATGCAACAGGCTGAGGCGGAATTTCGTGGCTTTGGACAAATTGCGCGGCGCGGTCAGGCTCTTGTCAAAGCTCTTGCGCGGCGGGGCGCAGGGCGGCCAGAAAGGCCGCCAGATCGTCAGTGACGAAGTCCACATGGGGCGGGCGCTCGCGCGCGATCTCCCACGGGTCTCTGTGGTCGTGCGCGCCCTGCACGGGCTCCACGAGCGTCGTCACCATGCCGCGCCGATGGGGAGCCAAAAGATTGCGGGCGATGTCCTCAAACATTGCGGCGCGCGCCGGGTCCACGTCGTGGCGGGCGAAGAACATCTCGTAGGCGTCCGGGTGCGGCTTGGGCAGCAAATTGGCCGACACGATGTCGAACACATCCTCGAACATGTGGTCGATGCCCAGTCGCTCGCAGGTCTTCAGCGCATGGTCGCGGGTGCCATTGGTGAGAATCAGCTTGCGTCCGGGCAGGCCTGCAATGGCGGCGGCCAGCGCGATATCCGGCAGGAGGTTGCTGCGGTCGATGTCGTGCACGAAATCCAGAAACGGGCCGGGGTCCATGCCGTATTCGTCAACCAGCCCCTTCAGCGTCGTGCCATGGCGCAGGTAATAATATTTTTGCAGCGCCCGCGTCGACAGGCCGTCGAGCCCGAACATGTGGCACATGTAGAGCGTCATGCGCGCGTCGATCTTGGGCCACAGATCGCTGTGGGGCGGGTAGAGCGTGTTGTCGAGATCGAAGACCCAAGTTTCAACGTGAGCAAAGCGCTCGCCCGGCACGCCGGCGCCGGGCGAGGACGCCACATGTGGACCCAAAACGGGCGCGCCCATCAGCGGGTGATGAGCGTGCCGGCTCCCCCGTCGGTCAGCAGCTCCACCAGCACGGCGTGCGGTGTTTTGCCGTCGAGAATGACCACGCCCTCCACGCCCTGCTCAAGCGCGTAAATGCAGGTCTCGACCTTGGGAATCATGCCGCCGGTGATCGTGCCGTCAGCGATCAGGTCTCGGATTTGTCCGACCGACAATTCCTTGATGAGCTGCTTGTTCTTGTCGAGCACGCCGGGCACGTCGGTCAGGAACAGAAGGCGCTTGGCTTTTAGCGCGCCTGCTATGGCGCCGGCAAAAGTGTCGGCGTTGACGTTGTAGGTCTCGCCATCATAGCCCTGCGCCACTGGCGCCAGCACCGGGATCAGCTCGCGGCCCAGCACCTGATCAAGGACAGTTGTGTCCACCTTTGCAGGCTCGCCGACAAATCCCAGATCGACGATGCGCTCGATTTGCGAATCAGGATCGACGATGGAGCGCGTCACCTTTTCGGCGATGACCATATTGCCGTCTTTGCCGCACAGGCCGATGGCGCGCCCGCCCTCGCTGTTGATGAAGCCCACAATCTGTTTGTTGATCGAGCCGGCCAGCACCATTTCGACGATCTCGACGGTGGCCTTGTCGGTGATGCGCAGGCCCGCCGCAAATTCCGACTTGATGCCGAGCTTCTTCAGCATCGCGCCTATTTGCGGGCCGCCGCCATGCACCACGACCGGGTTTACGCCCGATTGTTCCAGCAGCACCATGTCGCGGGCGAACTCACGCGCGACGCTCTCGTCGCCCATGGCGTGGCCGCCGTATTTCACCACCACAATGGCGTCGTCATACCGCAACATGTGCGGCAACGCCTGCATCAGGATGGCGGCTTGCTCTTGTGGATTGGCGGGCGAGTTAGCTTGATCGGTCATGTGAGCTTTCCGTGGCGCTGACGACTTGTAAAGCGCCGCGGCGGCAAGCTCAATGGGCCTTGAAAGGGGGCTCGCATAAGCGAAAACCTCACAGCTTGCCGATATTGGCCATCAGTTGGGCCACAGCGCCGCGCAATTCGGGGATGCCGTCGCCGTCCTTGGAGGAAGTGAAGATCACGTGGGGAAACGCTGCCGGGCGCTTGCGCAAGCCCTCTAGCGTTGAAGCAATCCGGCCCTCGCGCTCGGAAATCTTGACCTCGTCGCGCTTGGTCAGGACCACCTGATAGGAGACGGCGGCGCGGTCCAGCAGGTCGAACATTTCCCGGTCGACGTCCTTCAGGCCGTGGCGGCCGTCCACCAGCACGAACACGCGCGCCAGCGTCGCGCGGCCGCGCAGATAGCCTTCCATCAACCGCGTCCACGAGCTGATCTTCTCTTTGGAGGCCGCCGCATAGCCATAGCCGGGCATGTCGATCAGGCGCATCCGCTCGGCGCCGATGGGGCCGCCAAGCGCAAAGAAGTTCAATTGCTGCGTGCGTCCGGGCGTGTTGGACGTGCGCGCCAGCGTCTTGCGATTGGTCAGCGCGTTGAGCAACGAGGATTTGCCGACGTTCGAGCGACCGGCAAATGCAATCTCGGGCTGCGCTTCGGGCGGCAAGCCGTCGATCTTGGACGCCGCCCAGAAGAAATCGCACTCGCCGGCAAACAACAGCCGACCCGCCTCGCGCATGGCTGCATCATTGGCAGCTTGCCGGGCCGCAGCTTGGTCTGCTGCGGCCTGCCCGGCTTCGTTCAGTTCGCCGGTTTTCTCGTCGGACATTCAATCGCCTTACGCGGGCTTCTTGCGGAGCAGGCCCGCAAGGTTTTCCCACAGCTCGATTTTCACGCCCTGCTTCCTCATGATGTAATATTGCTGCGACACCGACAGAACGTTGTTCCATGTCCAGTAGATCACGAGGCCTGCCGGGAACGTGCCGAGCATGAACGTGAAGATCACCGGCATCCAGGCGAAGATCGCCTTCTGGATCGGATCAGTCGGCTCGGGGTTCATCTTCATCTGGACGAACATCGAAATGCCCATCAGAATCGGCCAGACGCCAAGCCACAGGAATTGTCCAAACACCGGAATGCTCACCGGATCCCACGGGATCAGGCCAAACAGCGTGAACAGATTGCTGGGATCGGGCGCCGACAAATCCTGCACCCAGCCAAAGAATGGCGCATGGCGCATTTCAATGGTGATGAAGATCACTTTATAGAGCGCGAAGAACACCGGGATCTGGATGATGACAGGCAGGCAGCCTGCGATCGGGTTGATCTTCTCACGCTTGTAGAGCTCCATCAGCTCCTTCTGCAGCGTCTGCTTGTCGTCCTTGTAGCGGTCCTGCAGAATTTTCATTTCAGGCTGCACGGCCTTCATCTTCGCCATCGATTCATAGCTGCGGCTGGCGAGCGGGAAGAACACCAGCTTCACGACCACGGTGACGGCGAGAATGGCGAAGCCGAAATTGCCGACATAGCCGTAGATGAAGTCGATCAGCCAGAAGAGCGGCTTGGTGATGAAGTAGAACCAGCCCCAGTCGATCATCAGCTCGAAGTTCTTGATCGCGTGCTTGTCCTGATAGGCGTCGATCAGCTTGCTTTCCTTGGCGCCGGCGAACACGCGATGGGTCGCCTCAAGGCTGGCGCCGGGGCCCAGCGTGCGCGCGCCCTCCAGCAGATCGGCCTGGTAGATCCGCGCGGTATTGGGGCCGGATGCACTGAAGCGCGCGTCGATGACGGACGCCTGATCGGGAATTATCGCAGTCGCCCAATATTTGTCGGTGATGCCGACCCAGCCGCCCTCGCCCTTCATCAGGCGCGTGGCTTTGGTCTCCTTCTCGACGGCGTCGTAGGTGTATTCCTGAATGCGCGAATCGCCGACAAGGCCAAGCAGGCCCTCGTGCAGCACGATATAGCCTTCGGTCTTCGGCTTTCCGACGCGCGAGGTCAGCGCATAGGGATAGAGCGTGACCGAAGCGGCGGATTTATTTTCGACCGAATTGACGATCGTGAACATGTACTGATCGTCCACCGACACCGTGCGGCGGAAGGTCAGGCCCTGCCCATTGTCCCACGACAGCTTGAGCGGCTGTTTCGAGGTCAGCGTCTTGCCTTCAGCGGTCCAGACCGTATCGGGACCGGGGGCGGCGACATTGGCGCCGGGCGCCGTGACAAAGCCGGTTTCAACGAAATAGGTCTCAGGCCCGCCCGAAGGGTTAAGCAGCGTAACGGTCTCGCTGCCGGGCTTGATGGTCTGGCGGTATTGCTTCAGCCGCAGATCGTCGAGGCGGGCGCCGCGCAGATTGATAGAGCCGCTGAGGCTCGCGGTGTCGACAGGCACGCGAGGCGAGGCGGCCAAAGCCTGCTCGCGGGTGACGGGCGCGAGCGCAATGGCGGGCGCAGCGGGGGCAAGAGAGTTCGGAGCCAGCGAGCCGGGCGCTGACGCCTGCGGCAGCGGAGCCTGGGCACCCGGGGCGCTGGGCGCGATCTGGGCAGGTCCGGTCTGGGCAGGTCCGGTTTGTGATTGAGTCGGGATTGGAGATTGCGCTGCAGTCTCAACCTGGCGCGCGGAATCCAGCTTGGGGACGCCGTAAAAGTAATTCCACCCGATGATGACCATTAGCGAGAGGGCCATGGCCAAGAAGAGGTTTTTCTGGTCCTCGCGCATAATGCATCCTGTTGGGACAAGAGAGCGGGCTTTGGCCTTCAACTTGGCCTCGGCGCCCCGTCTGTTCCGGGTTCAGAGAGTGTTCGCAGGCTTTTGCGGCGCGCCCGGCTTGCCGCCAGACTTGCCGCCAGACTTTGATCCCGGCTTGTCGCCGATGAGACGCATGGCGCGGGAGAGGTCGTCGATTAACCTGTCGAAAGGCGCGTGCAGCGCTTCGCGGCGGGCGACAATCACATAATCTGTTCCGGGCCTCGCCGCCAGAGGCGCCGCGCGCCGCAACGCCTCGCGCAGGCGGCGGCGCATGCGATTGCGCTCGACGGAGCCCCCGGTCTTGCGTGTGATTGTGAGGCCAAATCGCGACGGCGCCGAATCGCGCGCTTCGCCCGGGGGAGCGCCTGTTTGCACAACCGCAACTTGAGAAAGAGCTTGCAGGCTGAACGTGCGGACGTGAAACTTGCCGCCTTTGCCAATTCGCACAAATTCGGCCCGCTTCCGCAAAGGCGTAAACGCCGGAGCCGAAAGCGAACCGCGCGAGGCGCTCAAATCCAAAATCCCGTCACGCTTCTGCAGATTCGACGCAAGGCGCGCAGGAAGCGGGCTTGATGCGTCGGAGCCGGTCATGGCGGGCTCGTCAAATCGAGAGGAAAAAGTCTCAGGCCGAAAGGCGCTTGCGACCACGCGAACGACGCGCCGCAATCACGCGACGTCCGCCGACAGTGGCCATGCGCGCACGAAATCCGTGGCGACGCTTGCGCACGATCTTGCTGGGTTGGTACGTCCGCTTCACGGGTCTTCTCCGGTTCTGGAGACCTGCCCGGGCGCTTAAGCGGCCACAAAGCTGGTCAAACTTCTAAACTTTCATGTGTTGCCGAGAGGCTGCGTTATAAATTACGTTCAACAGCTTTCGCTGCACGACCGCACGGAAACACCACCCGGCTTCACCGAATTTGGAGCGGCCTTATATGGCCAAGGACCGATCCGAGTCAATTCGGCTGATGCGTTCAATTCCGCCTGATTGCACCCGTCATGGCCCTGTGAGCGCGTGCGCGCCGCCGGGGAAGCCGCTATAGTGCCGCCCATGACGAAACCTGACACGCAACACGCGGCTAAAGACAACCCGGCTGACGGCGTGCGCGCCCGGCGCAGATGGCTGCGGCTGCTTCCGCTTGCGCTTTTAGGCGGCGCCCTTGCGGTCGTGCTGGCGAGCGGCGCCCACCAGCAGCTCAGCCTCGAAAATATTTTTGCCAGCCGGGACGCGCTGGCTGGCCTGATCGACGCCAACAGGCCGCTGGCGCTGCTTGGTTATGTCGGCCTGTATGGGATTGTGGCGGGGCTATCCATCCCCGGCGCGGCGCTGCTCACCATCGCGGGCGGGTTTTTGTTTGGCGGGCTCACCGGCGCTTTGGCGGCAATCCTTGGGGCGACGCTGGGCGCAACGGGGCTTTTTCTGGCCGCGCGCAGCTCTTTGGGCGCGACCCTGACCGACCGCGCAGGACCATGGCTGCAGAAATTTCGCGACGGCTTCCAGCGTGATGCGATCTCCTACCTCCTGTTTCTGCGGTTGGTCACAATCTTCCCGTTCTGGCTGGTGAACCTCGCGCTGGCGACCACGGGCGTTCGACTCTGGACGTTCGTCTGGACGACGCTCATTGGCATTATTCCGGGGACGTTCGCCTTCGCGCTTGCCGGGGCCGGTCTTGATTCGGTCGCGCAGGCGCAGAAAATCGCTTTCGAAGCGTGCCTTTCAGCCAGCGGGATCAATTGCCGGTTCAGCCTTTCGCCGCAACAATTGGTGACGCGCGAATTGCTGATCGCATTCTCGGCTTTGGGTTTTGTCGCGCTCATACCCGCCATGCTGCGCCTGTGGCGCAAACAGCGCTCAAAAAGCCCCCCTGCAACAAGGCTTCCCTGATGCAACAAGCTTCTGAGACCCAGTCCTCTTATGAGAGCGTTGAAACCGACCTCTGCGTGATTGGCGCCGGCTCCGGCGGCTTGTCGGTTGCCGCCGCAGCCGCCGCAATGGGCGTGCCGGTGGTGCTGATTGAAAAAGGCGCGATGGGCGGCGATTGCCTGAATTACGGCTGCGTGCCTTCAAAAGCGCTTATCGCAGCAGGCCATGCGGCGCAGGCGATGCGCGATAGCGCCCGGTTTGGCATCGCCCCCGTTGAGCCGCAGGTCGACATGGCGGCTGTGCGCACACACATCCGCGCCACTATCGAAGCCATCGCGCCCAATGACGAAGTGGCGCGCTTTCAGGCGATGGGCGTGCGCGTGCTGCGCGTCCATGCCCGCTTCATCGCGCCTGATTGCGTCGAGGCCGACGGCGTTCGCATCAAGGCGCGCCGCTTTGTCATCGCCACCGGATCGCGTCCCGCCAGCCCGCCGATTCCCGGCCTCGACCAGATCCCTTTTCTCACCAATGAATCGGTCTTTGACCTTGAGGCTTTGCCCAAACGTCTCGGCGTGATCGGCGGCGGCCCCATCGGGCTGGAGCTGGCGCAAGCGTTTCGTCGCCTTGGCTCTGAGGTCATTGTGCTGGAGGCGGGCAAAATTCTTGGCCGCGAGGATCAGGAACTCGCCAACCCGTTACGCGACAGGCTTGTGCGCGAAGGCGTGATCTTGCGCGAAAGTGCAGCCATTTTGCGCATTGAGCCGCAACCAGGCGGCGCCCGAATCGTGCTGGGCAGCAAAGCTGGAGATGAGCCGCTCGACGTCAGTCATGTCGATGTCACCCATGTGCTCGTGGCCGCAGGCCGCAAGCCCAACGTGGACGATCTCGGGCTCGAACTCGCCAAGGTCGCCTATGACGACAAAGGCGTGCGCGTGAACAAAAGCCTGCGCGCCAGCAACCGCCGCGTCTATGCGATCGGCGACGTCGCGGGCGGCGCGCAATTCACCCATGCGGCCAATTACCATGCCGGCCTCGTGCTACGCGCCACGCTGTTTCGCCTGCCCGTCAGCGTAAAACCGCATCTCATCCCGCGCGTCACCTACACCGAGCCGCAGATCGCCGTGGCGGGCCTCGGCGAACGGGAGGCGCGCGCGATCCATTCCAGGATCGTCATCCACCGCTGGCCGTTCAGCGAGAACGATCGCGCGCGCGCTGAAGGGCGGCACGAGGGCCACGTGAAGATCATCGCGACGCCGGGCGGCAGAATTCTGGGCGCCGGCATCGTTGGCGCCCATGCGGGCGAATTGATCGCAGCCTGGCAGCTTGCAATCACGAAAGGCCTGAAGCTCAGCGACATGGCAAGCGTCGTCCTGCCCTATCCCACATTGTCGGAGGCAGCCAAACGCGCGGCGATCCTGCATTATGCGCCAAGGCTCGCCAGCCCGGGTCTGCAAAGCGTGCTGAAGTTTCTGCGGCGTTTTGGATGATAGGGCGGGCACCAGCGCCAGCCTGCCCGTAAGTGCGACAACGCCCGCGTTTGACTTTGCCGTCAGCGCCTCGCAAATACGGGCGCACAAAACGACGCCGGAATCCGGCAGTGAACAAAGGCCCGACCATGTCCCAATCGCTTGAACAGATCATCGAAGCCGCCTTCGCGGACGCCGCCTCCATCAATTCGGCGACCACGGGACCCGTGCGCGACGCCGTGAACGAGGCTTTGTCCCTGCTCGATACGGGCCGCGCCCGCGTGGCCGAAAAGATCGTCGGGCAGACCGGCCTGCAGAGCTGGAAGGTCAATCAATGGCTGAAGAAGGCGGTTCTGCTCTCCTTCCGCCTCAACGACATGTCGGCGATTTCCGGCGGCCCCAATGGCGCGACCTGGTGGGACAAGGTGCCCTCCAAGTTTGACGGCTGGACGCCCGCCGACCATGCGGCGGCGGGCTTTCGCTCGGTGCCCAATTGCGTCGTGCGCCGCTCGGCCTATATCGCGCCCGGCGTTGTGCTGATGCCCTCGTTCGTCAATCTGGGCGCCTATGTCGATACGGGTTCGATGGTGGACGCGTGGGCGACGGTGGGCTCGTGCGCGCAGATCGGCAAGAACGTGCATCTGTCGGGCGGCGTTGGCATCGGCGGCGTGCTGGAGCCGTTGCAGGCTGGCCCCACCATCATCGAAGACCATTGCTTCATCGGCGCGCGCTCGGAAGTGGTGGAAGGCGTCGTGATCGGCGAGGGCTCCGTCCTGTCGATGGGCGTGTTCATCGGCTCCTCGACCAAGATCGTCGACCGCGCCACCGGCAAGATCCACATGGGCTATGTGCCGCCCTATTCGGTGGTCGTGCCCGGCGCCCTGCCCGGCAAAGCTTTCCCGGACGGAACCCCCGGCCCCTCGCTCTATTGCGCCGTGATCGTGAAAACGGTGGACGCGCAGACGCGCTCAAAGACCGGCATCAACGAACTTCTGAGGGATTGATGGCCTCCGTCCTGTCGCGACAAGGCCTGCGGTTTCTCTATCGCACGGAAGAGGGCGTGATCTCGCGCGCCCTCTGGTGGAGTGGCCTGGCGCCGCTCGTCTCCATCATGACGATCCTGAGCGCTATCTGGATCATGTTGTCGCCCTACGCCAATCGCGGGCTGGACGAGCGCGCGTTCCTCGATCCGATGACCGCCGCGGCCTACATATTCCTGATGTTCTTCGCCTTCGTGACGATGCTGGCGACGGTTTGCTACGTGATGCTGTCAATGAAGCGCCTGCGTGCGCGAGGCAGGCCCCCGGGGCTCGCAGGCTTGCCCCCGCTGGCCGCGCTGCTTGCGGGCGCCGTGCACTGGCTGGAGCCGCAAATGTCGGGCGCCGTACCGATGTGGGGGGTCTATGCGGCCGACGGCGTGCTGCTGGCCTCAATCGTGTGGGCGATTGTGGATATGGGCGTGCTGTCTGACGAGAGCGCGTGACTGCGCAGATGCAAGGCGCATAGGCAGCAGTTATGAGGCTGGAGCACCCCTAAACCTTCTGCTCTTTCGTCCCCAACGCATCGGCCAATCGCATTTTGGCCGAGCCAGGGGCCAACGGCTTTTGCTGGCTCTCGTGCGGCGCCCAGCCTGACAGCCAGATAATTTCAAACGTGGCGCGCACGCGCCCGTCAAGATCGGCGAAACGATCAGCGTAAATTTGCGCGGCGCGCAGAAAAACGGCTCTGCGCGTTGGCTTTCTCAGTCGCTGTTCAAGCGCGTTCGTCGCCCCCATGGCGCGCAGGTCCGCCATCAGGCCAAAGACATTTGCGTAGCGCACGTTCATATGATCCAGATCGACCACCGGCAGCGCAAAGCCTGCGCGCTGCAACAGGCCTCCGAGATCGCGGATGTCGGCTAAGGGGGCCACGCGCGGCGAGACGCCGCCCACGATCTCGTCTTCAGCAATGGCCAGCGCGATGCGCAATTCCTCAAGGCTGCGCCCGCCGATCATACAGGCCAGAAACAACCCGTCCGGCGCCAGTGCGCGCCGGGCCTGCGTCAACGCGCCGGGCAGATCGTTGACATATTGCAGCGCCAGCGCCGATGCGATCAGATCAAAGCTTTCCGAGGCAAACGGCAACGCCTCCTCATCGCCGACGATGCCCGTCCATGGGCCATCCCCCAGCGTCTGCGCGATGGGGGCCAACCGCGTGATCGCGCGCTCGCCCTCGCGCGCGACAAGCATCGAAGCCAGCTGCGGGCCAGGCGTGGAGAGGTCCAAAGCACTTGGAAACGGGCGCAAAATAGCATCGAGCCGCTCGCCCATATCGGCGACCACGCGCTCCAGCAAAAAGGTCGCGGCGCCAAAGCGCATGGCGCGGGCAAGGCGCATGCGCCCCAAAGCGCGATCAAAAATACGCGGCGGTCCGGCGGTGACGTTTGGGGATGTGGTCATGCGCACTTTATGGCGCTCCAATGGGCGCGGGTCAAAGATGGCGCGGCGCGGCCACATGGGCTAAGCTGAAGAATGAAGACACTCGGGCAAACAGAAGGCTCAAAGCAGGGTCGCGCGCATATCCTGCGCAGCGGCAAGATTCTGCGCGCGAGTTTGGCGGACGCCGCCCGCCGTGCGCTCGACGCGATCTATCCCCCCGCCTGCCCGGCCTGCCATGGCGCAGTGCGGCAGAACGGCTTTTTGTGCGCGCAATGCTGGGCGCTCGCGCCGTTCATCGAGCGCCCCTATTGCGAACGCTCGGGCGCGCCGTTTGCGCAGGATTTAGGGGCTGGCCTGCTGTCGCCGCAGGTGCTGGCAGATCCTCCCGTGTGGAGCCGCGCTCGCGCCGTCATGCTTTATCAGGACGGCCCGGCGCGCGCGCTGGTGCATGCGCTCAAATATTCGGACCGGGTGGATTACGCGGCGCCGATGGGGCTGTGGATGGCGCGCGCAGGGGCAGAAGTTCTGGAGGGCGCCGATTCCGCTCCATCGGCGACGCCTGTTCTCGCGCCGGTTCAATCAGGCGGCAGCCCTTGCCGCCGCGATCTCGAAAGCCAGCGGTAAGCCGCATGATCCTCTGGCGCTGGCGCGCGTGCGGCAAACGCCGCCGCAAGTGGGGCTTACCCGGACCCAGCGCGCCGACAACTTTCAGGGCGCTTTTCGGGCGCCGGACGCGTCCGTGATTGCGGGCCGGCGCATCTTGCTGGTGGACGACGTGATGACGTCGGGCGCCACGGCCAACGCCGCCGCCCGCGTTCTGCTGCGGGCGGGGGCGGCGAATGTCGACGTGCTGGTTTTTGCGCGGGTTGTGGGCTGAAATTGAATCCCCCATATAGGAGCCTGAATGTTTTAGCTGGGGGTTCGACGTTTATGCCCGCGATCACGATCTACACGAAAGCCACCTGCGGCTATTGCCAGGCCGCCAAAGCGCTGCTGAACCGTAAGGGCGCCGCGTTTGAGGAAATCTCCGTGGACGGGGATTCCGCCGGTCAGGAAAAAATGGCGGAGCGGTCGGGTGGTCGCTGGACCGTGCCGCAAATTTTCATCGGCCAGTCTCACGTTGGCGGCTGCGACGATCTGCATGCGCTCGAGCGCGCGGGCAAGCTCGACGCTTTGCTGGCGGGCTGAGGGACCGGGAAAGACGATGATCAAATATATGCTGGCCTGCGATCAGGGACATCAATTCGAAAGCTGGTTTTCGGATTCTTTGGCCTATGAACAACAGGCCAAACGTGGCCTCGTCGAATGTCCCCATTGCGGCTCGATCAAGGTGGAGAAGGCGCTGATGGCGCCCTCGATCTCAACATCAAAGCGCAAGGCGCGCAATGCAATGATGGAGCGGACTGGCGCGCAAGGGATGCAAGATCATGGAACGACGCCAGACGCGCAGCCTCGACAAGAGGCGCAGCCTGTCGCCTTGCTGGACGAGAACCAGCGCGCCATGCGCGAGATGATCCGCGACCTGCATGCCAAGATTTCTGAAAACAGCGTCGACGTCGGCGCCAGTTTCGTCGATCAGGCACGCAAGATGCACGACGGCGAGATGCCAACGCGCGCCATTCGCGGGGAAGCCACGCTGGCGCAAGCCAAAGAACTCTGGGACGAGGGCGTGCCGGTTATGCCGGTGCCGGTTTTGCCGGAAGATCGGAATTAGGCGCTCAAGAGCATTCAGGCGGGGCGCGTCCCGCCTGAATGCTTTAACTCAATCTGCCAGAGGGCACATGACGAGCGGGCGCCAGACGAGCCCCTCGGTCGTCATGGTTTGCTCAAAAGTCGTCTCGCACGAACGACCCGAGCCTTGCCGGATGATGAGGTCTGGACGGTAGGGCACGCGAAAGGCCCAGCCGGGATCGGCCTGCACACGAACGATAAGGCTGCGTTGCGTTTGCGCCTGCGCCGCAGGGGCGAACAGGATCGCAGCGGAAGCGGCGACGAGCGCAGCTCCGCATGCGAAAGCGCGCACGCATGCGCGTTTGAGAGTTCGAAGATTATTCATCACTGATCTCCTCGTTCGACGTGAAGCGATGAATTGCATCGTTTCACCTTTGTGGACACCGCACGTATTCCGTCTCCATTTCGGGAATGTCGGGGAAGATGCGGATCATCTTGTCGGCGTTGACGAGGCGGAGCCTCACCTGCAAGTTTTCCTGACTGATGTCCGTTGAGCAGGCGGCAAACAGATGGAAGAGATCGCCCTCTCTCTTCGTGTTCCGGATGACGCAACGGCCCATTTTGCCGATAAGCCGGCCGCCCTCGATGATCAGTCCGCTGCCAAAAGAATCCGAATTGTTCGTGAACGACGCCCTGCCGCCCTTGCGCTCAAAGATCTTGTTGCAGGCCGAGGCTTCGCTCGCCCACAAACCATGAATGCCCTGAACGCCCGTCGCGTTCGCGCTCGCGCCGCAGCACATTGCGAGCGCGAAAACACCACCGCGATAAAATTTCGTACGCATCATGTTTGCGCCTCCGACAAAGTCTGTCTCCATGGCTCGTCTCCATGCCCGTGCATGAACAAAACAGGCCTTTGCAACAGGTCGAACATGGAACGGGGCGCAGGAATTATCTGTAATCCGAAAGGAGGCGGAGCCTGTTTCTTTTGAGCCCCAGAACGAATGCGCCCCAAAACAGCGCTGCTCCGGAACCGCCTCACGCACCGATGGTTTTCGCGATGGATAGAGCCACACGATAAAACCACATGGAGCGCGACATGAGCCAGAGACTGACACGAGCCTTCTTCGCAGCGTCCATCAGCTTGTGCGCGGCGCCGCTGTTAACAATCAAAGCCGCAGCGTTTCCAGCATCCCCTGTGCAGACGATGAATGCGGACGCGCTGCAAAAATTCCTGCTCGAGGTTCAGGGGCGCGGAGGGGCAGGTGGCGGAGGCCGAGGCGGAGGATTTGGCGGAGGAGGAGGATTTAGCGGCGGAGGCAGAAGCTTTGGCGGTGGTCCCGCAATTGGCGGAGGCTCAGGCTTTCGCGGCGGCCCAAGTTTAGGCGGCGGATCAAATTTTGGGGCGCCAAGGTCTGGAGCGCCAATTCTTGGCGGCCCGTCCTTTGGAGGCCCAAGAACCTTTGGAGGCCCGAGAACGGGCGCGGCGCCCTTCAGGGGCGGATCAGGTTTTGGAGTTCCGGGCGCGCGCCCCCCCCGCGCTCCCGTGATCGGCGCGCCGGGAATGGGAGCCAGGCCTTCTGGTTTAGGCCGGCCTCAAGCTTTAGACAGACGTGGGGGCATCGTCGCCACGGATCGGCCTTTTGCATCGGGACGACAAATGCGCCCGCCCGGCGTGCGTCCCGGTGGGCAAATCCGCAAGGGCTATTACCGGGGCCACAGAGGTTATCGCCACCATCGGCCCGGCTATCGCTGGTACAACGGCTGGTGGTTCCCGGCGGCCGCGTTTGCAGGCGGGCTCTACTGGAACGATTGGTCCACTTACGACGACGGCTATGCCTACGGCGGATCATCGTCGCTGAGCGCCCATGCGCAATGGTGCTTCAGCCGCTATCGTTCCTATCGGGCCAGAGACAACAGTTTCCAGCCCTATAACGGACCGCGCCTGCAATGCCGCTCGCCGTACTGGCCTTAAGCCATCTGCATCAGGCGTCGCGCGACGACCATGTAATTCACGTCCATGTCGCGCGACACGTCCCACGAGCGATTCCA
>CAMCUC010000061.1 GCA_945878875.1 Rhizobium sp. Q54
TCAGGTCGAGGGGCTGGTGATCGACAAGTCAGCCCATCTTGGCCATCTGAAATGGGTGCTGGAAGAATTCTGCAAGGCGTTCTTTGAAGTGCCGAGCGTGAAGATGCGCTTTCGCCCATCGTTCTTCCCGTTCACCGAGCCGTCGATGGAAGTCGACATCCAGTGCCGGCGCTCGAACGGCGAGATCCGTTTTGGCGAGGGCGAGGACTGGCTCGAAATTCTGGGCTGCGGGATGGTCCATTCCAACGTGCTGCGCAATTGCGGCATCGACCCCGACGTCTATCAGGGCTTTGCCTGGGGCATCGGCATCGACCGCATCGCCATGCTGAAATACGGCATGTCTGACCTGCGCGCCTTCTTTGAAGCCGATTCCCGCTGGCTGTCCCATTACGGTTTCCGCCCCCTCGACCTGCCGAGTTTGGCTGGCGGGTTGTCGAGCTAGGCGGAGCGCCAAACCGCCCGTCGCCGCGTAACAATTTTATAAATCGGACGCCTTATGAAACTCACCCTCTCCTGGCTCAAGGACCATCTCGACACCGACGCGCCGCTCGACGAGATCGTCGAGACGTTGACGCGCATTGGCCTTGAGGTCGAAGGCCTCGACGATCCGGCCAAGAAGCTGAAGGACTTCGTGATCGCGCATGTGATCGAAGCCAATCAGCATCCCAACGCCGATCGCTTGCGCGTGTGCATGGTCGATTGCGGCGAGGGCGCGCCGATTCAGGTCGTTTGCGGCGCTCCCAATGCGCGCGCCGGGTTGAAGACGGTGTTCGCAAAGCCGGGAACCTGGATTCCCGCAAAGGACATGACGCTCGGCAAGGGCGTGATCCGGGGAATCGAATCCAACGGCATGTTGTGTTCGGCGGCGGAACTTGAACTCTCAAGCGATCATGACGGCATCATGGAGCTTCCCGAAGACGCGCCGATTGGCGCGCGCTATGTGGATTTCGCCAGGCTCTCGGACGCGATGATCGACGTCAATCTCACGCCCAATCGCTCCGATGCGGCGGGCGTGCACGGCATCGCGCGCGATCTGGCAGCCGCCGGTCTGGGCAGGCTGAAGGATCGCCCGATCAAGCCGGTCGCGGGGGCTTTCGCCTGCCCTGTCTCCGTGAAGCTTGATCTGTCCGCGCAAGACGCGCATCTGGCGCCGGCCTTCGCCTTGCGGCTCGTGCGCGGCGTCAAGAACGGCCCCTCGCCGGACTGGATGCAGAAGCGGCTGAAGGCCATCGGCCTGCGCCCCATCAACGCGCTGGTCGACATCACCAATTACCTCACCTTTGATCGCGGTCGCCCGCTGCATGTGTTCGACGCAAAGAAAGTCGCGGGCGGTCTTGTTGTGCGCCGCGCGCGCGAAGGCGAGAGCATATTGGCGCTCGACGGCAAGACCTATGAGCTCGTCCCCGACAATGTCGTGATCGCCGACGACAATGGGGTTGAGTCCATCGCCGGCGTGATGGGCGGCGAGCATTCGGGCTGTGACGAGACCACAACCGACGTGCTGATTGAGTCGGCGCTCTGGGACCCGATGAACATAGCGCGCACGGGCCGGAATTTGGGCATCGTGACCGATGCGCGCTATCGCTTCGAGCGCGGCGTGGATCCGGCGTTCTGCATTCCCGGCGCAGAGCTTGCGACCCATCTGGTGATGGAGATTTGCGGCGGGCAGCCGTCCGAATTGATCGTCGAAGGCGTCCCGCCTGCGCCGCAAATCAAGGTTGATTTCCCGTGGAGCGAAGTCAAGCGCCTCACCGGGGTTGAACTGCCAATCGAAGAAATGGCTGGCACGCTGGAGCGACTGGGCTTCACCCTGCAGAAGCAGGATGAAGCCCGCGTGCATGTGACAGCGCCGTCATGGCGCCCCGATATTGAAGGCAAGGCCGACATCGTCGAGGAGATCGTGCGCATTGCGGGCGTAGATCGCGTGCTCGCAACGCCGCTGCCGCGCATGGGCGACAGCGTGCCTGCGCCCATTCTCACCTTGCTGCAAAAACGCACCCGCCTCGCGCGCCGCGCTTTGGCCTCGCAGGGGCTTGTGGAAGCCGTCACCTGGTCGTTCGTCTCGCACGAGAAGGCCGAATTGTTTGGCGGCGGCAAGAGTGAGCTGGCTTTGGCCAATCCCATCGCCGCCGATTTGTCGGACATGCGCCCGAGCCTGCTGCCAGGCCTGCTGAGCGGCGCCCAACGCAATGCAGATCGCGGCTTTGACGATGCGGCTTTGTTCGAGATTGGGCAGATTTTCAAAGGCGCCGGCGAGAAAGACCAGCGCATGGCGGCGGCTGGCGTGCGGCGCGGCAGCGCGAAGGCGCAGGGCGCCGGTCGGCACTGGTCCGGCAAAGCGCAGAGCGTCGACGCTTATGACGCCAAAGCCGACGCCATGGCGCTGCTCTCGACGCTGGGCGTCGCTCTGGGCGGGCTGAACGTGGTTCCCGGCGGGCCGTCCTATCTGCATCCGGGCCGCTCGGGCACGTTGCAGTTCGGCCCGAAGAACGTCGTCGGTTATTTCGGAGAATTGCATCCGCGCGTGCTGGAGGCGCTCGACGTGTCGGGTCCGCTCTGCGCGTTCGAACTCATCCTCGACGATCTGCCCGCGCCTCGCGCCAAAGCGACAAAGGCCAAGCCCAAAGCCGACATCAGCGAGTTCATGCCGCTGGAGCGCGATTTCGCCTTCGTGGTTTCGCGCGACGTCAAGGCCATCGACGTTGTGCGCGCCGCACAAGGCGCTGAACGCAATCTGATTGCGGGCGTCGACGTGTTCGACGTTTATGAAGGCCCGGGCGTGCCGGAGGGCTCAAAATCTGTGGGCATCGCCGTGACGCTGCAACCGCGCGAGCGCACCTTGGCGGAGGCCGATATCGAACAGATTGCGGCGCGCATCGTGGCCGACGTGACCAAGAAAACCGGCGGCGTTTTGCGCGGCTGAGACATTCAGGGCGGCGGCGCGTCATGAGTGTGAGCGTCACCGCCATTTTGCTCTGCCAATTGCTCGGCGAAGCGCTGGCGCGCGGGTTCGCAGCCGGGCTGGCCTCGCACGGAATAGGCGCTGCGCGCGCGTTTCAGGTCCACCCGACGGCTGGCGCATGTGCAGGCGTGGCGCGTCATCGGCTTTTACATGTTGGCTGTCTTCGCTAAGATTGGCGTTAACCGCGCCCGCCGATCCAGAACGAGCGCTGCTGAAATGGGAGGCGTCATGCCATCAAGACCATCCGCTCTTGGTTATCTGGTCGTCAGCGCCAGTAACCTTGATGACTGGCGTGCCTTTGGCCCTGGCCAGCTGGGATTGCAGCGGGTGGACAAAAGCGCCTCGACGCTTGCCTTCCGCATGGACGATCGCAAGCAGCGGTTGCTGGTGCATGCAGACGGCGGCTCCACCATCAGCGCCTATGGCTGGGAAGTGGAAAGCGCCGCAGCACTTGACGTATTGGCGGCGCAAGTCGAGGCCGCTGGCGTGAAAGTCGAGCGCGGCTCGCGGGCGCTGGCCGATGAGCGCCATGTGCGAGATTTGGTGGTGCTGCACGACCCTGGTGGCAACAGAATTGAATTATTCTGCGAGCCTGCAATCGCCAGCGATCCGTTTGCGCCGGGCCGCAACATCGCGGGGTTTCGCACTGGCGCGCTGGGGCTCGGCCACGTCGTGGTCCAGAGCGCCGACATCAATCCGATGATCGCATTTTATCGCGACGTGCTCGGCTTTGGAATCAGCGATTTCTACGACAAGCCCTTCACGGCCTGCTTCTTCCATCTCAACCCGCGTCATCACAGCTTCGCCCTGATCGAAAACGCCAAGAGCCAGGTCCATCATCTGATGATGGAATACTACGCGTTCGACGACATGGGCCATGGCTGGGATATTGCGCAGGCTGAGGAGCGCGTCGCAGTCACCATGGGGCGCCACGCAGGCGACGACATGACGTCCTTCTACACGTGGACGCCGTCAGGTTTTATGGTCGAATCAGGCTGGGGCGGCAAATGCATCGACCCGGAGACCTGGGTTCCGGGCGATCGCAGCGCGGGCCCCAGCATCTGGGGCCATGATCGCCACTGGATGCCGCCGGAAAAACGCAAGCAGGCGCGCGATATGGTTCTACGCAACGGCCACAACGGCTTGCGTCGGCCCGTGCAGGTTATCGAGGGCAATTTTAATTTAATGCCCGGAATCTGCCCGTGGTGGGACGGGACGAGGCCGAAAGACTAGAGACAATCCGGGCGGCCTCCAGGAAAGCCGCCCGCCATCCTCACATGTGAATGGCGCGCTTATCAACGGCCAGCGCGGCTTCGCGCACGGCTTCCGACAGCGTTGGATGCGCATGGCAGGTGCGCGCAAGATCTTCCGACGAGCCGCCAAATTCCATCAGCACGGCTGATTCGTGGATCAATTCACCCGCTCCAACGCCAATGATGTGGACGCCGAGCACGCGATCTGTCTGCGCGTCCGCCAGCACTTTCACGAAACCGTCCGATGCGCGCATGGCGCGTGCGCGGCCATTGGCCGTGAACGGAAATTTGCCGATTGTGTAGGCAATCCCGGCAGCCTTCAATTCCTCTTCGGTTTTGCCGACCGACGCCACTTCGGGCATCGTGTAGACGACGCCGGGAATGACGTCGTAATTCACGTGGCCGTGCTGGCCGGCGATGATTTCGGCCACCGCCATGCCTTCGTCCTCAGCCTTGTGCGCCAGCATCGGGCCGCGCACGACGTCGCCAAGAGCGTAGACGCCCGCGACATTGGTCTGGAAGCGGTCGTCGATGACGACGCGACCGCGATCCAGCGCCACGCCAGCCTCTTCAAGCCCGAGCCCGTCGATATAGGCGCGGCGGCCTGTGGCCACCAAAGCGACGTCGGCTTTCAGCGTGACGGCTTCGCCGCCAGCCACAGGCTCGAACGTGACGGAGGCGCCGACGCCGTCCTTTTCAACCGCCGTCACTTTGGACGACAGCAAGAACTTGAAGCCCTGTTTCTCAAGAATGCGCTGGAATTGTTTGGCGACTTCCGCGTCCATCCCCGGAAGAATGCGGTCGAGATATTCAACGACGATCACTTCTGCGCCAAGACGGCTCCAGACCGAACCCATTTCCAGACCGATCACGCCGGCGCCGATCACGATCATCTTGTCGGGACGCGCCTCAAGCGCAATGGCGCCCGTGGACGTGACGATGGTCTTCTCGTCAAATTCAACTTTCACGCCCGGCGGGGTCGCGGCGTCCGAACCGGTGGCGATCACGATGTTGCGCGTTTCAAGGCTGGTGATTGCGCCGTCGTCGGCGACCACGTCAACCTTGCCCGCGCCCTTGATGATTCCGCGTCCAAAGAACGATTCGATCTTGTTCTTCTTGAGCAGGAAGCCGACGCCGTTGACGTTGGCGGCCACCGTGTCGTCCTTGTGCTTCATCATCGCCGCAAGATCGAGCTTGGGCTTGCCGACGATCACGCCAAGCGCGGGCAGATCGTGGCTGGCTTGCGCAAACATTTCTGACGCGTGCAGCAGCGCCTTTGAAGGGATGCAGCCGATGTTCAGGCAAGTGCCGCCATGGGTCTTGCGCTTCTCAACCACAGCTACCTTCATGCCAAGCTGCGCCGCGCGGATGGCGCAGACATAGCCGCCGGGGCCGGTACCAATGACAATG
This sequence comes from Rhizobium sp. Q54, assembly GCA_945878875.1. Taxonomy (GTDB): domain Bacteria; phylum Pseudomonadota; class Alphaproteobacteria; order Rhizobiales; family Beijerinckiaceae; genus Terripilifer. The sequence continues at coordinate 5,626 of CAMCUC010000061.1, forward strand.
AGATCGTAGGACATGACGGCGCTTTCGTTCGTGGGTCTGGTCAAATGATTTTTTCTGCAGATGCTCCCCTTAAATCGGGGAGCATCTGCGCTGTGAAGACAAATTAAAGATCGAGAACCAGACGCGCCGGATCCTCAAGCGCTTCCTTGATGCGCACGAGGAAGGTCACGGCCTCTTTGCCGTCGACAATCCGGTGATCGTAGCTGAGCGCCAGATACATCATCGGGCGCACTTCGATCTTGCCAGCCACCACCATCGGACGCTCCTGAATCTTGTGCATGCCAAGAATGCCGGACTGGGGGGCGTTCAGGATTGGCGTGGACATCAGCGAACCGTAGATACCGCCGTTGGTGATCGTGAACGTGCCGCCCTGCATTTCGTCGATCTTGAGCTGGCCGTCGCGGGCGCGCTTGCCAAAATCGGCGATGGTCTTCTCGATCTGGGCGAGGCTCAGCGTATCGGCGTCGCGAACGACGGGAACGACAAGGCCCTTCTCGGTGCCGACTGCAATGCCGACATGGTAGTAATTCTTGTAGACGAGGTCCGTGCCGTCGATCTCGCCGTTGACCGCCGGGATTTCCCGCAGCGCCTGCACGCAGGCCTTGGCGAAGAAGCTCATGAAGCCGAGCTTCACGCCGTGCTTCTTTTCGAACACGTCCTTGTAGCGCGAACGCAGCGCCATGACTTCGGTCATGTCCACTTCGTTGAACGTGGTCAGCATCGCCGCCGTGTTCTGGGCGTCCTTCAGGCGGCGCGCGATGGTCTGGCGCAGCTTGGTCATGCGCACGCGCTCTTCGCGCGAGGCGTCGTCAGCAGGCGACGGCGCGCGCATCGCCACGGGAGCGGGCGCAGCGGCGGGAGCGGCCAAAGAGGCCAGAACGTCACCCTTGAGCACCTGACCGCGCTTGCCGGAGCCCGCGACCGAGGACGTATCGAGATTGTTGTCAGCCGCGATCTTTGCGGCCGAGGGAGCGGCCGGCATGGCGGCGGCAGGCGCAGTCTTCACCGGCGCGGGCGCAGCGGCGGCGGCAACGGGCGCAGGCTTGGCGCTGGCGACGCCTGCCGATATCTGCCCTAGCAAGGCGCCGGGGGAGACCGTTTCGCCGTCTTTGGCGACGATTTCAGCTAGAACGCCAGCCGACGGCGCGGTGACCTCGAGGGTGACCTTGTCGGTCTCCAGCTCAAGCAAAGGCTCATCCGCCTTCACTGCGTCGCCGGGCTTCTTGAACCATTTGGCGATGGTGGCTTCTGACACGGATTCGCCAAGCGTGGGAACTCTGATTTCAGTGCTCATGTCGACTGTCACGCCCTGAGGGCGGCCCTTCTGTGATTCTGATTCGATGGAGATTTTCGCTTATTCGGCGAACGCCTCATCAAGAAATGCTTTCAATTGCGCCATATGCTTGGACATCAAACCCGTAGCGGTGGCGGCAGACGCAGGGCGACCGACATAGCGCGGACGCTTTGTCTTTCCCGCCGTCTGCGACAGCACCCATTCAAGGTAAGGTTCGACGAAGGTCCATGAGCCCATGTTCTTGGGCTCTTCCTGACACCACACGATGTCGGCCTTCTTGAACCGGGACAAGCCCGTCGCAAGCGCCTTCAGCGGGAACGGATACAGCTGCTCAACGCGCACGAGATAGACGTCGTCGATGCCTCGCTTCTCGCGCTCCTCAAAGAGATCGTAATAGACCTTGCCCGAGCACAGGACGACGCGGCGGATCTTGTCGTCCTTGACGAGCTTGGGACGCTCGCCAATTGCATGCTCGCCATCTTCCCAGAGCAGGCGATGGAAGCTCGAGCCGAGCTTCAACTCTTCGAGGCTGGACACCGCACGCTTGTGGCGCAGCAGCGATTTCGGCGTCATCAAAATGAGCGGCTTGCGGATGTCGCGCTTCAACTGACGGCGAAGAATGTGAAAGTATTGCGCCGGCGTCGAGCAATTGGCCACTTGCATGTTGTCTTCCGCACACATCTGCAAGAAACGCTCAAGGCGCGCAGACGAATGCTCCGGCCCCTGCCCTTCATAGCCATGCGGCAGCAGGCAAACGAGGCCCGACAGGCGCAGCCACTTGCGCTCGCCTGACGAGACGAACTGATCGAAAACGACCTGTGCCCCGTTAGCGAAATCGCCGAACTGCGCTTCCCAAACGGTAAGGGCGTTGGGCTCGGCCAGCGAATAGCCATATTCGAAACCCAACACCGCCTCTTCGGACAGCATCGAATTGATGACTTCGTAACGAGACTGGCCGTCCCTGATATTGTTGAGCGGGACGTAACGCTCTTCGTTCTCCTGATCGATCAGCACAGAATGGCGCTGCGAGAACGTGCCGCGCTCGCAATCCTGGCCTGACAGACGAACCGGATGGCCTTCGTCAACCAGCGAACCGAACGCAAGCGCTTCAGCCGTGGCCCAATCAATACCTTCGCCGGTCTCGATCATCTGGCGACGATTCTCCATGAAGCGCTGAATCGTGCGATGCACGTTGAAGCCTTCAGGAACCGCGCTCAGGCGACGTCCGAGTTCTTCCACCATGTCGGACGGCAGGCCGGTCTCGCCGCGGCGCGGATCGTCCGACACAGAATCAGCGGCGCGCAAACCGGACCAGCGGTTGTCAAGCCAGTCAGCCTTGTTGGGCTTGTAGGCTTGACCAGCTTCAAACTCGGCGTCGAGACGCTCGCGCCAGTCGGCGCTCATCTTCTCGACTTCGCCTTCCGTCACCACGCCTTCAGCCACGAGCTTCTTTGTGTAGATTTCCAGCGTCGGCTTGTGGGCGCGAATGTTCTTGTACATCAGCGGCTGGGTGAAGCCTGGCTCGTCGCCCTCGTTATGGCCGTAGCGGCGATAGCAGAACATGTCGATGACGACCGGCTTGTGAAACTTCTGCCGAAATTCGATGGCAACCTTGGCGGCGAAGACGACCGCTTCCGGATCATCGCCATTCACGTGGAAGATCGGCGCCTCGATCATCTTGGCGACGTCTGAGGGATAGGGCGAGGAGCGGGAATAACTCGGATAGGTCGTGAACCCAATCTGATTGTTGACGATGAAATGGATCGAGCCGCCGGTGCGGTGTCCCTTCAGGCCAGACAGACCAAAACATTCAGCGACAACACCCTGGCCGGCAAACGCCGCGTCGCCATGGATCAGCAACGGCAGAACCTTGCTGCGCTCAGTAATGTCGTGCAGCTGGTCCTGCTTGGCGCGCACCTTGCCCAGTACCACAGGATCGACAATCTCAAGATGTGACGGGTTGGCGGTGAGCGACAGATGGACCTTGTTGTTGTCGAACTCGCGATCGGACGAGGCACCAAGATGATACTTCACGTCGCCGGAGCCTTCCACTTCGTCGGGCGCAAATGATCCGCCCTTGAACTCGTGGAAAACAGCCCGATGGGGCTTACTCATCACGGTGGCGAGCACATTGAGGCGCCCGCGATGGGACATGCCAAGCACGATTTCGGTGACGCCAAGAGCGCCACCACGCTTGATAATCTGTTCAAGCGCGGGAATCATTGCCTCCCCGCCGTCGAGACCAAAGCGCTTGGTGCCGCGAAAGCGCAAGTCGCAGAATTTCTCGAAGCCTTCAGCTTCGACCAGCTTGCTCAGGATCGCGCGCTTGCCTTCGCGCGTAAAGCTTATCTCCTTGTCGGGGCCTTCCACACGCTCCTGAATCCAAGCTTTCTCAGCCGGATCGGAAATATGCATGAACTCGACGCCTATCGTGCCGCAATAGGTGCGGCGCAGGATCGCCAACATTTCCGGGATCGTCGCAGATTCCAGACCCAGAACGTTGTCGATGAAAATCTTGCGGCCGTAATCGGCCTCAGTGAACCCATAGCTTGCAGGATGCAGCTCTTCATGGTCCTTGGCGGGCTCCATGCCGAGTGGATCGAGCTGGGCGTGGAAATGGCCGCGCATCCGGTAGGCGCGAATCATCATCAGCGCGCGCACGCTGTCGCGGGTCGCCAAGTGGATTTGGGCCTCGGTTTGAACCGCGCCCTTTTCGCCCACTTTGGCGCTGATCTTCTGGCCGACGGCCTTCTCGACCTGCGCCCAATTGCCATCGAGCGCTGAAATCAGCTCACCGTTGGCGTGGACAGGCCAGTTGGCCTTTTTCCACGAGGCGCCGCGTGCGCTTTTCTCGACGGAGGCTTTATCGTCGCCCAGCGCACGGAAGAACTCGCGCCATTCTGCGTCAACGCTCGCAGGATCAGACTGGAAGCGGGCATAGAGATCCTCAATATATGCTGCATTGCCGCCGTAAAGGAACGACGTCTGCAAAAGCGATTCGTTCTGATCCTGACGCGCCATCGAACAGGCCTCCGTTTGGGTGGGCGCCGCGCATGTTGCGCGGCGCATATTCTGGTTTGGTTGAAAGCAGCCCCGAGCTCAGCCCTTGAGCACGTCAACAAGGGTTTTCCCAAGGCGTGCAGGCGACGGCGAGACGCGGATGCCCGCATCTTCCATCGCTGCAATTTTGTCTTCCGCGCCGCCCTTGCCGCCCGAAATGATCGCGCCGGCATGACCCATGCGACGGCCCGGAGGAGCCGTGCGGCCAGCGATGAAGCCAACCATCGGCTTCTTGCGACCGCGCCTGGCTTCGTCCTTGAGGAATTGAGCCGCTTCCTCTTCCGCAGAGCCGCCGATTTCGCCTATCATGACGATGGACTGCGTCTTCTCGTCAGCCAGGAACATCTCGAGAATGTCGATGAACTCGGTGCCCTTCACAGGGTCGCCGCCGATGCCCACAGCCGTCGTCTGGCCAAGGCCCTCGCGGGTCGTCTGGAACACGGCTTCATAGGTCAGCGTGCCCGAACGCGACACGATGCCGACATTACCGGGCTTGAAGATATTGGCTGGCATGATGCCGATCTTTGATTCACCAGCGGTCACAACGCCGGGGCAGTTTGGCCCGATCAAACGCGACTTCGAACCCGAAAGGGCGCGCTTCACCTTGATCATGTCGGCGACCGGAATGCCTTCGGTGATGCACACGATCAGCGCGATTTTTGCGTCAATCGCCTCGCAGATCGCGTCGGCGGCGAACGGCGGTGGAACGTAGATCACGGACGCGTTAGCGCCCGTCGCGCCCTTGGCTTCGCCAACGGTGTCGAACACAGGCAGACCCAGATGCGTGGATCCGCCCTTGCCCGGCGTGGTGCCGCCAACCATCTTGGTGCCGTAAGCGATGGCCTGCTCGGAATGGAAGGTGCCGTTCTTGCCGGTGAAGCCCTGGCAGATGACCTTGGTGTTGCTGTCGATGAGTACGGACATTATGCGGCCTCCTTAACAGCCTTGACGATCTTCTGAGCCGCGTCATCCAGATCATCCGCTGGGATGACGTTGAGGCCGCTCTCGCGGATAATCGTTTTGCCTTCTTCGACGTTGGTGCCTTCAAGTCGCACAACCAGCGGAACCGTGAGGCCGACTGCTTTGACAGCGCCTATCACGCCGCGCGCAATAACGTCGCACTTCATGATGCCGCCGAAGATGTTGACGAGAATGCCTTTTACCTTGGGGTCGCCCGTGATGATCTTGAAGGCCGCCGTCACCTTTTCTTCCGTCGCGCTGCCGCCGACATCAAGGAAGTTCGCCGGCTCTTCGCCGTAGAGCTTGATAATGTCGAGCGTCGCCATGGCGAGGCCTGCGCCGTTGACCATGCAACCAATTGTGCCGTCGAGTGCGATATAAGCGAGTTCGTACTTTGACGCTTCGATTTCCTTGGCGTCTTCTTCCGTCTCATCGCGCAGGGCGAACACTTCGGGGTGACGATACAGCGCGTTCGAATCAAAGGAGACCTTCGCGTCGAGGCACTTCAGCTGGCCGTCCGTGGTGATGATGAGCGGATTGATCTCCAGCATCTCCATGTCCTTCTCGACGAAGGCGCGATAGAGCTGACCGAGAAGTTTGGACGCCTGTTTGGCGAGGTCGCCGGTCAGGTCGAGCGCCTTGGCCATCGTGCGGCCATGGTGCGGCATGATGCCGGTGGCCGGATCGACGTTGAAGGTGATGATCTTTTCCGGCGTGTTATGGGCGACTTCCTCAATGTCCATGCCGCCTTCGGTGGACACGGCGAACGAGACGCGCGACGTTACGCGGTCAACGACGGCCGAGAGGTAGAATTCCTTCGCGATGTCGGAGCCGTCTTCGATATAGAGGCGGTTCACCTGCTTGCCGGCGGGGCCGGTCTGTATGGTCACCAGCGTGGCGCCGAGCATCTGCTTGGCGAATTCAGCGACTTCCTCAACGGACTTGGCGAGACGAACGCCGCCCTTCTCGCCAGCGGAGGCTTCCTTGAACTTGCCCTTGCCGCGACCACCCGCGTGGATCTGCGACTTGACGACCCAAAGCGGCCCGCCAAGTTCCTTGGCGGCTGCGGCTGCGTCTTCAGCTTTCAGAACTGCGACGCCGCGAGATACGGGCGCTCCGAATTCCTTCAAAAGGGCTTTCGCCTGATATTCATGAATGTTCATAGATATTCCCTTGATCTTGATGGCGGCGGCTGAGGGCGGGACTTGGCCCGCCCTCTATGCGCTCAGGCGAAGGAGGGGTTGATGGTCTTGCAGGCCTCGACAAGGGTCTGAACCGACTTCACCGAAGTCGCGAACATTTCCTTTTCCGCCGCATCAAGTTTGACTTCCACGATGCGCTCGACGCCGTTGGCGCCGATCACCACCGGGACGCCGACATACATGTCGTTGACGCCGTATTCGCCCGACAGATAGGCGGCGCAGGGCAGAACCCGGCGCTTGTCGCGCAGATAGCTCTCAGCCATGGCGATGGCCGAGGACGCCGGAGCGTAAAAGGCGGAGCCTGTCTTCAGGAGGTTGACGATTTCGCCGCCGCCGCCGCGCGTGCGCTTGACGATGGCGTCGAGCTTGTCCTGCGTCGTCCAGCCCATGGCCACGAGGTCGGTCAGCGGAATGCCGGCGACCGTCGAATAGCGCATCGAGGGGACCATGTCGTCGCCATGGCCGCCGAGCACGAAGGCGGTCACGTCCTCGACCGAGACGTTGAATTCCTCGGCAAGGAACCAGCGGAAGCGGGCGGAATCCAGAACGCCCGCCATGCCGACCACTTTGTTGGTGGGCAGGCCGCAGGACTTCTGCAGCGCCCAGACCATCGCGTCGAGCGGATTGGTGATGCAGATCACGAAAGCGTCGGGGGCGTATTGCTTGATGCCCGCGCCGACGGCCTCCATCACTTTCAGGTTGATGCCGAGCAGATCGTCGCGGCTCATGCCGGGCTTTCGCGGCACGCCGGCGGTGACGATGATGACATCCGAGCCTGCGATGGCGGCGTAATCGCTGGAGCCCGACATGCGGCAGTCAAAGCCCTCGACGGGAGACGCCTCGGCAAGATCGAGCGCTTTGCCTTGCGGAATGCCGTCGGCGATGTCGAACAGGACAATGTCGCCAAGCTCTTTGATGCCGGCGAGGAGGGCGAGGGTTCCGCCAATTTGCCCTGAGCCGATGAGTGCAATCTTGTTACGCGCCATTTGAACGGACCTCGCTTTTAGCTGAGAATTTTCAGGTTTGATCCTGCGTGTGCAGGTTTTTGACTCCTTCGGCGCAAGCTGACAAGCGTGGAGCGCTCATAACCAAGGTCTTACAGGCGCTTCATTCGGTCGAAATGGTAGCGCTGGAATTCGTTAGTACTCATAAAATCAGTTGGTTGATAACCTTTAACTACAGATAGACCTCCAGCAAATTAAATCTAGATAAGGGGTTACAAACAACAGAAATTGTAATCTGTAATAGCGTCCGGTCAGATTCGCCCCGCCAAGGCCCTCACAACAACTGCAGTCAGCCGCTCGCAGCGCGCGTCTGACTGCTCTCTGGGCAGATCACGATCAAGCTGGATCGCCACCGGGTTCAGGAACCTGTGCAATCCATCAAAGACCAGCGCAATGGCCCGGCGCTGATCCCCCTGCCGAAAAACGGCGCCGGCCATGCCTTCCTCAATCACGCGCTGGACCTCGCTCTGTATCCGCGCTCGATGCCGTCGCCCCGTCGCTCTTCCCTGCTCAACGGCTTCCCTGAGTAGCGCGAACAGGTTGGGATCGGTCTCGACCTTGTTTCGATAGGCGCGGTAAACGGCCGAAACGATGCGTTCAAGCTTGTCATCAGCTGGATCGGGCGCATCCGCGATCTCGTGCAGGCCCGCCTCAAGCGGTCGCAGCCAATGGTCGGTCAGCGCGTCGAGGAGAGTATCTTTTGACGGAAAATAACGGTAGACGTTTGCATGCGACATCCCCGCCTCGGCGGCGATTCCAACGATGGTGGTACGCGCCGCGCCGAATTTGCGCACATGATCGCCAGCGATCTGAAGGATGCGGGAATCAGTGGGCTCTGGCGCGAAGGAGCGGGTCATGATTCAAGTATCCGACAGGCCGGTCGTGTAGCCCGACGCTTTCGAATCAGCGCGGCCATGGGGCAGCGCAAGATAGTCATGTGATTGCATTTCAATGAGGCGGGATGCTGTACGTTCAAACTCGAACGCTTCGCGACCCTTGCCAAGATAGAGCCCGGCAGGGGGTGCATTGGCGGACATGACAAGCTTCACATGCTGGTCATAAAGCGTGTCGATAAAATTGATGAACCTCTTGGCCTCGTTGCGCATATGCTGCGGCATAGCGGGCACTCCATCGACGAAAACGGTATGGAAATTCTCGGCTATGGCCAGATAATCCGCCGACCCAAGCGGGCGACTGCAAAGATCCTCAAACGCGAACCGGGCGACATTGCTCGCGGCCTGCGGAATCAAAACGTCCCGCCCCAGGACCGAAAGCCGCCTCTCCCCCCCTGCATCCTGACCGGTGAGCGCATGAAAAGCGCGGTCAAGCGCGGAGCGGGCGATCTCGTCGGCGGGCGTATAGTAGACGGGTGCGCTGTTGAGCTTCTCGAGCCTGAAATCTGTTCGGGCGGAGAGCTCGAAAACTTCCATGCGTCGCATCAGCAACGCAATGAAGGGGGAAAAAAGCGCCCGGTTCAGGCCGCCCTCATACAGTCGCGAAGGCTCGACGTTGGAAGTCGCGACCACGACAAGACCGCGCTCAAACAGCGCCGTAAACAGGCGGCCCAGCA
>CAMCUC010000062.1 GCA_945878875.1 Rhizobium sp. Q54
GGGGCACATTCGCTCGAAAGAGGCCACGTAAGCGTCTCTGCCTTCAGGCCAAAACGACGCCCGCGTGCAAGCTACTGAAACCACGTGCATATTCCGCGCCTGTGAAAACAAAAGCCGGACTGGGTGCGGGAGATTCTTAACTGGCGGAGAGGGAGGGATTCGAACCCCCGGTACGGTTGCCCGTACTCCGCATTTCGAGTGCGGCGCGATCGACCACTCTGCCACCTCTCCGTGAGGGGACGCGCTTTGAGAGCGCGACGGTCGGCATGGGGAATATCAAGGCCGGGCGCTTAATTCAAGCGCCGCATTTGCTTGCGCAGGGCTTTCCTCTGTTCTTCATCGCCCCAGCGCACGGGCGAGCTGGGCTTTCGTCATGCGCGAGCGACCGGGCAGGCCGCGTTTGCGGGCGGCCTCATAGAGTTCGCGCTGGGTGGGCTGTTCGCGTTTGGAGCCGCCGCTCGGCGCCTGCGTTGCGTCTGACGCGCCCGCCTCGCTGATTTTACGCTTCTGCGCCGGGGTCTGGCTGGCTCTGGATTTGTTGTGCATCGCGCAATCTCCCGGAGGCTCGCGGGGCAAACGCATGAGGCGCACGCAAGGCGCCAAACGGCGCAGCACGCTCCACGTTCGACCCGGACGCGCTTGACCTCTTGGCGCCCTCGTCTATATTCCGCGACTGTCTGTCAGCTAGTCTTTGGCAGGCGGAGCCCCTATGGCGGAATTGGTAGACGCGTCCGACTCAAAATCGGATTCCGCAAGGAGTGCTGGTTCGATTCCGGCTAGGGGCACCAAAGAGATTTTTCCGGATATCCCAAACCGGTCGCCTTTATCAGCTGATGCAATAGTTGCGGCCACAGTAACCCGATAACATTCTCATAGAATTTACCAGAATTTACATCTTCTTATGCTTTGCCTTTAATACTAAAGACCGCGTTTCGCGACGACAGCGTTCCGTTTTATAAAAGTATTAGCGAGGTCTGGCATGTCCGGTCGGCCAGTTCTGACGGCGGAAGAAATCAAGGCGCTGGTGGCGGCTGGCTCTGAAGCGGTTGCCGCTCCGGTCCAGAGATGGTTTTTCGTAAGGGCCGGATTTTGCGTCGCTTTCGTCACGGCCAACGCCCTGAGCCTGTCGCTTTTTTTTGACGCAGTGTTTGGAAAGTTCGATCTGCCAGTGCAAACCCTCTCGATATTGTCGGCCTATGTGGCCCTTCGCATCGCCCTCGCCGTCGCTTTGGTTCCGCTTTATTTCGTCAGCTATTTCAAACGCGTTTTCTTTGTCCAGCTCTCGTTCGGCTGCATCCTGCTGTTGCTGACGAATCTCATGAACGACTACATTCTGATTTATTCACACATGCGTCCGGAGGCGTTCGTCTCGGTCGCAATTATGATTTTCCTGCGATTGGTTGTTATGACGCTGCTGTTTATCAACGTGCGTTTTTATCAGCGGGCCCATCGATAAACGCGCTCTCGACCGCCCCTGTCCAACGCACTGCCCGCCTCTGCCCACCCGCCCCGTTCCGTGCTATGGCGCGCCATGTTCAAAGCCAGCGTCTTCACCCTCATGCCCGACATGTTTCCCGGCCCGCTTGGGCTGTCGCTCTCGGGCGATGGGCTGGCGCGCGGGCTTTGGGAGCTGGACGTTCACAACATTCGTGACCACGGCCTTGGGCGCCATCGCGCGGTGGACGACACACCTACGGGCGGCGGCCCCGGCATGGTGATCCGTGCCGACGTGCTGGCGGCCAGCCTCGACGCTGGCTTGGCGCCCGGCGATCCGCGCCCGAGACTACTTATGTCGCCGCGCGGGCGCCCGTTCACGCAAAGCTACGCCCGGCAATTGGCGGCGGGGCCGGGAATCGCGCTGGTGTGCGGGCGGTTTGAGGGCGTGGATGAGCGGGCGATTGCGGCGCGCGGGCTGGAGGAGGTCTCCATCGGCGATTACGTGCTCTCGGGCGGGGAGCTGGCGGCGATGATCGTGCTCGACGCCTGCGTGCGGCTGATCCCGGGGATCATGGGTAAGCTGGAATCGGGCTCCGAGGAGAGCTTTGAGGACGGATTGCTGGAATATCCGCAATATACAAGGCCGCGCGAATGGGAGGGCGAGGCCATCCCCGAGACGCTGCTGTCTGGCGACCACGCCCGCATCGCGCGCTGGCGCCGCGAGGAGGCTTTGCGCCTCACCCGGCTGCGCAGGCCCGATCTTTTGAAAGAACGCGAGCCAAGATAACGCACTTGGATGAGCGCAGGCGGGTGACAAAAGCGGCCCGCTGACGTATAGACCGTGCGCTAACTCAAAACAGCGTTCCAAAACGCTCGTCCGGCGCTCGCGCGCCCAAGGCGAAAAAAGGAAAGACCAAACTATGAACATTCTTGAGCAGATCAACGCCGAACAGGTGGCCAAGCTCACCGAAGGCAAGACGATTCCGACCTTCCAGCCCGGCGACACGGTGATCGTGAACGTGAAGGTCAAGGAAGGCGAGCGCTCGCGCGTGCAGGCCTATGAAGGCGTCTGCATCGCCCGCAACGGCGGCGGCCTGCATCAGGCTTTCACCGTCCGCAAGATTTCCTACGGCGAAGGCGTCGAGCGCGTGTTCCCGCTCTACTCGCCGATCATCGAATCCATCAAGGTCGTGCGTCGCGGCAAGGTGCGTCGCGCCAAGCTGTATTACCTGCGCGACCGTCGCGGCAAGTCGGCCCGTATCGCTGAAAAGACCGAGTCCGTGGCCGAGAAGGCCGTGCGCCTTGAAGCCAAGGCCGCTGCAAAGCAGGCCAAGGCCGCCGCAGCCGCCGCCAAGGCGTAAGTTTTTAGCCCCCGGCGGATTTCGATCCGCCGGGGTTCAGGCAGTCGGGCCGTTGAGCATCCAGCGGTGGCCGAACGGATCGCGCACCACCGCGAACCGTGTGCCCCAGAAGGAATTCATCGGCCCCGCTTCCGTGGTTGCGCCCAGTTTGGCGCAGCGCTCTACGGTGTCGTCCACGTCGCCTGGCTTCTCAAATTCGAGGCTGACGGAAACGGTAGCGTAATCATTGGGCAGGGGCGGTCTGGTTTTCCCGTATTCGGGAAACGGATCAGACAGCATTATGGAGCCGCCGTTGAGGCTGAGTTCGCAGTGCATGATCCGCATTCCGTCCAGCGCGGGCATGATCGCCTTCTGGACGGCCCCGAAAGCGGCGCAATAATAGGCTATCGCCGCCGCCGCCGGCGTGACTGTGAGATAGGGTGAGACGGGCGGGCGCTGAGACATGTGACCCCTCTAGCCGCAAACTTGACGGCATACTTGTGATTTGAGTGTTGCAAGAAAGGGTTCTCGCCGCCACATCTCTTTAGGGGCGCTCCTTTTCGGGCCGCTGAAAGCTCCATCGGACGATTCCGGTGGATAGACCGAAGACAAAAGACAGAACGAGGGGCCGAGATGGCGAACGCACGCACGCTCTACGACAAGATCTGGGACGACCACGTCGTCGACGCCCAGCCCGACGGCACGACCTTGCTCTACATCGACCGTCATCTCGTCCATGAAGTGACCTCGCCGCAGGCGTTCGAGGGCTTGCGCATGTCGGGCCGCAAGGTCCGCGCGCCGGAGAAGACGCTGGTCGTTGTCGATCACAACATCCCCACCACCGACCGCACCCAGCCGATCGAGGACGACGAGAGCCGCGCCCAGATTGAGCAGGTCGCCAAAAACGCCGCTGATTTCGGCCTCGAATATTACGACGGCATGGATATCCGCCAGGGCATCGTCCACATCATCGGACCCGAGCAGGGCTTTACGCTGCCCGGCACGACGGTCGTGTGCGGCGACAGCCATACTGCGACCCATGGCGCCTTCGGCGCGCTGGCGCAGGGGATAGGCACGTCGGAAGTCGAGCACGTGCTCGCCACCCAGACGCTGATCCAGAAAAAGTCGAAGAACATGCGCGTCGTCGTTGACGGCAAGCTCGGCGAGGGCGTCACCGCCAAGGACATCATTCTGGCGATAATCGGCAAAATTGGCACCGCTGGCGGCACCGGTAGCGTGATCGAATTCACCGGCGAGGCGATCCGCGCTCTGTCGATGGAAGGCCGCATGACGGTCTGCAATATGGCGATTGAAGGCGGCGCCCGCGCCGGCCTGATCGCGCCTGATGAGAAGACCTACGCCTATCTGAAGGGCCGCCCGAAAGCGCCAAAGGGCGCCGATTGGGATGCGGCGGTCAAGTATTGGGACAGCCTGCGCTCCGACGAGGGCGCGCATTTCGACAAGGAAGTGCGTCTCGACGCCAATAAGCTGCCCCCGGTCATCACCTGGGGCACGTCGCCCGAAGACGTCATCACCATTGACGGCAATGTGCCGCGCCTTGAGGACGCCGCCAACGACGCCATGCGCAACAAGATTTCGCGCGCTCTGGATTACATGGGCCTGAAGGGCGGCGAGAAGATCACCGACATCTCTATCGACCGCGCCTTCATCGGCTCGTGCACGAACGGACGCATCGAGGATTTGCGGGCGGCGGCCGAAGTGGCGCAGATCGCCATCTCGCGCGGGCTCAAGGTGAGTTCGCACGTCAATGCGATGGTTGTGCCGGGCTCGGGCCTTGTGAAGCAGCAGGCCGAGGCTGAAGGGCTCGACAAGATTTTCATCGAGGCCGGCTTTGAATGGCGCGAGCCGGGCTGCTCGATGTGCCTTGCTATGAACCCCGACAAGCTGGCGCCCGGCGAGCGTTGCGCCTCAACCTCGAACCGCAATTTCGAGGGCCGTCAGGGCTTCCGTGGCCGCACCCATCTGGTGTCGCCCGCTATGGCGACGGCCGCGGCCATCGCCGGCAAGTTCGTGGACATTCGGGAATGGCGCTAGGGTCTGGCGCTTGCTGAAAGCTGAAATTTTAAAAGGCCCGGTTCATGCCGGGCCTTTTTTGTTCGCGCCGGACTGCTAGACTATTTTCATGAGCCATATTGAAAAATCGCAGGCGGTTTTGAAGCAGGTCGCAGCCGACCAGAGCGGGCCGATGTCGGGGCCGCCTGCGATCGCTGCGCATGGGGATGACGATGCCGCCGATCCGGTCGTGATCTGGGGCAAGCGCGTGGGCCGCGTGATAGGCTACGGGCTTTTGATTGTGCTGGCGATCAATCTGGCGACTGGCTGGTTCTTTTAAGAGGCGCTCCAATGTCGCGTAATGAATGGGCGGCGCTAAAGTCGCCCTCGCTGGAAGAGCTGGAGGCTTTGGCCGATCAGGCTTTCAGCGCACTGCCGCAGGGCTTTCGCGATCTGTGCGCGGGCATCGTCATCCGCGTGGACGATTTCCCCGCCGACGACGTGCTGGAGGCGATGAAATGCGAGACCGAGTTTGATCTGCTCGGCCTGTTTCAGGGGCGGGGCCTCGCCCAGCGCGAGGCTGTGGCGCATACGGGCGAGATGCCGAACATGATCTGGCTCTACCGCAGGCCGATTCTCGATTATTGGGCCGAACACGACGAGAGCCTTGGCGCGCTGGTGACGCATGTTCTGGTGCACGAGATCGGCCATCATTTTGGCTTGTCGGATGAGGACATGGAAGAAATCGAACAGCAGATCGAGCGAAGCGCGGTCACGACAGGCGTCTGATGCGCAGCGCCGCTGCGAGCGTGTCGCAGCGGCGTCTTCTGCAGGCGTTAAACGGGTTCAGCAGCGAAAGAGGCCGCGATGGGTCGCCGCGTGCCAGCCGATGCGGGGCGCCCAATGATAGCCGCGATGCAGGCCACGGCACCAATTGGGGCCGTAGCCGCGCACGATGACGCGCGGACCGCCCAGAAACACGAAGCCTTGACGATAGCCAGGCCGCACCCGGTTGCGGCGATCATCATAACGCCTGTCTGGGGAATAGCGCCTGTCATAGCGTCGGTCAGGAACCGCATCGCGCCGCGTAATCGTGCGGTCGCGCTCTGTGCTTCTGCGCTCGGGCCTGACGCCTGGGGCCTGAGCCGGTCGCGGACCCGGAGCCACATTCGGCTCCACATTCGGTGTTTGTGCGCCACGCTCGCCGCCGCCGCGCGGCGCGCGTTCCGTTTGCGGAGCGACATCGCCTCTGGGCGCCCGCTCCATCCGTGGGCCGCCGCCGCGATCTCCTGAGGCACCGCCGCCTGCGTCTTTCTCGCCGCCTCTCTCGCCTCCCTTTCGCTCAGCTTCGGCCTGCGCGATTTGCACCCCGGCGGGCGCGGCCAGAGCGGGGATGGACGCCAGCGCGGTCGATCCGATAAAAAGGGCCGCCAAAGCGCTGATGCTGGATCTGGTGACGTTCCGCATTTTTTGAATCCTCCCGGCTGTTCAATCAGGGCGTAAACGTCGCAAGCCTTTTGTCGTTCCGATTGTCGTCTCTCATGAGTGCAGCCTTCGCCCGGTCCCGCCGCAACAGGTGCTGACAAGGCGCGCCCGGATCGTGTAGACAAGCGCCTATCGTTCGATCAGGCGTTTCAGAGGGGCCCTCATGGACAAGTTCACCACGCTCACCGGCGTCGCCGCGCCGCTCAACATCATGAACGTCGACACGGACATGATTATCCCCAAGCAATACCTGAAGACCATTGCGCGCACCGGTCTGGGCGCGGGCCTGTTTTCGGAAATGCGTTTCAATCAGGACGGCTCGGAAAACCCTGATTTCGTGCTCAACAAGCCAGCTTATCGCGCCGCGAAGATCATCGTGGCGGGTGATAATTTTGGCTGCGGCTCCTCGCGCGAACATGCGCCGTGGGCGCTGCTGGATTACGGCATCCGCTGCGTGATCTCGACGGGTTTCGCCGACATATTCTACAACAATTGCTTCCAGAACGGCGTGCTGCCCGCCAAGGTCAAACAGGAAGACCTCGACAAGCTGATGGACGACGCCTCGCGCGGCTCAAACGCCACGATGACGGTCGATCTGGAAAAGCAGGAAATTCGCGGTCCCGACGGCGGAATCGTGAAGTTCGAGATCGACGCCTTCCGCAAGCATTGCATGCTCAACGGCCTCGACGACATCGGCCTGACGATGCAGAAGGGCGACAAAATTGGCGCGTTTGAGGCACAGACCAGCGCCGTTCGCCCCTGGATTTGATGATCTGATTTTAGTTTTGCGGCGCGCCATTTTTTTGGCGCGTCACCGCACTATTTCGAGGTCATGAAAAGCACAATCGAGAGCGGCGCAGCCTTCAGTCCGACAAGCGCTTGCAACGCACCGCCGGCAAAGCCGTTCAAGCCGTGGGCGCCGCGTCCGCGTACAAGTCCTGCCGGAACGCTGACGCAATTATGGCTGCTGGCGCGCAACCCCATCGAGACATGGTCGAGGGCCCATTACGAGAAGCCCGTTTTGTCCGGGCCCTCGCTCATGGGCCATGTGGTCGTCGTCAACGATCCCGCCGCCATTCGTCGCGTGTTTATCGAGAATTCCGCCAATTACGAGAAAGACCCGCTGCAATTGCGGGTGCTGCGCGCGGGCTCGAAAGCTGGCGCGGGAGATGGTCTGCTGGTGGCCAGCGGCGAGAGCTGGAAGCGCACCCGCCGCACGCTGGCGCCTTTGTTCACGCCGCGCCGCGTGGCCTCCTTTGCGCCCTTGATGCAGATGAAGGCGCAGGCGCGCGTGGAGGCGTGGATGCGCCGTCGTCCGGGCGCTATCATCGAGATTGACCGCGAGATGGGGCGCGTCGCCTATGACATTTTGTCGGCGACGCTGTTCTCGGATGCGCTGGCCGATGGGCGCGCCGGTTTCACGCATATTGAGTTTGAGCGCGAGATGATGCGGCTGCTCGATTCCATCGGCCGCATCGACCCGCTCGACGTGTTGGGCGCGCCCGACTGGATGCCGCGCCTGCACCGCCGCGCCGCCCGCGATTCGCGCGACTGGTTTGAAGGCGCCGTTGCGCAATTGGTGGCGATGCGCAAGGCGCAGATGAGCGCCGAACCCGTGCGCACGCCCGACGATTTGCTCACCGCTTTGCTGGTCGCCAGCGATCCTGAAACCGGCACCGGGCTGAGCGAGGCGGATGTCGCGGCAAATCTTTTCACCTTCACCGCAGCGGGCCATGAAACTACGGCGCGCGCTTTGACGTGGACGCTGCATTTGCTGGCGCGCGAACCCTGTTGGCAGGAGCGCGCTCGTGCAGAAGCAGTGGCGGCGCCCGACGATCCGGCGCAATGGGCTGATACGCTTCCCGTGATCCGTGCGGTGCTGGAGGAGGCCATGCGTCTCTTCCCTCCGGTCCCTCACATGAGCCGCATGGCGCTGCAAGCCGACGAGCTGGCGGGGACACACGTGCCCGCAGGCGCTGTCGTGGTTGTGGCGCCGTGGCTTTTGCACCGGCATAAAAAGCTGTGGGACAATCCGTCAGCCTTTATGCCGCAACGCTTTTTGCCCGGTGCGCGCGAAAACATAGAGCGCTTTGCCTATCTGCCCTTTGGCGCAGGACCGCGCGTTTGCATCGGCGCAAGTTTCGCCATGCAGGAGGCGATGATCGTGCTCGCAAGCGTGCTGCGCAATGTGCGTTTTTCGCCCGCTCACGCTCATGAACCGCGTCCGCTGCTGCGCATCACGCTGCGGCCCGACGATCGCATTCCGCTGCGCGTCTACCCGGTTTGATTGGCCAAAGCGCTTTGAAGGTTCATCAGCCGTTAACCAGTTTCAGGCTGCTGTAGACACTGGTTTCCGTCAGAGAGTTTTCATGATCGCGCGCGTCCTCTCCGTCTCCCTCATTGGCCTGCTTGTAGCAAGTGCGCCCGCTTTTGCAGATTTCAGAACCTGCGTGAATGAATTGCGCGGCGAGGCTGCAAGGAAAGGCGTGTCGGGCGCGATCTTCGACCGCACCATGACTGGCGTGCAGCCAGACCCGAAAGTCATTGAGGCGCTTCAGTCGCAGCCAGAATTCAAAACGCCGATCTGGGATTATCTGGCCGTGCTCGTGGACGAGCAGAAAGTTTCCGAGGGCCGCGCGATGATGGCGCGCCATGCGGGGGCATTGTCGGCGGCTGAAAAGCGCTATGGCGTGGACCGCTTCACGATTGCAGCCGTGTGGGGCGTGGAATCCGATTACGGCAAGCTCACCGGGCGCTGGTTCCTGCCTCAGGCGTTGTCGACGCTGGCCTGCACGGCGCCACGCCGACGCGATTATTTCCGCGGCGAATTGCTGGCCGCCCTGCAAATCGTCCAGCGCGGCGACCTGCCCGCCGACAAATTGTTTGGATCATGGGCGGGCGCCTTCGGGCAGACGCAGTTCATGCCCTCGACCTATCTGCGGTTGGGCGTGGACGGTGACGGCGACGGACGCAGCAATCTGGTTGATTCCGTACCCGACGCTCTGCACTCCACCGCCAATTTCATGGCCAAAGCAGGCTGGGTCACGGGTGCGCGCTGGGGCTATGAGGTGCGCGTGCCGCCCGGCTATTCCGGCCCCTCGGGGCGGCGCCCAAAACAGGAGTTCCCGGCGTGGTCTGCGCGCGGCGTCAAGCGCTTTGACGGCGGGGCCTTGACCGGGAACGGAGAGGCTGGATTGCTGATGCCCGCTGGCGCCAATGGCCCGGCTTTTCTCGTGTTCAAGAATTATGACGCGGCATATTCCTACAATGGCGCCGATTCCTACGCGCTGGCGATCTCGCTGTTGTCGGACAGGTTGCGCGGCCAGCCCGGCGTTCGGGGGGCGTGGCCCACCGATGATCGCGGCCTGTCGCGGGCCGAGCGCAAGGAATTGCAGGAATGGCTGCTGCGACGCGGCTACGCAATCGGCGAGGCTGACGGGGCGATTGGAACGATCACCCGGCGCGCCATCGCCGACTATCAGGGCAAGCTCGGGCTGGGGCAGGACGGGCGAGCGGGAGGGCGCGTGCTGGACGCCCTGCGCGCTAACAGGTGAGTTGCGGGCGCTAGAGCACGCCTTTAACGCCTGCGCTCTCCAGCGCCCGGCGCAGCCGGCTGAAGGCGAGGCGAATGCGTGATTTCACGGTGCCAAGCGGCAGGCCGGTGCGCTCGGCTATGGCCGAGTGCGACAGGGATTCGAAAAACGCCAGTCGCACGAGCGCCAATTGCTCTTCGGGCAATTGCGTCATGGCCTCGCGCAAAACAACGTCCCGGTCGTGGGCGTCCACCGAGGCGTCTGGATCGGCGACGTTCTCGTCTGGAATGTCGAAGGCCGAATCATCAGGCTCCAGCACCACGACGCGATTGCGGCGGGCCAAATCAATCCGGCGATTGCGGGCGATCCGGTAAAGCCAAGTGGCGGGGGTCGATTTGGCGGCATCGTACAGGTGCGCCTTGCGCCACAAAGTGGTCATGACGTCCTGACAGATTTCCTCCGCGGCGCCCGAATCCACGCCCGCGCGCATCAGCCACGCTTCAAGCCGGGGCGCGTAGAAGTCGAACAGCGAGGCGAAGGCGCCCTCGTCGCGGGAATTGGCGACCGCTGCAATCCAGCCAGCATGCGTCTGCGAAAGAGCACTCATAGTCCGGGGGTGCGCCTTTCAGGGAGTTTGGCGATTCCTGCCCTTTGAGGGGCTATCGGACTTTGCAGGCTCATGACGCGCAAGCGCTCCTGAATGAATTACGACTACAGATTTACGATCACGTATTTACGAACAGGCAGAGCCTTTGCACCATGCCATGATTGGCGCTGAACGCGAAATGTTTCGGCGTCGCAGGCCTGCGCAGCTGGCGCCGCAACAACCGCTTGTTCCTTTCAGCGCCTGAAACGATTCGTAAACGATTGAATGGAGTATTATGCGTCCATGATTCGCGTTCATGCATCCCCACCTGTCTCTTCGCCCGCCGGTCGCGCGCCTCTTGCGTTGGCCGCCTCCTGTTTCATGGCTCTCCTGAGCGCCCTCGTCAGCGTTCCGGCTGCGGCCCAAACGAGGGCGAAACCCGCCCCCGCCGCGCAAGCCCCCGCCGCGCCTGCGCAAGACCCCGGCCAGCCGGCTCTCCTGCAGAGCTATGGCGATTGGGGCGCCTATGCCGCCAAAGGCGCCAAGGCGCGGACCTGCTATGCGCTCGCTACGCCCAAGGAGCGTCTGCCCGCCGGTCTCAAGCGTGATCCCGCTTATCTGTTCGTTTCCCAGCGCCCTGCTGAAGGCGTGCGCAACGAGATTTCCTTCGTGATGGGCTTTGACGTGAAGCCGGGCAGCGCGCCCAAGGCTGAAATCGGCAATGTCTCGTTCGATCTGGTGGCGAAAGGCCCCAATCTCTGGATCAAGAACGCCGCCGACGAAGCCAGGGCGCTGGATGCAATGCGCAAGGGCGCCCGCATCCTCGTGAAAGCGCAATCGCTGCGCGGCAATCTGACGACCGATAGCTATTCGCTGAGCGGACTGGCGCAGGCGCTTGAGCGCGGCCAGAAGGAATGCAAATAGGGTTCGCCCCGCCGCGCTCCGGCAAACGTCTCGCGACCCGAATCTTGCGCGACCCAAACCTTGCGCGACCAAAGTGTGACGCGGCGCGCCTTGTAGGGCGCCGACCCCATGAGCATAATGCGGGCGCTCGCGAGCAGGCCGCCATAAACCGCCTATTCCTCGCGTAACCATTTCTTGTGCGGGAGGAACGCATGTCCGACAAAATTTACCCCGTCAGTCCTGAATGGGCCTCCCGCGCCCATATTGACGCCGCAAAATATCAGGCGATGCACCAGCGCTTCGTCTCCGATCCGCAGGGCTTCTGGGCCGAACACGGCAAGCGCGTGGACTGGATCAAGCCGTTCACAAAGGTCAAGAACACGACTTACGGCCCGCCCGACGTCTCGATCAAATGGTTCGAGGACGGCACGCTGAACGTCTCCGCCAATTGCATTGACCGGCATCTGGCCACGCGCGGCGATCAGGTCGCCATCATCTGGGAAGGCGACGATCCCTCCGAATCGCGCTCCATCACTTATTCCCAATTGCACGACGAAGTTTGCCGCTTCGCCAACGTTTTGCGCAATCGCGAGGTCACGAAGGGCGACACGGTCACCATCTACATGCCGATGATTCCTGAGGCCGCCTTCGCCATGCTGGCGTGCGCGCGCCTTGGCGCCGTGCATTCCATCGTTTTTGGTGGCTTCTCCCCCGATTCGCTGGCCGGGCGCATTCAGGACGCCAAATCAAAAGTCGTCATCACGGCCGACGAGGGCCTGCGCGGCGGCCGCAAGGTGGCGCTGAAAGCCAATGTGGACGAGGCGCTTGAGAAGGCTGGCGGGGCCGATCACGTGATCGTCGTCCGGCGCACGGGCGGACCCGTCAACATGAAGGCCGGGCGCGACGTCTATTACGACGAGGCCGCCGCAATGGTGACGAGCGAATGCCCGGTCACGGAAATGAACGCCGAAGATCCGTTGTTCATCCTCTATACGTCAGGCTCGACGGGAACGCCCAAGGGCGTGCTGCACACCACGGGCGGCTATCTCGTCTACGCCTCGATGACGCATGAATACGTGTTCGATTATCACGAAGGTGACGTCTATTGGTGCACGGCGGACGTGGGCTGGGTGACGGGCCACAGCTATATCGTCTACGGGCCGCTGGCTAACGGCGCCACGACGCTGATGTTTGAGGGCGTGCCCAATTATCCCGATATGTCGCGCTTCTGGGACGTGATCGACAAGCACAAGGTCAACATTTTCTACACCGCGCCCACCGCCATCCGCTCGCTGATGGGCGCTGGCGAAGAGCCGGTGAAGAAGACCTCGCGCGCCTCCCTGCGCCTCTTGGGCTCGGTTGGTGAACCGATCAATCCGGAAGCGTGGGAATGGTATCACCGCGTGGTTGGCGATAGCCGTTGCCCGATCGTCGACACATGGTGGCAGACGGAGACGGGCGGCATTCTGATCTCGCCGCTGCCGGGCGCCATTGCGCAGAAACCGGGATCGGCGACCCTGCCCTTCTTTGGCGTGCAACCGCAGATCGTGGACGCCGAAGGCAAGGTTCTCGAGGGCGCCGCCGAGGGCAATCTCTGCATCATCGATTCGTGGCCGGGCCAGATGCGCACGGTGTTCGGCGATCACGAGCGCTTCATCCAGACGTATTTCTCGACCTATCCAGGCAAGTATTTCACCGGCGACGGCTGCCGGCGCGATGCCGACGGCTATTACTGGATCACCGGGCGCGTGGACGACGTCATCAACGTGTCGGGACATCGCATGGGCACGGCGGAAGTCGAGAGCGCGCTGGTCGCGCACCCCAAAGTCTCCGAGGCTGCGGTGGTTGGCTATCCGCACGACATCAAGGGTCAGGGTATCTACGCCTACGTGACGCTGATGACGGGCGAAGAGCCGTCGGAAGCGCTGCGCAAGGAATTGGTTGGCTGGGTACGAAAAGAGATTGGGCCCATCGCCTCGCCGGACGTGATCCAGTTCGCGCCGGGCCTGCCGAAAACGCGATCTGGCAAAATCATGCGGCGTATCCTGCGAAAGATCGCCGAGAATGATTTTGGCTCATTGGGCGACACGTCAACGCTGGCCGATCCTGGCGTGGTGGACGATTTGATACAGAATCGGAAGTGAGCGAGTAGCGAGCAGGCAGCAGAAGAACCCCTCATCCGTCACGCGTTGCGTGACACCCTTTCCCCTTGCGGGAGAAGGTGCGCCTTGCGTAAGCAAGGGGCGGATGAGGGGTTTTTCTGCTCGCTACTGCCTAATCCCTAATCCCCCCATCCACCATTTGCTAACCCTGCGGCCAATTTCCCGCTGCCTGACCCCTCCCCTCCGGAAGTTCTAAATCAACCTTCACGATTTTCGTTCAACGTTGCGCATATGCACTAGCTCGAGCTGGGTGCGTCGCGTTACCTGCGGAACCGGGGCGTCTTTTGCCGGTTGCAGGTTTGATTTTTGTGGAGTGTCGAGATGACGCAATTTCGCGCCGGCTTGTTGTCGGTTTGCATTGGTTTTGGCGCTGTTTTCACGTTTGCGCCGGGCGCGTCCGCCCGTCAGACGGTCGCCTATGAGGCGGACGTTCCGGCTGGAACTATTGTCATTTCGCAGCGCGAGCGCCGTCTTTATCTGACTTTGGGCGAGGGGCGCGCGATTCGCTATTCCGTGGCTGTAGGCCGGTCGGGCAAAGCGTGGTCGGGCTGGGCGCGGGTCAACGGCAAGCACGTCAACCCGGCATGGTCGCCGCCTGAAATGGTGCGCAGAGACAATCCGCAATTGCCCGATCTCATTCCCGGCGGCTCGCCCAACAATCCAATGGGGGTTCGCGCGCTGACGCTGGATCGTACCGAGATCGCCATTCATGGCACCACGCAATCCATGCGCCGCTCGATTGGCACAGCGGCCTCCTACGGCTGCATCCGCATGCTGAACGAGGACATCGTCGATCTGTTCGACCGGGTGCGCGTAGGCACGCAGGTTGTGGCGATTCCCTGAGCTGCCTCAACTCACGCAAGTTGCCCTTGCGCGCCCGTCATAGGGGCGGCCATAGCCGCCCGCGATCATGAGGGCGGCGACGTTTTCGCGATTGGACTGATCGCGCGCTGATGGGTTGCCGATCTCGACCGAGGCGACGACGCGCCCGTTGTATTTGTCGCGCCCGACGTCGCGCAGCACAAGCGGACCCGAGGCGAGGAGATTGGCGAGCGCAGTTCGCGCCTCCTGCGCCCGAACCATGTCGAGCGGGCATTTGCTTTTCAGCTCCGGCGCGTCAAAGCCGCGAATGCGCACGGCGACCGTCACGTCCTGACCAAACCAGACCCGCAGCCGCGCCTCAAATGTGTCGCCGTCGAT
>CAMCUC010000063.1 GCA_945878875.1 Rhizobium sp. Q54
CGTCGCTGGGCGCGATCAAAGTCGCTGTTTCAAGCGGCCCCAATATCCAGACGACCTCGTGGGCGCAGTGATGTTTTTGATCTCGGACGCAAGCGCGTTCATCACGGGGCAGACTATCAACGTCGATGGCGGACAGGCGATGCACTGAGCCGCTGATGCGTCGCGTGACGTGTTTTAGTGGCGAGCTAAAATTTAGGGGGAAGTAGATGCTTATGACCAGTTATGTTTTCTGCGGAAGGTCCGGCCTGACGAATTCTTTGGCAGCTGCAGTCGCCCTTGTTGCGGCGGGTGCGTTCACCCTGCCGGCGCAGGCCGATCCCGTCGCCGGCTTTTATCAGGGCAAGTCGCTTTCGATGATTATCTCATCTTCGCCCGGCGGCGGCTACGATGCGCTTTCGCGCACCATCTCACGCCATATGGGCCGGTTCATCCCTGGCCAGCCAAACATTGTTCCGCGAAATATGCCCGGCGCCGGCGGCATCGTCGCAAACAAGCACCTTGCGACCTCAGCCGCACGCGACGGCACGGTTCTGGGCGGGCTGCAAAACAACGCGCCGCTGGAGCCTTTGTTTGGGACGAAGGAGGCTGACTACGATCCCACGAAGATGAACTGGCTTGGAACGCCTTCAATCGAGACCGGCCTTCTCTTTGTTTGGCACACGTCGCCTTTCAAGACGCTGGAGGATGTGAAAAACCGTGAAATAACGGCAGGCGCCAACGGCGTTAACTCGGCTCCCGCTTTCTACTCACGCGTCATGAACGAGCTGCTTGGCACAAAAATAAAGGTTATCGCCGGATATCCGGGACAAAATGAAGCGTACCTTGCTGTTGAGCGCGGTGAGATCGACACCTACGGACTGACGATGTGGTCATCGCTCACCTCTGTGAAGAAGGACTGGCTCGCCGACAAGAAAGTACGCATTCTGCTCCAGTACGGCCCGGAAAAGGAGGCTGCGCTTGGCGACACGCCTTATGGGGACGATCTTATTACGAACCCCGATGACAAGCTGTTGTTCGCCGCAGCTTACGGGCCGCTATCGCTGGGTCGGCCTTTCGTACTGCCGCCCGAGGTGCCCGCAGATCGCGTTGCGGCGATGCGCAAAGCGTTCATGGACACAATCAACAATCCGGAGTTCCGCGCAGAAGCAGGCAAGCAGGGGTTGTTGATAGACTCGCCACGTTCTGGCGAACAATTGCAGCAAGAAATCACACGGCTATACGCAACCCCGCCAGACGTCGTAAAACGCCTTCGGCGTATTTACAACGGCGCCTGAGAGAGGGAACGCGGCAGCTGCCCAGCCCGCACGCAGCGCGGCTGGGCAGGGCCTGTAAAAGCAGACAGCCTGTTTTCCCGCGTTCCACGCGACTTTTTAGTTCTCGCTATGATCGGTAGAATATCCGGGCAACAAACACGCCGCCCCTTTATGTGGCGCGCCCGTTACATAACGACCGGTCCGCAACGCGTTTAAGAATGCTACGAACGATCGTTCCATTACCTCGATGCGAACCAGCGGTCATAGATTCGCTGATAAGCACCGTCTTCTCGCATGCGAAGGAGTGCGACACTGACTTCTGAGCGCAATGCGCTGCCGCGCGGAAACACAATTCCGTAATCTTCCTTGCGGAAAGGCGCTCCTACCAATTGCACGCTGCCCTTGCCCTCATTTGCCGCGTAGTACATCAGCACCGGCGCATCGAACACGATCGCGTCCACCGTACGATTTTGGAGCGCCTGATACGCTTCACTAATCTGGCGCACCTCAACGGCTTGCGCCTGCAATTCCCGAACGGCGTTCGCCGCAGTGCTCCCCGATGTAACAGCGACGCGCTTGCCGGCCAGATCTTCCGGACCATTGATGCCTCCGGCAATCTGCTGAACAGTCAGCGTTGCGGTCAGCTGCGCCGTGTAAAGCGCGACAAAAACGACGCCGGTGAACATCCACAAGACCGCAATAACACGAGCGATTGCGTGCTTGGGTGCAGATTCGGCCTGAGTTACCAGCGTCCCGGCCGCCCAATAGAGGGCGTAGAAAATGCCCGGGAAGTAATTCTTTGTTGGCACGATGCCTTCTGGATGACGCCGTTCCAAAACCCAGACCACATGCGCAGGAACGAGGATCAGAAGCGCGCCAATACCCAGCCAGCCAAGCGAGGTCCAGGAAATCAGGAGCCGGAGCATGTCGCCCAACGGGTTAGTGCCAGCACCGCTCTGCCCCCGCGTCATGATCTGCAGACCGGCGTTGAGCATCGGCTGCGAGAAATCGAATTCAGCTTCTCTCGCAGCAGTGATAGACACAGCAGAAATACCGAGCTCGACCCGTCCGGAGCGGACTTCTTCGAGTAGCGCCCGCACGTCCGGCGCAGTCGTGTAGGAGACCTTGAGCTTCAACCGGTTAGCTATTTCGCCCATCAAGTCTATGGAGAAGCCCGTGAGGGCGTTGTCGCGCTCGATAACCATGGGCGGCAGCACGCGGGTCACGATCTTGACCTCACGCGGCTGGACTTGTGCGGCGGCCTCCTGTGCGGAAACCGGAGACGCGCTGACCAGCAGCGCCATGACGAGGGCGGCCAAACAATTTACAACGCCAACGAACATGAACGCTCCTGATTTACCGCCTTAAAACGCTGCGCGAGCTACCTGCCCGGCGCTCGACCAAGACGCAGGAACTGGGTCTCTCCCGAGACGCCCTGAACCCCGTCATTGTCGGTGACGGCATACATATCTCCATCACGGTCAATAGCAAAGCCTTCGAGCTTTTCCTGAACCACGCCGCGCGGCTTTGCCAGATCAGGAACAATGTCCCGCAGCAGCGCCTTGGTCACGACGGGGATGTTGGCCGCGCCGGGCGCCGCGGGCGCAAGGCCAGCGACGGAGAAACGATAAAGCCGCTTGACGGCGAGATCGCCCCATTGGTTGTTTCGCTCAATGACGATGAAGGTATCATCTGCGCTGGCGGCGATCTCCGACAGACCCATCCAGCCCGCCGGGGTTTGGCCGAGCGGATAGTGGAGCACGCCCCATTCCTGCGTGGCTGGCCGAAAGCGGATCAGCTTGGCGTGACCCTTGGGATCATCCTTCCACTCACGCTGAACGGCGATCCAGACAGTCTCGTTCGCGCCATTGCCGGTTGCAGTCACGCCTTCAAAGCCAAAGCGCATTGCGTGACGGGCCAGCGCTTCGGGAAGCAGGTATTCGGCTTCGATGGCTCCGTTGGGAGAGACGCGCAACAGCCGGTCGGGAACCGCGCCTTCCTTTCGTTCGGGATTACCCTCGGACGCAAGCCAGAAACCGCCATCGGCCCGCGTTGCAATCCCTTCAATGTCGAGCCCGGAGGCCGCCTTGCCGTCGCGCGAAACTGTCACCGACGACACGATCCGGGCGGGAGTCTGCTTTGCGTCAATCGTCAGGATTTGCGCATCGCGGTAAAATGAATCGGTGACGCCATAAAGTCGACCCGCGACCTTTACGTCGGCGGCGAGCCCTGAAAGCGCACCCCATGGGAGGGGAGTCCCGTCAGGGCCGTTCTCCGAGCGGATCGTGGGATAGGCCGCCGGCTCCATGCCGCGACGATAAATGGTCAGGCTCGAACGAAGCCCGGCCTCGGGGTTATCGCCTTCGGACGCGGCGATGAGCAGGCCCCGGGCGGGGATCGCCAGCAGCCCTTCGGGCGCCGGTCCGGCTGGCAGCGCCTGAAGGAAGGTCGGCGCGCGGCCTGCCCCCTCATCACGCCAAACGCTGATCAACGAAGCCCGCTCCGAACCAATAAAGATCAGACGCTCGCTGCCGAACGTCGCAATCTCTACGCCCTCGGGCTCATTGCCGCGATTGGCTGAACGCAGTTCAGGGTAATGACCAAGAGATATGGCCAGATGCTCAAGGAAATTCCCCGAATCCCATTCAACGGCGCCATCGCGGCGGAAGATCGTGAAGCCGCGTGATCCATTGCGATAATCACCCTCGTTGGCGGTCACAAACCGGTCGTCGTCGAGCCATTTCACAGTGTCGGGCTCGCGCACGACGCCTTCGAGGCGCTGGTTCGGCGAGATCACGCCGTCACGGGTCGCGTCCACTTTCTCCAGCGTGACGGTTCCGGCAGAAAAGTGGCTGGATACACGTGCATTTTCGATATCAACGATTACGATGTGGTTGTTTTCTTGAAGCGTTACGACCGCCTCGCCACGAGAATTGACATCGACAAACTCGGGCTCGGGATCTTCGGGCGCCACCAGAGCCAGACCGGTCAGATCAACGCGCCTCATTGCGCCGCAATCAAGTCCGGCTCCGGCAAGCGGAATGATGGCGAGGTCGCCCGCAGGAAGTTGCGGGAGGGCGCCGCGATCAAGGCGCTCATCACGCTCATTCTCGATCACAACAACCAGGAAGCGCCCGTCGCGACTGACGACGGTCGAATCGGGCTGACCGCCAAGGGCGCAGCGCATCAACTCACGCTGCGCGGCGATATCGACAACGGCGACATAGCCCGACGGCTCGCGCTTGTTGGGCGAAGTATCTACGACCGTGTAGGCACGCGGTCCCCGCACGGCGACGGAAGTGAGTTCGCCCGAAAGCGGCAGGAAACCTGCCGGGCGCGGGGTCGCCGGTTCAGTTATATCGACAAACCCAAGCCCGTTTTGCTCGCCGTCCACATAAACCAGCGTGTTCCCGTCTTCGGTAGCCGCCACGATCTCGGCTATAGACCGTTTCGTGCGGTCGCGGTCCAGGGGCAACATACGCACCGCTTCAATGGTCGCGATCCGGTTGAAAGCGGGAGCGTCTTTGGCGTTGGCGGCGAAAGGCACAAGAGCAAGGGCGACTAAGACTGGCTTGATGTTCATGACGCGTCTTAACTCCGGTGCACGATAAAATTTATGCTTTCACTTCCCGGTACCCGCACGCCGTGACACATTTATTACAGAGTTGTTCACGCATCGCTGGACACTGGAACTGGGCACAACACCGGGCAAATACGCGCCATCAGCGACGACCAGCCCAGCGCGCCTGACTGGACCTCTCCCCGGCGTCAAAACTGGCTTTCGCAAGAAGGATCCAGGAGATGGCGTAAGCGGCACAGATCACACAGAACGCCATACCATCGGCCCGCCACCAAACGATGCCCGAGGGTCTCCACAGTGCAAACAGCGCCAGCAATTGAGCGGATGAGATGATCGCATAGGTGGTGGTGGCGAGCATGCCTCCATTCATGCCCGCATCATCCGACTTCAGCGGACTTCGCGTTATTCATGCTCACCGCCAGCTTTACGGCCCAAGCCAGTAAACAAACTGGGCTTCTTCGACGCGGCGGTCCAAGTGATGACCGTGATGGCGGCAGCAGCAATCAACACTGTGTGCCCAATCAGGCTGGCAGCGAAAAACGTGTAGCTGCCAATCGCGATTGAAGAGCTGATTGCCCACATAAACCCCAGAATCTGGAGCACATAATGGCGAATGGCCACATCGGGAATATTCCGAAGCGGACTAACTTCGTGATTAAATACGAATTCCCAAGCGTATACGACGGCTTTGAGGGGGTTCATCGACATTTCCTGATACCTTTACTAACAACACATGTAAGCAACAAACATGTATTCGTGTTTGGATGACTTTAAACTTATTCGTTAGTGTACCATCGCAAGCTGCAGCTCGCACTATAAAACATGTTGAGATTGCGTCCGAGGCCTGCACAAGTTGAGCCCTGCTCAGGCGAGCCCGCCTGGCGACACATGAGTTATCATTACAGGTCAAGCGTAAATTGAAGGGAGCCTGCTGTCTTGGCTGCCGCCTTCGTCTTGCGTCCCGCCATGGGTATGCCCGCTTTGCGGCTTCCGTGCTTTGCGACGATCTTGCGTGCAGCTTCCTTGTGCCCGGAGCCTTTGCGCAGGGCGTAGAGCGCATCTCTCGCCGCCTTCGCCGCTGCCGCATGATCCACTATCGGCTGCGGATAGCGCATTGAAGACGCCCCCGGCCAAAGCCATGGCTCATGGATAAACCCATCGGGGACGGCGGCAAGTTCAGGCACATAGGCGCGAACGAAGGCGCCGGTCGGGTCCTGATCGATGCCCTGCTTTACGGGATTATAAACGCGCATCGTATTGATGCCCGTGGTTCCCGACTGCATCTGAACCTGCGACCAATGGATTCCCGGCTCATAATCGACAAACTGCCGCGCCAGATGCAGCCCGCTATCACGCCACGGCAGCCACAAATGATAGCTTGCGAAGGACATCAGCATGGCCCGCATCCGGAAATTGATCCATCCATGCTGATCGAGCGCGCGCATACAGGCGTCAACGAAGGGGAATCCCGTCTCCCCTGCCCTCCAGGCAGAAAGCCGCTGCGGGTCAGCGATATCGGTGCGAACCCCATCATAGGCGCGATGGAGGTTTTTAAATTCAAGCCGGGGCTCATCTTCAAGCTTCTGCATGAAGTGGCAATGCCAATGCTGGCGCCCGATGAACGAAATCAGAGATGCGCGCCAGCTCTTTGAAACAGGATCATTCAAATGGCTGATCGCCCGAATGCGCTTCGAGCTTGCGTGCGCCAACTCACGCATCGAGAGCGTGCCCCACGTCAGGTGCGGCGACAGGCGCGAACAGGCGTCAAACGCCGTAACCGGGCTCGACATCTGATAGCGATACTCGCGCCCGCGCTCGCCAAGAAAACTTTCGAGGGTCGCCAGCGCCGCCGCCCGCCCGCCCGCTTGGCGATAGGGGCAAGGATCAGCGGCGAGGCCAAGTTCGGAGAAAGTTGGGATGTACGTTGGCCAATCACCGTCGATCGGCTGAAGCGCAACAGGCGGCGCAGTGACCGGCTCCGCCATGGTGCGGTCCCATGAATTGGCCCAGCCGTTGCGCGATTTCAGACGACGGATGACCCCGAATTGCCGCGGCTCGCGCCATGGCACGCCCTCCGCTTTGGCCCAGGCAGCGACCGCCAGATCGCGGGCGTAGGTCCATCCATTGCCTGTTTCCTCGTGACTCCACAAACTCGCGACGCCGTAGCGCCTGTGAATCTCCTGAAAGATGGAGACCGCATCGCCCACCATGACACACAGCGGCTGCCCAAGGCCTGCAAGCGCGCTCTGGAGTTCACTCAAGCTCTCGGCGGCAAACGCCCATTGCCGCGCTGAAGCGTCAGGCTGCGCCCAGAGATCAGGCTCTACGATGTAAAGCGGCAAGACCGGGCCAAGCCTCAATGCCTCCGCCAGAGGGCGATGATCGACGACACGCAGATCGTGCTTGAACCAGACAATGTTAAGCGGCCTGCTCATACGACGCCGCCGTCGCGGAGCACAGCGGGGATCCGCTCTTTGAAAGGAAAGAACCCCTTCTTTGCATGTGGCCAGAAGTCGCTGTCCCAATCGCGGCGAACCTGAGCCATTGTGACGCCCTCACGCGCAAGCAAGGGGGTGAGCACAGCCAAGGCGTCAGCCACCGGGCCAACCGGCGCATAGGGAGTTACGATTTGCTTCACCCCGGCAGCATTGGCCGCTGCAATCAAAGCCTGCGCGTCCAGCCTCTCAATCAAATTGGCGGCGCAAATAAAATGCGCTCCCGCGCGCAACGCAGTTTCTGCTGCTGCAACATCCACGAAGCGCCGGGCGCCATCGCCCCACAGCAAGTCACCATCGGCAGCGACGATGATCGAACGGATATCGGCAGCGCCGTCAAAAGCGGACTCAGGATGCATGTCATCATGGGTGACAAGCAAGATTGAAGGCCGCGCCGGATCATGCCGGGGCGTCTCCTTCAAGCCGCGTGCAGCCTCAAAGGGCGCCTCCGTCAGCGCAAACGCCTCGCGCGCCAGCCCTTTGGGCGTGAAGCGGCCATTGGTGTAGCGCGCGATATTGTCTGTGGTGGCGAGGTAGGTTTTCCCCGAAGTCTGCAACCCCGCCACCCAACGCCAGGACAGCGTATTGCTGGCGGCGTCCGCATCAAGAAGATGACGCAGAAAAAAGTCGGCTCCCAGCGTCCAGGGCAAACGCAGCGTGAAGATCCAGATCGAGGCGAACCACATCCGCGCGTGATTATGCAGATAACCCGTTTCAACCAGCTCCCGCGCCCAGTCGTCAAACCCCTCAATGCCGGTCTGGCCATTCTCGGCCTTGACAATAGCGCGCTCTGCCGGAAAGGCGTCACGCTGCCGATCACGCTCTTCCAAAAACCGCAGCCAAACGGAAGGGCGCATTTCCAGCCAGCCCTTCCAATAGGTACGCCAGAGCACCTCTTGCACGAATTTCCCGGCAGCATCGAGATCATGCCGGGCAAGCACCTGCGCAATGACTTCCCGCTCGGTGATCAGGCGATGACGCAAATAGGGAGAGAGCCTCGACACCGCGCCCGGATGATCCGGGCCTGCATCGGTATTCCGGCCAGAATCGTACCGTCGCCCTGCATCCGGAACAAATTGGGCGAGCCGACTGAGCGCAATGTCGCGCGAAGGAGGAAAAGTTAAGTCAACCATCTCTACTGAATCACCCGCTTCACATGACTGTTGCTCAAGCATACGAGTGAAGCGCCCGGCCTGGATTGTCGAAAAGCAAGACTGAAGCGGACGCTTGCAGCCTGTTCAGCGCCGCTGACGGCTGATGGCCTTCAGACGGGAGCAAAGCATAGGTCACGCCCGCCGGCACCAAAACGAGGCGCGCGCCAGAATTACGGAGCGCGGCATAGGTATAGAAACGCTGTTCTGCTTTCCCGGTTTGGCGCTCTTGGGACTGCTTGTCTGGCACCATGCTTACGCGGCTTGAGCGCTTCATTCAGGAGCAGAATGGCGTTGAAGGCGACGTCTGGAAATCAAGCATTTCCTGCGGAGCACAGGAAAGCTGGCATCGAAGTGCGCCGGGTGAATATGTTAATATGGCTGCGTACAGACGCTAATTGAAACCCTCGATAAACAATTCTTCCGGCGTAACTATGCGCGGGGCTAATCCCTGTTCGTAAACATAACGGCCTATTGCAGTCCACGTGGGCCGATTGGCCTCTATCCCGTAGGGCCAGTAGTCCTTGCCGAACGTGCGCCATGTTTCCTCCACATGGTCGAGCAGGAACGGCAAAGTGAGACGCAGCGCGTCCGTGTCGTAAAGACCTTCTACCGCAACATCGCGCGCCTTCGAGAAGGCGTCATAAAGTGCCCGCGCCGCCCAGGGATGACGCTCGTGCACGTCCTCGCGCAGCACCACGGTATGCATGATCGGATAGATGCCGGTCCGCTTGTAATAATCCTGCTCGATTGATTTGTAGTTTGGAAACATCCGCACGATGTCCGGCGATCCCTTGAGGAACATTTCAGGGATATAAAGCGACAGCAGCGCATCAAGTTCGCCGCGCGCAAACTTTGCCTCTAGCGTATCTCCATTCGCCAGAAACTCCAGCTTGATGTCGGATGGTAAATCCATCGAGATCAGCGGTGCCTCGCGAAAGGTGTTCATGCCGCCCATAAACCAGTGCATGTCTTGCGAGCGAACGCCGTAATCATGCTCCATCATGCCGCGCATGAAAGTGAGACCCGTTGAGCTGTATTGCGAAGTTCCGACGCGCTTCCCCTTGAGATCGGCGGGGGTGTTGATGCCAGACCCGCGGCGCACATAAAAGCATGAATGGCGGAATATCTTGGATAGCGCAACAGGGATAGCGCGGAACGGACAATCTCCCCGGCTCTTGAGCGCTGTGTAAGATGCAAGCGACAGTTCCGAAACATCAAACTCCTGGTTATCGAGCATACGCTGAAACGTCTCACGCGGACGCAGAACCTTGATGTCGAGCTCAATGCCTTCAGGCTGAACGCGTCCATCCATCAGCGGGCGCGTGCGGTCATAATCCCAGCACGCCATAGTCAGTTTAAGTTTGGCCATTCTGCGGCTCGTGTCGTTAGAGGATAATGCTGGGATTGCGGATGCAACGGTCGCAATTGATGAGGTTGATTTGCTTGGCGCGGATCAGCCAGCGGCCATCTATATTTTGCATGTCATAGCCACACCAGCCGACAAGCTGGCGGATTTCATTGTCCCAGAATTCGTTAATGATGAAGTTGGATCGCAACATGCGCCGGTCCTTTTCGCCATATTCAAAAACCTCGACGTTTGAAATCATTCGCACTGTTCGGGAGGCAGGCGCCTGCGACCACGCAAATTCCGAACGCAAGCGAAACACACGATCCTCAAGCCTGCGGCGATCATCAAACATCACCGCTATTTCTGTGCGCGGATCGCCGCCGCCAGGCCGCGCCGGCGCCCAGTAGACGCATTCGCGCGTGAGCATGGCGAGCCAGTCGTCGTATTTATGTTGATCGAGAAACCGCGCCTCGCGCTCCAGCAGCAAGCGGAACGCGTCGCGCTCCACGGGATCGCAAATCCCGTTCCTGTCATGATCCCAATCCTGAAAACGTGCAATGAGATCGCCGTAAAATGAATCGTTCACATAGAACGAGGAAACAGAAGGATCTTGCGCGCCGACGCTCATCTTCATGGCTCCCGCTTGATCGAAAGGGGCGTTGGGCCTTTCATCAGCCGCTTCCACTCCTTGATATACTCGCGCATGAAGACTTCGTCAGTCGCAGGCGCGGTGATCGTTCCATCCGCATTGGTCTTGACGCGATCAGGAATGCCGTGGCCGCGATTCATATAAATCCATTCGTCTTCTTCACATTGCAGACCGACCTGTATCTGCTCAAAATTGGCGAGATCATCGACCTCGCCAAAGTTGGGAAACCCTTCTTGCGTTCGCATGCGCAGCGCGTTGATCGTACCCAGCGCATCGCCGATGTCGCCGTTTACGTCCTCAATGCGCGTGCCATACCAAACGGCGTCCGTCTCGTTAACGCTGATCGGCTGGAATACCTGAATATGATTTCCCAGCAGTGAGAGATTGGGAAATATATTAATGTTGACTGGCTCGGAACCAGCCAGATCAAGCAGTGAATCCGCACGTTCACCATACTTACGCCGGAACTCTGCTTCGGCATATTCTTTGCCCGGATGGGTGGATTCGATCGCCCACAAACCGCCGGGACGTGCTTGCAGATTTGGGCGCTTGTCTTTGAAATGGTGGCCGTTGCCCATGTATTGCACGTACATGGCGAGGGAATCCGGCGAGTTTTTATAATAAGCCATGCCCTTGTTAGCTTCGTCGCTCAGTCGGCTTTCCATCTCAAGGAGAGATCGGTGCGAATAGATGACGTGATACCCGTCCGATGAATTATCATAAGCGAGCTTCCAGTTACCCTTGTACTTAAACCGGTTCGCTTCACATACGACGATCTTGCCGCCGGGGTTGCGATCAAGCCATTCATCGATTGGCTTGGTCATTGGTCCGAGCCAGTTGAGCAGACCCGGCGCCTCAAGGTTCAACGTTGCGAATATGAAGCCGCGATAAGATTCAACGCGCGGCGCCTGCGCCAGATTAAACTTCTCGTCCTTGATGTCGGCTGAATAACCATCCGCCCATGGCACGCCGCGCAGTTTGCCTGAATTGAGAAAATTCCAGCCATGATAAGGGCACTGGAACGCGCGTGCATTGCCTTTCTCATGCCGGCACAGCGTGGTGCCGCGATGGGTGCAGCGATTGTAGAGGACACGCAAAATGTTGTTGCTGTCGCGCAGCACGATCACGGGACGCAGACCCAGCTTGCGCGTCACGTAATCATTGACGTTGGGTATCTCGCTTTCATGCGCAATATAGACCCAGGTTCCACCGAAAATTTTCGTCATCTCGGCATTGAAGATTGCAGGATCGGTGTAAAGCGCGCGGTGTACGCGGTCCTCCTGCACCAGCCCTTCCCAATCATAGCTCATGTCAAAGGCTCCTGGCAGCAAGTTGCGGCGCTAGAAGAAGTCGAAATATTCATTCTGTTCCCATTCGGTCGCGTCATCCCCCACAGGCTTGCCGGCGGCCTCGAATGCGGCCTGATAACGGCCAGCTTCGACCCGCTTCACCTTCAGGTAATAATCAACGAACAAATCTCCCCATGCTTTCCGAAACAAAGCTGAACGATCGAGTTCATCAAGCGAGAGTGGGAGATTTGCGGGCAGACGTGCGCGATCCGCATTATAGGGCTCGTCATCTTGCGCGCCAGGATGCAGATTAGCGTCAACACCCTCCATACCAGCAACAATTTGCGACGCGATGTAGAGATAGGGATTGGCGCACGGCTCACCGATACGGTTCTCTACACGCGTCGCCGCATCGTCAATTCCCCCGAGCACGCGGATCATTGCGCCGCGATGATCGAAACCCCATGATGCGCGATCAGGCGCCAGAGAGTTCGGTTTAAAGCGACGATAGCCCGTCACCGTGGGAGCTGCAAACACGGTTGCGGGGGCGGCGTGCTCTAGAAGGCCCGCCACGTAGGACATTCCAAAAGGCGAGAGCGGCGCTGCGGTATCCATCGGCATGAACCGGTTCACGCCCGCATCGTCAACGATGGATTGATGCAAATGCCAGCCGCTGGAATAATAACCCTTGAGCCGGGGCCTCGACATAAAAGTCGCAAAATGCCCCATCCGCCGGCATATCTGCTTGGTGGCGGTGCGAAACAGCATCGCGTTATCGGCCGCCGTCAGCGCATCGGCTGGTGCAAACGTGCATTCGATCTGGCCCGGTCCCCATTCTTTTTCGATGGAGCGAATGGGCAAGTCGATGGCTTCATACGAGCGCACGAGCGCGCTCAATATCGGCTGCATCATGTCCATGCTGCTCTCGGAATGAAAATGGAAGCCGGGCTCCACCGGGCATACGTTGACAGGGTTTCCGCGCACGCCCGGCGCGCCAACATTGTCGAAGTTTAATTGCTCTTGCGTCACGCGCAAAAGATAGAATTCTATTTCCAGTCCGATTTTTTGTGACAGGCCGCGCTGTTTCAGTTTCGCGATCTCGCGACGCAATAATTGACGGGGCGAGAAATGGAACGGCTGACCTGAATCAAAATATTCGTCGCCCACGATCCATGCCACGCCCGGCGCCCATGGCAGCACACGAAAAGTCGACGGATCAGGGACAAGCGTCAAATTTGGCGAGCCGGTCATCTCATCCAGCCCCATTCCGCCGCCACGCGTGAATGAAGAAAACGTCCGCGTGCCAGCCGAATCCAGCGTGCTGGTCGCCACGTTTATATTATGACCGCTCTTCAGCGCGCTCAGAAACGCGGGAACGGTCAGCGCCTTTGCG
Source organism: Rhizobium sp. Q54 (assembly GCA_945878875.1). Taxonomy (GTDB): domain Bacteria; phylum Pseudomonadota; class Alphaproteobacteria; order Rhizobiales; family Beijerinckiaceae; genus Terripilifer. The sequence continues at coordinate 13,162 of CAMCUC010000063.1, forward strand.
CGGGAATAGCCATGCGGATCAGCCCACGCGAGGCGCACGAGATGAATGTCTTCGCGCGCAAGACGTTCTGCAATCTCTGCTGCCTGGAGCTTCTGGTCTTGCGTCCACAATCCATGGCGTTCAATGAATCCAGCCGTTGACGCCATATCGTCCCTCAACCTCAATATTGCGAAAACCGAAGAAAGCGCAGGCCTAACGCTGCCAGACGCATGTTCCTTCAGCGATGGCGACATAATAATCCCACGCGCGAATGGGCTCATGCTCGCGGTCATCGCCGTGGCGACGTGCGGCGCCTTCGGGCGTATAGAATTGAGGCGTGAAGCCGGCGGCGTGCGCTTTCAGTTGAAGCTCCGCCGTCTCCTCCATGAAGAGTGCGTTGACGCAGGCGTGCGCGACCGACATGCCCGTCGCCAGCATGCCATTGGCTTGCAGAATGACGCCAACATGCTCGCCCAGCGCCTCGGCGACCCCCATGCCAAGCTCAGGATTTGTCGCCAGCACGGGCTTTTCAAACACGGGTACATGATGGCCCAGATTGGCCCCGAAGCCATGAGCTATACGCAGAGGTTGCGCTGAAGCTGCATAGGCGGCGATGTTGCGGGGATGCCCGCGCGCAATAGACATGACGTCCGGCCGGCGCTTGTAGACGGCGATGTGCATCGCGGTTTCAAGGGCAGGCCGCCCGGATCCGGAGACCTGCTTGCCGTCCATGTCGAGCTCGATCAGCTCCGCCTCAGTGACCGTGGCCAGCGCGATACGAGGCGTGATGAGGATGCGCCCGCCCGGCAGCCGGGCGCTGACGTGGCCAAAGCCCTCAACAATGCGAAAATGGGTCAGCACGCGGCAGGCGCGCAAGATTTCGGCGCGAAGTT
>CAMCUC010000064.1 GCA_945878875.1 Rhizobium sp. Q54
CCAGTGCTTGTCCTGCAGCTTGCTCACGATGCGCTCCACCGCGCTGCGCGAGCCAAACGGCTTGTTGCAAGCGATGCAGGGGTAGGGCTCTTCTTCCTTCAACACTTTGTGGCCTGCGGCCCATGCGTCAAAATCGAGACGCGGCTCGATGCGGATTACTTTTTCCGGGCATGTCGATTGGCAAAGGCCGCATTGCACGCACAGGCTTTCCGAGAAGCGCAGCATCGGCATGTCGGGATTGTCGCCCAAAGCCCCTGTGGGACAGGCGTTAACGCAAGCGTGGCAAAGGGTGCAGCCCTCAACGTCGAGCGTAACGCCGCCAAACGGCGCGCCTTTGTCGAGTGGGATTACGCTGACGGGATTTGGCGCTGCATGATGCAATTCGCGGAACGTGGTCTCCAGCACGCTGCGCTTGGCGCCGCGCGCGATGAAGCTTGCGGGCTTGGTTGTGGGTACGCCCTGCGGGGCAGCGCGAAGCTGCTCCAGCAATGAATCGGGATCGTCCGTCTCGATGATGCTGGCGAGCCCTGCGCCAAAGCCAAGCGCCTCAGCGATTCGCGCGCTGGCCGCTATGATGCTTTGCGATCCGCTCATGTCGTGTTTGGGCCTGCTGCGCGCCAAAAGGTGGACGCCAACGGCGCCATAGGCGAATGCGGCCGCGAACGCTTCGGGGCCGACCTGTGTCACTTCGTTGACGCGCACAGGCAGAACGTTGGCGGGCAGTCCATCGCCAAAGCGGGCCAGCGCGTCGATCAGCGGCTCTCCATGGTCGCCGTCGTGGAACAAAACAACGGCCTTTTGTTCGCCAGCTTTGTTATAAGTTTGCAGCAGCGTACGCAGGCGGCGCAGCAGGGCGTCGGCTGGGGGTAGCGCATAAGCGGCGGCCCCAGTGGGACAAACTGCTGCGCAGGCGCCGCAACCCGCGCAGATTTCGGCGTCAATCGCCACGTGATCTCCATTGGGCGTGATCGCGCCAGTGGGGCAAAGATCAATGCAGCGCGTGCAGCCGGTGACTTTTGAGCGGGAGTGGGCGCAGAGATTGGCGGTGAAATCCACATAGCGCGGCTTGTCGAACGTGCCGATCAGCTGGCCAGCCTCAGCTATCGCGCGCTCCACGGCGACGGGATCTTTCGGGTCAGGGCGCAGATAGCCGGGGCGCAATTCGTGTGCGGGGAAAAGCGGCTGTCCGCCAGTTAGATCCAGCACCACGTCGCAATGCGAGACGGCGCCGTCGCGCGATGGCCCAAAGCGCAGGCTCGCGCGTGAAGAGGGGAGGGGCGAGGCGTAATCGTCGACGACCACTTCAAAGGCGCCGAGGCGCCCCTTTGCGTTGCGGATCGTGCCGCGCAGGATTGGGAAATCATACTCGCGCGGCGGCGTAACATCGCGCGGCTTTGTCAGGAGCACCGTCACGTCGAGCTTGTCGGACAGGCGCCGCCCGGCCTCGATGCCGGATTCGTCGGAGCCATAAATCAGCGCCACGCCTTCGCTCACAAGGCTGGTGAGCATGATGGGGGGCATTTCTTCAGCGGCGGCGGCGATCAGTGCCGCGATCTTCGGGGCGGCCTGAGCCCCCTCGCTCGACCAGCCTGCCGTCTCTCGTATGTTTACGTAGGCAATATCAGCGGAGCTGCCTGCATCTTCCGCCATCTCGCGAAACAGCGGCGCCTGTACGGTGCAGGCGATCGTGATCGGGCCAGTCTGGGCCATGGCAATACGCACGCGCTCTGATTCGGCACCGCAAAACTGTCGGCCGGAAATCATTTTTCCGCCGCAAGTCTTTGTGATTGCGTCAAAATCCAAGTCCATCGTTTGCTCGCAGGAGCAGACGAAGATGGTGCGTCCGGTATCGGCCATCATAATTCCCCTGCGCATTTGATTGCGCGCTTGCGGCTTGGCTGGCCGCGTCCTTCACCTAAATAGGAAGCACGAGGGGAATGCAAACCCCCGCAAAGCGGTGTATCGGGGCGCTATGAAACATTCTCGCAAGCTTGATCTGCCACCGGGTTATTCCGGCCACATCCTCCCACCGGGCGAAAGCGCCTTCGCATACGCCTGCGCCATAGCGGACGAGCAGGGGGCCGGCGCCTTTGTGCATGCACGCAAGGGCGAACTTATCGAGTTCGCGGTTGTGCTGGAGCCAGATGAGCCTTTGGCGTCTGCGCGGCGCGGCTTTTTCGCGTGCATGCATGCGCTGGCGGAGGCGATTTCCGCCCATTGTCCGCCGGAGCGCGAGGTCGCTTTCCACTGGCCGGATGCGATCATCTTTGACGGCGGCCTTGTGGGCGGCGGCAGGCTCGCCTGGCCGCAAGGGTGCGGCGACGACGACATTCCGCAATGGCTCGTGTTTGGCGCTGTGCTGCGCGCGGAAGATTTGCCGGACGTGGACACGGGGGCTCATCCCGATAGCACCTCCCTTGTCGGGTCCGGCTTTGAGCTTGAGCAGGTTGACAACGTGGTGGGGAGCTTTGCGCGCCATCTGATGCTGGCGTTCGACACGTGGGGCGAGCATGGCTTTCGCGCTGTGGGGCAGGATTATCTGAAGCGACTGCCCAAGGCTGAAGGGCAGAAGAAGCGCATCATCGACGTCAACGGCGATCTGGTTTCAACGCTGGCTGGCGGGGCGAGCGAGCGCTCCTCTCTGGGCCAGGCGCTTGAAGCACATGAATGGTATGATCCGGTTTTGTTGGCGCCAGCTCTCGCGCCGAGGTGGAGACGAACCGCTTGAAACTGCCGCGCACCATCAGGCTCGATCCGTCCGACACGTTCATTTTCGAGCGTGCGGCGGAGACCGGCGAATGGGCGGTTTCGGGTGGTTTTCTGTTTGCCGATTGCGAGCCGGACGCCATGGAAGCCAAGGAGCGGCATGCGTTTCGCTCCGGCTTTCTGGGCGTCGATACGCTGGGCTTCTCGACGCTGGCGGTGATCGTGGAGGCCAGCGAGGAGGATCGCACGAAAGCGGTTGCGGCTCTGGCGCAACGGTTTCTGGGGCTGGGCGCGCCCGATCAGGCGGCGGCCGACAAAGCGGCGCTGGATGAGGTTGCGTTCGCGCTCTCGCTTTGCGACCATCCCGAAGGCACGTTGCTGGCGGTAGAGCGGCGCATGGAAGACGGCGCTTTGCGTGAGCGTTTCCGCACATTCAAGGCGCGCGAGCGCATCGCCGGCGCCGACAAAATGCACGCCTCTTCGCGCGCATTCACGTTTCTGGAAATTGAAGGTGACGACGAGGCGCCGGAAGAGCGCGTCGATCTGGTGTCGCTGATGGGGAAAAAAGAGCGATGAGAGAATTCTGGGTCGCGTCAGGCCATCAATTGTCGCGTCGCAACGAGCGCGGCGAACTCATGGCTACGCCCGAGCTTTTGATTGCGTGGCTGGCGCGGCCGGAACTTGCGCCGCCGCCGGAGGCTTGCAAGGCCGAGCGCGCGTTGCATGTCGCGATGCTGGACGATCCATTGCGCGCTGTGGCGCAGGCTGAACTTGCCGCAATCATGGATTCTGACGCGCGCGAGAACTGGGGTTTTTTCCTGAAGTTTCGCGATCTGCTGCTTGAAGCTGGCTCGATTGAGGCCGCCTATATCAAGCTCGCCAATGCGCAGCGCGTTGAGCTGCCGCCGCTGTTTTTGGACCAGATGGCGCATCTGATTTTGCGCAATGCGCTGGATGGCTGCGACGATCCCTTCACGCTGCGCGCGGGCGAATTGTTCTTCAGATCCCAAAAGGCGAGCGTGCACGAAGGCGTTCTGCTGCTGGCCGATTCTGAACTTGTCGAAGAGCGAGAGAAGTCCAAAGCCGCCATGATGCATGTTGCGCCGCTGTCGGCGATGATGGAGGAAGATCTCGACGTCATGGATGAGGAAAACGCGTGGACCTATTGGTCGCGCTCCGACGCCAATTCAATGGCGATGAATCTCGGCGGCGATTCGCGCGCCAGAGCAGGGCTTGCGCGCGCGATTGAAGCCTGGGTCAAGCATCTCACCGGCTTCAAGGTTCATGCTGAATCTATAGCGCGGCTGGAGGATAAGGACTGGCGTTGGTTCATCGGGCTGGATGCGGAGGGCACGCGCATCGGCAACACGCTCTGGAATGGCGACAGCTTGCGCGAGGAGGATATGGACCGCGTGATTGCGATCATGCGCGTGAGCTTCGAGGACGACAAGCGCGTGCAGGAGCGTTTGCAGGAACGGTTGCGAGGCAAGCCTTTCTATCTGTTCCTCGGCGCCAATGCGGATCGTCTCGTGCGCATGAAGCCGCAAAATCTTGTGAGCGGCCTGCCGGTGGAGAGCGTGCAATGAGCGCTGTGCGCGAAGTCGGCGTGGTCGTGCGTCGCGCCAAGGTGGACAGCCCGTGGATTGACCACGTCTGGAGTCCTGAGGCTGTGCTGGCTGAGGCGCCCGCAACGCTGCCCGGCGCCTTGTTGTCACGCGAGGACGATACGGAATTGTTTTACGCTGGCGCCGCCACAATCGAGCTGCACAAATCCGAGACCGGCAATTACCGCGACAATCTCATCGACGGCGCGCCTTTCCTCTGGGTCGCGTTGCGCGAAACCGCCGAGGGCGGCGTTGAGCTCGCCGCCGTGACGCCTGATCCAACCGAGGGCGAATCTCTGTTTGAGAGCGGGCTTCTTGTCGGCAAGGCGGCGATGCCTGCGGAAATTGCGTCATGGATCGCGGCCTATGTTGACGAATTTCACGTTGAGCGCGTTTTCCTCAAGCGGGAGAGGGACAAATCCGGCCCCGATCCACGCAAGGCGCCCGGCGCCCGCAAAGGGCGGAAACCCGGAGACAGCTCATGAGCGACGATGATTCGGAGGCTGGTTTTCTTGGACGCTGGGCGAAGCGCAAAGCGCAGGTGCGTGCGCAAGAGAACGCTGAACCCGTAGAAGGCGCCGCGCCGCAGGCTGAACTTTCACCAATGCAAGCCGGGCCGAAGGCTGCTGAAGAAGAGGCCGAGCCGTTTGACCTTGCGAGTCTTCCGAGCCTCGACGACATCACGGCGAGCACCGATGTCACCGCATTCCTGCGCCGTGAAGTGCCCGATCTTCTGCGCAATGCCGCTCTAAAACGTGCCTGGGCGGCTGATCCGGGCATTCGCGATTATGTGAATCCCGCGATGGAATATGCCTTCGACTGGAACGTGATTGGCGGCGTGCCGGGCTCCGGCGAGCTTGAGGCTGGCTATGACGCCGCCAGCCAGGTCGCCCAAATGTTCTCGACTCCGCTCAAAATTAAAGGTGAGGAAGCGGAGGAGGGGGCTCATACTTTAGTGGCAGAGGTTTCTACGGAGGCCTTGCCGCAGGTTGAGGATGTTCCCGCGCTTTCGCCTGCGCCTGGTGAGGAACCCGCCGTCCTTGCGGTCAGGCTCAGCATAGATGAACCACCGGTGGAAAACGAACAAAAACAGATCAGTGCAGAATCTGACGCCGGCGCCTCGGGAAAGACTGCCGCGACTTCTCCTCAACCTTTAGCTGGCGCTCGAAGGCGCCATGGCGGGGCGGCTCCCGCTTGAAACTGTGCGGGGGCGCCGTTTTGCCACATAGGGAAACCCTATGCCGTTATTGTGGCGCGGAGAAATCCATGGCAGAAATACCGACTGCCCACGTGCCGTAGTACGGAATCAAAAAACGGTCGGAAACGCTATCCGCGTGGATGCTTCGAGGGGATGATGAGGGACGCAGGGCTTGAAATGGCCATTTCCGCAGCTGGCGGCGTTGCATCTTTGGCGCGCGGCCTCGGGATTGCGCAGCCGTCAGTGTCTGGCTGGTCGCGGGTTCCTGCCGAGCGCGTTTTGGCTGTTGAAGCTCTCACAAAGGTTCCCCGCGCGTCTCTTCGCGGAGACTTGTACGGCGGAGGCGTGATGGTGGGCGGCTCCAATCCTGATTCTGGCGAGCATTCTGAAATCGACGAAATTGACCGCCTGCGTGCCGCCGAATGGGGCCTGCTGGCCGTGCTTATGGGACGCGCTCCCAATGGCGATCTGCTGGCGCGTATTGCTACGCTCACGGGTGACGCCTCTGCGTTGGGGCTCGCCCACATTGCGCTTGGAGAGGCTGCATCGTCCTCTGACGAAACGCTTGTGGGTCGGGAGTATTTCGACCTCTTCATCGGCGTCGGGCGCGGTGAGTTTTTGCCCTACGGATCGTATTATTTGACAGGCTTTTTGCACGAGCGTCCGCTGGCGCGCCTGCGGGCTGATCTTGAGCGGCTTGGCGTGGAGCGCGACGGCGCCCGCAGCGAGCCCGAGGATCACATCGCCATTCTTTGCGAGATCATGTCGAACTTCGCTTCCGGCGCGTTCGATGTTGATTTCGACACCCAACGCGCCTTCTTCGAGGCTCATGTGAAGCCATGGGCGAGCCGTTTGTTTGCGGATCTCGAATTGTCGCAGAGGGCGAACTTCTATCGTGCGGTCGGGCAAGTCGGCCGCGTGTTTCTGGAACTAGAGGCTCAGGCGTTCACGCTGCCTGCGTGATCGCCCGTTTTTATCTATGAGAGGGAATGTCATGAGCAAGGACACGGATCGGAAGGCCGTCGACAGACGCAGCTTTTTCCGCGGCCTGAGCGGCGCCGCCGTCGTCGCGGGTGCGGCTGCGACCACGGGGCTTTCAACTGCTCCCGCACAAGCGACCGAGACGAGGGATGAGCGCACGAAAGCGCGCTACAAAGAGACGGAACACGTCAAGACTTTCTACCGCACCAACAAGTACTGAGGGGGCGAACATGCTCATCAAGAGAAAAGATTCCTCGGCCCGCGCCTCACGCAGCGATTCGCGTTTGCAGGCGATGTCGTCCGGGCTGTCGTCCGGCACGCTTGATCGTCGCTCGTTTCTGCGTCGCTCGGGCCTTGCGGCTGGCGGCGTGGCGACGCTCGGGGTTGGTACGCTCGGCAGCGTGAAGAAGGCGGAAGCCATCGCCGCTATCGACCACACCAAAAAGGTCGAACTGAAGAAGAACATGTGCACCCATTGTTCCGTGGGCTGCTCAATTATAGGCGAAATGCAGAATGGTGTCTGGGTCGGGCAGGAGCCCGCCTGGGACAGCCCGATCAATCGCGGAACGCATTGCGCCAAGGGCTCAGCCTCTCGCGAGCTGGTGTTCGGCGACCGCCGCCTCAAGTATCCGCTGAAGCTGGTGAACGGCCAGTGGACCCGCGTCTCATGGGATCTGGCGATCAATGAGATCGGCGACAAGATGACGGCGATCCGCGAGAAGTCCGGCGCTGACTCTGTCTACATGCTTGGCTCTGCCAAGTTCACCAACGAAGGCGCTTATCTCTTCCGCAAGTTCTCCGCCTTCTGGGGGACGAACTCTGTGGACCATCAGGCCCGCATCTGCCATTCAACCACGGTGGCTGGCGTCGCCAATACTTGGGGCTATGGCGCGCAGACCAATTCCTACAACGACATCCGCAACGCCAAGACGATCATCTTCATGGGCTCGAATGCGGCGGAAGCCCATCCGGTGTCGATGCAGCATATCCTCACCGGCAAGGAAACAAATCGCGCAAATGTTATCGTGTTCGACCCGCGCTTTACGCGCACGGCCGCCCACGCCACTGAATACGTGCGTTTCCGCAGCGGAACCGACATTGCAGTGATCTGGGGCATGATGCACCACATCTTTGCCAATGGCTGGGAAGACAAGGAATTCATCCGCCAGCGCGTTGACGGCATGGACGCAATCCGTGCCGAAGTCGCCAAGTGGACGCCAGCCGAAGTTGAGCGCGTTTCCGGTATTCCGGGCGAGCAGCTCAAGAAGATTGCCGAGACATTCGCCAAGCAGCGTCCCTCGACGTTTATCTGGTGCATGGGCGGCACGCAGCACACGGTCGGCACGGCCAACGTTCGCGCCTATTGCAATCTGCTGCTGGCCACCGGCAACGTCGGCTCCAACGGTACCGGCGCCAACATCTTCCGCGGCCACACCAACGTACAGGGCGCGACCGATCTTGGCCTCGATATCGGCACTCTGCCGCTCTATTACGGGTTGGTCGAAGGCGCCTGGCGTCATTGGGCGCGCGTCTGGGAGGTTCCCTACGATTACTTTGAGTCGCGTTTCGACGAGGTGCCGGCAAAGGGCGGTCGCCCGGCGCGCACCAAGAAGCAGAACATGGAAACCCCCGGCATCCCGTCGACCCGCTGGTTCGACGCCGTGTCCCATAAGGCCGACGACGTCGACCAGAAGGACAACGTCAAGGCGATGGTGGTGTTCGGCCATGGCGGAAACACCATTCCGCGCATGCCAGATTCCGTGAAGGCGCTTGAGGATCTCGATCTCCTCGTGGTCGCCGATCCCCATCCCACCACGTTCGCCGCGCTTTCGGGTCGCAAGAACGGCACGTATCTGTTGCCGATCTGCACGTCCTTCGAGGTCGATGGTTCGCGCACGGCGTCCAACCGCTCCATTCAATGGGGTGAGAAATTCGTCGAGCCAATCTTCGAATCCAAAGACGATTACGAGGCGATCTACCTTCTCTCGAAGAAGCTCGGCTTCGCGGACGCGATGTTCAAGAACATCAAGGTCGTCAACAACAAGCCGATCGCCGAAGACCTGCTGCGCGAAATCAACAAGGGCGGTTTCTCGACCGGTTATTCCGGCCAGTCGCCCGAGCGCATCAAGGCCCACATGGCTAACCAGGGCAAGTTCGACATCGTAACTCTTCGTGCCCCTGCGAATGAGGCTGGCGTTGGCGGCGATTATTACGGCCTGCCGTGGCCGTGCTGGGGCAAGCCGGAGATCAAGCATCCCGGTACGCACATCCTCTACAACACGAACCTTCACGTGAAGGACGGCGGCGGTACGTTCCGCGCCCGCTTCGGCGTCGTGCGCGAGGAGAAGGCGGCTGACGGCACAAGCAAGCAAATCAGCATGCTGGCCGACGGCTCATTCAGCAAGGGCTCCGAGCTGACCGACGGTTATCCGGAGTTCACTCTGGGCGTGCTGAAGAAGCTGGGTTGGGACAAGGATCTCACTGAGGCCGAAGCCAACCAGATCAACGCGCAGGGCGGCGCAAACGCCGACGGCGTGGGTTGGGCGGTCGATCTGTCGGGCGGCATTATCCGCGTCTGCCTTGAGCATGGCGTGCTGCCTTACGGCAACGCCAAGGCGCGCGCGGTGGCCTACAATCTGCCCGATCCGGTGCCTGTGCATCGCGAGCCGATCTACACCCCGCGCACGGACCTTGTTGCTCAATACCCGACGCGTCCCGATGGTCGTCAGTTCCGTATGGCCAACATCGGCGCGACGGTTCAGAAGGCCGCCGTGGACAAGGGCGTCGCCAAGCAATTCCCGATCATCCTAACGTCCGGCCGTCTGGTCGAATACGAGGGCGGCGGCGAAGAAACCCGCTCAAACAAATGGCTTGCTGAACTTCAGCAGGACATGTTCGTCGAGATCAACCCGGCGGATGCAGCCGCGCGCGGCGTGCGCGACGGCGGCTGGGTCTGGGTGTCCGGCCCCGAGGCCAACTCAAAGGCGCGCGTGAAGGCGCTCGTCACCGAGCGCGTCGGCAAGGGCGTGGCGTTCATGCCATTCCACTTCGCGGGCTGGTTCCAGGGCGTCGATCAACGCGGAAACTATCCCAAGGGCACTGACCCGATCGTTCTCGGCGAGAGCGTGAACACGGTCACGACCTACGGATACGATCCTGTCACCGGCATGCACGAAGGCAAAGTGACCCTTTGCCAGATCAGCGCAGCATAAGGAGAGCAACATGGCTCGCGTAAAATTTCTGTGCGACGCTGACCGCTGCATTGAGTGCAACGCCTGCGTCACCGCCTGCAAGAACGAAAATGACGTGCCGTGGGGCATCAACCGCCGCCGCGTCGTCACCATCAATGACGGCCTGCCGGGCGAGCGCTCGGTCTCAATGGCCTGCATGCACTGCACCGACGCGCCCTGCGCGGCGGTGTGCCCGGTGAATTGCTTCTACACGACGGTTGACGCTGTGGTTCTTCACTCGAAGGATCTGTGCATCGGCTGCGGCTATTGCTTCTACGCGTGCCCCTTCGGCGCGCCGCAATATCCACGCGTGGGCAATTTCGGTTCGCGCGGCAAGATGGACAAGTGCACCTATTGCGCCGGCGGCCCGGAGGCGGACCTCACCCAGGCGGAATACGTCAAGTACGGCGCCAACCGTCTGGCGGAAGGCAAGCTGCCGATCTGCGCCGAAATGTGCTCCACAAAGGCGCTTCTTGCGGGCGACGGCGCGATCATCGCCGAAATCTACAAGGAGCGTGTGACGCGTCGCGGCTATGGCTCCGGCGCATGGGGCTGGAAGACGGCCTACAAGGACGGCGTCGCATTGTGACGTCGCCAAACAGGGCGCGGTCCTTTCGGGCCGCGCAGGTCCAGTTTCGAACAGAGAGCACGCCGATGAACACGGCCATTCAATTCATCAGAGCAGGCGCCTTCGCGCTGCTTCTGATTTTCGTAGCGGCTGCGCAACCCGCAGTCGCACAGCAGGCGCCTAATCCCACCGCGCAATCGGTGAAGGAGGAGCAATTGCTGAAAGCGCTCCAGCCGGGCTCGGTCATTTCTGGCCGCATCACTATTCCGGACGGTAGCGCCGCGACGCTGATTCAGCCCGAAGGGCAGGACTGGCGTCAATTCCATCAGGGCACTTTGCCGATCATCGGCGCGATCTCCATTATTGGAATCATCACGCTGCTTGCGTTGTTCTACGCCACGCGCGGTCGCATCAAGATCGATGCAGGCTTTTCGGGCAGGACCATAACGCGCTTTGGCGGGTTTGATCGCTTCGTCCATTGGTTGACGGCGGGCACGTTCATCGTGCTGGCTTTGTCCGGCCTCAATCTGTCGTTTGGCAAGTTTTTGATCCTGCCGATCTTTGGCGACGCAGCCTTCGCCACGCTGACGGGCTACGGCAAGGTGGTTCACAATTACCTGTCGTTCCCGTTCATGGTGGGTATTGCTCTGATGTTCGTCATCTGGGTCAAGGACAATATCCCCAACAAGCTGGACCTTGACTGGATCAAGGCTGGTGGCGGCCTCTTCGTGAAAGGCGTTCATCCTCCGGCCAAGCGCTTTAATGCTGGCCAGAAAGGTGTTTTTTGGATCGTTGCGTTCGGCGGCGTGGTTATCTCCGTCTCGGGTTGGTTTTTGCTGTTCCCATTCACCGGTGGCCAGATTGTTGGCGACCAGCAATTCTGGGTGAATGTCCACGCCGTTCTCGCGATGATCTTTATCTCTGCTATGCTTGCCCACGCCTATATTGGCTCGGTTGGCATGGAAGGCGCTTTCGACGCCATGGGCTCTGGGGAAGTGGACGAGAACTGGGCCAAGGAGCACCATTCGCTCTGGGTCGAAGAGCAGAAGAAGCTTGCTGGCGCTTCGCCCAAGGGCGCCGTTCCTGCTGAATAGGCAGCTTTATATGTTTCCCCTCTCCCGTTTAGGCGGGGGAGGGTTTTTGTTTTTAGAGCATCCGCTGCCAGAAAGATTCCGACATGAAGATCATCGGACTGGCGGGCTGGAGCGGCGCAGGCAAGACCACGCTGCTCGCAAAGCTGATCCCGGCGCTGAATGCGCGCGGCCTGCGTGTCTCCACAATCAAACACGCCCATCATGCTTTTGATGTTGATGTTCCGGGCAAAGACTCTTGGGTCCATCGCGAGGCTGGTGCGCAGGAGGTTCTCGTCGCCTCGGCGAACAGATTCGCGCTGATGCACGAATTGCGCGGCGCTCCTGAATGGAGCCTGCCGCAATTGCTGGAAAAGCTGACCTCCGTCGATCTCGTTTTGGTGGAAGGCTTCAAACGCAGCGGCCATCCCAAGATCGAGGTTCACCGCGCGGCGAACGGAAAACCGTTTTTGTGGCCGGAAGATCCCGACATAGCTGGCATAGCTTCGGATTTTGCGCCCAGGCCGGGCGCGCCGCCGCATGTTGGGCTGGACGATATCGAGTGCATCGTCGATATGATGCTCGGTGCGGCGCTCCCCATAGAGGCCGTGCAGGCGCGTTTATCCGCCCGGGGCGAATAAATGGCTCAGCTCAGCGACGATTGTTTCGCCTTTGGCGGTCCGATGTTGTCGGTCGACTCCGCTATTGATTTGATTATAGCCCGCGCGCAGCCGGTGGGCGCCTATGAGCGCGTGTCTCTGTTTGACGCCGACGGGCGCGTGCTTGGCGAAGATGTGGCGGCAGGCTTTCCGCTGCCGCCGTTCGCCAATTCCGCCGTGGACGGCTATGCGGTGCGCTTTTCCGATCTTGTTCCAGATCAGCCGACCAGCCTGCCGGTGCTGGGCCGAATTGAGGCGGGGGCTGGCGCTTTGGCTTTGGCTGCTGGCGCGGCCGCGCGCGTCTTCACCGGCGCCGTGATGCCGGAAGGCGCCGACACTGTGTTCATGCAGGAAGACGTCATTCTGCAAGACAACATCGTCGTCCTGCCCGCAGGGCTCAAGCGCGGCGCCAATATGCGGCCCGCTGGCGAGGACGTTCAGTCTGGCGAGATCGGCTTGCACAAGGGCGCGCGCCTGCGCCCGCAGGACGTGGCGCTTGCCGCAGCTTTAGGCGCCAGCACGCTCAACGTCGCTCAGCGTTTGCGCGTCGGCGTGTTCTCCACCGGCAATGAATTGGCGACGCCGGGCGGGCAGCGAAGCGGCACGCAGATTTATGATTCCAACCGCTTCATGCTGCTGGCGATGTTGCGCCGTCTTGGCTGCGCGCCGCATGATCTTGGCGTGCTGCGCGACGATCCCGACCATCTTGCCGATGCGCTGAAAGTGGCTGCAGGAGAGCATGATCTTTTGCTAACGTCGGGGGGCGTGTCCACCGGCGAGGCCGATTACGTGAAGAGCGCGCTGGAGCAAATCGGCTCGCTCACATTCTGGCGCATGGCGATCAAGCCGGGGCGCCCGGTGGCGATGGGCGTTATCGACGGCACTCCGTTTGTTGGCTTGCCGGGCAATCCGGTGGCCAGCTTTGTGACCTTTGCCTATGTCGTGCGCCCGCTGGCTCTGGCTTTGATGGGCGCTGATGTCGCGCGCTTCCAGCCACTCCCCGTGCGTGCCGCGTTCACCTATAAAAAGAAAGCTGGTCGCCGCGAGTTTGTGCGTGCATCCCTGACGCTTGGCGCTGATGGCGTGCTGGAGGCGCAGAAGTTTCCGCGCGAAGGAGCGGGCCTGTTGTCGTCGCTCACGCAAAGCGACGGCTTTGTGGAATTGCGTGAACACATAACCCGCGTCGAGCCGGGGCAAAGCGTCGGGTTTTTAAGCTTTGCGTCGCTGGATTAAGCGTCGAT
>CAMCUC010000065.1 GCA_945878875.1 Rhizobium sp. Q54
GCTTGCAAAAAATCAGCGACTCGTGCGCAGAAGGCCGAGTTTGGCGGCGCGCACCACCGCTTGCACTGTATTGCTCGCAGATAGTTTAAGCCGTGCGCGCGCAAGATGGAATTGCACCGTCTGCTGGCCGATGCCCAGTTCCTCGGCGATCTGTTTGGCCTTGAGTCCCTCGGCGGCAAAGCTCAGACATTCAATCTCGCGCGGCGCCAGTTTTGTGACGGATGAATCCGCATTCCAGCGCTCAACTCTATCCTGCACCAATTGCGCAAGCAAAAGCAGGCGTCCCAGCCATGCGTTCTGTTGCGCGCTCCATTGCGCATGATCGAGAAGCAGATGAGCGCTCAATGCGCCAAACGTGTGCATGCGTCCAACGACAGGCACCGAGACGCCCAGCACCTCGGGAGAGCGCTCGCGCCGCCACGCCTTGGGCGTCAGCGAGGCCCATGTTTCACCCTCGACAGTAAGGCCCGCACCGATGTCGTCTGCCACGTCCCCACTGGCGACGGACCAGTCAGCAATCGTGTTTCGCGGCGACACGCGCCACCATTGTACGCCAATGCCAAGCAAAACGCCGTCTACGTTGTTTCTGAGACACGCCTCAAGAGCCTCAATCGACGCAGCCTTGGTCGCTATCTGAATGATCTGGTCCAGCAGCTCCAGAGAATCGGATAGATTCGTCATAAAGCACGTCTCCGATTGTTGCGCGACGACGATGTGGAGCAGTTAAACGCGAAGGCTCCAAACTCGAACACGCGCCCGGATTGACGAATGCGAACTGAGCCTTTCACAGGGACGAAAACAAAAATCAACATTTACTTCACGTTTCGCCACGCATCACACTGAAGAGCAAACATGCCTCTCTCTTCAAAAAGGCCAAGTTCTAACACTTAATCAGCTTGAGGAGAGCTATGAAGAAATTGCGCATCTTTCCCAGTATGTATTTTTATCTAACTATTTTATGAGTACCCAGTTCCCCTTCTGGCTGCGCAATTCGAACTCAATCTGCGACGGCGAGCAATCCGCGCCGGGCGATAACTTTCCAGGCACCCACACAAGCGCAAAGCCGCCTGCAACAAGTGACTTTTGAAGTTGGGCGAGGCGGCTGAACCTCAGATGAACGGCGGAACGTGTTCGGTCGTGAGATCTGCTTGTCGACCGCCTGCAAGCTTCTGGCGGATAGCATCTTGTGAGCCCAGATGAACAGCATCGCCGCTGTTCAGCGCGGCCTCGATCCGCGCAATCAGATCGCGCGCCGATTGAGCTGAGAGCTCAACCGCCACGCGCTCGTTTGTAACCGAGTTGGTGAAGTCTATGTTAAGCGCATGATCGAAAGGCGCATGCACCGGATGGTCGTAATAGATCACGGCCTTGTCCAGAGGCGTCCAGTCGTTGCGCCCTTTTCCGCTGCCGGAGATCGCGACGATTTCGGTGATGTAGGAACACATGTTCGCCTCCTCGTCAGGCCCGCGCTGCGTCAGGCGAGATGCTTGCCCAGAAACGCGAAGATCTTCTTCCATCCATCCATTGCCTGTTCCGGGCGATAGCTGGGACGGCTCCAGTCGAAGAACGCATGTCCGGCGCCGTCGTAGCGATGAAACTCGTAAGTCTTGCCCAGCGACTTCAGGATCTCCTCGGTCTTGTTGACCTGATCGGGATCTGGCTCCTTGTCGTCATTGCCAAACAGGCCGAGCACCGGACAATTGATGTCCTTTGCGTAATCAATTGGGGCCACCGGCTGGTTGGCGTTCAGCGCGCTGGCGTCCTTCACCATCACGCGGCCGCCCCAGCAATCAATCGCGGCGTCAAGGTCCGGCAAGCGACCCGCGCACAAAAACGCCTGGCGTCCGCCCGAGCAATAGCCCATCACGCCGACCTTGCCGTTGGCGCCTGCCTGCGCGCGCAAATACGCAGTCGCGCCAGCAACGTCGCCCAGCATTTGCTCGTCCGACACGCCGCCGTCAGCACGCGCCCGCGCGCCGATGTCGTCAGCATCGCCCTCGCCATAGGCTGAATAGAGGTTCATCGAAATCGCCATGTAGCCATGATGGGCAAAGCGCCGGACGGTCTCGATGCAGACCTCGTTCCAGCCTGGAAGATGATGGATGAACACGACGGCAGGAAACGGCCCCGCCCCTTCAGGCGCAGCAAAATAGGCGTTTTTGGTCTGGTTTCCGTGGCCCTGATAGAGCACTTCTTTGCATACGAGATTGCGATACATGACGTTTCTCACTTGTCGTTTTTCAGGTGTTTGTAATATGCCCGCCCGCGCTTTGCCGCGCAATGCAGGCTGGTTTATTCGGTCCAGTCAACGATCGGCGCAAACAGCTCTTCCACGGGCTTTGCCTGCGGCAAAAACTTCTGATCGACGAGATAGCCCATGAACGCGGTCAAAATGGCTTTGTTGGCGGGCACGCCATAGGGCCACGGATTGGCGCCCATCAGCGCGTCCATTTCCGAGATTTCGTCATAGAGCCACGGCAGCATGGTGCGTTGCGCGCCTGAAAAGCGCATCTGTTTCAGCGCCCACTTTTTCGACTCTTCGCACGCCTTGTAGAGGCTTTCGGCAATCCATGGATGCTCGTTAAACAGATCCTCGCGCATCACCAGAGTGTGCATGATGGGGTGAAAACCGGTGCGCTGATAGAAGTCTTTCTCGCGCTCGCGATAATCTGGAAACAGGCGCGTGACGTTGCGACCCTTATCAAGGGCTGCGGGACGACGGGCGCCGAAATAGGCGTCGATCTCGCCCGATTCCAGCATGTCGTTCAACGTTCTGTCGCCGGGGATGATCTCAAGCGATACGTCCTGCATCGGCCGCAGATCCATCTCATCGTCCGGCGGGCGCGGTTCGTTGACGCCGCCCTCGACCCAGTTGATCGTGTCGAGATCAACACCGTAGTCCTGACGCAAAATTCCGCGCACCCAAACGCCCGCCGTCTGGCGATATTCCTGCACGCCGACGCGCTTGCCCTCCAGATCGCGCGGCGTTTTAATTCCGGCGTTCTTGTTGATGAAGATGTAGCTGTGACGAAATACGCGCGAGGGAAAGACCGGCAGCGCGATAAAGGGGAATTCGCCCCGGCTGCGCATAATCATGTAATGGGCCAGCGACATCTCGGAGACGTCGAACGAATTGGTCTTGATCATGCGCGCAAAAATTTCAGGCGGCGACTGAATCGGCAAATAGCGGAGCGCGATCCCTTCGGGCTGCACAAAGCCTTGCGCCAGAGCCTCCATCCGATCATAGGGGCCGCACGCCATGGTCACGGGAAAACGCGTCATCATTCCTCCAGCCGCATTGTTTTGTATGCGCAGCTTAAAGGCATAGGCACGCCTGTCAAACAGGGCGAGGTAGATAACGGAAATGTCATTATAAAGGGGAATGGCGAGAGAGACGGGACTCGAACCCGCGACCTCCGGCGTGACAGGCCGGCGCTCTAACCAACTGAGCTACTCCCCCGCGTCGGTCACGCTGTAAGGCGTGCGACCGGAGAACGTTGGGATAGTGAAGCCCCGGGAGCGTGTCAAGCCATCGGGCGCCATTCAGCAAAAGAAGATGGGTTTGCTCATAACTTCTCCACCGCCAGACGCCAGCGGCGCATCTCTTTGCTGGAGACAACGTGCATGTGCTCTGGCGCCACGCGCTCGGCCTTGTAGATCAGCTCGGGGCTGACCCCCATTTTGCGCGCATGGGCGGTCAGGCGATCCAGCATCCCCTGGTGCGCGAATGTGCGCGAGAGAGCTTCCCCGTCGCTGCTTGACCCAAGCCGCTCGTACATGAACATGCGGTGGACCCCGACCTTGCTGCCGGAGGGGATCACACGTTTGCGCGCGCCCATGAAAGCATAGACGCAGGCTGAATAGCAGCGACCCTCCGCAACTCCCTGCCTGTCGATGCGCGCTACGGCCACAACCGCCCCGACCAGACGGAACATCTCGCCCAGCCGCATCGAGGCCATGACCCGCCCGCCCGGCGAATGCAGCAATACTATTCTGCGCCCAGCGCGGTCGCCGTTGATCTGAACGAAATTAACGAAGGCCTCCGCCGTTGAATCGTCGATCTCGCCCTCAGCCACGATCACCCTGCCGCAGACGTCGCCGCAATTAACGCCTTCGCCCAGGTTGACCATCCGAAACGTCATCGACCCTGCATTGGCGAGGCTGGCGCCGCATATCGACAGAAGAACGACCAGCAACAAACGACGAAAAAGAGCTCTGCCGGCGCAGGAGTCGCAGAAAAGAACTTGCACGTTTAAAAACTCCAGACGCCCTGTCGAGGTTCATCCTACATCGTCACGGGGATGCGCGAAACCCAAGCTCAGGCGCGCCCTCGACATCCGTGCGCCAGAAGCCGTATATCCGGGGTAATATCGTCAAAACCATGGATCAGGCGAGCGAGCGCACTATGACCGATCATTATCTCAACCCGCTTCTGTTTGAGGCCGCCGTCCGCGCCGCCATTCTGGAAGATATCGGTCGCGCTGGCGACCTTACGACGCAAGCCTGCATTCCGCCCGGCATGAAGGCGGTCGCGGTATTGGCGCCGCGCAAGCCGGGCTTTATCTGCGGGCTTTCGGTCGCGGAAACGGCGTTCCGCATTCTCGACCCGAACGTGAAGTTCGAATATCTGGCCAAAGACGGCGACGAGATCACGACCCCGCGCACCGCCGTCGCCCGCATCACCGGCGACGCCCGCGCGCTGCTGACCGCCGAGCGAACCGCGCTGAACTTCGTGTCGCACCTGTCGGGCGTGGCGACCATGACATCGAAGCTCGTGGCCGTGACAAAGCACACCAAGGCCAAGGTGATCTGCACCCGCAAGACCACGCCGAACCTGCGCGCTCTGGAGAAATACGCCATCCGCTGCGGCGGCGGCATGAACCACCGCTTTGGCCTCGACGACGCCGTGCTCATCAAGGACAATCACATCGCAGTCTGCGGCGGCATCCGTCAGGCGCTGCAAACTACAAAAGCCTACGTCGGCCACATGGTGAAGATCGAGATTGAAGTGGACAATCTTGAGCAGCTCAAAGAAGTCATCGCCGAGGGCGCCGACATCGTGTTGTTCGACAACATGAGCCCCACCGACATGGCAAAGGGCGTTGAGATGATCGCGGGCCGCATGAAGACGGAAGCCTCGGGCGGCATATCGCTTGAGAGCGCGCGCGAAGTGGCTGAATGCGGCGTCGACATGCTGTCGTCAGGCGCGCTCACCCATTCGGCGCCAATTCTCGACATCGGGCTCGATATCGAAATCGGCTGAGGCCTATTCCGCCGCAGCCTCAATCTCTCCGGCGCTCATCTGCGTCTCCAGCAGGTGGCGGTAGACCCCGCCCTGCTTGCTCATGAGTTCGTCATGGCGCCCGTCTTCGACGATGCGCCCCTTGTCGAACACCAGAATGCGATCCAGCCTGCGGATGGTGGACAGACGGTGCGCGACGACGATGGTGGTGCGCCCCTTCGACAGGCGGTCGATGGCCTGCCGGATGTAAAGCTCGGACACCGAGTCAAGGCTCGACGTGGCTTCGTCCAGCACCAGAATCGGCGTCGCCGCGAGAATCGCGCGCGCAATCGCCACCCGCTGGCGCTCGCCGCCCGACAGCTTGACGCCGCGCTCGCCCACCAGCGTCTCGTAGCCCTTGTTCAAGCCCTGCACGAACAGATCGACATGGGCGAGCCGCGCCGCCTCCTCGATCTCCTCTTGCGTGGAATCCGTGCGGGCATAGGCGATGTTTTGCGCCAGTGAGCGATGGAACAGCACCGGGTCCTGCGGCACAAGGCCAATCGCGCGCCGAAGCGATTTCTGCGTGACGTTGGCCACGTCCTGACCGTCGATCAGAATGCGCCCGCCATCAAGATTGTAAAGCCGCTGGATCAGCTTCACGAAGGTGGATTTGCCGGCGCCCGAATGGCCGACAAGCCCGACCCGCTGGCCCGCCGGAATAACCAGCGAGAAATCCTCATAAATCGCCTGTGAGGCGCCCGAGTAACGGAACGTCACGCGGTCAAACTCAATGCGTCCGCTGGCGATGTCGATGTCTTTGGCGCCTGGCCCGTCAGCGATTTGCAATTGCGCGTCGCGAAATTCCAGCACGTCGTCCATGTCGTTGACGGTGCGCTGGATGGTGCGCACATGCTGGCCAATGTCGCGCAGATAGCCGTTGATGAGAAATTGTGTGGCGATCAGGCTCGTAAGATCGCCCGGGCTCGCCTGCCCCGCGCTCCACAGCGCAAGGCCGGTTCCCAGCATCGCGATTTGCAGGCCAACCAGCATGACGGATTGTACGATGCCGCTGATCGCGCTGCGATCCCATGAGCGGATGGCGCGCCATTCCCAATTGCGCGCGACGTCGAGAAACAGCCGGTCCTCGCGCCCTTCCGCCGCAAAGCTCTTCACCGCCTGATTGCCGGTGATGGAATCGGCGAGCACGCCGCTCATCTTCGAATCCCATTCGCGCGAGGCCACGTTCGCCGGGCGCACGTAGAGCACCGAGAGCGCGACGGTGACGACGAGAAAGATCACGATGGCCACGGCCACTATCAAGCCCAGCAGCGGCCAGCGCCACCAGAAGGTCACGCTGACCCCCACCACGACGACGAACGCCGGCAGCAGGCCAAACGCAACCGTATCAGTGAAGGAATCATAAGCCGTCATGCCGCGCGTGATCTTGCGCACGGTCGATCCCGCAAAGGCGTTGGCGTGCCAATCAGCCGAGAAGCGCTGCACTTTGGCGAAAGCGTCGCGGCCAATGGCCACCATCGCGCGCGCGCTCATGCGATTGACGAGAAACGCCACGAGCTGGCGCGCCAGCGCAAACGCAGCGCCAAGCCCGATGAACCACGCCAACGCCCGGTAAGCGGCCTGCGGCTGATCCGGCGAGCTGGCGATGACAGCGTCCACCACTGCGCCGGACGCCAGCGGAACCGCCACGTCAATCAGCGTCGAGGCGATGCGCGTCACCACCAGCGTACCAAACAGAACCGGGAACATCAGCCAGTAATGGGAAACAAACCGCACCACGCGGCCATATTTGGATTTATCGTTCATGAATAACCAGTATCGCTGATGGGGCAGGATGGAAAGCGCGAGCGGGGGATTGGGTTTCGTGGGGCGGGCATGCAGACCCCGTCATCCGTCGCTACGCGACACCTTCTCCCGCGAGGGGAGAAGGAAGAGCGCCGGACCTTCCTTCTCCCCCGAGGGGAGAAGGTGGCGCGCGAAGCGTGACGGGTGAGGGGTGATCTCCCCTACCCCGCCACGCGCTCCACCTTCGACACCACGTTTGTCGCTTTCAATTGCGACAGGATCCCCGTCAGGTGCTTCAGGTCGCGCACTTCAAGATCAATCACGATGTCGCGCACGTCGGGCGATTTGTTGACGAACACGATGTGGTCAATATTGGCGCCGGATTCGCCGATCAGATTGGCGATGGCGCCCAGCGTGCCGGGCTCGTTGATCGCGGACACGATGATCTGGGCGGGAAACAATTCCGCGCTCTGCTCTTCAATATCCCAGCGCACGTCGAGCCAGCGCTCGGGATGGTCGTCGAACTGGGTCAGCGCGTGCGACTGGATGGGATAGATAGTGATGCCCTCCCCCGGCGTCAGGATTCCCACGATGCGATCTCCCGGCACTGCGCCGCCATGAGGAGAAAACCGCACCGGCAAATCGCCGCGAAGGCCACGGATGGGGATCGAATCCAGATGGGGATCGGCGCTCGGCACTTTGAACACGACGCTGGCCGCCTTGCGCAGGCCAAACCAGCCTGAATCTCCCTTGGCCGCCGATGCGCCCATCGTGCGCTCTGCCACAAATTCAGGGTGCACGGCCTTCACGACGTCGCCGGAAAACATCTCGCCCCGGCCAACCGCCGCCAAAACGTCATCGCTGCTTTGGCGAGCGAGCCTTGGCAGCGCGGCTTTCAGCTTGTCGTCAGAGAAGGTCTTGCCCGCCCGCTCGAAAGCGCGGCGCACGATCTGGCGCCCAAGCTCTGCGTATTGGGCGCGCACGGCGTCCCGCGTCGCGCGGCGAATAGCGGCCCGTGCCTTGCCGGTGACGACGAGCGATTCCCACGCCGCCGGCGGCACCTGCCCTTCGGCGATGACGACGTGGACTTCGTCGCCGTTCTGCAATTCCGAGAGCAGCGGCGCGATGCGCCCGTTGATGCGCGCGCCTACCGCCTTGTTGCCGATGTCGGTGTGCACCGCATAGGCGAAGTCGATCGGAGTAGCGCCGCGCGGCAGCGCGATCAGGCGGCCCTTGGGCGAGAAGCAGAACACCTGGTCGTGGAACAATTCGAGCTTGGTGTGCTCCAGAAATTCTTCCGGCGTATCGCCTTCGCCCAGCATTTCGATGGTGCGGCGTAGCCAGCGATAGGCGCTGCTCTCGCGCTCCAGCGCCTCGTTGTCGGCGGCGCGGCCTTCCTTGTAGAGCGTATGCGCGGCGATGCCGTTTTCGGCGATGTCGTCCATATCGCGCGTGCGCACTTGCAGCTCGACGCGCTGGCGCCCCGGCCCGATCACCGTGGTGTGAATCGAGCGATAATCGTTCTGCTTGGGCGTTGAGATGTAATCCTTGAAACGCCCCGGCACAGTGGGCCATTTCATATGCACGACGCCAATGGCGCGATAGCAATCCTCAAGGCTGTCCACAACGATGCGAAAGCCGTAAATGTCCGACAATTGTTCGAAGGAGACCGACTTGCGTTCCATCTTGCGCCAGATCGAATAAGGCGCCTTCTCGCGCCCCTTCGCCTCGGCCCTGATGCCGCGCGCCGTCATTTCTTCGGTGATTTCGTTTTCAATGCGCGCGATCAAAGCCACGTTCTTTTCGCGCAGGTCCGCAAGGCGCGTCTCGATCATCGCATAAGCGTCGGGCCGCAGCGTTTTGAACGACAGGTTCTCAAGCTCGTCGCGCAGGCCCTGCATGCCCATGCGGCCAGCCAGCGGGGCGTAAATGTCGAGCGTCTCCTCGGCGATGCGCGTGCGCTTGGCCTCGGGCACGAAATGCAGCGTGCGCATGTTGTGCAAACGGTCGGCGAGCTTCACCAGCAGCACCCGCACGTCCACGGCGATGGCCAGCAGCAGCTTGCGAAAATTCTCCGCCTGCTCGGCGCGCTTGGAGACGAGGTCGAGCTTCTTGATCTTGGTCAGGCCATCGACGAGCCGGGCGATCTCCGGCCCGAAGATCTGCTCGATCTCCTCGCGCGTCGAGCCCGTGTCCTCAATCGTGTCGTGCAGCACGGCGGCGACGATGGTCGCGTCGTCCAGCCGCATTTCCGTGAGAATGGCGGCCACTTCCAGCGGATGCGTGAAATAGGGATCGCCGGACGCCCGCTTCTGCGCCCCATGGGCGCGCATGGCGTATACGTAGGCCTTGTTCAGCAGCTCCTCGTCGGCGTGCGGATTGTAGGCGCGCACACGATCGACAAGCTCGTACTGCCGCATCATTTGAAAACGCTTCCTGTCCGCGAATGGGCCGGGGTTTAATATCAACCCGGAAGGCTGGCGCTACAAGCCCTTATCGCGTGCCTCAGCGTCGTCCCGGCGAAGGCCGGGAACCACGACAAGCTACGAGCACGTGGCCTGCCGTGGATGGCGGTCGTAGCCGCCATGACGTCTGAGAGATGGCGGGCTTACTTTTTGCGCAGCAAAGAAACCTATGCCGTCGACTATTCCCCGTCGTCTTCCGTTTCGGCGGGGGGCACGAGGCCTTCAAGGCCGCGCAGCAGGTCTTCCTCAGTCATGCGGTCGAACTGGACATCGCCGGAAGCGTCGCTGACGGGCTCGCCGCCGTTCTGGGTGGTGAGCGCGGGCACGGTCTCCAGCTCGGGCTCGTCCACTTCCACGTGCTTTTGCAGCGAGTGGATCAGGTCTTCCATCAAATCGTCAGGCTGCATCGTGGTCTCGGCGATTTCACGCAGGGACACGACGGGGTTCTTGTCGTTATCGCGGGCGACCGTGATATGCTGGCCGGCGGCGATCAGGCGGGCGCGATGGCTGGCGAGTAATACCAGGTCGAAGCGGTTCTCGACCTTGTCGATGCAATCTTCGACGGTGACGCGTGCCATGGAGGCCTCCTCGCGGTGGTTCTGTTCCGAGGATTCGGGAAATGCGGCCATTAAACCATTGCGGCGCCGCACGCAAGGCGCACGCTAAAATGGATAGCAAACCGGGCGCGGATTTTCCCTGTCGACCCGCGACGGCTGGACGTCACGAAGGTGTTTAAACCATGGCACCAAAAAGAATGGCAAGTCTGAGTGAAGTATTGAAGTTCAGCTTAAGTTAAAATCTTGTAATAAAACAATACTGACACATTTTTTTGCAGAAGTCGTCGATATTGGACCTTGACTTGAATCCCCTATCGGAACGATGGTTGAGACAGGCTAGCATACGCGTTCAGCATTTCGCGAGCCGCAGCAGGCGACGTCAGTTTACCGGGTTTTGACGATGCTTTTTCTTACGACAGATTGCGGCTACGAAGTCATTCAGTAAACCCGATGCGGATCAGAATTATGGCAGAGCAGGAGCGCATCGCGCTTTTCATCGATGGCGCAAACCTTTACGCAACCGCGAAATCTTTGGGTTTCGATATTGATTACAAGCGGCTGTTGAAAGAATTTCAGGGCAAGGGGCGGCTGATCCGCGCCTTTTATTACACGGCCCTCGTTGAGGATCAGGAATATTCTTCGATTCGCCCCCTCATCGATTGGCTCGATTACAACGGCTACGCCGTGGTGACGAAGCCCACGAAGGAATTCGTCGACTCGCTGGGTCGCCGCAAGGTCAAGGGCAATATGGACATCGAACTCGCGGTGGACGCGATGGAGATGGCCGAGCGCATCGACCACATGGTTCTGTTCTCCGGCGACGGTGATTTCCGCTGCCTCGTCGAAGCCGTGCAGCGCAAGGGCGTGCGCGTCTCGGTGGTCTCCACCATAACCACCCATCCCCCGATGGTGGCTGATGAATTGCGCCGTCAGGCTGACGAGTTCGTCGATCTGCTGCAAATGGCCCAGCGCGTCGGTCGCGACCCGGTTGAGCGCACGGCCGAGCGCCCGCAACGCTTCACGCAAGAGCGTCGCCCGCTTCAGCCGCCGACCCCCGGCTCGCCTGTGCCTGCCGGCGAAGGCGAAGAGCAATAACAAATTTCCCGCAAGGATTTAGCACTTGGCCTTGCGTCGACCTTCACAAAAATCTCCAGGCTCTGGCGTCCTTGCGCCAGGGCCTGATTTCCAAGGGCACGGCTTTGTTGAGCCTGACGTCAATTGTCCGCTCTGTCCGCGACTGGTGGCCTTCCGCATGGAGGCGCGCGCGCAGGAGCCGACATGGCGAAACGCCCCGGTGCCCACTTTTGGACCGCGCGACGCCTCGCTTGTCATCGTTGGACTGGCGCCCGGCCTGCGCGGCGCCAATCGCACCGGCCGCGCCTTCACCGGCGATTGGGCCGGCGATCTATTGTATGAAACGCTGCTGAAATACAATTTTGCTGAAGGCGTATACGATGAGCGCCCAGACGATGGGTTGACGCTGCGGGACTGCCGCATTGTCAACGCCGTGCGCTGCGTGCCGCCGCAGAACAAGCCGACGCCAGCCGAGATCACCACCTGCCGCCCCTTTCTCACCGCGCATCTGACGCTTGGCCAGCCGCGCGCCATCGTCGCTTTGGGCCGCATCGCGCATGAGAGCGTACTGCGCGCGCTCGGCGCAAGGCTCGCCGCCCACCCGTTTGCGCACGGGGCGGAGCATGCGCCCGAGGGCTGCGCCGCAATCCTTTTCGACAGCTATCATTGCTCGCGCTACAACACGAACACTGGTGTGCTGACGACGGACATGTTCGAGCGCGTGTTCGCGCGCGTACGGGATTTTCTGGATAATTAGAGGCGCTATCTGGACCGCGCGCACCTTTGCGGCCGCCGAACATCCTAAAAAACGCGCGAGGACGCGCGTGGTCCAAGTCGCGCCTTGCCTGTGACAATCCAGCCCAGAGCTTGCAAGTACGATCCCCGGCCCTTATGCAGACATGGCATTGGGGAGTAGTCGACGCTTGCAAAGGCGGAGCGCCGTCAACAGGCTGGGTTTTCGTTTCAACGAAACTCTGGCGGCGCAAGCGAGAGATCGTTCTGACGAGACTGATGCGGAACGCCCTTTAAGGGCAACCCGCAATCAGGACTCAAAATGCTCTCAACAGCCATCATTGCTTTCAGCCTGTCGTCGGACGCGTTCGCCGCCTCCATCGCCAAGGGCGCACGCTTTCCCGGCATGTCAATGTGGCGATCAGCCGGCATCGCGCTCGGCTTTGGGGTGCTGGAGGCGCTGGCGCCGCTGGTTGGCTATTTGCTCGGCCTGCAATTTGCCGACGTGATCGACGATTACGATCATTGGATCGCCTTCACGCTTCTGGGCCTCCTCGGCCTGCGCATGATGTGGAAGAGCTTTCACCCCGACGAAACTGAAACCCGGAGCGCCGTAACGCCGACATGGGGCGCCGTCGCCGTGATCGCCCTGGGCACCAGCGTGGACGCGACCGCCGTGGGCGTCACGCTCGCTCTGGTCAGCGACAACATACCCTTCACTTTGCTCGTCATTGGACTGGTGACGTTCGGCATGACCTATGTCGGCCTGCGATTGGGAAGCCTGCTTGGCGAACGCACCGGTCGCTGGGCGGAGTTTTTCGGCGGAATCGGACTGGCGGTTATCGGGGCGCACATTCTGGTGACCCACCTGACGCGGTGAGCTCTCTTCCTTCTCCCGCAAGGGGAGAAGGAAAGGCGCGCCAAAATCCAAATCTCCTCAACCCTTGTCGCGCATCACGCGGGCCTTTTCGCGGCCCCAGTCGCGCTTCTTTTCCGTCTCGCGCTTGTCGTGCAATTTCTTGCCGCGCCCCAGCGCGATTTCGATTTTGGCGCGGCCCTTGTCGTTGAAGTAAATCTTCAGCGGAACCACCGTCATGCCGTCGCGCTCGACGCCGTGGGCGAGCCTTGCAATCTCGCGCGGCTT
>CAMCUC010000066.1 GCA_945878875.1 Rhizobium sp. Q54
CCTGGCAACCACATCCTCCACGCACGCGCGGCGACGTGCGGGGCTTAGAAGTTTCGCTATCGCGGACCTGCGGTTCCCGAGGCAGCCTCTTTTAAAATCAGCTTCTCGATCGTTAGATCTGAGACCGCTCGGCGAAGGCGATTGTTCTCTGCCTCAAGCTCTTTAAGGCGCTTCACCTGATCGCCTTTCAGGCCACCATATTCTGACCGCCAACGATAATAGGTAACTTCCGTAACACCTATCGTTCTCACAGCCTCGGCCACAGGCCGACCCTGTGCTGTGAGAACGTCAACCTGTCGAAGCTTGGCAACTATCTCTTCCGCCTTGTGTGTCTTCCTGGGCATTCCACGTTCCTCCATCAGGCTCAAAAGCCATACTTCAGGGAGGATCACTTTTCAGGGCGCAGACCATTGATTTGATCGCGACATTTTGATGTCGCTGACAGGCAGCAATTGTATTGCTCCTGACTCTGGTCCATTCTGGTGTTCTAGGAAAAATGCAAATGGGCTTTGCTACATTTATCGGATTGATCGGACTTCTTGCGTTTCAGGCGCCAGCGAGCGCGCATCCCCATGTTTTTGTCGACGTCGACGTGGAGCTGGATGTCGCCGAGGACGGCGGCCTGCGCGGCATCAATTACGAGTGGACGTTCGACGATATGTATTCGGCCTTTGCGATGCAGGGCCTGCCTAAAGCAAATGGTGCCCACACCGAGGCCGCGCTGGCAAAAGTAGCAGACGCGATTATCGGAAAGCTCGATGATGTGGATTACTTTACGAAGGCGGTTGCGGAGGGCCACGAGCTGCAGGCGACGGGCGCGCAGCAGGCGCACGCATCCTTCGACAACGGACGGCTGCGCCTCACGTTTACCGTCGCCCTCCGGGCGATTGGCGGCGCTGCTGAAAAGGTCAACGTGCAAGTCTTCGATCCGCAATACGTTGTGGCCGTTTCCGTGAAGGACGGCGCGCGGGTGCGCGGCCCCGCCCGCTGCACGCTCAAGCTTTTGCGTGCAGGGCCGCTCGACCCCAACGACGCGCGACAGCTCGACGATTCCCTGCGCACAAACCAGCTTGCCGCTAACTTTGGCTTAAAACTCGCCACTACGATCGCGCTCGACTGCAGTGTTGCGAAGTAATCAGGGCCGCAGCGAGATCACGGCGTCGAGGCGCGTGCGGTCAAAATCGTCGATGAGAAGATCGACCCGGATGCGCCACATGCCGGGCGCAGGCACGGTGACGCCCTCGACCTCCCAGACATTAGCACCCGACACGAGTTTGCCTTTACGCTGAATAGGCGCAACGTCGGGCGAGTCCGGCGTCAGGAACAGATCAATCTCCTGAACACGCAGCGGCGAAAGATCAATCGCCTTGGGCTCGATACGGATCTGCACCGGCCCGACCCGGGCGGGACGGATCGTCATGCTCGCCATAGCCTGCGCGCCGTGGATATGTATCTGGAATGCGCGCTCGTTTGGCGCGCCCAGCGAGGTCGGCGGCGGCGTGATGCGCCAGACAGACGCCGCCGCGAAAATAGCGAGAGCGAACGAGGCCTCCAGCCGGATGGAGCGGCGCAGCAGCTTGAGCGCCGAATCATCCCCTTTGATGACACCAGACGTAAAGAGCGTTCGGTTGAGAACCGCAAAGAGCGTGACAACCGCGACGATTGCAAGCTTCACAGCCAGCGCAATGCCCCACGCAGTTGCAAAAACCTCGCGCGGGCCGAAGAACTGCGTCGCTGCGAGCGCCGCGCCGCTTGCAAGAAGTGCAAGATAGACAGGCGCTGTGAAAGCCGAAAATCGCTGTAGCACAGATATAAAGCCTTCCCGTCCGGACGCGGCTGCAAGCGGCAACAGCGCGCCCGCCCAGCAGATGGCGCTCATCACATGCAGCATAGCCAGCCCCTGCATGACACCTTCCGGCCGCCATCCGCGCGCATGGCCAGCCCATGCCAGAGACAGCGCGCACAGCGCTAACGCAAAAAGCGCCAGAGAGCGCTTAGTAAGTCCTTTGGCGAACAGACCAAGGGCCGCCACGGTGAGACCAGCAAGCCCAATCAATGCGGCAACGCCCTGCGGAAGGCGCACGCCGGAACGCCACATGGCGCGGTCGTTCAAGGCTGCAAACCCCTGCCCATGCGCGTCGGCGCCTTGAAGGCCGATGGAAAAAAAAGCTGCTGCCCCGGCTATGGCAAGCGCCGACAAGACGAGCCGTCGCGCGGCTGCAACGGGCGCCAAAAAAGCGGAGAAGAGTAACGCGCCGACGCCAAACGCCATGCCCGCCAATAGAAGAAACCGAGCCATCGCCAATGGCGGCGAAAGGGCGGAGACGATGAGCGTCGGGTCTTGCTTTCCAGCTGGCGATCCACCGCTCACACGTCCGATCGAAAAGACGACGCTGCCGCTAACAGCGTGACCATCGTCAGAGACGATGCGGTAGCTCACCAGATGCGAGCCTTCAGAAAGGCCCGGCGGCATGGCGATGCGCACGCGCGCGTGCTTGCCGCCCTCAACATTCAGCCGATTCATCTCACCGCCTGGCCCGACCAGCGTAGCTGTGACGATTTCCACGGGCTCGTTGAAGAGAACTTCGACTGAGGACGGCGCCTGCTTTACGAGGTCTCCGTCGGCCGGGATGCTCTCAACTAGATAGGCGTGAGCAAAAGCGCCTGCGCTTGAGAACGCCAGTAATGACAAGGCAAGAACGAGGCAGGCCAAACACCGCATCATTTGCGTGGGAGAAACCGGATCGAGGGCGCTGGCGACGTGCTTTCGTCGTGGTTTCCGTCGTCAGGCGCATCGGCTGAGGGGCTCCCCTTGACATCAATCCAGCGCAACACACCTCTCTCGCACTCCTGGACAAGCGGGAAAAAGACAATTTCACCGGGCTTCACGGATGCGTCGATATCCATGGACACTGCAAAATCCCCGGTCTGGCTGGCAGGAAGAGCGCCGCTCCACGCCACTTCGCGCATCGCGCCCTCGCCAGTTAGCGTAATCGTCCACCCCTCCTTGGGCTGGGCGCGAACGCCGGTGACAGCTTTGGGCACCCGCATGCGAAGACGCAAGGTGGGCGACCCATTGCAGCCATGGGGCACACGCAAAACAGCATCAATGGTCAAAGCAAGCGGAACCTGACGCATTGTGAAACCCACATGAGCGGCCGCCATCGTGCTTCCCATCCCCAGCGCGGTGACAACGACAGGCAACTTCAGAAACAGGTGGGGCATAAGTTTCCTCCTAATCCTGTTAGACTACGGGTCTGCCCATGTCACTCTTACCAACGTATCTCTTGTGAGACCGCACTTTCTGTCATTATACTCAATGCGGTCAAATGCGGAACCGCGAAGCGGGGCGCAGGTCAGCACGCGGACATCCAGATCCGCGGCAGGAGGAAGCGATATGAAGGAAGTCCTCATGGGCGCGACTTTCGCGTCAATGCTTTTTGCCTCAGTATCAGTTCACTCACAGACTTCTGCGCCCCAGGCTTCCATCGAGCAACGCAAACAGGTGTATACTCCTTGGTCGCCAGACGCGATGGCGCAACGGCGAAAGGAACAGGGATTAAAGGGCCCCGGCGCGCAGCGCCCTATGCCGGCTCCCGCCTTCCCCTCCTATCTCAAGAAGCCAAACTCGGTGGAGGAGCTGATGCCGCAGGCCCGGGCTGCTGCGCGGCAGACAGGCGGGCGCACCCCGCTGGGCCTAGCGCTTCCTGGCAAGTCCATGGTTATTTTCATAGGCGAGATCCGCGACGCCTGGCCAAACAAGCTGGTGCAGGAGGCCATCAAGCGCGGCTTGGAAGAGCGTGGCGTCAAAATCCAGATAGTGACAATGTGGGACGCATTGGGCTTGTCCGAGGCCGATTTCAAGCAAGTGCGCGAAGCACTGCGCGAGTACACAATCAGCGATGGACAGCGCGAGCTCGATAGCTTTTTCACGACCACGGGCCAGATGGTGGACTTCCAGAAAGGCCGCCAATGGGTGAAGGACAAAGACCCGGACTTGTTCAAGGCGACGTGGCCTGACCTCGTCATCCCCGATCCGAAGCTCTCTGCGATCGCGAATAATTACATCGCACGTTCATCGGAGGCTGTTGTCGCCTGGCTCGACAAAAATCCGCAGATTGACTGGGTGATGTGGCGTGGCGCCAACCGGCCCAATACGCGCAAGGCTATGAAGCACCATGGCGAGAAGTTTCTTGGCAATTATACCTATCTTGATCTCTATGACCTGATGAGTCAGGTGCCGTCGTTTCCCGCCGACGTCTGGCGCCAGATCGAAATGAAGACTATTGAGCCGTTGGGCTTCGTGGAGCGCGCCGAAGTGACAGACCCGGAGGGCACTGCGTTCGGCTACGACCTCAAGGAAAGCGAGGCGCAGGCCTGGGCTGCTGGCGTTTACCAGCAAGGTCACCTCTACATGTTCCCTGCGCAGGCGACGGGTCGCTTCCCCTATTCCGTCGTCGAGTATCCGGTGATGACGAGCAAGTTTGTGCCGGGCGTGCTGCCGGAAGTATCAGGCATTATCGCCTCCACCACGAGCCACGCGGCGACGCACCCGCGTATGGAAGTCGTGGTGAAGGGCGGCAAGATTTCTGAAGTGAAGGGCGGCGGCCTTTATGGCGACGGCATGCGCCTGTTGCAGCAATATCCTGGCACGCAGGACATGCAATGGCCTCACCATCAGAAGTCTGGCTACTGGTGGCTCTATGAAGCAGGCATGGGCACCAACCCGAAGTATTTCAAACATCCGGTTGAGGTGCTGGACGGCATCAATCTGTCCGAGCGCAACGTCGCTGGCGTGATCCACTGGGCCTTTGGTGCTGAGTCTGCAATGGGTCCTGAAAAGATTGGCGAATGGTCGAACCAAAGCAAGAAATTCTCCGAAGAGAACGTCTTGCCAATGGGCCATTCGCTGCATCACCACAATCTGCTTCCTACGATGCAGGTAAAAATCCGCGAACTGGATCAGTGGATCACGCTGCTGGAACACGGCGGGCTTGGCTCCTTCGAGGATGTCGGCGTGCGGGCGCTCGCCTCGCGCTACGGAAACCCGAACGACATTCTGCGGCGCGACTACATTGCGCCCATACCTGGCGTGAACATGCCCGGCAGCTATGACGCCTATGCCCGCGATCCCGGTGCCCATTGGGTAAAATGGGCGAAGAGCATTGAGGCAGGCACATATACCTATTTCAAGCCCTGACAGGCTGACGAAAAACGAACTTGGAAATGCTGGAGGAATCATGAAAGTCATTGCCGCACATGCGCTCTGCGGTTTAGCCGCGCTCTGCGTTGCAGCCGTATCTACTACGAGCGCATACGCACAGGCCGGCGCGCCGCTGGAGCAGCGCAAGATTGTCTACGCGCCTTGGAACCCGGCGGACATGCCGCAGCGTCGCAAGGAGCAGGGGCTGATCGGACCGGGCCCACAGGCGGGGGTCACTGCGCCGGCATTTCCCTCCTATCTCAAGAAGCCATCCTCTGTTGAGGAGCTAATGCCGCAGGCGCGCGCGGCCGTGCGACAGTCCGGCGGTCGCACGCCGCTGGGCCTCGTTCTTCCAGGCAAGACGCTCCTGATCGTGGTGGGGGAAATTCGTGAGCCCCGCCCCAATATGATGGTGCAGGAAGCACTCAAACGCGCAATCGAGGAGCGCGGCGCCAAAGCTGTCGTCGTTACGACATGGGATTTGCTCGGCGTCACCGAGGAACAATATGTGAAGGTGCGCACGGCGTTGCGCGAGTTCACAATTTCTGACGGTCAACGTGAACTGGAATATTTCTTCACGACGACAGGATTGATGCGCAAACCGGAAGAAGGCCGCGCGTGGGTTCAGAAGAACGATCCAGATCTATACGCGGCGACGTGGCCTGCCCCAAAGATCGACGACCCTGAACTTGCCAAGCTAGCGGCCCGCTACAGCGCTGAAGTGCCAAAGGCGCTGGTGCGGTGGCTCGACAAGAACCCTGGTGTGGACTGGATTGTGTGGCGCTCGGGCGGGCGCGGCAATACGCGCCGCCTACTTGATCATCACGCCGATAAATATCTTGGCAGCTATACATACTTCGATCTTTACGACTTGATGAGCCAGGTGCCCGCCTTCCCGTCAGACGTCTGGCGTCAGGTAGAGACCAAGACAATCGAGGCCATTTCATTCGTCGACCGCGTGGAAGTCACCGACCCGGAGGGCACGGCGTTCGGCTACAACGTCGCTCCCGAGGAAGCCAAAGCATGGTCCGAGGGCGTTTATCAGCAGGGCCATCTTTATATGTTCCCCGCACAAGGAACCGGCCGGTTCCCCTATTCCAAGATCGAATATCCAAAGTTGTCGGGCAATTACATCAAGCCTGTTCAGCCAGAAGTGACCGGAATCATCGCATCGACAACGAGCCATGCTGCCAGCCATCCGCGCGTCGAAATTCAAGTCACGAAAGGACGCATATCCAACATCAAGGGCGGCGGACTCTACGGCGAAGGGCTAAGGCTTCTGCAGAACTATCCAGGTACGCAAGACAAGCAATGGCCGCTGGCTGATAAGCCCGGTTATTGGTGGCTCTATGAAGCGGGCATGGGCACAAACCCGAAGTACTTCAAGCATCCTGCCGAAGTGCTCGAAGGCATAAATCTGTCCGAGCGCAACGTCGCAGGGATCGTGCACTGGGCCTTCGGCACGGAGGTTGCGATGGGACCGAACAAGCCGGGCGACTGGGACGCTAAGACAGTAGCATTCTCCGAGCAAAATGCTCTGCCGATGGGCCATTCTATGCACAACCACAACACACTGCCCACGTTTCAGGTGCGCATTCGCGAACTCGACCAGTGGGTGACGCTTGTGGAACACGGCGGCCTTAAGGCGCTCGAAGATGTGGGCGTGCGAGCGCTCGCATCGCGCTATGGCAATCCCTCGCAGATTCTCGCGCGCGATTATGTGACGGCGCTGCCCGGTATCAACGCGCCGGGTAGTTACGATGATTACGCCAAGCATCCCGGCGCCTATTGGACGAGATGGGCCAATAGCATTGAAGATGGATCAAACGCGCACTTCAAGCCGTAGCAAAGCATAAACTCGAATTGAGAAAGTGAACGGAATGACGAATGAGATGGCGCAAGCCGATCGCACAGTGCGTCTCGACGGCGTCTCCAAGTTCTACGAGACGCAGGCGGCGCGCATAACCGCGCTTGAGAAAATGAACTGGTCCATCGGTGGAGGTGAAGCAGCCGCGCTAATGGGCCCCTCGGGCTGCGGCAAGACAACGATCCTTAACTTGCTCGGCGGCATGGACCGCCCGAGCGGGGGCGATATCTGGGTGAACGGCGAGAATGTTGCAGCGATGAGCGAGCGGCAGCTTGAGGTTTATCGCCTACGGAAGATCGGTTTCGTGTTTCAGTTCTTCAATCTGATCCCAAGTCTGTCGGCGCTGGAAAATCTCGAACTGCCGATGTTGATGGCCGGCGTGAAGCCTGAAGAACGGCGCGTGCGGGCGGAAGGCCTGCTCGACAGCGTCGGCCTGAAGGCCAAGGGCTTCAAGCGTCCCGAGGAATTATCGGGCGGCGAACAGCAGCGCGTCGCCGTTTGCCTCGCGCTTGTCAACGATCCGCCAATCATCCTCGCCGATGAGCCCACAGGCAACCTCGACTCGCACAATGCTAAAATCATCTCGTCGATGCTGATCGATCTTGCGACAAGCCGCGGCAAGACCGTTCTCGTCGCTTCGCACGACCCGAAAGTCGTGGAGCAATTTCCACGCGTCTATCACATGCGCGACGGCGCCATTCAGCAGGTGACCTGAAGCATGCGCGCCATGGAAGTGAAGATGGGATGGCCATTGTTGGCCGCGCTGTTCCGCATTATCGGTAAACGGGTGTTTCTCACCTTTTGCCTCGTGTCTTTTCTTGTCGTGTTCCTGCTTGCGGCGGTGAACGTCACCTCGCGTCACGCAATGCAACGCTATGTCGACGACCAGGTAAAGCGCATGCCATGGGACGTCTCCGTTTATCAGACGGCGGACGTGCCGCAGGCGGGTAATGTGCACGACAATGTGGCGAAGACGCCTGGTATTGCGCAGGCTGAGCGCCTCTACTTCCTACGTACGATTCCCCCGTTCTCCGTCATGTCGGTCATTGATGATCAGCAATTGCGTACGCCTTGGCTGTCTATTCTCACAGCGACGGACCCTACGCTTATACCGCCCGACATTCGGCCTTCAGGCAACGAGGCCGTTGTGGTTCTTGTCGGCTCCAAGGGGCAGATGGGCGACGCATTTCTTAAGCTACAGAGCCGTAAGAAATTTGAACTTGTGGTGCAGCCCAAGGATCAGGCGTTGGAAGTGGACGCCCAGCACAAGCATCCGCTTGGCGTTACCACGATACGCACCGGCATCGAGCGCGTGATCCGCATCGACTCGACCGAGCTCAACCGCTGGTATTTGGAGCAGACAAGTTCGCCTACGCTCGTGCCCGAACTGGGCATGATCCTCGTCTTGCCGTGGGACCCTTCGCTCATCCTTAAGTTCGACGCCGTCTCGCGCGGTTTCATGCATGAGCAAGGCCATGCTGACATTCATGGGAGCCCGGGTGAATACTTCCCTGAGATCATTCATCTTGCAAAACTTGATCGCGCCAGCATAGTCTCCGGATGGGACATTGAGGGCTCGCTGACACGCATTATCGCTGCCGGCAGCCGGCTCACTGATGGCGTGCTGGACCAGACGGCAGCGGCCGCAGTGGATCACAACCTCGGCACGATGTTTATCCGCATGAACGACATCGCGCAGAAGATTGCGCTGATCAGCCTGCTTGTTTCCCTGCCGCTTCTGCTCATGGCCGGTGTACTGCTCGCCAATTTGTCTGGTCTTTTGATGCTTAACGAGCGTCGTACGCTTGGGCTTCTACGCCTGCGCGGCACCCCGGGACGGCTCATTGGACAGACAATGCTTATCGCGATTGCCGCCGGTGGATTGGCGGGCGGCGTGGCGGGCGCCGTGTTGGGGACCATTTTTCCTCTGCTCTTCTACTACGACGGACTGCCCTCTCTTGCGTTGACGGCGAAGATACAAGATCCGCGAATTCTTGGCGTGTTTATCATCGTGGGCGTCGTAATCTCACTCATGGTCGGGCGTCGTTTCGTGCGCGAGGCCTCACGCGTCTCTCCGCTTCAAGCGTCGCGTCGTGTTGAAGGCGGCGAGTTTGACGGTGCGCAGGTGCGCTTTTGCCTGCTGCAGGCCACTGCATTGTTCTTTGGCGGCGCGAAAGTGTCGGGCTGGATTTTGAACAAATCGCTCACGAGTTTCATCACGGCGCCCTGGGCTGCCGACCTTGACCGCACGCTGGATTTCGTCGCCTTCCCGATGTTTATCTACGGCCTCGTAACGCTCATCGCGTCGCGCAAACGTCTAATGGCGGCGCTCATGACGCCAGTAGCGGCGTTGTTCGCCGGGCCGTTGAAGGACGTCGCCATCAAGCACATGCAAATCCGGCGGCACCGCGCTGCGAGCTTTTTGCTCATTGTCGGCCTCATGGCGAGCCTTGCGCTTTATCCGACTGTGATGACGGCGGTGTTCGATAACAAGACGGAGCGCGGGGCGCGTATTCAACTTGGCTCCGACTTGCAGATGACAATCAACGCTCTCGATCTCATGCCTTCCGAGGCGCAGGCTCGCGGAGGCTTGCGAGAGCGGCTCGAAACACTGCGGCAAAAACTTGATCCGTTAATCGCGCGCATTGAGAGCGAGCGCGGCGTGCGCCGTGTTTCATATCTCGTGGAAGGGCTTGTTGATGGCCTCTTTATGCCTGACCGCGGGTTTTCCGGACTGCCGATGTATCTCGTGCCCGAGCCCAAACGCCATCTGGAAGCTACCTATTCTGAACCGGCGCTTGGACAGGGCGAGAATTTTGCAACGACGCTGCAGCGCCTGAACGAAAGCCGTATTCTGGCTTCGGCGCCTGTTGGCGCTTTCTACAAGAAGGCCATAGGCGAGGCCATGCCGGTCGGACGAATGACTGATGGCAAACTGCAACGCATGCCTTATGGGGGCTCGTTGCTCTTCCTGCCTGGCATGCCGCTGCGCACGGTGAATGACCGCGAAGGCTTCGTCGCTGCGCGCGTCGATTATCTCAATCATCTGTTCACGAACGCGCCATACCTCGTGGGTGCGCAGAACGAGAAGGCGCTTGCGGACCTCGACATCCTTGTCCCACGGATCATCGTCTCTGTAGCCGCGCAACCAGGCATCGACAGCGTTGATCTACGCAAGCGCGTGATTGCCGCTTCAGGGCTGGAGCCCCTTGATGTGCGCGATATCTCATCCGAGATGACGCGGCTCGGCAGTGACATGTACATTTATCTGGCGCGTCAAAACGTACAGATTTATCTCCTGGGCGGCTTTCTACTGGCGCTCATCGGCATTTACGCGGTCGCCTACGCCAATTATCTCGAGGACCGACGCACGCTGGGCCTCTTGCGGATACGCGGCGCAGGCCCTGCGGATGTCGTGCGCTTCTTCCTGCCGAATGTGCTGGGGCCTTCCATCGTTGGCCTGGTTATAGGCGGCGGCGTGGCCCTGCTCATGGGCTATGGCATCACCAAGCTGATCTGGGAGCTGCGGCAATTACAGACCGTGCTAAACTACCTACCCACGCGGCTCGCAGTATCGTGGGAGACAGGCGCGGTGGCCGGCGTTCTCGCACTTGTTCTGGGCGGTATCGTGTTCATGTTTGCGCGTTGGATTTTCGCCAAGACCGCGCAGCAAGGTTTGCTGGAGGGCTGAAGCCTATCGACTGACCGCGTCGAGCCAACGCTTCATGATTTCAATTTCGGCCTGCTGATGGGCGATAATCTCCTGCCCGAGGCGGCGCACTTCCGGACGCAGTCCGTGCTGCAGCAACACCTTCGACATATCGATGGCACCTTCATGATGCGGTATCATTTGCGCAAGAAAATCGCGGTCAGGATCGCCTGTCAGCGGCACGGACGACATGCGCTCGCTCATGGTGGTTTGCGCTGCTTGTAAGGCTTTTGATGCCTCCATCCCGCGCTCCCTGTCGATCGCTAACGCCGCTCCAGCAGGCGAAGAAGGTGATGAATAGCCGCTACCTTGTGAAAAATGCTCTTGCAGCGCTGCAATAACACGCTCATTGCTGCGCTGCGTCTCGGTCCGCGCCTGACGCAGTTCACGCGACAATTCGTCAATGCGTCGCTCAAGCTTGGCTGCCTCGGAGCCGCTGTCGGAGCATCCCGTTAGCAGCGATATAGCTAAAGCCGCACCCGTCGCTGCGGCCTTCACATGCCATTTACCGCGTTCGCGCAGGTGCATTTGCTTCCCCTATTTTCATTTCAATTGCGCGTAATATGCGCACCGCGCCCGAATACGCTGACCCTTTCTCGCTGAATGCGGGAGCCATAAATGTGTGCTCGATAAGGCGGTCGACGGTGAGAATGCTGGACGTCTGCGTTAAAACGGCGAGAACGTCCTTGGCTGCGGCACCGACGAAAGCCGCATGCACTAGATAGCTAGGCACCACGCTTGCCATATGCCACATATCCTCCCAACGAATATTATATTATAATATGGGAGTGAATGGAATACGCAATACAACGCGCAGTCACGTCTCACGCCCGTACGCAAATCAAATACCGCAGCTGCCATGGGTGAAACTATATGTGACGAAAGCGGTATGGAAGCCACGGCTACAAAGGCTATTTCATTGCTGCTCGCCCTACTTCAGGGCGACCATCTCGCCGTTTAGTAGTTGCATGACAGCTATTGTTCGACATCAGCAAAAAAGCGCAAAGGAGTGCGACCTGATAGTGTCGTAGTGATGCCACTAGCCTTCGATGAGAAGCTTTTCCTCATTCAATGTGTAGAAGAAAAATAACATTAAATCTGGACCATCTTGCCAATGTCACCTCACCCGCTAAACCCTAAACCGACTCCGAAACCGTCACACGGCGCATTAACCGGATTTCTTCAGCCGGAAAATCATTGCGCGCATGATTGAGGCAGCGGTTGTCCCAAATGAGCAAATCGCCCACCGACCACACATGCGCGTAGACAAACTCAGGCCGTTCCGCGTGGTCGAACAGCTCACCCAGAAGCTTATCGCTCTCGGCGCGGTCCATGCCCACGATGTTGCGGGTCATCAGTCGGCTGAGGTACAGCGACTTGCGACCGGTCGCGGGATGCGTCTTGACAAGCGGATGCACTGAATTGGACAGATTGTCGGCAGATTCGTTTACCTGATCGCGCAGCGTGGCATAAACGTCATATATGTAGCCAGCCTTGAGGTCGTCGATACGCGCCTTAGTCGCCTCCGGCAGCGCGTTATACGCCTCATAGAGATTGGCGAACTTCGTCTCGCCGCCGCGCGAGGGTATCTGCACCGCGTAGAGCGTCGTCGCGCGATACGGCACATCGCGATGCGACCCGTCGGAATGAAAATGCATCTCGCCGTCGGGCAGTGCTCCGATCGGCTGCCCGTTCTCGCGGATGTTGGTGATGAGCATGATGCCGCGCTCGCGTTCCTTGCCTTCGTTGGCGACAGGACGACCCATCTTGCTGGCGTCCGCGCGCCCGAAAACCGACGCGAAACGGATTTGATCGTCGGGCTCAAGCGTCTGACGCGAGAAGCACAGCACGCCGTACTTGTGGAATGCGTCACGCATCTCCTGCTTCACAGGCTCGGGTGTTTCCTGCGCAAGGTCGAGACCTGTCACACGCGCGCCAAGTATGGCGCTCAGCGGTTCGATTTCCAAGTGTTCAATGACCATGGTTTCCTCCCGGACTGATGCCTGCGCATGGCGGGCCGCCACTGCAGTGCGGTTTCAAAAGCAACTCAGTGCATCGCCTGTCCGCCATCGACGTTGATAGTCTGCCCCGTGATGAACGCGCTTGCGTCCGAGATCAAAAACATCACTGCGCCCACGAGGTCGTCTGGATATTGGGGCCGCTTGAAACAGCGACTTTGATCGCGCCCAGCGACG
>CAMCUC010000067.1 GCA_945878875.1 Rhizobium sp. Q54
CGGAGCCGCCGCGATCGGCGTACATGTCGGCGGTGTCGAACAGGGTGACGCCCAGATCAATCGCCTTGTGGACGAGGACCTTTGATCCCGCCGCGTCCAGACGTCCGCCCAGATTGTTGCAGCCAAGACCGACGAGCGAGACCCGCAGGCCCGAGCGTCCAAGATTGCGTTCCTGCATCGTCGCCTCCGCTTTGTTTTTGCCTTTGCGCATTGTTCGCTCTCTGCGGCGCAATGACAAGATGCGCAGGATGCAAAATTGCAAAACCTTGCGCAATCCATTGCCAAACCCTCCACGCTAACCAATCTGCAGCGCAGCCCCGGAGCATTCATGATTCTTATCGAAGAGGTTAAGCGCGCGCAGCAGGAATTGCGCAAAGTGCTGGGCGTCTGCGACATGGCGGTCGCTTTCACCGGCGCGGGTTTGTCGACCGAATGCGGCATCCCGGATTTTCGCTCGATGGACAGCGCGTGGCGACGCCATCCGCCTATTCCGTTCAAGGAATTTGTCGCCGATTCTGAAGCGCGCGCGCTGGCGTGGCGACGGAAATTCGTGATGGACGATCTCACCGCAGGCGCGCAGCCGGGCAGGGGACATCGCGCGCTGGCGCATTTGTTGGAGCAGGGGATCATTGGCGCCATCGTCACGCAGAATATCGACGGCATGCATCAAGCCGCTGGCGCGCAGGACGAACGCATCATCGAGCTGCATGGCAACGGCGGCTATGCGTCATGCCTGTCATGCGGCGCGCGGCACGAATTACATGAGGTGCGCCCGCGCTTTGAAGCCAGCGGGCTGGCGCCCGAATGCGGCTG
Source organism: Rhizobium sp. Q54 (assembly GCA_945878875.1). GTDB lineage: Bacteria > Pseudomonadota > Alphaproteobacteria > Rhizobiales > Beijerinckiaceae > Terripilifer. Next base: position 814 of record CAMCUC010000067.1, read on the forward strand.
TGGCGGTGCGGTGAAAAGCGCCACTATATCGTTTGGGCAATCCATGCCGCAGGAGGCGCTGCGCCGCGCCCGCAAGGTTAGTCTCGATTGCGATCTGTTTTTGGCGATAGGCTCTTCGCTTGTTGTTTATCCCGCTGCGACGCTGCCGGTGCTGGCGAAGGAGAACGGGGCCGCGTTGGTGATCGTCAACGGTGAACCTACGCCGCTCGACGCATCGGCAGACATGGTTTTGCGCGGCGACATCGGAGCGATACTGGAGCCGTTTGAAGGCGCGCTGAAAAATAAATAATTGATTAGCAAAATGGGCTTGGAGCGTTTTGAGACAATGGTATTGTTAACTTGCGACTCACGAATGGTTTTGATTCGAGACGACGTCGCCTGATTTGGGCGACGATGTGTGTTTATTTTTGTGGGGGCTGGTCCATTGGGCGGCACAGATCATTTTGACGACATCTCGGGCGATTTGGCCCATTCCGAAGAAGAACGCCCTCTTGATCTCGTTGAGATTACGGGCCGTATCAAATGGTTTGACGTAGCCAAGGGCTACGGTTTCATCGTGCCGGACGAGGGCGGAATGGACGTGCTTTTGCATGTCACTGTCCTGAAGCGTGATGGTTATTCCAGCGCACCGGAAGGCGCCCGCGTCGTGTGCGAGGCGCACAAACGCTCCAAGGGCATGCAGGTGTTCAAGTTGTTGTCGCTTGACGAGTCGACTGCGACCCATCCAGCAATGCTTCAGGCGCCGCGCACCCATACGCAGGTCGTGCCGTCCGGCGGGTTCGAAATCGCTATCGTAAAGTGGTTCAACCGTGTTCGCGGCTTTGGCTTTGTCACGCGCGGAGAGGGCACGGAAGACGTGTTCATCCACATGGAGACGCTGCGTCGTTACGGCATTGTTGATTTGAAGCCCGGCGATGCTTTGCTCGTGCGTTTTGGACCGGGCTCCAAGGGGCTTATGGCCGCCGAGGTTCGGCCGCTCGAAGCCAATCTGCCCAGCTCGCACTAGAGCTATTCAAGCACGATCAGGACCACATCTTCCTGCATGCCGTGCCCGTCAACGAGCGCCCCTTTGGACCGCGCGCGACCTCGCGCGCTTCTTTGAGAGCTGAAAGAAAGAGCGCCCGGGGCCGAGCGCGGTCCAGATTGGCGCTTCTTCCTGCAAGCTCTCAAAACGCAGGCGGTCCAAGATCATTACATCGGCCCTGCGCCGTGCTATTGAAGCCCGATTGCGTATTCAGGCGGGGAGCTTGGCATGATGGCGCGGCCCAACCATAAAGCCTTTGGCAAACTTGGCGCATTGTGGCGCGTCCTGTCGGTTTGCGCGGCGTTAGCCTTTGGCGCGTTGCTTGCGCCGGCGTCCGGCTTCGCTCAGGGCGCTCCTGCGGGTGAGCTGGAGAGCCTGACGCTCGTCACCAGTACAGGCGAGCATGTCTTCAAGGTCGAAGTGATGCGCACGGACGAGCAGCGTGCGCGCGGGTTGATGTTTCGCCGTCACATGCCCGCAGATCGCGGGATGCTGTTCGACTTCAAAACCGAGCAGCGCGTGATGATGTGGATGCGCAACACCTATATCCCGCTCGACATGGTGTTCATCACGAAGACAGGAATTGTCATCAACGTGGCGGAAGACACCGAGCCGCTGTCCGAGCGCACGATCTCGTCGGCTGCGCCCGCTTTTTCCGTGCTTGAGGTGAACGCTGGCGTTGCCCGCAGGATTGGGCTTAAAGCGGGCGATCAGGTCAAGCATGCGTTGTTTTCTCGCTGAAGCCGCTGGCGGCTTGGCGTGCGCCTGTGATATGAACCGCTCGTAGCGGTGAATCGCCTTCATTCGATTTGTCGCTGTCGGGGTATAGCGCAGTCCGGTAGCGCAGTAGTTTTGGGAACTACAGGTCGCAGGTTCGAATCCTGCTGCCCCGACCATTAAGCTCTTGATCCCGATATAGTTTGCGCGTTGAACAGCAGGAAAGCAGGTCAGAAATGACGGCGAAGATCTTCAAACCGGCAAGACCGGCCACGCAATCGGGACTCGCTAAGTCTGATCGCTGGGTGCTTGAGTTTGAGGCTGAGGCCGCGCGCGAGATCGAGCCGTTGATGGGCTGGACCAGCTCGTCCGACACGCGCGGTCAGGTGCGCCTGTCCTTCGCCGACAAGGAAGAGGCCGTGGCCTACGCCCGGCGGGCAGGGCTGGCTTTTCGCGTGATCGAGCCAAGGCCTGTGACGCGACGGGTGATGGCGTATTCAGATAATTTCAAAACCAGTCGCGTTGGTCAGTGGACGCATTAAGAAATACCAATTGGCCCCGTAGCTCAGCTGGATAGAGCAGCCGCCTTCTAAGCGGCAGGTCGCAGGTTCGAGCCCTGCCGGGGTCGCCATTCATTTCCCGTTTGAACGTATAGGCGCCAATTGCGCGGCCTCCCAATCCTTGTAGGTCGTGTCGCTGCCATCAAGGTGCCATTCGACAGTGTCATTTGATGATCGTCCGTTCACGACGGCGGAACTTGAGCCCGTCTCAGAAAAGTCTGTTTTCAATCTGACAAAAGCGTGGCTGGAGGACATTCTTATGTTACGATTTTTATATCTGGCGTTCGCATTTTTCTGTGCGCCCGCATTTGCGCTTGCCCAGCATGCGGCGCCGGCTGAGCTGCGGGCGATGGTTGATCATCACGCGCGCAATCATGGCGTTCCGTTCGCGCTTGCGCACCAGCTTGTGATGAAGGAAAGCCGCTATAATCCAGCCGCGCGTAACCGCAGCTTCTGGGGGCTGATGCAATTGCGTTTTGAGACCGCGCGGAGCGTTGGCTATCGCGGTCCTGCAAGCGGGCTGCTCGATCCTGACGTTAATCTGCGTTACGGCATGGCGTATCTTGGCAATGCTTACCGCGTAGCGGGCGGCGATGCGCGCCGCGCCATGGCGCTTTATTCAAAGGGCTTCTATTACGAGGCCAAGCGCAAAGGCATGCTGGGCCAGATGCGCAACGGCGTCAGTGCGACGCCTGTCTCCACGCCCTGATGAACAACGTGCGCAGCCTGTGCGTTCTGGACTTGCAGGCCGCGGGTATGCGGTCCCGGAGATCGGGCGGTATGGCGAAGGAAGTCACGATCGTTTTTCCCCACACGCTTGGCCAGGAAGAGGCGAGATTGCGGGTAGCGGATGCTCTGGAGCGCGTGCGCAGGAACTTTGCGCAAAGCGTCGTGACCAGCAGCGTTACGTGGACAGATCATCACGCAGATGTCGTCGTCGGCGCGCTGGGACAGGATGTTCAGGCGCAGATCGACATCGAGCCTGAACAGGTCCGGGTCAGCGTCACGCTGCCATCACTGTTTGAGCGATTGTCGGGAAGGATCATCGACAAAATAAAGCAGGTTGGGCGCGGCACGCTTCAGATCGGATCAAGCGGACAGGGATGACGGGCGCCTTTGGACCGCGGGCTTCCAGCCCGGATTCTTGCTAATTACTGGCTGGAAGCCCGCGGTCCAAAATGCAGCCCCGAGAATACCCTAGCCCTGGTCTTTGCTGCGGCGTGCGCCGATGCGGCCGGCTGCGCGGGCGAGTTCGCGGTCGCGGCTGAAGGCGCGATCTTCCGGACCAACGCTCATGCCGCCCTTTTTGCCGGCGGTGGCTGCAAGTTCGCGATCCTTCGAGAAGCTGCGATTCTCCGCCTTTACCGAACGACCGCCCTTGGAGGCGATTTCTTTTCGGCGCTCAGGCTCCATCGCTGCAAATCCGCGCCGGTGTTTTACTACCTGGCCTTCGCTGGAATTGTCCATAATTCTACCTCTGCATTCGCTTGATCGACTGTTTTCAGTCCGACTCAATGGTCGAGCTTTATCGTCATTTAGCGTAGCCGTATTAGCACTTTAGTTGAAGCGGCGTCTATGGCTTAGTTTCACTTTAGCTTTACTATTACCTTGGCTTTTTGTTTTGTTTGTAGTCAAGCTTAAAAGAATTGTCTTCTCGCGGTTTTCATCTGCCGCGCGGAAGCTGTTGCAAGAGAGGGGTTTTTTGTTTTCTCAGTCCTGCTAAGGTCCAGCCTGTTTGCGAATCCGCGAGGACCTATTGAAGCCGCATATTCTGATTGTTGAAGACATTCCGACGCTTGCTGAAAGCTATGCAGCCTATTTGCGCCACGAGGGTGCGCACGTCGCTATTGCCGAGACTGGCGCCGCGGCTCTGGCTTCGCTTGAGCGCATGCCTGCAAATGTCGTTGTTCTCGATGTTAATCTTCCCGACATCAGCGGGCTTGACGTGCTTCAGCGTATTCGCGCGTCTGGCATGCCGTGCGAAGCGATTGTGGTGACCGCCGAGGGGTCTGTGAATCGTGCCGTTGAAGCGATGCGCTTTGGCGCGTTCGATTTCATCGTCAAGCCGTTCTCGGCTGATCGCTTGCGCGTGACTGTACGCAATGCGCTTGAGCGGCGACGCATGGCCGATCAGATCGCGACCATTCAGGAAGAATCCGGCAACGATCGTTTTGCCGGTTTCATCGGGCGTTCGCTGCCGATGGAGGCGGTCTATCGCATTCTGCGCAGCGCGGCGCCCACCAACGCAACCGTTTTCGTCACTGGCGAAAGCGGCACCGGCAAGGAGCTTTGCGCCGATGCGCTGCATCGTTTGAGCAAGCGCCGCAACGGCCAGCTTGTCGTCATCAATTGCGCCGCCATCCCGCGCGATCTGCTGGAGAGCGAGATATTCGGCCACATCAAGGGCGCCTTCACCGGCGCCACGTCGGACCGCAAAGGCGCCGCATTGCAGGCGGACGGCGGCACGCTGTTCCTTGATGAAGTGTGTGAAATGGATCTGTCGCTACAGGCCAAAATGCTGCGCTTTCTGCAGGACAAACAGGTGCGCCGCCTTGGCGAGGACAGTCCGCGCCCGACCGACTTGCGCGTGGTGTGCGCCACCAATCGGGACCCGCAAACGGAGGTCGCCGCCGGGCGCTTCCGCGAAGATTTGTTCTATCGCCTGCACGTGGTGCCGGTGGAGCTGCCGCCACTGCGCGAGCGTGATGTTGACGTTCTGATGATAGCGCGCGCCTTTCTTGCGGCGTTCGCCAAAGAAGACGGGCGCGCGTTTCGCGGGTTCACGCCTGAAACCGAGGCTGCTTTGATGGCCTATCATTGGCCCGGCAACGTGCGGCAATTGCAAAACGTCGTGCGCTCAGTTGTCGTGCTCAATGACGGCGAGTTCGTGACGCCCGATCTGCTGCCGCGCGAAATCCTCGCCAGTGCAGGGCTGAACCTGCCCATGGCGCGGCTGCCTATTGCCCCGCCGCCGCGAGCCTGCGTGGCGCAAGTTTTAGATCAGCCAACGCCGCCCGTGGCGGTAATTTCTGCCCACGCCGAACCGCCTGCTTTTGCAATTTGCAAATGCGTTCGACGGGCTTTGTGGCATGAGGTTTGCGTTTATCCGCCAGCTAATGGAGTTCGTAGATCATGAACCGGAAATACTTTGGGACTGATGGCGTCCGTGGTTGTGCAAACGTGATAATTACGCCTGATTTGGCTTTGCGTCTTGGGCAGGCGGCAGGCCTTGTTTTCCGTCGTGGCGACCATCGACATCGTGCTATTATTGGAAAAGATACGCGTCTTTCCGGCTATATGATCGAAACGTCACTTGTAGCAGGATTCACCTCTGTCGGCGTTGATGTTCTTCTGCTCGGACCAATCCCGACACCAGCGGTAGCAATGCTGACGCGCGCTATGCGTGCCGATCTTGGCGTGATGATCTCGGCGTCGCATAATCCGTATGAAGACAATGGCATCAAGTTGTTTGGTCCGGATGGTTATAAGTTATCCGATCTTATGGAAAGTGATATTGAACGAATTATAGACTCTCCTACAAGTGATCTTGCTGTTTCAGAAGATATTGGTCGAGCGATTCGTGTTGATAGCGTAAGGGCGCGTTATGTGGAGTTTGCTAAAAGTTCGCTAGGGCGGGAAATCTCATTTGAATGGATGCGTGTCGTGCTGGATTGCGCGAACGGTGCTGGTTATCGTGTCGCGCCGGAAGCTTTATGGGAGCTTGGAGCCGAAGTAATTAATATTGGCAATGCGCCGGATGGCATGAATATAAACAAAGACGTTGGCTCTACGCATCCCCAGGCTCTTCAACGAAAAGTTCGGGAGTTGCGCGCGGATATAGGGATAGCGCTCGACGGGGACGCGGACCGGGTCCTTATTGTTGATGAAAAAGGCGAGACTATTGATGGCGATCAGATTATGGCGCTGATTGCGGGTCGTTGGGCAAAGGAGGGTCGCTTGTCGCGACCCGGCATAGTCGCAACAGTGATGTCCAATCTTGGGCTTGAGCATTATCTACGCAGAATGAATCTTGGTCTTGAACGAACTTCGGTCGGCGACAGGCATATCTTGCAGCATATGCGCGCACATGGCTTCAATGTCGGCGGTGAGCAATCTGGGCATGTTATCCTTTCGGACTTTACGACTACTGGCGATGGATTGATTGCGGCTTTACAGGTGATGGCGGCCGTTGTGCAAAGTGGTAAGCGTGCCAGCGAAGTTTGTCGCGTATTTGAGCCTGTGCCGCAAATTTTAACCTCCGTTCGCTTTGCTTCTGGCGGCATGCCGGGATCGCAAATTATAAATGAAGTGAGCGCATTGGGAGCTGCGCGGCTGGGGTCGCATGGCCGTTTGCTTGTTCGATGTTCTGGTACAGAGCCTGTTGTGCGCGTGATGGGTGAAGGCGATGATGAGGCGCTTGTCTCCAAAGCCGTGGATGAAGCTTGTTGCGCGCTGCGCGAGTTGGCCGAGCGCATGAACAGGGGCCCCCAAGCGGTTGATGTGGCTCTCAAGGAGGCGTCGTAATAACAGCGATCCGTTGATTATTGAGATAGAGGCTGGATAAGCGCTCGTGGAGCATGTTATTGCTTGACGCGAGCGTTGCTTCCGGACGCAATGCGTCAGGCTTATTCTTTCGCGCAGTGACGCGCTTGGTTCGGGACGGGTTGCTTGCTTATCTCCTCCTCATCTCAACGGATGGATGCCCCATTGACGTCTCTTGACGGCGCGCTGGAACTCCTGTGTGCTCATTGCGCGCCTGCAGCGCAGTTATTAGTCGATATTAGGGAGAGCGTCGGCGCCTCCATTTCCTGCGATGTAGCGGCGCCTTCTTGCCTGCCGGCTCGAGATTCTGCGGCACGCGACGGCTTTGCCGCTGCAAGTGTTGATTTGATAGGCGCCAGCTCTTTCAATCCGTCTTTCTTGATGGTGGCCCCCGTCGCGGTTTCCGTGGGTGACGTTATGCCCGACGGATGTGATTGCGTGGTGGACTTCGGCTGCGTGAGTGCTGATGGTCCGCCCTTTACGATCAGCGTTTCTGCGGCGCCAGGCCAAGGCGTGCGTCGGATGGGTGCGGATGTAAACGCTGGTTCTGTTTTGCTGTGTGCCGGATCGCAAATGTCCGCGATTGACGTTGCGCTTTTGCAAATAGCAGGCGTCAGCAAGGTGAGCGTACGCCAGCCGCGCGTTTGTATTGTTGGTATTCCTTCAGCCGACCACTGCACACATACGTTTGATTTCATGTCTGCGCTTGCGGAGCAAGCAGGTGTTTTGCTTGAGCAAGTTATTTGCGCTTCGCGCAGCGCTGAGGATATCGAGCAGAAAATCTCGCTTCGAAATGGCGTTGTTGCTGCGCCCGATCTGTTGATTACAATTGGCGGTTCTGGCGCAGGCCTTGCCGATTATAGCGTCGATGCGTTGCGGCGCGTGGGCGCGCAAATGTGTCATGGACTTGCGCTCTCAGGCGGCACGACAATCGGCTTCGGTAGATTGCATGGGTGCCTTGTGATCGCCCTTCCGGGGCGTTTTGAGGGTGCCCTTGGCGGCTGGTTGGCGCTTGTTATGCCTGTTTTGCAGCTTCTTTTTGCCATTCGTCAGCCGGAGCCGCTGCAAAGCGGGCCTCTGTTGCGCAAAGTGTCTTCCGCGCCGGGTATGAGCGATGTCGTCCTGATGGAGCGCAATTCTAATGGCTGGGCTCCGTCACTTGCGGGAGATATGTCTGTGGCGCAAGCGTTGCGTGCTGAAGGGTATCTGCTGCTTGGCGCTGGCAGCGAAGGGCTTGCGGAAGGCGCCGTTGTCCGTCCATTACCTCTTCCGGGCCAATGGAGGGCTCGTTCATGACGGGGCGAAGTGATTTTCATCAGGAACAGTTTCTTAATGTTCTGAGCCGCGAGGATGCGCTTGCGCGATTTGAAGGCGCAGTGTTTCCGCGCGAGAAGCAGATTGTTTCTTGTGCATTGCTGGACGCTCTGAATTTGCCGCTTGCGTATGATGTCGCTGCGCCCGTTGACACGCCGCCGTTTGATCGCTCCAACGTTGACGGCTTCGCTATACTTGCGGGTGATTTGTCGCGCGCCGGGCCAGCCAGCCCTGTGATCTTGCGGCTGAATAACGAGATCGTGCATTGTGGCGTAGCGCCGCAGATCACGCTTGTCGCCGGCAGCGCGACGCCGATCGCGACCGGCGCTCCTTTGCCCCGCGGGGCGGACGCCGTTTTGATGGTAGAGCATACGAATCCGCACGGACCAAATGAGATTGAAGTTAGTCGCGGCGCGGCCCCAGGCCAGTTTGTATCGTTCGCCGGGTCCGATATTGCGCGTGGCGAGAGTTTGTTGCGGGCGGGTTGCGTTCTTGGCTCGCGCGAGATTGGAATGCTGGCTGCATGCGGCATCGGTGCTGTGGCGGTCGTGCGTAGGCCGCGCGTCGCCGTTTTGTCTACGGGCGATGAATTACGCTCTGCGGGACAGGCGCTTTCGCCTGCCGCGATTTATGACGCAAACGGTCCAATCATCAGCGCTGCCGTGATTGAGAGTGGCGGCGACGCTGTTTTCATGGGCGCGGTTCCCGACGACGAGAGTTTGTTGCGTGCAGCGATTGAAGCTGCATTCGCAGATTGCGATATGCTGATTTTGTCCGGCGGCACGTCGAAGGGATCGGGGGATATTACTTATAAGTTGATTGCTGGTTTGGGCGCTCCGGGCATCGTTTCGCATGGTATAGCGTTGAAGCCTGGCAAGCCGCTGTGTCTTGCGGTTTGCGCAGGAAAACCGGTTGTCATCTTGCCGGGCTTTCCCACCTCCGCAATGTTTACTTTTCACGATATGGTCGCGCCCGTGCTGCGGCGTATGGCGGGCTTGCCGCCGCGTGTGGATGCAAAGGTAACTGCGCGCGTCCCAGTTCGCATAGCCTCCGAATTGGGGCGACGCGAATATCTTATGGCCTCGCTCGTTGAGGGACCGGAGGGCTTGAGCGCTTATCCGTCTGGAAAGGGCTCTGGGGCAGTCACTTCGTTTGCACAGGCGGATGGCTTTATAGCTATTGAGGCTTTAAGTGATCACCTGCCCGCTGATAGCCAAGTGGAAATGAGCCTGTTTACGGCACACGCGCGCGCGCCCGATCTTTTGGCCATTGGCAGCCATTGCGTGGGGCTGGACGCAGCGACGGCGCCACTTGCGCGCGCGGGCCTGCTGGTGCGGTCAATCGCCCTTGGCAGTCTTGGTGGATTGGCGGCAGCAAAACGTGGCGAGTGCGACATTGCGCCGATGCATTTGCTGGATGAGAAAAGCGGCGAGTGGAACAAGCCCTATCTGAGCGATGGGCTCGAGCTTGTGCCTGGTTGGCGACGTATGCAAGGAATTGTGTATCGTTTGGGCGATGTGCGTTTTGGGGGGGTGGATGCCGCTGGCGCAATCGCCGCTGCACTTGCTGCGTCGGGTTGTTTAATGGTGAACCGCAATCAGGGCGCGGGCACGCGAGTGCTTATTGATCAGGCGCTGAAGGGCGCGCGACCAGAAGGGTATTTCAACCAGCCGCGCTCACACAATGCCGTTTCCGCTGCAATAGCGCAGGGGCGTGCGGATTGGGGCGTTGCGATTGAGCCTGTGGCGCAGGCTTATGGGCTTGGGTTCATTCCGCTGGCGCAAGAGCATTACGATTTTGCGATTGTATCAGAGCGCAAGACTCGCGCTGGCGTGCAGGCGTTTCTTGCCTCTCTTGCAAGCGAGGAAACGCGCGGGGCGCTGCGAGCCATCGGCTTTGAGCCAGCGTGATTATTTCAAAAACGCTTCCGCCGCAGAAAGATCTTCCGGTGTGTTGGCGTTGAAGAACGGATCGACCGGATCAATCGACCATTCGACATGGGCGACTTTATAACCCGCCGTCCATCGATCAATCTTGCGCATTTGTTCCTCGACAAGCGCGCGGCGCAGCTCTTCGCGCAAGGCGACGCGCCATAGCGCGATCACAGGATGCGCCTGCGCGCCAGAGCTTGCGACCAATATGTCTGCATCGTTCTGTGCCTGCGCATCTCCTAACCGCGTCACGAGGTCGAGCGGCAGGAACGGGCAATCGGCGGCGACGCTTAGCAGCCATTCGCCCTGCGGCGCAGCCCAATCCATGCCCGCCAGGACGCCAGCGAGCGGACCGACGAACCCCTCAACGCTGTCCGCGACGACTGGCAAATTCCATTGCGCAAAGCGGGCGGGATCTCCGTTCGCGTTGAGCGCCAGCGCTGAACATTGGGGTTTGACGCGCGCGATTACGTGTTCGAGGATCGTGCGACCGCCGATGGGTCGCAGCGGTTTATCGCCGCCGCCCATGCGCCTTGCGAGGCCGCCAGCCAGTATAACGCACGCAGGGTTATGAGCTTGCGTGTTCATTCGATTACGATACGTGGTGCGGGCTTGCTGGCGCCGCCGGCCTCCAGCGTTTCCCACACGCGCTTTGCAATCGCCACGTAAGCCTTTGCGTGCGGGCCTTCAGGGTTGGTCGCCACAACAGGGCGGCCTTCGTCTGATGTGGCGCGAATGTCCATATGCAGCGGGATCTCGCCAAGAAATTGTACGCCGGTTTTCTCAGCTTCCGCGCGAGCGCCGCCGTGGCCGAAGATCGGTGAGACGTGGCCGCAATTCGGGCAGCAGAAGTTAGCCATGTTCTCGACGATGCCAAGCACAGGAACGCTGACTTTGCGAAACATCGCGACGCCGCGACGGGCGTCGATCAGCGCGAGGTCTTGCGGCGTTGAAATAATAACCGCGCCTGCCAGAGGCGTTTGTTGCGCCATGGTGAGTTGCGCATCGCCAGTGCCCGGCGGCATGTCGACGACGAGAACGTCGAGTTCGCCCCAGCTGACTTCGCGCAGCATTTGCGTGAGCGCGCTCATCACCATCGGGCCGCGCCAGATCATCGCGGTGTCTTCTTCGACGAGAAAGCCGATGGACATGACTTTCACGCCGTAGCGTTCCATCGGCTCAAGCTTGCGCTGCTCGTTGACGCGCGGTTTGCCCGACAGGCCAAACAGCTTTGGCTGCGATGGCCCGTAGATGTCTGCGTCCATCATGCCTACCTTAAGGCCCATGGCTGCGAGGCCAAGCGCAAGGTTGCATGATGTTGTTGACTTGCCGACGCCGCCCGTGCCGGACGCAACGGCGATAATGTGTTTGACGCCGGGTACGCCGGGGTTTTTGCTTGTTGCGGCGGGCTGGTTTTTCGGCCCCGAGCGCAGTGGCGTCGGGGCGGCGGACGCTGCGCTAGCCGGCTTGTCTGCGGTTAGGCCGACGAGCGCGCGGCTCACGCCGGGCAGGGCTTTGACGATATTTTCCGCCTGCGCGCGAACGCTTTCCATAATGTTTACTTCCGACGGGTCAATCTGGATCGAGAAGATCACCTTGCCGTCCTCGGCGCTGATTTGCGTCAGCCGTCCGGATTCAGGAAGGGAGCGCCCGTCGGCCAGTTTTACGGATGCGAGCGCACGAAGGATTTCTTCGCTGGAAATCGACATTAAGCCTCCAATGAGCGGTGATGAGAGCGGCGCTATATGATTTCGCCGCCCTTTGCCTCTCGCGCTTTGAGATAATCTTCCGTGGTCATCACGGGTGGACGCGCGGGCGCGTCGTGTGGATCAAAGCCTTCGTTGACGACGGCGCTCACCCGGCATGTGTCGCACATGCGCACAACGTCGATGCGTTTGGAATTGGCGCCGGAGAACATCCAGTGCTTGTCCTGCAATTTGCCGACGATGCGCTCAACTGCGCTTCTCGAGCCAAACGGCTTGTTGCTGGCTAGGCAGGGGTAGGGCTCTTCTTCCTTCACCACTTTGTGGCCTGCGGCCCATGCGTCA
>CAMCUC010000068.1 GCA_945878875.1 Rhizobium sp. Q54
GCGATCGACTGGCCTTGCGAAGCCAGCACATCAACCTGACGTAACTTTGCAACAATCTCTTCCGGCTTATGGTGTTTTCTAGGCATTTTGGTCCTCCTCTGTCCCAAAAGACATACCTCAGGATGGACCAGTTCAATGGGGGTGGATCACACACTGTGTTGCCCGAGAGGGCTTTCAGGCACCCGTGATCAGATGGCGTAATCAGGACTCCAAAAGGATTAGGACAACGGCTTTGGATTAAGGTTTAGCTCATGAATGTAAGCTGAGGCGACACACCTCCCGCATGTTGCTGGCGCCTGCGCTGCCGGGCTATCGTGTAAAAAATACGAATCGGGGAAACATGCCCTACAGCACGAGAAACGGCCTTCGCATCCATTATGAGGTCCATGGCGACGGGCCGCCCATGGTGCTCATCCACGCCAATCCGTTTGATCGCAGATTATGGCTCTATCAAATCGCCCGCTTCTCCGCTTTCTATCGCGTGATCGCGGTTGATCTGCGCGGCTACGGCCATTCCGACAAGCCTGAAGCTTCGTTCACGCTGGCCGATATGCTGGACGACGTGCTCGGCGTTTGCGCGGACGAGGGCGTCACGCGCGCGATCTTTGCAGGCGTGAGCGTGGGCTCGGGCATCGCGCTGCTGGCCAGCATTACGCGGCCCGATATGGTGGCGGCTGCAATCCTTGTCGGCGGCTCCAGCGCCGGCCCGCGTGACGTGAACGCCATTCTGGCGGGCTTTGAAGGCAAGCCGCTGGGCGAGCATCTGATGGATTTGATGCGCGGCTATGTGGCGCTGGGTTTTGCAGACACGCCGCTCGGCGATTATCTGCTGAACCTGTTTGTTGAAAACAGCTCGACACTTTCGGCTGCCTGCATCGCCAATATTTTCCGCGCGCGCGCCTCGTGCAACATGATGGAAAGCCTTGGCGGCGTGCAGCTTCCCGTGCTCGTCATCAACGGCGCGTTTGATGGATCGCTCCCCGCCGGACGGCGCACGGCCTCAATGCTTCCCAACGCGGAGCATGTGGTGATCGACGACGCAGGCCATGCGTGCTGCCTTGAAAAGCCGCAAGCGTTTGACGCCGCCATCATTGCATTTCTCGTCCGCAACGGGCTCGCCGCGAGCGGCCTTTCACATGTGAAGGGCAGTCAGTCATGAGCAATGAAGTTATGAGCGACGGCATCGTGCGCGACGGCATGAAGGCGGGCGACGTCGTCGTCGTCACCGGCGGAGGCGGGGGCTTTGGCCGCGCGTTTGCGCTGCGGCTGGCCGCCATGGGCGGCAGGATCGCGATCTGGGAGAAGGATGCGGAAAGCGGCGCGCAGACGGCGGCGCTTGTAAAAGCTTCTGGCGGAGAGGCGCTTTTCATCGAGGTCGATCTTGCGGACCGCAACGACATTCACCGCGCAGGGGCCGCCACGCTGGCCGCCTACGGCACGCCTTATTGCATCATCAATAACGCCAGCATTTTTCCGCGCTACTCGATTCTCGATATGGATGAAGACGTGTTCGAGACGACGATGAAGGTCAACATCACCGCGCCTTTTTCCATCGTGAAATTCTTCGGCCCTCGCATGATTGAAGCGAGGCGCGGCGTGATCCTCAACATCGCGTCCGGCCGCGCCATCGGCGGTGCGCCCAAGGGCATTGGCTACGCCTCCAGCAAGGGCGCCATGCTCACATTCACAAAGACAGTCGCGCTGGAATGGGCCAGGCACAACATTCGCTGCAACACCATCATACCAGGCGTTTCTTTCACCGCGCAGCCGCTGGCCGACACCAGCGAGGAGGAGCTTGTGGAGCGCGGTCGCAAGACGATTCCGCTTGGTCGAATCGGTTACCCGGAAGACATGGCTGGACTGGCCGCCTTCCTCGTCAGCGCGGACGCCTCTTACATGACGGGGCAAGCGGTGGCGATGAACGGCGGTCGTATTCTTGTGCCGTGAGAGAGCTGCTCAAGCGTTGAGCGCCTCGTGCAAACGTTGGCGCCGGGACGCTTTATACATTTCCTTGTAAGAGCGTGGACCCAGCGGCCCTTGCTCGATTTCAACTTCGATAAACGTCGGCCCCTCGATTGAGAGCGCCTGCCGCACAGCGCTTTCAAAGTTTTCAGGATCATTGGCGCGATATACGCTGGCGATGCCCGCAGCGCGCGCCATAGCGGCGAAATCAACCTGCGGGTATGGAACGGGATGTCCGCCATTGGCCTCGTACGAGCCGTTCTTCCATACCATGTGGATCAGGTTTTTCGGCGCTGCGGCGCTGATGGTGACGAGCGTTCCAAGGTTCATTAACAAGCTGCCGTCGCCGTCCAGCACAAGCACTTTTCGCTCTGGCCGCGCCAGCGCAAGCCCCAGCCCGTGCGATGAGGCCAGCCCCATGGCGCCGAAGGAAAAGAAGTTCAAAGGCCGATCAAATATCTCGATCCAGTCTGACGCCGTTGAATAAGTTGCGACGACGATCTCGTCATTGATGAGCATTTTAAGACGCTCCAGCGCAATCTTGCGGTTCATCATGATTGAGTAATATCCCTTAAACAGGCTTGCGCCCGATGAGAAAAGCCACAGGCTCCGAGGCGCTGTAAGCGTGTTCTATCGCGGGTGAAATTGCGTCCACGCAGCTGTCATCATCAATCAGAAAGCGCTTGATCCCCAAAATGTCGAGGATAGGCTCAATGATGCGTACGCCGAATTTTGCTGAATCCTGCGGTGCGACGTCGGGCTCTTTTCCGAGCAGGCCGATCATCATGCACATAGGCAATTTATGTTCGCACGCCATCGCACGGATCGCGTTCATCGCATATAAAAAGCCGGTGTATTGAATGAGGATCAGCGCGCGCTTGTTTCCATAATTAAGCCCGGCGGCGATGCCGAAAGTTTCATCTTCCTTGCATGTGCGAATGAGGGTCAGTGCGGGATCGGATCGGATCGGCGTCAGTAAGCCTTTGGCCGTATGCAGGTCCGGCACGGACAGCACATGCGAAACGCCGCCGCGCTTTATAGCGTCGATCACTCTGGTGCCTGTAAGCACACGCGCATGCGCTGGAGCCTCCTGCGCCTCGTCTGGCTGATTTCCCACCTGTGGCGTCCTTTTTATCAAGCTGGATGAAGTGTGTCTGAGGATTCGTATCTGCGCAATATTGCACCGCGGCAGTCCCCGTTTGTTCCAGAATCATCCCGCTTGCTCTTGTGCGAACGCTCGCGGTAAGCTGCGATCAAGCGCAGTTACAGGCGCAACCGGGAGGATTAAATGGGATTTACAGGTCGGGCGATTCTGATTTTAGGGGCCGTACTTTGCGTTGCCTCCCCTGCGGCGGCTGATGCAGTAGCTGAGTTTTATGCCGGAAAACAGGTTCGATTCGTCATTCGCTCCGGTGTTGGCGGCGGGTATGATTCCTACGCCCGCTTGCTCACGCGCCACATGGGGCGCCACATACCCGGCAAGCCGACCTTGGTGCCCATCAACATGCCCGGCGGCGGCGGTATTATTGCAGCCAATCACGTAGCGCTGGCTGCGCCCAAAGATGGAACCATTCTTACTATGGTGAGCCAGGGGCTCCCGATCGATCAGGCGCTTGGACTGAATACGACGCTGAAGGCTGATCTCCGCTCCTTCCACTGGATTGGTAACATGAGCGCGGCCAATCAGGTTCTGGCTATCTGGCATACGTCGCCAACCAAAACGCTGGCCGATGCGCAAACACGCGAAACGCTTATTGGGTCAACGGGCGCAGGATCAATTTCTACGCAATTGCCAGCGCTCCTCAACAATTTGGTTGGCACGAAGTTCAAGATCGTGATCGGTTATCCTGACGGGCGTGACGTGAACCTGGCTATGGAGCGTGGCGAAGTTGAAGGCCGCGGCGCCAATCCATGGGTCAGCTACAAATCTACGTCGCCGCGCATGGTGGCTGAAAAACACATTCGACCGCTGGTGCAGTTCGGACTCGAATCTGATCCGGAAATCGCCGAGGCCCCTTTGTTCCTCAATTTGCCGGTTGCGCCTGAAAACAAGCCAGTTCTTGAATTTATGTCGAAGGCTGTCATGGTCGGTCGTCCGGTCGCGACGACACCGGGGGCGCCGTTGGACCGCGTTGCAGCCTTGCGCCGTGCGTTTGACGAAACGCTGCGAGACGCCGAATTCAAGAAAGACGCCGAAGCGCAACGCGCAGAAATCGACTACATGAGCGGTGAGCAGCTTGAAAAGATCATAGCAGATCTCATTGGCGCTCCGCCGGAAGTGCTGGCCCGCGTACGCAATGCGCTGCGGCCCAACGATCAGGACCTCAAAGCGCTCGCCGGCGCAAAGCCCACCAAGGAATAAAGGAAGCTATTTTTGTTTCACTCATCTAGGCAGACATTGGCGGGGCGTGAATTCTTCCACGTCACCGTCGCGGGAATAGCAGCCGAAACCGCGCAAAAGGAAGCACGTACTGCGATTGAGGCTGCGCTCACGGCGATCGAAGCTGCCGGGTTCTCGTCGAAGAATCTCGTACGCAGTCGCTTGTTTGCGCGCGATGCGCAAGTGCGCCGGATCGCCAGTGACGTGCGGCTCGAGGTTCTCACAGGCGCGCTTCGCTCGGCCAGCTCCAGCTATGTCGATGCGCGGCGCTTGCCCGTCGGCTCTTCGATGTGCGTCGATCTTGTCGCTCTGGGAGTGGGCTCCCACGCAGCAAAGCAAGTGCGTGAATATATCCCGCATATCGCTCCGCCGATGTTTGTCACCGTCGATGGATGCGCCTTTCTTTCGGGCGTCACCGATATGAGCGATCGATTCGAGGATCAGCTTGTATGCATCCGCGACACGATTCTGAACAGCGTCGCGCAGGCCGGAGGCACCACGTCAGGCATCGTGAACATTGATGCGCATATAGCCCGCACGCTTGACGCCGATCATGCATGGGCGGCCATAAGCGCCCTGTTTCCGGGGTCAAACGCGCGGATATCCCTAACGCAGGTCGATGGCTATTCCGCGCCGCAAAAGCTCGTGGAGCTGGAGACGACGCTCGTGCTTGGATAATAGCAAGAAGCGCTGCGGCAGGATTTTTTTGCGGTCATCGGAGGTAGAATTGACGGAGCTTTATACGCAGGTTCTCATAGTGGGCGCAGGGCCTGTTGGTCTTGCGCTTGCCGGGGATCTGGCATGGCGCGGGCTTTCAAGCTTCGTGGTCGAGAAGACCGATGGCGCGGTCACGCAACCAAAGATGGATCTTATCGGTCCGCGCACGATGGAGTTTTGCCGCCGATGGGGCATTGCCCGGTACGTGACCTCATGCCCTTACAATAGCGAACATCCGCAGGATAATGTCTGGCTTGAATCGTTCACAGGTTACGAATTCGGGCGGGAGCCTTTTCCCGCGCCTCGCTTAGAAACGCTTCCGCCGCAGAGCCCGGTGAAGCGGGAACGCTGCCCGCAAGATATGTTCGACCCGATTATGCGGCGCTGGGTTGAGAGCATGCCGCTTGCTGATTTACGCTATTGTCATGAGCTGATTGACTTTGAAGAACGTGAACGCGACGTGGTTGCGCGCGTGCGCAGTCAGCATGGCGAACGCACAATCGTATGCGATTATCTTGTGGGCGCTGACGGCGGCGCCAGCTTCGTGCGTAAAAAGCTCGGAATTAAAATGGAGGGCGAACCCGTCCTCACGTATACGACCAATGCAATCTTTCGCTGCAAGGATTTCTGGCGTCTTCACGACAAGCCCAAGGGCTACCGATTCATCCTGATTGGTCCTGAAGGAACGTGGGGAACGATAGTCGCTATTGATGGCCATGATCGTTTCCGGTTTTCAGCAGTTGGCGACAAGAGCCGAAAAGTTTTGAGTAACGACGAGATGCGCGCGATGATCCTTCGCGCGATGGGCAAGGATTTCGAATTTGAAATTTTGTCGATCTCGCCTTGGGTGCGACGCGAGCTTGTTGCGCGCTCCTACGGTGCGAGCCGCGTTTTTATCACCGGAGACGCCGCGCATTTAAACTCTCCGACAGGGGCTTTCGGTATGAATACCGGCATGCAGGATGCTGTCGATCTTGGTTGGAAGCTTGCTGCAAAACTGCAGGGATGGGGCGGCGAACGCCTGATGGATTCCTATGAAGCCGAGCGCCGCCCTGTTGCTTTGCGCAACGTGGCAGAGGCAAGCGAAAATTTACGCCGCATGATCTCAACGCGTCAGCATCTTAATCCGAACGTATTCGCCTGCGGACCCGAAGGTGACGACGCGCGCCGCGTATTCGGCGACGCATATACGCAGATGATGAAGCGCGAGTGGTTTACATTACATATTCACCTTGGTTATCGCTATTCTCAATCCCCGATCATCGTGAGCGACGGGTCAAACGCTCCAGACGATGCGCCTTGCGTTTATACGCAAAACGCGAGCCCGGGCTCGCGGGCGCCGCATGTATGGTTGCGACCTGGCGTGTCCACACTGGACTTGTTTGGAAGAGGCTTCGTTTTGTTGCGATTTGACGCTCATGTGCGTGTCGATCACTTTGCGCAAGCGGCTGCTGCGCGCGGTGCGCCGCTTGCAATCATTGATCTTGATCATGCTGAAGCGCAGGCGCTTTACGCAGCGCCACTTGTGCTCGTACGACCAGACGGCATGGTTGCGTGGCGGGGCGCAGAGGGCGACGCGTGCGCCATTCTTTCGCAAGTTTGCGGCGACTGATCTTGCCACGCGAGATCGAAAATTTTGGTGAAGGAATGATCCATGAACGTAACGCCAGCTGATTTCGACGGCGCCGCCAATATGCAGGAACTGTATGATTTGCTCGGCCAATGCGGCATTGAGAATGGTTGGAACAAACCAGAGCCTTCGCTTTGGCCGCTGCCTCGCAGGGACTTTATTCCAGCGCATTGGTCTTATTCGATCGGTCACGCTGCGCTCAACGCAGCGGGGCGTTTCGTCAACACCGAGCTTGCGGAGCGGCGTAACCTCATTCTCGCGAACCCCGTTGAAGGTAATAAATATCCAACGGTGAAGACGCTTGTGGCGGCTTACCAAATGGTGAGATCAGGCGAGATGGCGCGCTCACATCGTCACACAGCCAACGCTTTGCGGCTTGTACTTGATGCGGAAGATGATGTTTTCACAATCGTCGGCGGCAACAGGATACCAATGCTGCCAGGCGACGTGTTGCTAACGCCTAATTGGTCCTGGCATGGCCATTTAAATGCAAGCTCGAAAGATGCTTATTGGATGGATTTTCTCGATGTTCCTATGGTGCATATGCTGGGGCCGATGTTCTTCGAGCATCATCCTGACGCGCTTGAGAAGGCCGATGAAATTACGATTGAAAGCCCCTGTCGTTTTCCATTCTCCCGCACAATTGAGCGGCTTGAATCGGCGCCCGAGATTGCACGTGGCGTTCGAGTGATTCAACTGGGAGAACCCGCGCTTGATACGATCGCTCTGAATGTTATACGGCTGGATCCTGGCTCCACGTATAGCGTTTCGCCCAGTACGATCAGTGTCATTTGGGCCGGGATGAGGGGTTCTGGTTCTGCTGTGATTGACGAGAGAAGTTATAGCTTTGCACGCGGGGACGCCATGGCCGCGCCGCGAGGCGCAGCGCAATCGTTTCTAGCGCATGAACAATGCTATTTATTGAGCGTCAGCGATGCGCCTGTGCTGCAAGCGTTAAACTGGCTTCGTCCGATTCCGGCATAGCCACCAGCGCAATTGCGGTGTAGCCCGGTATGCGCCAGCGGGCGGATTTTTCGAAAACAGGTGATCCGCTTCCTCCATAGGCGGGGTTCTGGCTGCTGAAAATCTCGCTCCACATGCGCCCCTGCGGCGGCGCTACAAGTGGCGCTGCCAGACTTTCCGGCGTCAGGTCGCTGCCGAGATTGATAGCCAACAGGCGATCATCTCCGCGTTCCCCGAAACAGCGCAGAAGAAACGCTTCCGCGCCTATTACAGCGCTGTCGATTGCTCCGTAGCATTGGGCTGCAAAAATTGGATCCTCTCGGCGAAGCGCCACCAGATCTCGATGCAACGACAGCGCCTCGTTGGTTCGATTGCGTTCGCTCCAATCAAAGCGGCAATCTTCAAAGGTGCGCAGATTGCCGGGCGTTCGCAGCGCTTTGGATATAGCCTCGGCATTCAAGCTCGGAAATTGCGTCAAGAAAGACCGCCGGCCTTCGCGCACCCGCGCCGACAATTCAGGTTCGTCATCGGCGAGATAATCAAACGGCGTGCGTGACCAGAACTCTTGACCCTGAAACAGCATTGGCGTTCCCGGTGCCAGCAACAAAAGCGTTGTCAATCCTCGCGCGCGTTGTGAAAGCGACGACCAAGGACCGTATTGGCGATTTGATCGTGATTTTCAAGATAATTTACAAAGGCTGCGTGCGCATGAAGGTGTAATTGTTGAATATTGTTGAGCCACATTGACCCATGTCAATGCGTATTCTGGTTCGATGTCGTTAGGTGTACGAGGCTTGATTAGGGAGAGCGTCGTGACCGTATCAGAAAATCTTTTCCTTATTGGGACTGTAGTATTTTTTGCAGTGTTTGCTGTCGCTATGATACGGGCGGATCGACAATCGGCAAGCGTTCGCAAATAGCGCTGAAAATTTCTTTCAATTATCGGCGCGCGCGCATATCGGTTACAATTGCACGGGCTGCGTTTGCGCCTGGCGCGCCTGTGACGCCGCCGCCCGGGTGCGTTCCGGCGCCACACATATAAAGCCCCTGTATCGGTGATCTGTAATCTGCATATCCAATGGCGGGTCGCGCTGAAAACAACTGATCCATCGTAAGTGCGCCATGAAAGATATCACCGCCGGTGAGGCCAAATGTAAGCTCAAGATCAAGGGGCGTATTGATCTGCCGCGCGATTACGCTTGCTGCAAAACCGGGCGCATATTTATCCACTGTTGCAATCATGAGATCGGCGACCTCGTCCCGATGATCGTCCCATGTGGCTCCATTGGGAAGAATTGGCGCCACGTGCTGGCAAAACAGGCTCGCAACATGCTTGCCAGCAGGCGCAAGGCTGTTGTCGAGCGTCGAGGGAATAAGCATTTCGACGACAGGATCGCGGCTCCATCCATGGGTCTTGGCGTCCAGATAGGCGCGCTCCATATAACCAAGGCTTGGCGCTATAATAATTCCTGATGTGAGATGATCGCCGATTCCGGGCAGGGCGCTAAAGTCTGGTAGGCTGGAAAGCGCCACGTTCATGCGCAACGTGCCCGAGCCGCTTTTCCATCCCTTCATACGACGCAAGAATTCCTGAGGCAGAGCGCCTTGCGGCACTAGTTTTGTGAACAGCAAATTCGGATTGAGGTTTGACGCGACCATCCGCGCGCGCACGATGCTGCCATTATCAAGCACGATGCCGGTTGCGCATCCCTTGTCCACGAGCACTTCCTTCACTGTTGAAGCGCAGCTGATTTTAACTCCGCGCTCACGCGCCGCTGACGCCATTGCTTGCGTAATTGCGCCCATGCCGCCGATTGCGTGGCCCCATAGGCCCTTGCGCCCGTTTACCTCGCCGAACGCATGATGCAGTAAAACATAGGCGGAGCCTGGCGTGTAGGGACTCGCGTAGTTTCCAACGATTGCATCAAATCCAAATAGCGCTTTCACAGGATCACTTTCGAACCAGCTATCTAGAAGGTCGCCCGCTGACTTTGTGAACAGCTCAAACAGTGCAATGCGGTCGGTGTGGTCAAGCGCGCGCAGACGTGCGCCAAAACCTAATGCGCGCATGGCTTCCGCGCCCACGCGCCTGAGCGGGCCATCTACAAGATTGGGTGGGGAGCGCATTATCTCGTTGCGCAGCGCATCAGCCACCCGCTCCAGCTCTGCGCTGAATGCATCAAAGTTTGCGGCATCTCTTGTGCTGAATTTAGCCACGCTGTCGCGGGTGCGCCCCGGCGCTGCGATCAAATGGTGCCCGTCTGGAAGCGGCATGAAATTTTGAATGCGGCGCTCGATGATACGCAATCCGTGTCGATGCAATTCAAGATCTGCGATCACCTGCGGCGCAAGCAGGCTCACCGTGTAGGACGCGGTTGAATTGCGAAATCCCGGTGCAAATTCTTCCGTTACAGCCGCCCCGCCAACAATGCCGCGGCGCTCATAAACGCGCACGTCGAGGCCCGCCTTGGCGAGATAGGCCGCGCACACGAGGCCATTGTGGCCGGCGCCGATGATCGCGACGTCGCACGTTTCCATATTTCGGTTCCATTTGTTTGGCTTTGCAGAACAGCCTTAAACATTATAGATGAATTCCAAAGCGCAGATAAAGTCAGCAGTCTAATATTCAGCATTCGGCGTCAGCTGCGGCGGTGCCGCACGGGGAGTTCATCATGACGCAGGTTACGCCTCTCGCGCTTGTCGGATTTGGCGAAGTTGGCAAGATATTCGCGCGCGAGTTTCTGGCTCGCGGGCAGGCGTCCGTTGCAGTTTTCGACGTGCTTTTCTCTGACCCCGTCAAAGGCCCGCCGATGCTGGCGGCTGCCAGAATCATGGGTGCTCGCGTAGCAGAAAGCGCCGCTGACGCTGCTCGCGACGCTCGCATCGTCATATCTGCCGTAACAGCAAACGCGGTGCTCGACGTGGCAAAGCAGGCAGCTGGCTATTTGCATCAGGGACAAATGTTCTTCGACGTCAATTCTGCTTCGCCAGTTACCAAGAAAAATGCAGCTGAACTTATAAATGCGTCGCACGCCAAATATGTCGAGGGCGCTGTCATGGCGCCGGTGCCGGGGCCCGGTCTTGGCGTGCCGATTTTGGCTGGAGGGCCTGCGGCAGAAGAAGCAGCAAACATCCTCAATGCGCTTGGCATGAACGTGACGCCTGTAACAAGCGAGCCGGGGCGCGCATCGGCGATGAAGTTATGTCGCAGCATCGTCATCAAAGGACTTGAGGCGATCATGGTCGATTGCGCGGCTGCGGCTAAACAATGGGGCGTCGAGGACGAGGTGTTCGCCTCGCTGGATGCAAGTTATCCCGCGATTGATTTCCGGCAGCTTGCAGAAACGATGGTTGGTCGTGTACGTCAGCATGGCGTCCGCAGAGCCGCAGAAATGCGCGAGGCTGCGGTGATGGTGGCCGATTTGGGAATGAACCCGGGTCTGGCGCACGCCATCGCAGACGCGCAGGAGAGGGGAGCCGAAAAGAAATGAGCCAGGTTTTCACACCCACGATTCCACCGCCGGATCCCGACACCAAAACGCCGAAGTTCAAGTTGCCGCATAATGCGACCGATGCGCATTGCCACATTTTTGGACCGGGAGATAGATATCCTTTTGCGCCGGATCGTTCTTATACGCCGCCCGATTCCGGGCTCGACAAATTTCGTGCGCTTCAGGCAAAGCTGGGGCTGACGCGCGCCGTCATCGTCAACGCGTCCTGCCATGGCAATGATAATAGTGTTTGTCTTGATGCTATCGCGGCCAGCAACGGCGCTTATCGCGCAGTCGCCAACATCGACGACAGCTTCTCCGAGAAGGACATTGAGAAGTTGCACGAGGGCGGTATTCGCGGCTGCCGGTTTAACTTTGTGAAACATCTTGGCGGCGTGCCGGACATGCGCGTATTCCACACGGTTGTGGATCGCATCAAGCAGTTTGGCTGGTCGCTCGACGTGCATTTCGATGCGATTGATTTGCCCGAATATGCCCCGATGCTCGCGAAGCTTCCGGTCGTTTACACCATCGACCACATGGGCCGCGTGAAAGCCTCCGACGGCCTGCAGCAGAAGCCTTTTGAATGCCTCGTCAACCTGATTAAGGACGACGAGAAATGCTGGGTGAAAGTGTGCGGGTCAGAGCGGGTGTCGTCTACTGGTTATCCGTTCACGGACGCCGTGCCGTTTGCGCGCGCCATTTGCGAGCTGGCACCTGATCGCATTATCTGGGGCACGGACTGGCCGCATCCCAACGTGATGCAGATGCCTAACGAT
This sequence comes from Rhizobium sp. Q54, assembly GCA_945878875.1. GTDB lineage: Bacteria > Pseudomonadota > Alphaproteobacteria > Rhizobiales > Beijerinckiaceae > Terripilifer. The sequence goes on from CAMCUC010000068.1 coordinate 11,923, forward strand.
GGAGATCTGGTGGATTTGATTCCGCTGTTCGCGCCCGAGCCCGAATTGCAGCAGAAATTGCTGGTGACGAATCCGGGGCGTTTATACTTTGACGAGAAGTAGCGTCGAATAAGGCGTCATTCCGGCGAAGGCCGGGACCCCGGGGATGTCCCGAGGAATGTTGAAATAGGAGGGTGGCGGCGTTGCCCGCCTTGAGCCGGTAGGCTCGGGGTGCTGATTCCACGAAGAAAGGCAACGCCATGAAAAGGACTACCACAACGCCGGCCGCCGCTGCGACGGCCATGATG
>CAMCUC010000069.1 GCA_945878875.1 Rhizobium sp. Q54
TGCACAAGAAATGGCGGCCGTGGCTGCAATTCAAGGTAATTGCGGGCGGAGGTACGCTGACGATCTTCGTGCTTCTGGCCGTCTTCGCCTCGCTTGTGGCGCCGTTCGATCCCAACCGGCAAGACCTGATGATGGCGATGACGGAGCCGCAATACTTTGCTGGCCCGCACTTTTTAGGCACGGACCATGTGGGGCGCGACATCCTCTCGCGCTGCATCCATGGCGCGCGCGTTTCGCTCGTCATTGCGCTGTCGGTGGTCGTCATCTCCGGCGCCGTCGGTGTGTTTCTGGGCGTGGTGTCAGGCTATTTCGGCAAGATGACGGATTTCATCATCCAGAAGCTTGTCGAAGTGATGTGGGCGTTTCCGCCGCTCTTGCTGGCGATTGCGGTGCTGGCGTTTCTCGGCCAGGGCCTCGCGATCCTCATCATGGCGCTGACGTTGCAACGCTGGATTCCGTTCTGCCGCGTCACCCGCGCCAATGCGCTGACGCTGAAAGAACGCGAGTTCATTGTCGCCGCGCGCTCGCTGGGCGCCACGCACACGCGCATCATCATGAAGCATCTGCTGCCAAACCTGATGCAATCAGCGCTTGTGATTGGCACGTTCGCGATGGCCTCCGCGATCATTGCGGAAGCTGCGCTCTCGTTCCTCGGGCTTGGCGTGCCGCCCTCCACCCCCACATGGGGCGGCATGCTGGCGGACGGGCGCACCTACATCTCCACGTCGTGGTGGATGGCGCTGTTTCCCGGCGTCTGCATCTTCGTTACCGTGCTCGCCATCAACATGCTCGGCGACGCCTTACGCGACATTCTTGATCCCAAGCTCAAGCGCTCGGGCGCGCGCTGATCTTTAATCCTGCAGGAGTTGAACATGGCTAAAATCGTCGACTTTGAAGATCATTGCTGGAAGGACGTCATCAGCGAAGCCGACATGAAACTCAGCTTCTATGAACGCTGCGCGCGCGAGACGTTCGTTGGCCCAAGCCCGGCGCTGATCTGCATCGACCTCTACAACAGCGCCTATCGCGGCGGGCCGCTGCCGCCATCCGAGATCCAGAGCGAAGGCCCCAATTCATGCGGCATCTATTCGCATCGCGCCATTGAGCCGACAAAAAAGCTGATCGCATCGGCGCGGCGCGCGGGCATTCCCATCTTCTTCTGTACGCAGGACACCCGCCCGCACAATCGACCGCCCGGCGCTGTCTCAACGCGCACAAAAAAATCAGCCGGATCGCGTCCCGACGATTACGACATCTACCACGAGTTTACCCCGCAAGACGGCGACGTGGTGATTTACAAGCAGCGCGCCAGCGTGTTTCAGGGCACGCCCATTGTCTCGCATCTGTCTTTGCTTGGCGTGCGCAGCCTCATTGTTTGCGGCGAGAGCACGTCAGGCTGCGTGCGCGCCAGCGTGGTCGATGCCTATTCCACCGGCTTTCATGTCAGCGTGGTCGAGGAATGCACCTATGATCGCGTTGAACTGAGCCACAAGGTGAACCTGTTCGACCTGCATCATAAATACGTGGATGTGATGCACGTTGAAGAAGTTGTCGGCCATCTGGACAACATAGCTAAGCTGAAGGCGGCGGCTGAGTAATGCCTCAAGCCATGCGTGCAACGCCCGGCGGCCATGCGCAGCCGGGCGTCTCATTGTCTATCGAGCTGGCGGGGATGCTGCTACAAAACAGAAAGCAGACTTGAGGGAAGAAATGCGGGCGCAGATTTGATCGTCACACAGGTTTTCGGCGGCGCAAGCCGGGCGCTGAAGATTCCCGTCTTTCGCAGATATTGGGTTGGCCATACGCTCGCATCCGTCGGGCGCTGGATGTATCGCACCGCCGTGGGCTGGCTGGCGTGGGAGCTGACCCATTCGCCCGGTTGGCTTGGAATCATCGCCTTCGCCGATCTCATCCCCACCGTGCTTCTGTCGATTTTATCTGGCGCGTTTGCTGATCGCTTCGGTTTCATGCGCATCATTCGCCTGAGCCAGATCATGGCGATCACGCTGACGCTGGGGCTGGCCGCATTGATTTTCAGCGGTCACATCAACGTCATTTCGCTGCTTGTTTTCACTATGTGTCTTGGCTGCGCAGAATCGCTTGGCCAGCCCGCGCGCATGTCCGCAGTGAACGCCATGGTGAGCAAGCGCGACCTCTCTTCCGCCATCGCTCTGGGCTCGGCCTCGTTCAACGCCTCGCGCATTATCGGCCCGGCCATTGCGGGCGCGCTGATATTATGGGTCGGCACCGGCGTGGTGATACTGGCTTGTTCGTTGATGTTTCTTTTGTTCTATTTGCAATTGCGCACCATGCACATCATTGAGGTAAATTCGGGCTCAAAAGCGTCAGGCAATATGCTTGGCAACATCCTGGGCGATGTGCGCTCTGGCGTGTTCTACGTCTTCGCGCACAGGGGCATTCGCTTCGTGATGATCTTGCTGGCGGCGACGAGCTTCTTTGTGCGCCCGGTCATCGAGCTTATGCCGGGCGTATCGGGGCAGATTTTCAACGCTGGCCCCACCGGCCTTGCGCTGCTGCTGGGCTCCATCGGATCAGGCGCGCTTGGCGCCAGCCTTTTTCTGGCGCGGCGCGGAGAAATGCGTGGCCTCACCAAACTGCTTGTGCTCTCGACCATCGCAACTGGCGTGACGCTGATGCTGGCCATGCAGTTTCAAAACATCTGGATCGCCAGCGGCTTTCTTGTTGCGATGGGCGCGTTCATGCTGTCGGGCAATGTGGCTGCGCAAACGCTGGTGCAAAACAGCGTCGAGCCGGAATTTCGCGCCCGCGTGATGAGTCTGTTCATCGTGTTCGCCTATGGCCTGCCCGCCCTTGGCGCCGTGCTCATGGGCTGGCTTGCGTCAATGGCCGGATTGCAGCCAGCGATTGGCGGCGGCGCGCTGTTCATGGTGATCTTCTGGATCTGGGCTTTGCCCAAACGCGAGGCCATGAGCAAACGGCTTGAGGGCGAACGCGTTTAATTCCGCAGGCTGAACGCAGCAAGCGTCAGCGCTGCTGGCATATGCCTTGCTCTCCTTGCATTGCGTATGCGGGCGATGTCGCTCTGGTTCGATTGTGCCTGTTATCGAGGCGCTTTGCCCGCCTGTGTCCAAAACGACGCGTTGGAGTGCCGTAAGGAAGCTCTGCGTTACATCTCGCTACTCCCCACTCGCCCCCCGTTAATCGCTCACAAGAGCCAGAGAACAGCACATGAAGACGGACTTCATCGACAATGTGGGCGCATTCACGCCGGGCGGGCGCTTTGTGATTGATGGCGCAAAAGAGGGCACGCTGAACGGGCTCACCTTCGCAGCCAAGGATTTGTTCGACGTTGCGGGCAAGCCTACGGGCGCGGGTAATCCGACATGGCTGGCCACGCATGAGATACCAAAAGCCTCAAGCCCGCTCATAGACACGCTGCTTGCCGCTGGCGCCACGCTTGTCGGCAAGGTGCTGACGGATGAACTCGCCTTCAGCCTGCTGGGCGACAATGTGCATTACGGGGCGCCCATCAACGCCAATGCGCGCGAACGCGTTACGGGAGGCTCCTCCAGCGGCTCGGTGGCGGCAGTGGCGGCAAAGCTGGTGGACTTTGCGCTGGGAACCGACACAGGCGGCTCCACCCGCGTTCCCGCCAGCTATTGCGGCGTCTGGGGCCTGCGCACCACGCACGGCGCGCTGCCCGCCGCTGGCCTTGTGCCGCTGCATCCGATCTACGACACCGCCACATGGCTGGCGCATGACGCGGACGTGTTTGTCCGCGTAGGCGCCGCGCTGATGCCGCAAAGCGATTACGCACCGACCCGCGTGTTGAGGCTGGTCGACGCGAGCGCCTTTGCAGACGATGTTTTCAGCGAGCCAATGGCACGCGTGCTGGCCGCGCTGGAGCGCAGGCTGGGGCGCGCAGCGCAGGGCGTGAACGCAGCGCAAGACGAGCGGCTGGAGGATTGGCGTGCGGCCTACGCAATTTCCGGCGCCCATGACGGCTGGGCCGTCCACGGCGACTGGATCAGGCAACACAAGCCGGTATTTGCCCCCGCCATTGCCGGACGCTGGGAAGCGGCCGCCGGGGTCAGCGACGCGGCGGCGGCCAGCGCCCGAGACAAGGTGGCGGCCATCCGCGAGAAAGTGCGCGCCTTGATCGGGCGCGACGGCGTGGCGGTTCTGCCGTCCGCCGCCAGTTTTGCGCCATTGCGATCAGCCGATCCTGCCGAGGTGGACGCGACCCGCATGCGCACCATGGCGATGACCTGCATCGCAGGCATCGCCGGACTACCGCAGGTCAACATGCCTTTCAGCGCAGCGGACGGCACGCCCATCGGCATATCGCTGATGGGCCCAGCGGGCAGCGATCTTGCGCTGATAAGGCTGAGCGTTGAGATTCAGCGCGCGGCTGTCGCAAATCAGGACTTTGAAAAGTGAGCACGCTATGGGCCGCATCGAACACCGCATGAAGGAACTCGGGCTTGCACTGCCGCCGCCATGGATTCCGCGCGGCGCGTTTCTCCCCTTCCAGCGCGAGGGCTCGCTGGTGTTTCTATCGGGCCAGATTTGCGAATGGAACGGCGCCGTGACCTGCGAAGGCCCTGTAGGAGAGGGCGGCGCGAGCATGATCGACGCGCAGGCGGGAGCCAAAATATGCGCGCTGAATTTGATCTACGCACTAAAGCTCGCCTGCGAGGGCGACCTTGATCGCGTGCGCAAGGTCATGCGCCTTGGCGGCTTCGTCAATTGCGTTCCCGGCTTTGCGTCCTCGCCGCTTGTCATCAATGCCGCAACGCAGGTGTTCATAGACGTGTTCGGCGATGCAGGCCGACACGCCCGCACCGCCATCGGCGTCTCCGGCCTGCCCGGAAACGCCGCCGTGGAAGTGGACGCCATTGTGGCGATTGACTAGGCGCTCAAAAACCCGTTGCAGCGCAATCGCTTTCAGGATCAGTCGCGCCGCCGGAAGTTTCCACGCTGGACATATACAAAGGCGTTATCCCCTTTATCGCGCTTCAGCTGAACGCGCTGGCCATTGTAATCTTCTATCCGGGGATCACTGTCTGGCGGCCCAGGGCAATCAGCTGGTGATTTACATAAGGGGGGCGAGTCCGAACATCGGAGCAATCGCCGTGACGCAACCCGTTTCCAGAAGCTCAGACTCTGCCGCCTCTCCCACGCGCGCGGCCCAAAACGTTGAGACCTCGTGGTGGGCGCATGCGCTGATCGGCCTCGCTCTGGTGCTGGCCGGAGTTTACGTCATCGCAAACGCGGTCGCCGCCACCATCGCGACCGTCGCGCTGCTGGGGATCGTGCTGGTCGCCGTCGGTTTGTTTGAAATGATCGCGAGTTTCTGGACAAAGAATTGGGGGCGCTTTCTGCTCAACCTGATCGTCGGGGCCGTTTACGCAGCCGCCGGCGCAGTCGTCATGTATAACCCACTCGCCGCTTCTGCGTTTTTGACGCTGGCGTTCTCCATCGCCCTCATCATCGCGGGCGTCGTCAGGATCGGGCTTGCGTTCCGGTTCTGGAACGATCTTGGCTGGCTGTTAATGCTGTCGGGCATCGTCGGCGTTCTTGCGGGATTTGTAATTCTGGGCGGCTGGCCGGTAACGGGCCTGTGGGTGTTTGGCATGGTGCTTGGAATAGATTTCCTGACCTATGGCGTCTTCTGGCTCGCCTATGCATTCACGCAGCGCCGGAGCGCGGCGGCCAACCTCGTCAGAACATGAGCGCAAACACTCCGCGCTCCCATGCGTTGCGCCCAGCCAAGACAAGAGGGAGCAGCGCGAAGATTGTCAGCGCAGGGATGATCCGCGATTGAGCTCCGGCAGCACTTTCTGCGCAAACGCCTCAAGCCCGTCATGCATGGGCCAGAAGTGCAGCATCAGAAGGCCGATTCCCATGGCTTCATAGCGCCTGATGCGCTCTGCTATCATCGCTGGCGTGCCGATGAGATTGGCGCCAACGCCTGATACGCCGACTGGCGATGCGGAGGCGACGCGCACGTGTTCGTCAGCCATGGCCTGCGCTTGCTCTTCCGTCTCGCCGATAATGACAATGGCGTTGACGCCGTAATTCATTTTGCGGCCAAGAGCCCTTACGCGCTCTTCCATGAGGCCGATCTCATGATCGATTCGCTTCAGGCTCTGTTCGTAATTGGCGCGGTCCTTGTCATAATTTACAAACCAGGTGTCACATTCGGCCGCGACGACATTCATTCCGTCATCGGCGCGGCTGGCCGCAAAAATCGGGGGATGCGGCGCGCGGACCGGGCGCGTCGGCATGAGCACGTCCTTCATCTGGTAGAATTCGCCCTCCAGCGTGAAGCGATCCTGCGTCATAAGGCCTTTCATCACCTGGATGAATTCCTGCATCTGCCGGTAGCGGCCGCCGTCGGACTCGATCCAGCGCCCGTACATATTGTGCTCTTGCGGGCGGGTGCCGTTGACGATGTTTATGCAAAAGCGCCCGCCGCTGATGCGATCGATCGAGGCGGCGAGTTTTGCCATAATGCGCGGATCGGCAATGCCTGGATGGACTGCCGCCATGATATCCATCTTGCGGACGACGGGCGCGAGAGCTGCTGCATAAATCCACGAATCGAGATCAGGCCCAAACCAGCGCTGCGCGATCAATGTGATATCGAAGCCCAGTTCTTCCGCGCGGTTCAGTAATTTCACCGCATATTCAAAATTCTGGTCGACGCCCCCGCCATTGGCCGTGAGCGCATCGAGCGCAGGCCTTGTGACGGGATCGGGCCGGATGCTCTGCGGCGCGGGGGCCCAGATTCCAAGACGCATAATCTGCTTCCTTCAATGCGATGCCGCCGACCAGGCTCGCCGGACCGTCAAGCGACTCTACTCGGCTGGCTGATGGGCATTTGCCGAAGGTTGGGCGGGCGTGAGCGCGACGCGTTTCGAGCGGTCCCGCGCAAGCAGGCAATAGGCGGTAGGCACGACGAACAGCGTCAGCACCGTGCCGAACGTCATGCCGCCCACGATGACCCAACCAACCGAGCGCAGACCCATGGCCCCCGCGCCGCTCGCAAGCGCCAGCGGGATTGCGCCGCATACCATGGCGCCCGTCGTCATGAGGATCGGGCGCAGCCGCAGGCAAGCTGCCTCGACCACAGCATCCCTCAGCGCCTTGCCGTCGTCCTGCAACTGGTTGGCGAATTGTACGATAAGAATGCCATGCTTGGTGATCAGGCCTATCAGCGTGACGAGGCCAATCTGACTGTAGATATTCAGCGACGTGCCCGTGAGGTTAAGCGTCAGAAGCGCGCCGGCGAGCGACAGCGGCACCGTCAACATGATGATGAGCGGATCGACGAAGCTCTCGAACTGCGCAGACAGAACAAGAAAAATGAAGACCAGAGCAAGGAGGAAAATGAAAACGAGACTGGAGCCGGAATCCTTGAATTCGCGGGAAGCGCCTGCATATTCGAAGCGCGCCGAGGGCGGCAGCGTTTTCGTCGCCGCCTGCTCAAGAGCCTGCAAGGCTTCTCCGAGCGCGTAACCGGGCGCCAGATTCGCAGTGATCGTCGCCGATCTGAACTGGTTGAAACGGTTCAGCTCTTTGGGCGCGACATTTTCCCGCGTCGAGACAATGCTCGTGAGCTGGATCATCGCGCCGTTTCGTCCGCGAACATAAATGTCGTCAAGATCTCCGGGCGTGCGGCGGTCGTCTTGCTGCACCTGCACGATAACGTCGTATTGCTCGCCATTCTGGATGAACTTTGTGACCTTGCGGCCTCCAAGCAAAGTCTCCAGCGTTCGCCCGACCGTCAGCACGCTCACCTCGCGGTCGGCGATGCGCATGCGGTCCACGTCGACCTGAAGCTGCGGCTTATTGAGATCAAGATCGCTGTCGAGATTGACGAGGCCCGGGTATTGCCGCGCCGCAGCTATGACGGCGTTCACGTATTCGTCGAGCTTGTCGTAGCCGTCAGCTGTTTGGATCACGAATTCTATCGGCCGCGCCCGCGGGCTTTGCCCAAACGAGCCCGGATTATTGACCGACATGCGCACGCCCGGGATTGCGGCGAGCTTGGGCTGTAACTCGGCGGCGATCTCCATCTGCGTGCGCTGGCGCTCATCCCACGGCTTCAGACGCGAGAAAGAGATAAGTTCGTTCACGGCGCGCGAGCCGGTGATGACGAAATAGGCATCAACTTCAGGAATTTCCTTCAGCAGATTTTCCATCTGCGCCGAATAACGGTTCGTAAAATCGAGCGTCGCTCCTTCTGGCGCCAGACCCGTCGTGAACAAGACGCCCCGGTCTTCAAGGGGCGCAAGCTCCGCCTTCAGGCTGGTGAGCAAGAAGTAGCCGGCGCCGGTGACGCCCAGCGCGAGCAGCATGATGACTGACTTGATTGCGAGCGTGCGCTCCAGAAGGCGCCGGTAACCACGATTGAGACCTGTCAGCCCGTTTTCTATCAGGGTGAAGAGACGCCCATGCGATTCATGCGGCTTCAGCATTTTCGCGCACATCATCGGGCTCAGCGTGAGCGCGATGAAGCCTGACACCATGACCGCCCCCGCCAGCGTCAGCGCAAACTCCGCGAAGAGCTTGCCTGTGCGTCCCGGCGAGAACGCCACCGGCGCGTACACGGCAGCCAGCGTCAGCGTCATGGCAATCACGACGCCGGACAATTCCCGGATACCTATAATGGCGGCGCGCACCGGCTCCAGTCCGTCTTCAATGTGGCGGTGAATGTTCTCAAGCACCACGATCGCATCGTCCACCACAAGCCCGATGGCGAGCACCATAGCCAGAAGCGTCAGCGAATTGATCGAGAAGCCCAGCGCCGACATGATGGCGAAAGACCCGATCAGCGACAGCGGAATCGTGACCAGCGGAATAAGCGTTGCGCGCATCGAGCGCAGGAAAATGAAGATCACGATCACGACCAGAAGGGCCGCTTCTGCGATGGTCTTGTAAACGTTCTTGATGGACTCCTCGATGAACACCGAACGATCATAGCTGACATCGATATTCATGCCGGCCGGGAGATCGCGCCGGATGTTTGGCAGCACCTTTCGCAGCGCAAGCGAAACGTCCAGCGGGTTGGCAGTAGCCTGTTTGACGACGCCCAGGATCATCGCCGTCTCGCCTTTGAAAGTCGAAGTCCTGCGCTCGTCGGCAGGCCCCAGTTCAACGCGGGCGATGTCGCTCAGATAAACCGGGAACCCGTCAGCGTCCTTCACAACGACGCGGCGGAATTGTTCAGGCGTTGAGAGTCCCGTACGCGCCAGAACGGTGAATTCACGGTCGGGCCCCTCAATGCGGCCCGAGGGTACTTCGACATTCTGCTGGCGCAGCGCGGTCTCAAGATCCTGCACGGTCAATCCGTGTGCAACCAGCCGGAGCCTGTCGACCCAGATACGCATTGCGTATCGCCGTTCGCCAAAGATGCGGACCTCTGACACGCCGGGAAGATTTTGCAATTGATTGCGGATGAAGCGCGCTGCGTAATCAGACAATTCAAGAGATGTATGCCGATCGCTCAGAAGCGCGATATTGACGATAGCCTGGGCGTCCGCCTCCACCTTCGCGATAACCGGCTCTTCGGTCTCCGCCGGCAATTGCTTGCGAACCCGGCCAACGCGATCACGCACATCGCTGGCCGCAGTATCAGGCTCGGTGCCAAGGCGAAAGCGCACCTGTATCTGGCTTTCCTCGGGACGGCTGCTCGACGTGATGATCTCGATGCCGGCGATGCCGGCGATGGACGCTTCCAGAACCTGCGTGACCTGGCTCTCGATGATCTCCGCGCTCGCGCCGGGATAGGACGTGCGGACGTTGACGACCGGCTGATCGATATTGGGATATTCGCGGATCGTCAGCGAACCATAGGCGACGAGCCCGCAGAGCAGGATCAGCAAGCTCAGAACCGTGGAGAAGACCGGACGCCGGATGAAGAATTCAAACATGGCGCCTATGTTCCCGTCGCGCTTTTAACGATTCTGACGGCGACGCCGTTGCGCAGACGCTGCTGGCCCGAGAGGACGACGATATCTTCTGGAGCCAGGCCCTCGCGCACCTCGACCTCTCCAGGCATTCGCTGGCCAAGAACGACATCCACCTGCACGGCGCGCCCGTTGACGACCTTGTAGACGAGCGTACGCCCGGCAAGCGGGAAGATGGCGGATTCGGGCACGATGACAGCGTTCGACCGCGTCTGCGTGACGACGCGCAAGCGGGCAAAAAAGCCCGGCGACAGCTTGCCGTCTGGATTCGGAACTGTGGCGCGCAGACGCATCGCACGACCGTTCACGTCGATGATCGGGTCGATGGCGTAGATCTTTCCCTGGAAACTGACGTCGGGCGCCGCGTCCGGCTCAATCAACACCACCTGCCCCACACGAATCCTCGGCGCGTTAAGCTCCGACACGCGGAAATCGACTTTGAGAGGGTCCACCTGAACAAGATCGAAAATACGCTGTCCTGGCGCAACAAACGCTCCCGGGCTCACAGCCCGCAATCCCACGACGCCCGAGAACGGAGATCGCAACGTGGTCTTCTGGAGGCGGGCCTCGGCAAGAGCGAGTGCGACCTGAGCGGCGCGATAGGCGGCGTTCGTCTCGTCGCGGGCGCGCGTGGTCCCGCTGCCCTGATCCGCCAGCGTGGTTGCGCGCTGACGGTTGGCGCTGGCCAGGGTCAGGTCGGAGCGCGCCTTGTCGAGCTCGGCCTTCAGGATGACGGGATCAAGCTCGACTAAAATGTCGCCTTCATTGACGCGCACGCCTTCGCCAAACGGTATTGAGGCGATCCGCCCGGCGATCTCGGGCGCGATGGCTACCGATTCGTTGGGCTGCAGCGATCCGACGGCGCGAATGTCTTCGATGACCTCGCCGATCTTGACCTTCTCCGCCTCAACCGAAACCCCCTGAGATCGAGTTTCCTGCGCCTGCGTAGGCGCTGGCGTCACCCTGGAAAGGTAATCCTGCAAGGACCCGGAGCGCACAAGGAAGCCGATGCCCCCCAAAACGAGAGCAATACCCACAAGCCAGGTCGCGGCCTTTTTGCGCATCAAAACCCACCCTGCATTTTACGCCAAGTTTCTGCTTATCAATTGTTTATAGAGGTTTCAACCTCTCAGGCATCCCATCATGCTGGAGACACGGCGCCGTAACGAAACACCCCCCGCTGCGCTGCATCTACGAGCGCGGGACATCTCGGCCATAAACAACAAAAAACCCGCCAACTTCTTGAGCTGGCGGGTTAAATTTGGTTGCGGGGACGCGCAACGACCTTCACCGAACAATTCTCATCATCGGCCGCACAATACGTCCCGACCTTTAGCGCCTTAACCGGACCGCTCCCGCTATAAGGGAATGGTCTCAAGCCCGAAGGGATTCAATACATCCGGTTCTGGCACATAGTTTCCAAAAGCCCAGGACCACGGGCGCAGCGAAGCGCAACTTCTTTGCAGAATGGTAAGGAAAGCATCCTTTCACTTGCCCTCGCGCGCTTCCGAACGGGCGCGAGCGAACCTGTTTTCCGGCTTCGGCGGACCAAGGTGCTCCCGCAAAGTGGTCCCCTCATACTCCTTACGAAACAGGCCACGTCTCTGTAATTCCGGAATAACTAGATCGATGAAATCATCGAAGGCGTCGGGGAAATGCGCGGGCAGCAGGACGAACCCGTCCATAGCGCCAGCCTCGAACCACTCTTGCATCAGGTTGGCGACCGTCGTCGGGCTGCCGCAGGCGAGAAGATAACCCCTCGCGATCGCTATCTCGTTGTAAATATCCCGAAGTTTGTAACCCACCTTTTCGCCTTGGCGGAAGCGACCGTGCTGTAACCTTGCTTGAGATTGGAGACAGGCAGGTCTGGAACGGGACCATCAAGCGGATATTGGGACATGTCATGGCCAAAGCGACGAGACATGGTCCGCATGGCGCTAGTCGAGTCCACATAGGTCATGAGGTGCGCTAGCTTAGCTTGCGCTTCTTCGTCCGTTCGACCGACGATCGGGACCATGCCGGGCAGGATGTTGCAATGTTCGGGTCGACGGCCTGCCGCGACAGCGTGCTTCTTTATGTTGCTATAATATTCACGGGCTACATCCAGTTCGAGCTGAAC
>CAMCUC010000070.1 GCA_945878875.1 Rhizobium sp. Q54
GTTTAGCAGCTCGAGCGCACTCGGCGTCGGCGTTGTGAACAAGGCCAAGGACGCCGCGAATACGCTCGGCTGGGAAGCTCGTGGCCGCATCGAGGCCGATGCTCGCACCCAAACCGCTTGGGGTACCGTTCAGGCTGCCTATGGCCTGCGTCTCGCCCGCACGACCGGCTCGCTCGGCGTTGATTACGGCGCGTCCTCGTCCAGCGCTGGTGCGACCCTTGAATACGCTTATGTCCGCTTCGCTGGCTTCACTTTCGGCGCCTCGCGCGACAACTTCGCGTTCATGCCCAGCCTGACCTATGGCGCTGGCCATTGGGGTTCGTTCGCTAACGGCGCCAAGCAGCTCGCCTACACCGCCACGTTCGGCGGCGGCGTCTCAGCCACGATCGCCCTGCAAGACCACATTGACACCACCGTTGGTGGCCAGAATGCCGCTGGCGGCACCGTCTATAACGTCTACAACACCGCTCCCCAGGTCAATGCGAACATTCGCTTCGATCAGTCATGGGGCGCTATCCAGTTGATGGGCGCTTACAACGACGTCTCCTTGAACACCGCCACCGACGGCTACGACAAAAACAAGGCCGTTTACGCCATCGGTGCTGGCCTCAAGGTCAACCTGCCGATGCTTGCCAAGGGCGACGCGCTCTATCTGACCGCGAACTACGCCAATGGCATGACCGAGTACACCACGAACTGGACCTCGTTCAAGTCGTCCGCCTATCGTCGCGACGTTGGTGGCTACACGATGAACCATCCCAGCTACGTCTCCGAGACGACCGGCATCGAGACCGTGAAGTCTTGGAACGTCGCCGCCTTGCTCGAGCATTACTGGGCTCCCCAGTACCGTTCGGTGCTGTTCGGCACCTACGGCCAGCTTGACGCCCCGGCTTCCGCCAAGGCTCGCGCCTGGAACGGCACAACCGGCTTCGGCGACGCCACGGTTTGGAACATCGGCACCAACTTCGCCTGGCTTCCGGTTCGCAACTTCGAAATCGGCGTGGAAGTCATCTACGCTCGCGTGAACCAGGACGTTCGCAATACGGTTGGAACTGCTGCTGGCAGCGTCCTCAGCAAGTCCGACAGCAATGTGACTGGCCGTCTGCGCGTCGAGCGCACGTTCTAATCCACACATTCGATCCGGCTTGTCCGGGTTGGAATTTGAGGGGGCGGCCTTCGGGTCGTCCCCTTTTTTTGTGTGCGGCGAGCCTGTCTCACCTATACAAGCCTGCCTCACCTACGAAGATGCGCGCTGCTTTCGATCTCGTAATGGACCCCGGCTTGCGCGACGGCGTTTTGCAGGCGTTGCGGGGAAAGATGGGCGTAGCGTTGCGTGGTCGTCACGTTTGCGTGGCCGAGCAATTCCTTCACGTCGTAGAGGGTCATGCCCCTGTTCACGAGGGCGGAGGCGAAAGAATGGCGCAGATCGTGGAGCCGCACGTCGCCCAGCCCCGCCTCGCGTCGGCATCGATCCCATGCGTGGAAAATCGTCACATAGGGCTTGCCGGTTTTCACATTGGGGAAAATCCAGTCGCAACGCTCCAGCCCCGAAGCCTGAGCCTCGCGTTTGGCCTGTTCCAGAATGCTTAAGGCCTGCGGCGAAAGCGGAATGTGGCGCGGCCTGCCCGATTTCGTGAGCGGGATCGTCCAGGTGGCGCGCTCCAGATCGACGAAGCGCCATTGCGCATCCAGAGCCTCGCGCTTGCGGGCGCCGGTAAACAACAGAAAAGGCACGATAAACCGCAACATCGCGCTGCTTCCCGCCTCCAGCAAGCGCATCAGGCGTTGCGCGTCAATCTGGCTCAAATAGCGATCAAGGTGCGGGGGATCGCGCAAGCCTTTGACTTGCTTGGCGGCGTTGATCTCCAGCCCGCCGATTTCCCATTCCAGCACTTTCGACAGAACAACCCGCAGGTTGGCGAGGATGCGATTGATTGTGTCCGGCTTGTAGCCCGCCTTCTGCTTGGCGATGACAAGAGCCGTGATAGACGCCCGTCCGATGGTGTGGAGCGGCATGTCGCCAAAAGCGGGCACCAGATGCACCCGAAAGATAATCTGCTCCCAGGAAGCAGAGCGCTTGGTGGAGAAAGCGTACGGCGTGTAATGCTCGCGCAGAAATGCTGCAAATGTGACCTCAGCCACAAAAATCTTCCGTTTCGCGGTTGTTTTTGAGGCGATCAGCGAACTGCTAAGTTTCAGCCTAACCCTTTGGATAGATTAAAAAGCAATTCTGTAAAAAGAATTTTCACAAATCTAAATATCTTTTTTCGTTTTGACAGATCAAAACTTCGCATTTTAGCTTAGCTGAAGCGCTCGAAGCTAGTTTTCCCGGATCGAGAAGACGCATTTTTTTGTGAAATTGAGGACGTTTTGCGCGCTGTCTTTTCGCAAGTGCGAGAACAGGAGCGCCCCTCATCCGACGTTTGCTTGCGCGAACGTTCCCCTCTCGTGCGGAGAAAGGAAAGAAACTGTCACGCAAAGCGTGACGGACGAGGGGTCTCTCTACTGCCTACTGCCTACTGCCTACCCGCAACCTAGCCCCTCAAAACAAATCCTTCGGCTGGCTGTCCTCAGCCGTATCGGGATCATACCAGAGCGGGTCCATTCGGCTTTCCGAGCCTTCGCGGGCCAGGGCTTCCTTGAACTCTTTCAGGAGGTAGGGATCTTCCTCGCAATAGGGGATGGCGTCGCCGCCTTTTTTGATGTCGATGGCGCCGCGATCCATGATCGCCTCGCCGGGCACGCCGGGTTTGCGGGCGCGCGAATTGTTGGGGCCAAACCATGCGGTCAGGCGCAGCGGGTCTTTGCTCACGCCAAAGTGCTGGTGGAACCAGTCGCCCGTCATCGGCGCCGCCGTGACCATGCCGCCAAATTCGTAATCCTGACGTTTCACGAATTCAGCCTTGCCAGCTTCCCACGGGCGCGAGCCCAGAGCCTCGGGCCATGTGTAGGTGTAGCCCTTCCCCTTCAGGCAGATCAGCACGGCGGCGGATGCGTGCTTGTGCGCCTTGGAATAGCGGCCCGTCTCGTGCTGGCCGATCCATTGATAGAAGCGATTGCCGGCCATGTGCGGCTCGACGCGGCGATAGCCGGGCGAGCGACGGTTATCGAGCGGCAGTTCGCAGGAAATGACGTCGGGCAGGAAATTGGTGCGGCGCATGGCCAGCCCGCGCACGGGATCGGGCAACACGTCTTCTTTGGCCTGAAAATAATCCGACGTGCCGTTGTAACGGTCGTTGAAATTATACGGGCAATTGAAGATGAAATGCGTGTTGTCGAGCAGGTTGAACATGTTGGGCGCCGACGTACCGCAGAGCAGCAGCGCGGGGGAATTTGTGGCGTTGACGAAGCGATGGAACGCGTTCAGCGGGATCGAATACATCGAGCCCTTTTGCCATTCGAACGTCTGCGGGTGCACCTGCCCCTCCTGCCAGACTTCCGTCGAGCCGCGCCCCTCGATCACGAGCACCATCTTCTCATAGATATGGCGCTCAATGTTGAGCGCGCCGCCAGCGGGCACTTCAACAATATACATGCCCCACAGGCCTTCAGTGCCAAAGAGCTGAATATAGGAGCCGCGTCCGCCAAGCCGCTTCCATGGCGCCATCGGCAGGTTCTGCACCTGCCGCACGCCGATGTCGCGATAGATCGGAATCCCTTCCGCCTCCATGAAGCTGTCATAGGGCATGGCCGGGCGCCCGAACTTGCCAAAGCCCGCCTTCTGCGTGGAATTGGGCTCGTGCCAGTGTGATAGCGATTCATCGTGCGGCATAGGGATAAGCTCCTTTTATGATTAAGCAGAATTTTTCTATTATGAGACTGTTATTTATGACCAGACAAAGCGCGCACAGCCGCTTTCACGTCTTCGGGGGCGGCTGCGACTTTCTCAAGCATGGCGACCGCTTCGTCTGCACCAACCGGGCTCACTTCAACCTTCACCCTCTCGGATTCTTCCAGAAACATCTTGTCTTTCGTGGCGTCCATGAAGGCCTTTTGCAGCAGCTTTGCGCGGTCTGCCGGAACGCCGGGGGGCGCCACGAAGGGGCGCGACAGCAGGTAGGGCAATTCGGCGAATTCGATCAGCATGCGCGCGCGCTCGTCGCCAGCCAATTCACGCGCCGTCGGCACGTTGGCAAAATCGGGATGGCGACGCTCGCGGCCAAATTGCAGCAGCGGCTGCACAACGCTGTCGGGCTTCAACCAGTCGGGCTTTGACGAGGCCACCGCCGAAAGGCCCACGAAGCGACCTTCGATCTCTTTACGGTCTGTGGCCAAAAACAGCGCATTGCTGTCAGGATAGCCTGTGATGAGCTTCATGCGCAGCTTCAACACGTCGCGCAGCAGAACGGCGGTGTCGTTGCCGCTGGCGCCTTCCGCAGTGCCACCCAGAATCAGTTCGCCAACGCCCGGCCCGCGCGCCTGTTCGATGGACTTGATCGCAGAATCCTTGCGCACCCACAGAATGTAGGCGTCCGTCGCAAAGCTCGAAGGCGAGCCCAGCCACGTGAACTTGCGCGGATCGAAATTGATATTGGGATTGCCGCCCAGCATCGCCGCAAGCGGCATTTCGCGCGAGAACGTGCCAACGAACGTGCCGTCCTTTGGCGCGGTCGTGTAGAGAAAGGTAGCGGCGCGCAAGCTGCCTGCGCCGGGCATGTTCTGCACGGTGATCGCCTTGCCGCCGGGGATGTACCGGCTGAGATGGCGCGCTACCAGGCGGGCGTAGACGTCATAGCCGCCGCCGGGGCCGTAGCCGACCACCATGGTGAGCGCCTTATCGGCGTAGAATTTCTCGGCCTCGCTCTGGGCAAACGCCATCGGCGAACTTGCGAACGCCAACAACGCGGCGCCTGCACGTAACAGATTACGTGACATGTATCCTCCCCGTTTTTCGTCGGCCTAGAACCAACGTTGTCGCGCAGTCTAGTCGAATGGCGCCGCCGCACAAGAGAGCGCGTCGCGCCTCAATTGCGAATGTTCTGCGTGAACCAATCGGTGGGAACTTCATGGCCCAATCCCTGTTCGCGCGCGCGCTCATAGGCGCGGCCCGCAACCGCGAAGAATTGTGCGCCTTGCAGATTGCCGCGCTCGGACCATGTGATCTGGCTTGAATCGGTGCGGCCCTTCTTTCCGCCCAGAATGTCGGCCAGCGTCACCATCTTCTCGGGCAACATCGCGCCATGTCCGCGCTTGCGCTTGCCGTCGCCAAACTTCTCGCGATCAGGGCGCGCCTCGTAAGCGATGTATTCGTCGTCGACGCCCATCTCGGGGCGGCCCGTCGGCGCGGGCGCATTGCCAAAGCGCAGGTAGACGTCAACCCGGTCCATGGTCGCCTTGTCGGGCACGCCGCTGCCGCCGATGTTGACGACGTGCTGGCCGGGCTCAAGGCAGGCGCCGTCGAGCACGGGCACGGCGGAATCGGTGAGGCCGGCAATGATGTGCGCGCCGCGATAGACGAGTTCAGGACGGTCGCAGGTTTCAACCTCAATCCCATAAGTCGCGCGCATCTCAGTAGCGAACGCCTCGCGATTGGCGGGCGTGGGCGAGAACACTTTCACCTTGCGGATGTTGCGCACCAGCGTGAACGATTGCATATGCGTGCGCGCCATGCCGCCAGAGCCCAGCATGCCGATCACTTCAGCGTCGGGAACCGACATGTGCTTGACGCCGATGCCGCCGTCCGCGCCAACGCGCATGTGCTGCAACACGCCATCATTGATGAACGCCAGCGGCTCGCCGTTCTTGATCGAGGTGAGCAGGATCAGCCCGCAGAACGTGCCCGGCTGGACGCAATATTTTTCCTGCGTGGTGGCGCCGTTATATTGCGTCTCGTAGATGATGTCGGACTTCATGCGAACCGCGAAATAGCCGCGCGTTGAGCCGCCCTCCATCGAACCCCATTGATAGTTCTTGCCGGGGTCTTGCGTGGGAATGCGAATGTCGATGCGCGGGCGGCACACGGCGTCGCCAGTTACCAGATCAGCGTAAGCCTGTTCCAGAACTTCCACCGTCTCGGCCATGGTGAGCACGCGGGAAATAACGTCGTTGTTAATGATAAGAGTCATGTCGCCTCCCGGGCGCTGTTGCGGTTTCTTGTTGGGGCGGAAGTGGAAACTCCGCCCGGAGGCGGAGTTTTTGAAGTGTTAGACCGCGGGGCCGATGGAGCGCGGCTGCTGGATGACGCCGGTGAGTTTCTCCTGCGGCAGAGCCAGAATCGCGGGCTCGTCGAACGTGTCGCTCATGTCGGAGGGAACGCCGTTGGCCATCATGGCCTCCAGCCACTTGCGATGGATACGGGGATCCTGATCCTCGTATTCAATCTGGCGTCCGCCATTTTGAATCGACGTCGAGCCGCCGCCTTCAGCGCTCTTCTTGCGCAGCGAGATGAACGGATAACGGCGGCTGCCAAGGCTGCACGCCAGATAGCGCGCGGGCCGGTCGCAGGTGTTGAAGTGCTGATGGAACATCCAGAACGGCGGCGTATACATGAAGCCGTGCTTCCAGGGGAATTCCTTGAACTCGGAATCGCCCTCATGCCACAGCAGCGAATAGCCCTCGCCGTCGATGGCGTGCACATGCGTTCCAGCCGCATGGCGGTGGGCTTTCTTGTAACGGCCCTTGGGAATTTGCGATACGTGTGCGTGCATCGTGCCGTCAGCCAGCACGAAGGAGACGTTGAGCGAACCCTTGCCGCGCTCGTTCAGCTCATAGAGCTTGAACCCCGTCAGATCGGGGACGAAATTCGTCTCCCAGATGTTGAGCTGGGCGACGCCGGCGCCGCGCTTGATCGTCACCAATTCGCCCTCGCCCGTGAACTGGTTGGGCTCGCCGATGCGCTCGGGAAACTGGCAGGGGTTGTTAAAGACGAAATCGACGTTGTGATACAGGTTCAGCGTCAACGGCGCGTCATTGGTGACGGAGATGCGCACGCTCTCGCGGCCCGAGCCGTTGAAGATCTGGTATTTGCAATTGAGCGGGATCGCGAACAGGGATTTCGGACCCCATTCAAAGCTCTGCTCCTGGCCGTTGGGCAGCCACAGCTTGGTGACGCCATAACCTTCCAGCACGTAGCAGAACGCCTCATAAAGATGGGTCACCGGCGTTGTGCTTTTGCCCGGCTCGACTTCGATAATATAATTCGCCATGAAGTCGCCGCGCCCGTGCGTGTGGGCAAAGCAGCCCTTGGCGCCGTAGCGATCCCAGCGCTGCGTCTCCAGCGACAAAAGGTCGTGGCCGAAATTCAGATGGATCGGAATGCCCTCCCCTTCAGCCCAGCTCAGATAAGGATCGTTGAGAAAACGACCCGGGTGCTCAGCGGTATTGTCTTCGGGGGATGACATGCTTTCCTCGCAGGTTATTGTGATTTTGTGACGTGTCCGTCAGGCCGAACTCTTCAGAATTGATTGGCGCCGCAGCTTGTGCATGCGGCGCCAAACGTCTTGCTGCTCGTTACTTCTTGGGCTTTTCCATCGCTTCCTTCAGCAGCGCCGCGGTCTCTGGCGTCTGCTTCAGCGCGGTGGCGATCATCTTGGCGATTTCTTCGCCATAGGCCGGCTCGACCGGCAGGCCGAGCTTTTCAGCGCGCGCCTGAAGGTCCTTGTCTTCCATCGACTTGCGATAGGCGTCGCGAAGCGCCGCCAATTGCGGTGCAGGCACGCCGGGCGCGGCGGCGGTGAGGCGCGCGATCTCGCTCTGGCTTTCGATCAGGTCCAGCAATTCCTGACCCGAACCCGCCTTCACCAGCGTCTTCAACTGGGGAACGTCCTTCTCGATCCCGCCAATCTGGGCGATCATGCGGCCGTAGCCGTTCTTCACGAACTGGTCGATGGACGAGCGCGAGGCGATCGTGCCGGTGATCTCGCCGCGACGCATGGCGAGCTGATCGTCGGAGCCGTTATAGCCAGTCTGCATTCTGATCGGCAGCTTCAGGGTGCGGGTCAAAATGACGGTCTCGACGTAGGAAGCGCTGCCCACGCCCGCCGTGGAGAAATTGAGCGGCTCCTTGCTAGCGACCAGATCAGCCCACGACTTGATCGGCGATTGCGCTGCGACCATGAACACGCGCGGGTCCGCCGCGGCCTTGCCGACCCATGAGAACTTGTTCAGGTCGAACTTGATGCCCTCGTTGCCCACGATCTGATTATAGACGAGGCCGGTGTTGAACGTGCCCAGCGTCAGTCCGTCAGGCTTGGCGGCGTAGATGGCGTTTGTGCCGATCAGATGGCCTGCGCCCGGCATATTGCGGACGACAAAGGTGGAGCCCGGCAGATATTTCTGCATGTACTCTGCGACTAGTCGGCCATAGGTGTCGTAGCCGCCGCCCGGCGCCGTGGCGACGATGTAATTGACGGTCTTGCCGTTATAGAACGCAGCGCCGTCCTGCGCCTGTGCGGCGCCGGTTGAGGCCGCCAAAGCCACGAAACTCAGTGCGCTCTTGCTCAACAAATTCATGGTTATTTCTCCCTCTTTGCCTTGTAGGTATGACGCGCTCGCAGCGCGCGCCTAGAGCTTTTCGAGCAAAATGCTCGTGACGAAACCTGAATGGAGCTGAAGCTTCAGCCCCCATGTCAGCGCACCCAGCATGATGCCTGAGCCGATGACAGAAAACAGGGCAGCACGGGCCAGTTTGAATCTGGCCTCTTTATATAGATAGACCAGCAGGAACACAGGAACAGAGACGTAAAAACCAAAAACCAGAATTCCGCCAATAAAGAGCAGCAAATAGCCCCAGATCAAAAGCTCACGGCTCCTGACCACGGCGGTCGGATTCTCTGACACCGTGAACGCAGGTGCAATATCGGCAGCCTCGAATTCCATCTGGCGGCCTGTCATTTGCGACACGCGCGCCTCGGCTTTCTCCATTTCGTTGCGATCGTCCCGCGTCTTCGCATCCGTAGCGCGCAGATCCAGAAACAATTGCAGGAAGCAAAGAAGCAGCGCCGGGATTCCGACGACGAACGGCATGAACCGGGCTTCGGCGGGATAGGTCGAGGCGACGTAGAGCATGATTCCAAAGATGGCGATCATGAAATACGTCA
This sequence comes from Rhizobium sp. Q54, assembly GCA_945878875.1. Lineage (GTDB taxonomy): Bacteria > Pseudomonadota > Alphaproteobacteria > Rhizobiales > Beijerinckiaceae > Terripilifer. The sequence goes on from CAMCUC010000070.1 coordinate 9,039, forward strand.
TCGGATTTTGGGTTAATCCAGACAACTTGTTCATGAGCCTGCTCCCACCGGCATCGCATTCTTGCCACGCAGATTATTGTAAAGGGCGAATCCGATGGTCGCCACAATCAGCGCAATCAGCACCAGAGACAGCGGCCGCGTGAAGAAGCTCGTCCCCCAAAGGCCGAGCGCCTTGTGCAGGGATTCTTCCGCGATCTTGCCCAGCACCAGCCCGATGACGAACGGCGCGCGCGGCCAGTCGTAGCGCATCAAACCCCAGCCGATGAAGCTGATGATCATCAGGATAACAAGGTTCTCCCACTGGCCTTCATTGGCGTAGGCGCCAACGGACACCAGAACAAGAATGAAGGGGACGATGACCGCCCCGTTGATGAAGGTCAGCAGCGCCACCCAGCGCGTGACGAACAGCAGGAACGAGACGGCGATGATATTGCCCACCACCAGCGCCCAGATGAGCGTCCAGACCAGATCAAGGTTCTGGGTCATCATCGCGGGGCCGGGCTGGATGCCAAGGATTAGGAACGCGCCCATCATCACGGCCATGCCCGAAGATCCGGGAATGCCGAAGAACAATGTCGGCAGCAACGAGCCGCCTTCCTTGGCGTTGCTTGCGGTTTCCGGCGCAATCACGCCCTCAACCGCGCCCTTGCCAAAACGCTCCGGCGTTTTGGACGATTGCACCGCATGGCCGTAGCACATCCACGCCGCAGCAGAGCCGCCAAGGCCGGGAATCATGCCGATCACCGCCCCGATGATCGAGGTACGGATGACGAGGAACCAGTGGCGCGGCACGTCCATCACGCCCTGGAACAATTGCCTGTAGGAGAAGCGCGCCAGCTCTGGCGACAGCGACGAAATTGAACCGCCGCGCGAGGCCAGTGCAATCATTTCCGGCACGGCGAAAACCGCCAGCACGCAGGTGACGATGCTCACGCCGTCCCACAGGAACAGGTAATCGCCAGCGTAGCGCGCCGTGCCCGTCTGCGGGTCCATGCCGACGGTGGCCAGCATCATGCCAAACAGGCCAACGATGATGCCCTTGAAGATCTGGCCCTTGCCCGCAAGAAAGGCGATGAAGGTGATGCCGAGGATCGCCAGCAGGAAGAATTCCGCCGGGCTGAACGCCAGCACGACCGGCTCCAGCAGCGGAATCATGACCGCGAACACGCCTGCGCCGATGATGCCGCCCACGCCCGAGGCGGTGATGCTGGCGCCAAGCGCGCGCCCCGCCTCGCCCTTCTTGGCCATGGGATAGCCGTCGATGGTGGTGGCCGCGTCGTCGCCGTCTCCGGGAACGCCGAACATGATGCTGGAAATCTGGCCGCTGGTGCCATTGACCGCATGCATGGTGAGCAAGAACACCGCTCCCTGCGTCATGTCCATGCCGAAAACGAAGGGAATCGCGAGCGCAATCGAAAGCCGCCCACCGATACCCGGCGTCGCGCCAACGATAATGCCAATCATCACCGCAATGAGCATCAGGCCCATCGTATGCGGGTTGCCTACCAGATTGATAAGCCCGGTCCAAATTGCATCGGTCATAAGCCGCCGATCCCCCCTCATACGTCTATATATTTTCGGGCCCAAGTCTTAATGGCCCAATCGGCACAAGTAAATCGCAGCGCTGTGTTTTCCACGTCAGACGCTCGGTTTAGCGCCTGTTTGCAGAAAGCCGCACACAAAAAAGGGGACGACCCGAAGGCCGCCCCCTCAAATTCCAACCCGGACAAGCCGGATCGAAGGTGTGGATTAGAAGTTGCGCTCGACGCGCAGACGGCCAGTCACGTTGCTGTCGGACTTGCTGAGGACGCTGCCAGCAGCAGTTCCAACCGTATTGCGAACGTCCTGGTTCACACGAGCGTAGATGACTTCCACGCCGATTTCCATGCCCTTCGTGGGCAGCCAGGCGAAGTTCGTGCCGAGGTTCCAAACCGTGGCGTCACCGAAGCTCTTCGTGCCGTCCCAAACGCGAGCCTTGGCGCCGGTCGGGGCATCAAGCTGACCGTATGAGGTAAACAGCACCGAACGATACTGGGGAGCCCAGTAATGCTCGAGCAAGGCAGCAACATTCCAGGACTTCACGGTCTCGAGACCGGTGGACTCAGCCACAAGGCTCGGGTGGTTCATCGTGTAGCCGCCGACGTCGCGCTTGTAGGCGGACGACTTGAACGAGGTCCAGTTGGTGGTGTACTCGGTCATGCCGTTGGCGTAGTTCGCGGTCAGGGACAGAGAGTCGCCCTTGGCCAGCATCGGCAGGTTGATCTTAACGCCGGCGCCGATGGCGTAGACGCCCTTGTTGAAGTCGTAGCTGTCGGTGGCGGTGTTTGTAGAAACGTCAGCATAGGCACCCATCAACTGGAGTGCGCCCCAAGACTGATCGATGCGGATGTTGGCGTTGATCTGCGGCGCGCTGTTGTAGACGTAGTAGCCCCCTGTGGGCAGATTAGAGATAGACTTGTCCGAAGCTGTATCAAGGTAATCCTGCAACGCGATGGTCGCAGAGACGCCGCCGCCGAACGTGGCGGTGTAGGAAATCTGCTTGGCACCGTTAGCGAACGAACCCCAATGGCCAGCGCCGTAGGTCAGGCTGGGCATGAACGCGAAGTTATCGCGAGCAGCGCCGAACGTGAAGCCGGCGAAGCGGACGTAAGCGTATTCGAGGGTCGGCGAGGCACTCGTTGCGGACGCTGCATAGTCCTTATCGAGAGAGCCGGTTACGCGAGCCAGACGGATGCTGGCGGTCGACTGCACGGTGCCCCAAGCGGTGGCGGTGCGGGCGTCGAAGTTCAGAGCGCCACGAGCTTCCCAGCCGAGGGTGTTCGCGCCGTCCTTGGCCTTGTTCACAACGCCGACGCCGAGTGCGTTCGAGCTGCTGAACTGGTTCTTAGCGGGGACGTAAGCATAGTCGGCGCGAATACGGCCGCCGAACTTGAGGCAGGTGTCGGTGCCGGGGATGAAGAAAAAGCCAGCGCCGTAGGCGGAGCAGACCTTCACGTATTC
>CAMCUC010000071.1 GCA_945878875.1 Rhizobium sp. Q54
ATGGCCCTGCGGTGGACCGCCGCAGGCATGATGGAGGCTGCCAAGGGGTTCAGGCGGTTGAAAGCCCGTGACCAACTGCCCACCCTGCGCGACGCACTGCAACGTCATCATGCCAACCACTTCGGCCTTGATGAGACATCAAAGGCCGCATAATCATCAAACGAGGCAAGGCCCGCACCGCGATTTTCAACATCGAGCGGGACATCCCCACAAAACGCCTGTAGAATATCTTTTGTCGTTGATTGCATTGTTACTTTCCAAGCTTCTGAGCGCGCTCAACCAATTCAGGAGGTAATGCGTAGACGCGCCGAACCACCTCGGCAATCTGCGCTCCCGTAACGGGCTGAATATCTAGGTTCTGGGCCTTGGCTTCTGCTAGGTACTCAGAGTCCTTCATAGTTTTATCGAATGCAGCCTGTAATGCCGTTACACGTTCCGCTGGAACTCCAGGGGGCGCAACGACCGGACGACCTATGAATTGAGGAGTAAAAATTAACTCCAGAAACTGTTGGTCGCTTTTGTTCTTTATGAGTTCAAAGGCTAGAGGTGCATTCGGATAGGCTGGATCTTTTTCCATTCCGAGTTGCATCAGAACCTTCATCTGCCCAGTGCGCAGCATCAAATCGATGCGGGTTCTGAAGGCAGCCGATGATCCACCTGATGCATGTCCATCGACCTCGCCTCTCTCCATAGCAAGTAGCGCTTCAGGTGAGCCGGGATACCCAGGAATGACCTTGATCTTAGTACCAAGAACCTCATTAAGTAGAAGTGGAAACACTGTTGGGCCGGACCCAGGGCCCGTTCCGCTCATTGTGATTGGCTTCAATTTCATTTCTTCAATCGACTGCGCGGGTGATTTCGAATTGACGATCAGAAGCCCGAGATCCTGCTGCGGACTCCCAATCCAATTGAACTCAACAGCGTTGAACTGAAAGTTTGCGGGGTTCGGCGTAAGCAAAGGTGCAAGGCCAATTTCTCGCGTAAGCAGCGCAAGTACCATACCATCTTTCGGCGCGACATTAGCTAGGAAGTTTGCTGCGCGCCCACCACCAGCTCCGGGCATATTCTTGACGATAACAGCCGGCTGCCCCCCTATGTGGCGGCCTATGTGGCGAGCAATGTGACGCGCGTATTGATCATAACCGCCACCGGTTGTGTTGGCGACGATAAGATCTATCGACTTACCAGCGTAGAACTCCTGCGCCGATAAAGGCGGTGCAGCCATCACAATAGCTCCTGCAAGTACACCACCGAGCACTATTCGTGCGCGCGTCGTCTGCGTTGCCGCGAGAGCACTATTCTTGCTGCAGACTTTATGATCTTCGGTCATTCGTTGCTTCCCCCGGTATTAATGGCTCGATCAGCACGCTTTCGTTGTGTTTTTCTACCATATTAACAACCCATGCTAATACATCTTCGTAATGGATCATCTCTCGTGCAATCACTATATCCAGCAACAGGCGCTCAGGACGCAATAAATATCCTGATTATTAATGCCGCTGATTTACTCAGTCGGATCGATATATGGGATGGCTTCTCGCGTTTTGTTTATGATGAGCCGGGACGATTTCGTCTTTTGCTCTTCCAAAATATGCCCCACTAATCCTGCGCTCCGTGAAACCACCGCAATAGCGCGCACTATGTTCGGAGATATTCCTATTTCCAACAATAGAGCGGCCAGAGCTCCAGTCGCATTAATGGTGATGTGTTTGCCCGCGGCTTCGTCGATCATCGTTGAAAGCTTCAGAAGCAGTTGCACATGAGGCCCGTCGAGCGCATTGCTGCGCGCCACATCCAACAAAGGAGGCGTGCGCGGATCGTCAGGCTTATGGAGCTTGTGTCCAAATCCTGGAACTGCCTTTTTTCTTTCACGGAAACGAGCAAGCGTCACCTTGCACCATTCATCTTGATCCTGCGCCTTTACGCCTTCCGTTAAAAGCGCTGCGCATCCCTCCATAGTTCCAGCATGGACATTGCCGATCGTCAGTAAGCCCGAGGCGATGGAGATCTGAATTTGGTCGGGCACGCTTTCGGCCATGATGCGTGAAATGACGGCGGCTGGCGTGAACCCATGCTCCATGAGCGTGACGAGGCAAGCGTCGAGAACTTTCGTTTCCGCCTTTGTTGGAAAGCGTTCGCAAACTAGAAAATAGAAGATTTCAGTGAAAGTGTATTTGCCGATGAGTTCGTTGACGAGATCGCGTCCACGCACGATAACACGGCTTGCATCTGCCGTTGCAATGTTTGTGATGATCGAGGTCATCATAGCTCCGACGTCTTGAGAATAGTTTCATTATGCTCGCCGAGCCGCGGCGCTGCAGTGCGAATGACAGGAGGCGTGTCGCTCATGCGCACGGAATTGCGAATGAGTGAGACTTCCCCACGTCCAGCTGGATGCGGGGCCTTCACTATCATATTCAGCGCCTTTACCTGCGGATCATTGAACACGCCTTCAAGATCATGAATTGGCCCTGCGGGAACGTCAGCCGCCACAAGCCGCTCAATCCAGTGGTCTCGATCTTTCGTCGCGAAGATAGTGCTTAATTCGTCGCAGAGAGCCGTATAATTAGCGATGCGTTTCTTGCGGTCGCTAAAGCGGGGGTCTTTTGTAAAATCCTGCCTATCAACAACCTCCAGCAGCGACAGCCAGAATTTTGTTGGCGATGAGAGATGTATAACGAAACCCTTGCCGTCTTTGGCTGTAAAGGCGAACACCTGCGCGATGTGGGTGCGCGTCGCGCGCCCAGGCGTTCCGCCGTCTTCGAAATAGCGGGCCGCGTTTTCTGCAAGGAATGAGATAGTGGACTCCAGAAGCGATGTGCTCACTCGCTGGCCTCTGCCCGTAACGTGTCGCGCATTAAGAGCGGCCAGGATGCCCATGCTGGCCGATATGCCGGCGAGGTGGTCTGACAGGGAAATTCCCATGGGCTGGGGCTTTTCCATATCAGTAAGCAAACTTAGAAGCCCGCCCATGGCTTGTCCGACGGTGTCATAGCCTGGTCGCTGCGAATAGGGCCCTTCGTCACCGAAGCCAGTGATCGAGCAATATATCAGGCGCGGATTGCGCACGCGCATGATGTCCCATCCTAGCTTCATTCTATCGAGCGATCCGGAACGTAGATTTTCTATGACGACATCGGCTTCATCCATGAGGCGCTGTGCCTGCGCATGCCCCTCTGGCGATTTGAGATCGATCGTTACGCTCTTTTTGTTTCGGTTAACGGACCCGAAAGTGGCGTTGTAATCAATCTCGCCCCAGCGACGAAAAGGATCGCCCGTTTCCGGTGGCTCTACCTTGACGACGTCTGCGCCGAAGTCGGCTAGAAGCATGCCCGCATATGGGCCGCTAACGTAACTTGTGAATTCGACAACCTTGACGCCTTCCAATGCTGACATGTTTTCTCTTTTCTTTGTTACTTTGCAGATCCGATAGCGGTCTGGATTGAGCTTGCCCCCCCCGGTGCCGCACCGGGTATCAAACGCGAGCCATAATAGGACGAAGCACAGATGGCTCCAGCGCAAGATCAGCCGCTTGCGCAGGCGGAACATCGAGCGGCCAGGATCGGCCCACAAAACGTTGGCCGGTCCTACCGTCAGATTCGTGTGAGACGAGCCACAGCATTGCGGCGTTCATAACCTCGACAGGCAATGTCGGGCGTTGAGGCGTAGAAGGGCGCGTTCCATCGGTGTCGACCATGCCGCCAGGCAAGAGGATATTGACCGTGACGCCGGTGCCTTCCAGATCGGCGGCCCAGATGAGTGACGCGGCATCGAGCGCGGCCTTCGTAACCCCATAAGGGGAATTGTGCTTGCGCTGCATAGTGTCGAGCGACGTCGATATGTTGAGGATCCGGCCCCAGCCGCGCGAGATCATGTGCGGCGCGGCGGAACGTGCCATCAGAAACGAGCCGCCAACGTTGACGTTTAGCGCCTGTATCCAGACGTCCGGATTGGACTCCCAGAATGGAAAGTTATTGCCCGCTTCGGGTAATCCAGGGCCCCTCTGCTCGCGGCGCGCGTTGTTGATCAGGATGCTTACCTTGCCGAATGCCTCCAGCGTGCAGTTCACGCAGGCGTCGCATTGATCGCGGCTCGTGATGTCTGTGGCGACGACTAGCACGCGGCCCGGGCCATGTTGCTTCGTGATTTGGTCGGCTACCTCCGCGAGAAGTGCTGTTTGCGGTGAGGCAAGCGTCACGCGCGTTCCGACGGCTGCCAGCGCCAGCGCCATTGAGCGACCAAGCCCCACGCTCGCGCCGGTGACGATAGCGACTTCCCCTTCAAGGCTTTGCATCTAGTTTTCCTACAATTTGCGGGCGTGTATCGTGCGCTCTTCATCGATGCGGCCGTCAGGGCCAAGCGTCACCTTGTAGAGATCATGCGCCGCTTGCGCCGACACATAACCATTTGCAACGTCCATTTCGACGGCGCGCTGATCACGTTTGGAGGGATAGCCAAGTCCGCCGCCGCCCGGCATTTCGACCACAAGGCGCTCGCCTGGCGCAATCACCTGCGTGCCGTGCTGGAGGATGCCTGCGCCCGACGCCAGTGACAACGCTCCCGCCGCTCCTGGCGCGCCGCCGCCGCGTCCGTCCGCAGGAAACTTGACGCGCTGGAAGCGCGCGAAAATCGCGAATGGCGCATCTTCACGGGTCCCAACTTCGATTGTCTGGCCGAGCCCGCCGCGCATGGTGCCGGCGCCGCCTGAATCGCACCGCAATTCCTTGCGCCAGAAGACGAGCGGCGTCAGCGCTTCCGTGATTTCGATTGAGATCGCTTTGACGCCTGACGGATAGGGCGTCGCCGCCATTCCGTCGTGCAACCAATGGGCGCCCATGCCGCCGCTTTGGAAGTTTTGCGACAGAAACGCTGAGCCCTTGAAGCCTGGGCCAGTCACGCCAGGGCCTGCGCCGAAACGCAGAGACCAGCTTGCGCCAGTGCCTTCGGCGGGCGCGCGTCCTGGCATCGCCTGTTCAAAGCAGCCAAACGTGAGATCAGGCAGCATCTGTCCGATCAGGGCGCGCGCTGTGACCGGTGCCGGGTAGGGCGCGTTGACGATTGTTCCTTCTGGCGCGGTCACGACGATGCGGTCGAGAACGGCGGCGTTGTTGGCCAGCCTTGGCGCGACAAGGCACTTCACGCCGAAGCTCGTATAGGCGTGCGTGTAGCCTATGGGACAATTAATGCCATATTTAGAGACAGGCGAGGTGCCCTCGAAGTCGATAAAGATCGTCTCCCCATCGATCGTGAGCGTAGCGCACAGATCGACGGGATCGGCGAAGCCATCTATGCGCACGCTATGGCGCCATGTGCCCTTGGGCAGTTTTGCGATAGCCTCCCGCATTGAGCGATCGCTCGCCGTCAGAATGTGTTGGCTGAGTTCGTCAATCGTCTCGAGCCTGTATTCGTCCATCATGCTGGTGAGACGCTTGCCGCCCGCCTCATTGCTGGCGATGAGCGCGTAGACGTCGCCCTCCAGTTTCTCCGGCTCGCGGCTGTTGGCGAGCAGGATCTGCATGAGCCATTGGTTGATCTCGCCCGCGCTCGCCAGCGGTATAATCGGAATGAAAAGTCCTTCCGCGAAAACATCGCGTGAGCTCGGGTCCGGACCATTGCCGCCTATATCGGCGACATGCGCGGTACAGGCGAATATAGCTACGAGTCTGCCATTGTGGAAGGTAGGCGTGACGACCATGAAATCGAACAGGTGGCCGGTGCCGCGCCAGGGATCATTGCTTAAGTAGACGTCGCCCGAGCGCATCTTCTCGACCGGGAATACCTTGATGTATTCCTTGATGGCGCGCGCCATGGAATTGATGTGCCCGGGCGTGCCGGTCACAGCCTGCGCAAGCAGGCGTCCCTCGCAATCGAAAATGCCGGCGGAGAGGTCGCCTGCTTCCCGCACAACCGTGCTGAAAGCGACGCGCATGAGCGTGCGGGCCTGTTCCTCGACAACGGAGATCAGTCGATCCCACATTACCTGGTTGCGAATGACGTTGAACTTGTCGCTCATGCGTTTAACTTCCGCTGCAGGATGACGTGTCCTCCGCGTGAGATGCGGCCTTCGAAACTTGTCGGCGTCCAGATCGTCGTTTGGTCCTCGACGACGAGTGCGGGTCCCTCGAAGCGCGCGCCAGGTCGCGCCGCCTCGCGGCTGATCACCTTCGCTTCGACAAAGCCACCAACTTCAGCGTCAAACACTTGCGTCATGCGAAGAACAGGCGCCGCTGACGGCGCGGGCTCGGCCATTGTTTCGATCTCTCTGGCTTCCTCGTCCTGCGCGGTCAGGACAAGCGTCCATGTGAGCGCCTCAACAGAGAGGTTGGGTATGCGGCGGCCATAATTTTTCTGGTACTGCGCCTCGAAGATCTCAGCCAGCTCGGCCCCGTCCTTTGCCTCATAGGCGCGTGCGGGGATCTCTACCGCTAGCTCATGCCCCTGTCCGCGATAGCGCATGTCCGCAAAGCGGCGCTCGCGCAGCGCGCGGCTTCCGGAAGCCAGCCTCACGACCTTCTCGGCCTCCGCGCGCAAGTCGTCGAAGATTCGATTAACCGCCCCCGCGTTTAGGAGAGCGAGCTGGGCGATCTGCGAATGTACCGCCTCGTAGGCGATGGGCGCCTTCAGGAAACCAAACGCAGAGCCGACGCCGGCTGCTTTCGGCACCACCACTGTCGCGATTCCCAGCTTCTCGGCGATGCGTGCCGCGTGCAGAGGCCCGGCGCCTCCCGTCGCGATCAGCACGCGCGACTCGACTTCCTCGCCGGCATCCGCGGCGTGAACGCGAGTCGCGTTCGACATGTTTTCGTCCACGATCTCACAGATTCCGGCCGCAGCATCGGCCCAGCCGAGGCCGGTAGGATCGCCGACATGCGTTTCGACCGCGGCTCGCGCCGTCCGCATGTCGAGGCGCATCGATCCGCCAGCGAAGGCGTCAGGATCAAGTTTGCCCTGCACGAGATCGGAATCAGTCACTGTTGGAAGCAGTCCGCCAAGGCCGTAGCACGCAGGGCCGGGTGAGGAGCCGGCGCTTTCAGGGCCAACTGCGATGCGTCCTAGTTCGTCGACATGCGCGATGGAGCCGCCGCCCGCGCCAATCTCGATCATTTCTATGACAGGAATGCGCAGCGGCAGGCCGCTTCCAGGCAGGAAGCGATAGGCGCGGGCTACTTCCATGGAGCGCGCATGGCGAGGCTCGAAGTCGGTGAGGAGGATGATTTTTGCTGTAGTGCCACCCATGTCGAGCGCAACGCAGCGCGCTGCCCCCAATTCGATTGCGATCTGTCGCGCCAGAATAGCGCCGCCCGCAGGCCCTGATTCAACAAGACGTATCGGAAAGCGCTGCGCCGTTTCCACTGAGGTGAGCGAACCGCTCGACATGATCATCAGGAGCGGTGCACGCGCGCCCAGATCGTGCAGGCTCTTTTCGAGCTTGCCAAGATAGGTCGCCATCAGCGGTTGCACGTAAGCGTTTGCGACGGTCGTGGAAGTGCGTTCGTACTCGCGTATCTCGGGGCAGACTTCATGCGACAGACTGATGAAGAGACCGGGGGCCTCCTCGTTGAGAATATCGCGCACGCGGCGCTCATGCGCGCCGTTGCGATAGGCGTGCATGAAACACACCGCGACCGAGACTATGTCGAGGCCGCGCAATTTGCGCGCAAGCGCACGCACGCCATCCTCATCCAGATCGAGGAGCACAGACCCATCGGCGGCGGTGCGCTCGCGCGCCTCGAACCGAAGCGGACGCGCGATAAGCGGTTCCGGGCGTTCGAGCTCAAGATCGTATTGATCGAACCGCTGTCCGAAGGCAAACTCCAGAATATCGCGAAAGCCTAGAGTGGTGATAAGGGCAGTCCGCGCGCCGCGTCTTTCGATGATCGCGTTCGTCGCCAGCGTGGTTCCGTGGATGATGAAGTCGAGCTGATCCGCCGCGACGCCAGCCTTCTCAAGAACTATGCGAACGCCACTGACGACGCCTTCTTCCGGCGCATAGCCGGTTGTCAGAACCTTGCCCGAAACCCAACCGCCGGGCCCTTCGAGTACGATGTCGGTGAATGTGCCGCCGATGTCGACGGCGAGCCTGTACCCTGCGCCCCTATGCTCACTCATGCGATCTATTTTCCTCCCGGAGCGAGGGCTTCGCGCACCCGCGCAACAACATCCTTCGGCGTATCCATTGCCTTATCGACGAGTTCGGCGACCTTTTGGCCTGTGATAGGGTCGATGTCGATATTGCTTTTCTGGGCCTCGGCGAGGAATTTCGGATCCTTCAATGTGGCCTCAAAGGTCTTGCGCAGCAGCGCCACACGCACCTCGGGAACACCCGGCGGCAAGAAGAAGGGCCGTCCATATTCGAGACGCCCCACCATCAGCGCCATCGCCTGCCTGTCCGACTCTGTTTTGGCCGCATCGAATATAGTTGGAACGTCGGGCAGGTCCGGGTGCCGTTCAAAGTTGAAATGAACCAGCGGCACAACCTTCTTTTCCCGCAACCAGTTCTCGTTGAGCGCCTTCAGGCTCAGCCATGCATTCGAGCCCATGCCTTGCACCTCCCCTCGCTCCATCGCGAGGTGAACGTCCGTCGTCCCTTTGTAGCCGGCGATGACCTTGAATTTCAGTCCGAGGAGTTTGGCGGCCACGACAGGATAATCATATTGCGTCGTGCCTGCGCTTGTAGCTCCAACTACGAGTTCTTTTGTGCGCAGGTCGTCGAGCGTCTTCACCGACGCCGTGTACCAAGCGTAGCTAATTTGCGTATCGCGGTTCGTGCTGCCGATCCAGATGAACTTACGCGGATCGTACTGCACGACTTCTGGCGTGAACAGCGCGGCCGTCGGCATGCCGTTGATCGCTGCGCCTATCGTGGAGCCGTCTTTGGGCGCGCTATTATAAATCTGGTTCGCCATAACGACGCTGCCGGCGCCCACAAGGTTCTGCACCACTATGGTCGGTGCGCCGGGAATGTAGCTGGGCCAGTGCCGGGCCAGCAGCCTGGCATTCAGATCGTATCCGGCACCAGCCGCAGAACCGACGATAAGGCGTATCTGCTTGTCTTTGAAGAAGCTATCGTCAGCCAAGCTCGTGGCAGGTGAGGCGAAAAGTGCAAAAGCGATCAGACTGCGATTCAAGCCCATGACGTCCTCCCCGTTCGCAGGACGGTTTCCCCGTCTCCGCTTAAACGCACTATAGCTGATCGTTGCTGGGGATAAAGCGTCTTGTGTTCGATCAAGCGGCTAAGACAAATAGCCTATATGATAACCTACCAGCGATAGGTTCCCAGCCATAGATCTGTCAAAGGCGGCGTAAAAATGTGCCAGATGGCGCATTAAAAGTGTGCCAGTCTGGTTGTGAGAAAAGGGCTGCATTGAGGCCCTTGGGATTGGCGGTCCGTATCCAGAGTTAGTTTTTGAGCGGCCTTTTTACCCTGCGTCGACGGCGAAGGGATTGCCTGCAAAAGATATTCTGCCGGCGTTTGTTGCCAAGAGCCATGTGAGGACGGCTCTCATTATAATCAATCCTCCAAGCCTCAATCAGGCGTTGTGCCTCCTTGAGTGTTTCGAACCATTGGATATTGCGGCTCAAGGCAGAAGCATTGCAGACGCTGTTCGAGCCATTGAGGCAAGGCAGATCTCGCAACAGAAAGGCTTGCTACATCCGCTACAAATGGTGGAAAGCCGTGAGCGACATTCGCAGGAGATGTAGCGAGTGTAGCAGGCCTGTCGGTGGGAATTCTGATTGTCTAATCCATGAGGGCTTATTCAAAGGCACTTTGTTGAGGGCTAAAGCAGTTAAAACAAAATAGGTCGCGCTCCCATTTCACAGCTGCGTTTAGCAGAGTTCTTCGACCATCACCGCTCGTCGTATCCCGGCATAGAGCTCCACTGTTAAAATCCTTCCAGCCTCCCATGCCATTCAAAGGCATCAGGCCGGCCTATCAGGGCCGGGACACTCTTGCGTCGCCATTAAAAGGCGGTCATAGCCGTTTCATTGGCACACTTTGCCTCTGCTGTTTATATGGTACGCTCATCGGGTGTAGTTAGGCGACGGCAGCCTTGCGGGGAAGTTGCCGCCAGAGCGGGATGATCTGAAATCAGGGAAGCGTTCGGGCTGGGAGACTGCAGCGCTGCGGCTTGAGCTTCCGATTTCCCCTTTAATCAATCCGCCCGCTTTTTAACCCCCATACACGCTCGCACAGTTTTTCGAATGTCTCTGACCAGCCAAGGGCAGCTCACAGCACAGGGCTCGGGCCGCCCCCTTTGTAATTGCCAAGTCCCGGCCCACTGCCAGCAAGAAGCAAACGCCGTTTCGCTTCATCGAGAGTGAGCTGCGAAAGTGGTCCTTTAGCTGCGTAGCCTATGTTGGCGAGGAGGTGCTCGTAGTTGGTTGTCGCCACCAGCGCCAAGTCCACATTGTCATTTGCGAGCACGAAGCGAATCATGAATTCGATGCGGGACATGCCTTCAAGCAATTCATCTAGCTTTGCGCGCTCCCACACATCGCGCACCTCGCCTTCCGCCGTGCCTATGGGGCGCGTGGCCCAGCCTTTCGCCGGCGCGCCTCGACCTGTGACGCCGCGCGTGACTACCGCCTTGCCCGCCGCGCGCAGGGCGGCGATCGCCTCCTCATTGGTACGCTGCAGTGCAGAATAGGGAGCCTGGATGATCGAGAAATAATCGACGTCGACGAACTCCGCCAGTAACGGCAGGCGAGTAGAAATGCCGAGATAACGGACCTTTCCATCCCTCTGCAGCTTTTGCAATGCGTCGATGACGCCGCCCTCCTCAAGATCTTTTCGCGTCGGATTTCCATGCACCTGCACCAGATCGAGGTAATCCGTCTTCAGGCGTTTAAGGCTCTGCTCGACGCCGGCAGTCACGTTCTCGCCGGTGTAGGTGTGCTCCTCATGCTTGCCGAGCCCCTTTATGTTGTAAGGATCGACCGCGACTTCGCACGCGCATTTGGACGCCAGATAATAGTCGCTGCGGCGATGCGAAAGCGCCTTGCCGATCAGGGTTTCACTGCGGCCATAATCAATCGACGTGTCGATATACTTGATGCCGGCGTCTACCACCTGATTGATGAAGGAGACCGCCTCGTCTTCGGTCAGGTCACGCGCCTTCGGGGGGCCTGCCAGTTCCATCGCGCCATAGCCCAGCCGGCTTGCGACAATATCCGTGCGCCCCATTTTCCGCGGTCCGCCCGCTAGTTTCACGCTGTATGTCATTCCCGGCCCGTGTCATTTGTCATTGATATAATTACTCGCCGCGTGCTGATAGGCCCCCATCGACGAGTTCACTTTTAAACTTAGTTCAAGTTCGGCATTGATGCTAGCGCGGTCGGCGTAGCTGGTCCGGGGTGCAGAGCCGACCGCGCCGCCAAGGCTGGCACAAAGACCTCAGGTGCCGGGGGCTTGTAGCCTAGGGATCCGTGAGGTCGGACGGTCTAGTAATGTCGTCGCCAGCTTTCGATGATGATCTTGGCCTCGGCGAGCGAATAGAAGATTTCACCATCCAGAAGTTCGTCGCGTAGCCGGGCGTTGAATGACTCGATGAAGCCGTTCTCCCAAGGACTTCCCGGCATGATGTAGGCTGTCTTCGCGCCGACTGCGGCGATCCAGTCCTGCACCGCCTTTGCGATAAACTCCGGGCCGTTGTCGGAACGGATGTGCCCAGGGATGCCTCGCCGAATGAACAGATCCAATAGAACGTCGATCACATCGGCGGTTTTTAGGCTCCGCTCGACGCGGATCGCGAGGCATTCATGCGTGAAGTCATCGATGACATTAAGCATGCGATGTTTTCTCCCGTCATGGATGCGGTCCTCGACGAAGTCATAGGACCAGACGTGGTTGCGATGTTCCGCCAGCAATCGAATGCA
>CAMCUC010000072.1 GCA_945878875.1 Rhizobium sp. Q54
CAGTCGTTGATAGAGAACGTCGATCACCACCATTTGTGCGATGCGGCTAAAAAGCGCTTCCATGCGATACTTGGTTTCCTGCGCTGCCGTGAACAAGAAGACTCCGCAATACTGCTGCAGTGGCGACTTGCCATAATTGTTGATGCAAACGGTTTTTGCGCTAGCTTGGCGGACAATGGGGGTCGAGACAATCGTCTCGCGCGTGCGGCCCGAATGGCTGATCGTGATGGTTGCGACGCTTGGGCCCGTGAAAGCCACACTGACAGCCTAAGTATGCGAATCGATCATGCACTTGGTCGGAATGCCAAGCCTGAGAAAACAACAGACTGCGTCCTCTGCAATCGGTGCAGCGTTGCACACGCCAAAAAACTCCAACCGGCTTGCCGCCGCAATTAAGCGGATGGCGCGGTCTAACGCTGCAGGATCGAGAACCTTGATCGTGTCGTCGATTGCAAGTGTGGGGCTTGAGCCGATCTTGCGGGCAACGATCGCCGAAGCGTCCGTTGCCACCACATCATGAAGCAGAAGTGACTGCCCTGATGCGACTTCTTGCGCGATGGAAATTTTGACTTCGGGGAAACCTTTCCGGTCGCATGCTGACACAAGCCGATAATGCTGCCTTCGCTCACCTCGGCGATGGCGGCCAATTCGCTGACCGACATTCGGATGACTTTATCGGGGGAGGTTATCATGACGGTGGCGATCCGCCTTGCCGCCGGCGGCATTTCCAGCAACGATGCTTTCAATCGCGCAAGCACATAATCTATTCATCCTCCCCGAGTAACAAAGCTTACGGGGCTTTGCGCCGACGCGCGCCACGCGCTGGAAGCCAAATCAGGCTGAAACCTGTACATTTTTGTTCGCTGGCAACATACGACGACGCAAGCTGATCGATGAGAGGCTTGCTCAGGCGCGCCAGCCAATCATTGAGCAATTGTCACCAAGTCGTCATCAACACCCAGTAGTCTAAGAAAATATATACTAAGATTTTAATTTCGCTTGTCTGACCGAGCTTAGTGTCCTGTTCGAGATGATTACAGGTTGGATTTGTGGGCACTGGGCCAAATGCCCGCGAGACAGGCAGACGGTAGAACAATGAGGATGTTGCAGGCGGCCGGTGGCTCATCACTCGATCATGTGGTCGGTTATTGCACTCAACTGAGGGCAAGTCAGTCATGCTGAACTTTGCCGTTAGTCGGATAATGCGTGCATTCCTAACAATAACAATCTGCGTCACGTCCGTGTTCGTGATTCTGCGGCTTGCTGGTGATCCATCAGACATCCTTTTGCCAGACGATACATTGCCGGAGATCAAGGCCGAATATCGCGAACGCTGGGGTATTGATCGGCCTATGCCTGAACAGTATCTACGCTTTCTTGTTGCTGTGACGCGCGGCGATCTCGGCGTTTCTTTTGCTGATGGAAGGGCCGCCACCATCGTCGTGGCAGAAGCAATTCCCAACACGTTGCTGCTGGCAGGGGCGGCGCTAGCTCTTGCGCTGATGATCGGCATACCCCTTGGGATTTTCGCAGCTCTGAAACACAATTCAGCTCTGGACCGGATAGTGATGTCAATTGCGGTTTTAGGCTTCTCGATCCCCACGTTCTTTTTGGGCATCCTGCTGATCCTGCTGTTTGCCCTTACACTGCGCTGGCTGCCGTCCTCTGGCACCGAAACCTGGTGGCATCTCGTTATGCCGACGCTGACACTTGCGGCAGGTCTGCTGGGCAAAGTCGCACGCTTCATGAGGACTGCCATGCTCGAAGTGCTGGGCCAGAGCTTTGTGCGGACGGCACGCGCCAAAGGTGTGCCGCGATTGCCCGTACTGCTGCGCCACGTTTTCCCCAATGCAGCGGTGCCGTTGCTGATGTTCCTTGGCATCGAGACGGGTCTGCTGTTTGCCGGAGCGGCGGTCACCGAGACCATCTTCGCCTGGCCGGGGGTTGGCCGCCTTCTGGTGTCATCGGCAGGCTCGCGAGATCTGCCCGTCATTCAGGCAGCGATCCTGTTCGTCGCCTGCGTCATCATTGTCTGCAACCTGGCTGTCGATATCATTCACGCATTGATCGACCCCCGTATCGATACGCTCGGTGCGAAGGCGCAGGCCTGATGAGCGCTGCCGAGCCCCGAAATGGCGCGGTTGCATCCGCAAAGCCGACTGCCGCGCGGGCTCTGGTAATGCCACTCAGCATCAAGCTGGCAGCCGGATTTTTGGCGCTGATGGTTGTGGTTTCGATCCTCGCACCACTGATCGCGCCCTATGATTTCGCCACGCAAAACCTTGCACGCCGTCTTCGCCCGCCGGTGTTCTGGGGTGGCGAATGGACCTACGCTCTTGGCACCGATCACTTGGGGCGCGATATCTTGAGCCGCCTGATTTATGGCATACGCACATCCATCGCCATTGCATTGGCCGGCACATTGATCGGCGCGGCCATCGGGACCGCGCTCGGATACGTCGCTGCACGCCGAAGAGGCTGGCTCGATGACATCATCATGATGATGGTCGATGTGCAGGCGGCATTGCCGGCATTTTTCATCGCCATCGCCTTCATCGCGCTGATCGGCTCCAATCTGCTGATCTTCATTGTGTTGGTCAGCCTTGAAGGCTGGGAGCGCTATACCCGGCTCGTGCGGGGGCTGGTGATCTCGGAACAGGCGGCGCTTTATGTCAGGGCGGTGCAGGCGTTGGGAGCAAACATCAACCGTGTCAACCTGCGCCATGTCCTGCCCAATATCGCAGCCTCGCTGGTTGTGCAGATGACCATTACCTTTCCTTGGGTGATCCTCTTGGAAACGACGCTGTCGTTTCTCGGCCTTGGTGTGCAACCGCCGGGCACTTCGCTTGGGCAGATGCTCGGCGCAGGCCGAAACTATCTTCTGCAGGCCTGGTGGATTGCGGTCTGTCCCGGCGTGGTGATCTTCCTGACCACGTTATGTGTCAGCCTTTTCGGCGACTGGCTGAGGGACAGGCTGGATCCCACGCTGGACAGCAATTCATGACTTATCCTTGAGTTTTGTTCGTCCTGTCATGGCCATGTCGCATGAAAGCCCTATCGGCACAGCGTCCACAGGGGGTCAACCATGTCACTCAATCGCCGTCTTTTTGTTGGAGGCGCGGTTAGCGCTCCGTTCGTCGTCACAACGCCACATGCCTTTGCACAGACGGACCGGCGTCCGACGCTGACAGTTGCCGTGGCTGAGCTTCCCAAGGTGCTTGAGCCGGCGATGGAGCTCAACAATGTTGGAACGCGCGTCACCTATTCTGTTTTCGATACGGTCATCCGGCGCGACTTCAAGAGCCAGCCCGATGGTGGCGGCTCGAAGCTGGTGCCGCATCTGGCGTTGTCCTGGGAGCAGGAAAGCCCCCGTTCCCTGGTCGTGAAGTTTCGCAATGACGTGAAATTCCACAACGGCGATGAGATGACCTCCGATGATGTCGCCTACACGTTCCGTGAAGGACGCCTCTGGGGCGAGAAAGCTGAAATTCCCGGCGGCAGACCGTTCTTCGGAACTCTGGAAGCTGTCGAAGCCATCGACAAGCACACGGTTCGTTTCAGGACACGCGCACCTGACGTGCTCATGGAGCAGCGCCTCGCCTCGTGGTGTTCGTGGATCGTGAACAAGCGTCATTACGAACAGGTAGGCATAGACGGGTTTGGCAAGAACCCCGTCGGCACAGGACCTTACCGGTTCACGCGCATGCGGGCCAACGAGTTCATGGAATTCGAAGCTTTTGACGCCTACTGGATGGGTCGCCCGACCGCTCGGCGGGTCACCTTTCGCGAGGTGCCGGAATTGTCGACCCGGATCGCGGGCCTGGTCTCAGGTGAGTTTGATCTGATCACGAACGTGCCACCAGATCAGATCCAGGTGATGTCGAGCTATCGTGATGTCGAAGCGCGCTCGGTCGTGTTGGCAAACAGCCACCTGCTGACCTTTGATGCCCGTGGGCCGATGACATCTGACAAACGCATCAGGCAGGCACTGGCGGTCTCGATCGACCGCAAAAAACTGGTCGATGCCTTGTGGCTCGGCAAGGCGACGATCCCGCCGTCCCACAACTACCCGGAATACGGGCAGATGTTCCTTGAGGGCCGCAGCCTGCCTTTCAACCCCGAGCGTGCCCGCGCGCTGCTGCGCGAGGCAGGTTATAAGGGCGAGCCCATCACCTATCGCACCATGCCGAATTACTACACCGGCGCGCTTGATGCAGCGCAGATTATCGTTGAGATGTGGAAGGCGGTTGGCATTGATGCACGCCTACAGGTCGTCGAGAACTTTGCGCAAATGCGGGCACCAGGCCAGCAGGTGGGCAACAACTCAAACTCGACCCGCTTTCCCGATCCGCTCGGTGCAATCTGGCCAAGCTGGGGCCCGGCCTCAGATTTTCAGACAAGCAAGGCTTTTGCAGAGGCGGACGCCGCGCCGTTCAACGCGGCGGGACGCTTACTGCTCGGTGAAACCGATCAGGCCAAACGCAAGGCACTGTTCGCCCAAATGCTGGACGCCTATGAGGATGCTTGCCCCGGCACAATCCTTTACCAGCCGCTGGAAACCTATGGCGTAAAGAAGAAGGTCAATTGGACCCCATACAGCTTCTTCTTCATGGACCTTCGCGCCGACAACCTGAGTTTTTCATGACATGAGCGCAGTCAAAAGCGCAGAGCGGCATTTTCGTGTCGTGCAGGTTTCGGATACACACTTGTCCGAAACCCATGCTTATTTTATCGACAATTTCGATGTCTTCGTCGAGGAGATGCGGGCACTCAAGCCCGATCTGATTGTTCACACGGGCGATATCTCGTTCAACGGCCCTGTGAGATCCGAAGACCTTAGCTTCGCAAAAACGCAACTTGGCCGTTTGCCTTCGCCTGTTCTGACATTGGCAGGCAATCATGACCTCGGCGAGGCGCCGCGATTTTCGCGTCTTGACCAGCCCATCAACGACGCGCGCATGTTAGCCTGGAAAAACACGATAGGGCCGATGTGGTGGAGCCATGACATCGGCAATTGGCGTCTGATAGGCCTCGATACGGCATTGATGGCCTCAGGTCTCCATGAGGAAAGCGCCCAACTCGAGTTTCTCCATGCCCAGCTTGCCTCCCGTGGCAACCGTCAGGGGATGGTCTTCATGCACATGCCGCCCTTCGAAACAGACCCGAACGACGAGCGCGCGACCACCGCTTGTATACCCCATCCGGCCCGGCGCGCCTTGCTAGACACCTGCCGCGATGCGGGTGTGAAGGTGATCGCCTGCGGCCATCTGCATGTTTATCGCAGGCTTCGCTACCAGGGCATGGGCATTGTGTGGGCACCCCCCACAGCTATGGTCAACTTCGAACGCCAGTGGCGCAAATGGCGGCGCTGGCCACGCCCGGGCTATCTGATCTGGACGCTCGATGGTCGCAAGATCAGCCACGAACTTGTGGAACCACGCATGATGATTGCGCAGGACACCTCACGCTGGACCGATGTAGGCGGCACAACGACCAACATGCCGCCGCGGTCGCTTACCAGGCATCATCTGCCAGATTGACTTCGCGCCAACCGGGTCGCACCGGTTTAATGACTGGTGGCTACTCATGACTGTCAGTCATGTCAGCGGACAGCAGCGCGTTGCTGTAATGTTGCCGTTCGGACGTTGCCGGTTTTGGCACTGGCGCACAATCGCAGTTTCAGAATTGAGTATTTCTCAACATGTAAGATCTCCAACTAATGAAACGTCACCAAGTCGTCATGACAGAGCGCTAAGCGCGTGCAAATTCGCTGATCGGATTTCTAACCCCGTGAACGTCACCTTCTAACAATAAAGAGCTGGCGCATGGCCGAGTATCTGCGAGGCCCCTTTGGGCGCATGCTGATCACCTAACCAACTGAGCCAACGTTTGCCAACACTCCCGCGGCGCATAGGTGGCGCGGGAGCTATCACTTTCTAAGGACAGATCGCATGAGCCTCAAGATCGCTATCGTCACCGACATTCACCACGGCAGAAATGCCGAAGCCAAAAAAGGCGCGAGTGCGCTCAGGCTGATGGCCGAATTTGCTGCATTTGTTGCTGGTACAAAACCGGATCTTGTCCTTGATCTAGGGGACCGCATCTCGGATGAAGATCCTGAAACTGATCTAAGGCTCGAGGAGGAAGTCAATGCAGCGTTCGAACCTATCCGCGCCATCGCGCCGGTCCACCATATCTGCGGCAATCATGATCGCGATTTTCTTAGCGTTGCGCAGAACGAGGTCATTCTTGGCCAGTCACTTCAGAGCAAGATACTCGACATCGGCGGCTGGCGCATTGTGCTCTGGCGCGCTGATACGCTGATCCGTCGACCAGGCGGATTTCAGTGCGCTGATAGTGACATTGTCTGGCTGTCGGAGACCATCGCCGCCGCCGACCGTCCCTTGCTGATCGCGGGGCACGTGCCATTGTCTGGTCATTCGCAGATCGGCAACTACTATTTCCAGCGTAATCCAGGCTCATCCAGATACCCCGATCACGGCGAGCGCATCCGTGAGGTGCTGCGCACATCCAAGGTGCCAACTGTCTGCCTCGCGGGGCACGTGCATTGGAACACGATCACCACCGTCGATGGCATCCCGCATCTGACGCAGCAATCGCTCACGGAGAGTTTTGTCATGTCGCCCGAGAACGGCGCAGGCGAGCCTTGCGGAGCACATGGTTTGCTTGAACTCAGTGCAGATACGATTGACTGGCAGGTCTTCGGCGCCGACGCGTTCCGCGCCATCCTGCCTGTCGCACAAACTGGCCGGCGCTGGTATCGACCGCTCGGAGACTTCTCGGTACTGCCCGGCTATGTCGAGCGGGAAGCGCGCATTGCTACTTTCCACGCACAGGCGCCGGCCGCCGAATGAGCGGAGGATCACTACTCAGCCTACGTGATCTAAGCGTTATATTCGACACAAGGGGACGAATTGAGGCCGTTCGCAAGCTCAGTTTTGCCCATGCGCTGGGTGAGACACTTGCGATTGTCGGTGAGTCCGGGTCTGGCAAAAGCGTCAAGCCCTGTCGGTGATGCGCCTGATCTAGCGCGAAGGCGGACGGATACCTGGCCGTATGGACTGACAGCGCCGTTCCGGTGAAACAATAGACCTGATGCATGCCTATGATCGAACCTTTCGACGGGCCCGCGGCAACGAAATCTCGATGATCTTTCAGGAACCGATAACGTCGTTCAACCCGGTCCTGACCATCGGCACCCAGATAGCCGAGGTCATCATCCTGCATCGCGCTTGCTCTGCGAGTGAAGTGCTGTACGAAGCGCGCCGTCTCATCAAACGTGTCAAGATACCTGATCCGGCGTGCGGGCTGGCTCGGTACCGGCATGGAATGTCCGGCGGCATGCGCCCAGCGCGTGATGATTGCCTTGGCGCTGGCCTGCGAGCCGCGCCTGCTAATCGCCGATGAGCTGACGACTGGGCTTGATGTCATCGTGCAGGCCGAAATCCTAGTGGACTTGCCCTACGAAAGCCACAGATCATCGATGAGGCACGCGAGATCAGAAGCCTGCTGTATCCGATTGGGCAATCTCCTGCTCGATCGCCGCTCATCGAGGTCAGTGCCGGGCATTTCGTGCAAGCCAACGCTGCTGGACACAGGGCAATTCAGCCAATCCGGCCGCCATGGACCGGGAACAGATGCGCGCCACGACGCCTGATTGCGAGGCGCTGCCGGAATGTTCCCGCGCCAGCCTCGAAGGTCTCGACTGTGGCCGCATGGTCGCGTACCTCAGTTGCCAGCAGGCTGGCACCGCCCATGCTTGTCGGAGCCGTGAGCCCAAGCATATCCAGCACCGTAGGCGCGATGTCGACGATACCGGCTGGCACGTCAGTGGCATGGCCAGGTTCGCCATGCGCCGCGCCGCCCAGAATCAAAACAGTATTGATTTCGTACCGGTTCAGCCCGCCATGCATACCGCCGCCAACCGGCACGCCCCCGGTGATTAGGCCGAGGCCTGGCAAACCATGGACATCGGTTTCGGTTCCTGAACGCAGAACGTAGACCAGTTCCGGCTGCCGTGTGTGGTCGAGGCCAACAAGCGTTGTCGAGAACGTTCCGTCAACGGTGCCAAGCACAGGGTCATTCGATGGGGTGAACACCATGCCGATCTCGTCGCGCTGCATGAGCCAGCGCGCGATCTGGTCACGGCGCTCCAGATCACCGTCGACCATGCGGATTTCGCCCATGTTGCCGCCGGTGACGGTGATAGCCGCACCATTGACCGCCCTCGCCGAGGCGCGAGCGGCCTCGTGCCCTGCGTCGGTCAGCAAGGTGGCAATGTCGGCAATGCCCGAACTGGAAATCTGACCGTGATCCGAGGCAACGATGATGGCGATATCCTCGGCATCTGGCCGGGCATGGATGGCCATGAGGATGCGACCGAAAGCGGCATCGACCCCCTTCATGATGGCATTCGTGTCGTAGGAGGTCAGGAACTTGTAGTGAAACGAGGTATCGGGTTCATTGAACCAGATCAGCGCTACGTCCGGGTCCATCTCGCCCAGCACATGTTCGGCGAAGACGCGCGTAACGTAGTTTGTCTCCTCAAAGCGCGGCAGTGTGCGGGGCGGCAATGGCCCGAAGCGCTCCACCACCTCGTCAACTGCATGTGGTGTCCGGGTGGCGTCTTTCCCCATCACGGAGAAGGTCCAGTGCCCGTTGGCAGCCGCGCGCGGGTTGATCGCATACGTCGCACCAGCAGAGCCTGAATGGACTACGGCAAAGCTCTTGCCGTTGGCAGCCAGCCGGTCTCCCAGGGTCTCGGCTGCGATCAAGGGACCATTGAGGCGATGCTCCGCCAAGGCCAGGTCCTCGGCCAGCGAAGTGTCGAGGACGAAATCGCGCGTCACGTCGGGATAGTAGAAGCTGTTGCCGACGATGCCGTGCAGCGATGGTGCCGCACCCGTCGAGATCGAGGATGTCGCCACCCGCGTCATCGATGGAAACACCGAGCGCGCCTCGCGAAACCAGAGGCTATTACCCGCAAAGGCGCTGAGGGTCGGCATGCGGTCTGATGTGACCATATCGGGCCGCAACCCATCAAATACCACGACAACGACACGTGAAACTGTTTGCATCATCTCGTCTCAAGGTTGGATTAAGCTTGTCGCGAAGCTAGTTGTAGAGGACGTAGTCACGACGAGCGCGATGGTGACCATGGTCCGGCCAAGCCGGATGGCAAAATAGCGTAGCATCAGGCGGGTCTGGCTATCGCGCTGGCTGACGGCTCGACCAAGTGGCAGGCGACGCTTCGCCCAAGGCCCTGATCGACAGGTTTCAGCACCGGCACCTCGACCTTGCAACGTCCCATGGCGAACGGACAGCGCGGATGGAAACTGCAGCCGCTTGGTCGGTTCGCGGGGTTTGGCGGCTCACCCTTCAGCACGATGCGCTGATGGCTGGAGCTTCGCTTTGTCACCGGCGCAGCAGAAACCAACGCCTTGGTGTATGGATGAAGCGGCTCGGCGAACAGGTCGTCAGCATCGCCTTCCTCAACGAAATCACCAAGATACATTACGGCAACGCGGTTGGAGACCTGCCGCACAACGCGCAGATCATGGCTGATGAACAGCATGGCGAGACCTAACTCGGTCTGCAGGTCAACCAAAAGATTGACCACCTGTGCCTGGATTGAGACATCAAGCGCGGACACAGGCTCGTCGCAAACCAGAAAATCAGGCTTGGTCATCAGTGCACGGGCCAGAACGACACGCTGGCGCTGGCCGCCGGACAACTCATGCGGATAGCGGCCCATCTGCTCGGGTGACAGGCCCACCCGGGTGAGCATTTCCTGTGCCCGTAGCAGGCGCTGTTGCGGATCTCCCAGCTGGTGAATGTCGAGCGGTTCCTGCACCTGCTTGAGGACCGGCAAGCGGCGATCAAGCGCGCCAAGCGGGTCCTGATAGATCATCTGCATGCGGGCGCGCTGGGCTCGCCAGGCTGGTGTCCCCGCAAAAGGGATTGGTTGGCCGATGAAGCGCACCTCGCCCTCGTCAGGTTTCTCAAGACCAAGTGTCATGCGGCCCATGGTAGACTTGCCGGAGCCGGACTCACCGACAATTCCAAGCGTCTCGCCAGCTGCAATGCTAAAGCTGACGCGATTGACCGCACGAACCAGCGTGATCGCACCAAATAGGCCGCGTCGCGAGCCATAGGTACGCGACAGGTCCGTGGCGGTGAGCAATGCGGCGCTCATGCGGCCACGAACTCACGCAGGTCTGCGCTTTGTGTGTGCGACGGATCCAGCACGCAGGCCAGACGCCGTCCCGCCTCGGCATCGCGCAACACCGGTGGCAAATTAAGGCAAGCGTCAGAGACCTCCCGGCAACGCGGCGCAAAGGCACAGCCCTTTGGTAGCGCGCGCGGATCTGGCACCACGCCGGGGATCGAGACCAGCTTGCGGCGTGCCCCCCCAAGAGGCGGCAGCGAGTGCAGAAGGCCGCGCGCGTAGGGGTGTCGGGGGGCTGCGAACAGTTCGGCCGCCGGAGCTTCTTCGACGATGCGCCCGGCATACATCACCGCAACCCGATCGCAGGTTTCCGCAATGACACCGAGGTCATGGCTGATCAGCACCAGTGCCATGCCCATCTCGCGGCGGACAGTGTTGATCAGGTCAAGGATTTGCGCTTGAATGGTGACATCAAGCGCCGTGGTTGGCTCGTCCGCCACCAGAATATCGGGTTCACCGGCAAGCGCCATCGCTATCATCACGCGCTGGTTCTGGCCACCCGAAAACTCATGCGGATAGCCCGACAGGCGGCGCTCCGCGTCGGGAATGCCGACGAGGTCTAACAGACTCTTTGCCTCTGCCTTGATTGCTGCACCTGAAAGCCCGCGATGCAGCGCCAAGGCCTCGCCGATCTGTGTGCCGACCTTCAGCACAGGGTTGAGCGCGCTAGTCGGGTCCTGAAAGATCATCGCGACGCGACCACCACGGACCTTCTCCAGTGTTTCCGGCTTGGCACCGATCAGCTCGAGGCCGTCGAGCATTGCACTACCGGAAACGCGCGCTTTGCCGGAACAAAGACCAAGCGCCGCAAGCCACGTGACCGACTTGCCGGACCCTGACTCTCCGACAAGACCGAGCGCCTCACCCTTACCAATCGAAAGGTCGACGCCGTGCAAAACTGTTACCCCGTCGAAGCTGACAGTCAGCCCCGACAAGGTGAGTTTTGTTGAATGTACTAGGGTCCGGCTGGCCTCAGACATAATTACCGGGCCGGAAGTCCATGACGAAGGCTGGCCATGCTTTGATCGTGATCGAGGCGCGGGTTTCGGACTGTCTGATAGAGAAGTTAGGCAAGGCGGATGCGCGAATCGCACCTGCTCCGAGCTGAAGGGTCCTGCGGCATATGAAACCGAACATTGTCATATCCTCGATGAAGCAACCGTTCAGTACCAAGCTGTTGGCAAGAATTCGCCTCCGTGATTCCGAGCAGTATTCAATGCAAAAGACATATTGATGACAGCTCGCTCAGCCTCGGGATGCCAGGTGACAGTGTTTAGTCCCGGAGAGGAGCGATACGGATCGAATTTGAATCTTTGCGGCTCTTTTGTCCACATTTTTGCGATGTATTCGTAGGGCGTGAGCCCGTGCAGGGTCTTCAGCCGCCGCGCATGGTTGTATGCGTCTACGAATAGCCGAAGGTGTTGCCTGAGTTGGTCGTGGCTGTCGTAGTGGTAGCGTTTGACAGTCGCTTCTTTGAGGGTGCGGTTCATGCGCTCCACCTGGCCGTTGGTCCATGGGTGGTTGGGCTTGGTTAGCCGATGTTCAATGTCGTTCTC
>CAMCUC010000073.1 GCA_945878875.1 Rhizobium sp. Q54
GGTCGAGGCCAAAATGTGATCCGACTTCCCTGTAGCTACGCGCGCCGCCGCCATAAAACGCCATAACGCGTTGCTTGAACGAAGTACTGTGCCTGGAAATCAAAAACCCCCGAGGTTGGATGTCCAACTTTCGGGGGCAGTTTATAATAGAGGCCTTTTTTAATGCGCCTCGTCCCAGTTCTTTGCGGCCTTCGCGTCCACCTGCAACGGCACGGACAGACGCACGGCTGGGTTGGGCGCATCCACCATCACCTGCCGGGCCAGCGCTATCGTCGCCTCAACCTGCGATTGCGGAACCTCGAACACGAGTTCGTCATGCACCTGCAACAGCATTTGCGCATCGAGCTTTGCGTCAACGAGCGCGGCGTCCATGCGCGTCATGGCGCGGCGGATGATGTCGGCGGCCGAGCCCTGAATTGGCGCGTTGATGGCGGCGCGCTCGTTGAAGGCGCGCTCTGATGGGTTGGAGGCGGCGATGCGCGGGTAATGGCATTTGCGGCCAAAGATCGTGGTCACGAAACCCTGTTCGCGGCAGGTCTTTTTGGTCGCGTCCATATAATCGCGGATGCCGGGGAAGCGCTCGAAATATTTCTTGATATAGGCGCCGGCCTCCTCGCGCGAAATGCCGAGCTGGTTGGCCAGGCCAAACGCTGAGATACCGTAGATGATGCCAAAATTGATCGCTTTGGCGCGGCGGCGCACGTCCGACGGCATGTCCTTCACCGGCACGCCAAACATTTCAGACGCCGTCATGGCGTGAATGTCGAGCCCTTCTGCGAAGGCTTTCTTCAATTGCGGAATGTCGGCCATGTGGGCGAGCACGCGCAATTCGATTTGCGAATAATCCGCCGAGATCAATTGATGTCCCGGCGCGGCGATGAAGGCGGTGCGGATCTTGCGCCCGGCTTCGTTGCGCACGGGGATGTTTTGCAGATTGGGTTCGGACGAGGACAGGCGCCCGGTTGTGGTGGCGGCCAGCGAATAGCTGGTGTGAACGCGCTGCGTGCGCGCATTCACATAGCCGGGCAGCGCATCCGTATAGGTTGATTTGAGCTTTTGCAGCGAGCGCCATTCCAGAATGCGCGCGGGCAGATCATGCCCCTGTTCAGCCAATTCCTCCAGCACGCTGGCGGTCGTGGACCATGCGCCGCTGGCGGTTTTCTTACCCCCGGGCAGGCCCATTTTGCCAAACAGAATGTCGCCCAATTGCTTCGGGGAGCCGGGATTGAACGGCTCGCCGACAATGCCCTGAATGTCGGCCTCAAGCCGGGCCATGCCTTGCGCGAACTCGCCCGACAGGCGCGAGAGAATCTGCCGGTCGATCGAGATGCCGCGCCGCTCCATGCGCGCCAGCACGTCGATCAGCGGGCGCTCCAGCGTCTCGTAGACGGCGCCCACGCCTTCAGCCGCAAGGCGCGGTTTGAGCACGCGCCACAGGCGCAAAGTGACGTCGGAATCTTCGGCTGAATAGTCAGCGGCCTTATCTATGGCCACGCGCGCAAAGCCGATGAAGCTCTTGCCCGTGCCCGCAACCTGTCCAAACTGAATCGGGCTGTGGCCCAGATGTTTTTGCGATAATTCATCCATGCCGTGGCCGTTGCGGCCAGCATCCAGCACGTAGGACATCAGCATCGTGTCGTCGATGTTCACGACGTCGATCCCGGCCTCGCGCAGCACTTCGAGGTCGTATTTCATGTTCTGCGCGATCTTCAAGACGCTGCGATCCTCCAGCAAAGGCTTCAGGCGCGCCAGCACGATTTCGCGCCGCAATTGGCCCTCCGCGAGCCCGCCCTCGCCGAACAAATCCCCCGTGGCGCCTTCCTTCAAATGGCCGATGGGAATGTAGCAGGCGCGGCCCGGCGCAATCGCCAGCGACACGCCCACAAGGTCAGCCTCGAACGGATCAAGCGAGGAAGTTTCCGTGTCGATGCAAACGACGCCGAAATCGTAGGCGGCGGCGATCCAGCGATCCAGAGCCTCAATGCTCGTGATGGTCTCATAGGCCGAGCGGTCGATCTTCTCGCCCAGCGCATGCGCGGCGCGATGCCGGGCCAGCGCTTGCGGCGAGCCCTCCCCCTCTGCGCTCGCGACAGGGGCGCTCGCCGAGTCAGCTACGCTCACCTCTATTTCCGGCGCCTCGCTTTGCGTCGGCCTCTCCTGCAAATCTCCATTGCGCGCGCGCCAGCCGCCGGGGCCGACAAGGCTCGGGTTGGCCTCGATCTCATTGGGATCGACGCCAAAGATTTCGCCTGCGCGCCGCGTGATCGTGGTGAATTCCAGCGCCTTCATGAAAGCGACAAGCGTCTTGCCGTCGGGCGGAACGAGGCCTAGATCGTCGAGCGGGCATTCAAGCTCGACGTCGCGCACCAGCTCGACGAGCTTCTTCGACACCCGCACCTGTTCGACGATGTCGGGATTGGTCAAAGTCTCGCGCCGCTTG
This sequence comes from Rhizobium sp. Q54, assembly GCA_945878875.1. GTDB lineage: Bacteria > Pseudomonadota > Alphaproteobacteria > Rhizobiales > Beijerinckiaceae > Terripilifer. The sequence continues at coordinate 2,441 of CAMCUC010000073.1, forward strand.
GGCTGTTTGATCTCGCCTGCGCGCGCCAGCAGGCTGTCGAGATCGCCGTATTCGTTGATGAGCTGGGCGGCGGTCTTGACGCCAATGCCAGGCGCGCCTGGCACGTTGTCGGTGGAATCGCCCGCCAAAGCTTGCACGTCCACCACTTTATTTGGCGGCACGCCGAAATAATCGATCACTTCGGCCTCGCCGATGCGCCGTTCCTCGCGCGCGCCCGCCGAGCCTGCAACGCCCGACGCGGGGTCGAACATGGCCACGCCCGGCTCGATCAACTGCATCAAATCCTTGTCGGCGGAAATGATGAGCACGTCGGCGCCCCGGTCGCGGGCCTGGCGCGCATAGGTGGCGATGAGATCGTCAGCCTCAAACCGGTCCTGCTCCAGCGGGATGAGGCCGAATGCGCGCGTAGCCTCCCGCATCAGCGGAAATTGCGGGATCAAATCCTCGGGCGGTTCGCTGCGATTGGCCTTGTAGGGAGGGTACAGCTCCTTGCGGAACGATTTTTCGGATTTGTCGAAAATGATGGCGAGATGCGTCGGGCGCACGCCCGCCGCGCCTTTCTCGATGAATTGAAACAGCTTGGTGCAAAACAGCCGCAGCGCGCCCGTGGGCAGCTTGTCAGAGCGGTAATTGTATTTGGGATCCTGCCGTATCGACTGGAAATAGGCGCGGAACACGAAATTCGACGCGTCGACGAGGAAGATATGGTCGCCCTTTTGTACGGGGCGATGAACGGGGGTCATGGGCGCTCGGGTCCAGATGGTTTGAGCGATCCTAGATCATTCCGCAGGGATTTTGGATAAAGGTTTTGCGCGCCGTCCCCACATTGGCACGGCGCGCAGCTTTTATTACTCAGCGAGGATCTTCTGCAAACGGTCGATCACGGCCTCGTCAACGTTGGTCGAGTCCGCCACCAGCTTGGACAGCTCTTCGCCGCCCATGGGCTCGAAATCGAGCTGGGCCTTGTTCACTTCGGCCAGCAATTCAGGATCCTTCATGGCGGCGTCGAACGCCTTGCGCAGAACGGCGAGGCGATCAGCGGGCACGCCGGGGGGCGCGAGGATGGCGCGGCCGATTTCCGCGCTGCTGACGGCGAAATTCAGCAGTTTGCGGTCCGCCTCGTTGGTGGCGAGTTCGACGAGCGTGGGAATGTCCTTCAGCTCGGGGGAGCGCGTCAGCACATATTGCACCGGCAGGGTGGCGCGATTCTCGGTCAGCCAGTTCATGCGGGTGCTTTTCATAGTGTTCCATGAGGTAAGCGCGCCGTCCACCTCGCCGCGCTCGACGGCGAGAAGGCCGCTGGTGGAGCCGGTAAAGCCGCGAATGACCTTGAATTTTGTCCCGAATACGGCGTTCATCAGCTTGGGATAGCTGTCGGATGGCGAACCCGGACCCGTGCTGGCGACGGGCACTTCAGCCGTCTTGGCTCCCTCGATGGTAGCGCCTTTCGACTTCGTCGAGATGACGTGCACTTCGATGTTGGAGGTGACGCGGCCGACCCAGTTGAACTCGGCCGTCTTGTACTGAACCGCCTTGTTGTTCAGCTTCTCTTCCATCGCAATCGTCTGGGCGACGATGCCAAGCGCAGTGCCGTCCTTGGGGGCGGCGCGATAGAGCCAATTGGTGGCGGTGAAGGAACCCGCGCCCGGCATGTTGGAGCCGATGACGTTGGGATTGCCGGGGATGTGCTTGCCAATGTGGCGGGCGACCATGCGGCCGAACAGATCATAGGTGCCGCCCGGCCCAAAGCCGATGTAGACGGTGACGGTCTTGCCCTTGAAGAACTCCTCCGGAGTCTGCGCGAGCGCGGACGGAGCAGTCAAAGCGATCGCGGCGATTCCGCCGAATGCGGCCAGAAGCCGATTGGTTTTTTTCATGAGCGTTTTCCCTTCCAAGGATGAACGAGCGTTATTACGTCTATTAGTAATGCATCGGGAGGCGTCAGGGCAAGCTTCGCCGGGATTTGTGTGCCGTTAAGCGGATGATCCAGCCCTCTTTTGACGCCGGTTTGGCGTCAACCCGGACATGGCTTGGCTCCCGACCCGCCGCCCGGCTATACTTGATGCCATGGTGCCGGAAGCAATCCGGCGGAAAGGTGCCCCATGGGTGCCATAGGGAGGACATATGACACGCGCTTTAAGCCCAATATACGCATCCGCCATGCTTTGCGCCGGAGCGCTGGCGGGCGCTTCTGCAAGCGCCCAGTCGCCGGCTGATTTCTACAAGGGCAAGACCGTCAACGTGCTGATCGGGGTCGGGGTCGGCGGCGAATATGATCTGCACGCCCGCATCGTCGCCCGGCACATCGGCAAGCACGCGCCCGGCGCGCCTAATTTCGTGCCGCAAAACATGACCGGCGCGGGAGGCGCCAAAATGGCGGCCTATCTCGCCGAAGTCGCGCCAAAGGACGGCACGAACATTGGCATGATCGCCAATAATTTCCCCGCCATGCAGGCGGCGGGGCTCGACGTGATCCGCTTCGATCTCGGCAAATTCCAGTGGATTGGCTCGATCTCTCCCACGGTCGAAACCATGACTGTCACTAAAGCAGCCGGAATCTCCACCATCGAGGAAGCGCGCAGCAAGGAAATCATCGTCGGTGCCACCGGCAAAGGGGCGATCACCTATTCCTTCCCCGCGATGCTGAATGAGTTTCTGGGCGCAAGATTCAAGATCGTGCCCGGATATCCCGGCGGCAACCAGATCAATCTGGCGATGGAGCGCGGCGAGGTGCAGGCGCGCAACAACACGTGGTCGAGCTGGAAAGTCACCAAGCCCGACTGGATCAAGAACGGCGATATCAGGATACTGGCCTACGCCGGCCCCGCGCCAAAGGATTTGCCGGGCGTGCCTAATGTCGTCGATCTGGTGAAAAGCGCCGACGACAAGCGCACGGTCGAGCTGATCGTTTCGGGCACGATGCTCGGGCGCCCGCTCGCCTTCGCAGGCGACGTCCCCGCCGATCGTCTGGCCGCGATCCGGGCGGCTTTCGTGCAGACGATGAAGGACCCGGAGTTTCTGGGTGAAGCCGACAAGCTGAAAATCGAGGTCGATCCGGTGAGCGGAGAGGACATGCAGAAGGTCGTCGCGAACGTGCTCGCCACGCCCAAAAACCTCGCCGCCCGGGCGCGCACGATTATCGAGTGAAAAAGCATTTGGCATAAAGCACAATGCGGTCGCGCGTCTCGTGCGGCCGCATATTTTGCTTGGGGGCGTTATGGGCATTGCATTCAAGGGCCGACGTGAAGACGAGCGTCTGGTGACGGGCCAGGGACGCTATACGTCCGATTATTCGTCGCCCGGTCAGGCCTACGGGTTCTTCCTGCGCGCCGACAAGGCGCATGCTGAAATCCTGTCGATAGACGTGAGCGCTGCAAAGGCTGCGCCCGGCGTGCTGGGCGTGTTCACCAGCGCCGACACAGCGCATTTTGGCGCCATTCCGCCTCTGGTGAAATTTCCTGGCCTCAATGGCATGAAGCTGCGGGAGACCGGGCGCGACGTTCTGGCTTTTGAGCGCGTGCGCTACAGCGGCCAGCCGCTCGCCTTTGTGGTGGCCGAAACCCTGCACGGCGCAATGGACGCCGCCGAGCAGATCATCGTCGAGCTGCGCGATTTGCCGGTGGTCGTGGATGCGAGGAAGGCGCTCGCAAAGGGCGCGCCGCAGCTCTATCGGCATATCGAAAACAATCTGGCGTTCGAATACGAGTACGGCGACCGGGCCGCCACCGAACAGGCTTTTGAAAACGCCGCGCACGTTACCTCGATCATCCTCAATGCGCCGCGCATTATCGCCAATCCAATGGAGCCCAAGGCTTGTGTGGCGAGCTACGATTCAAGCCAGGATATTTATGACGTCTACGCTCCGACCCAGGGCCTGACGCTGATGCGCCCCGGCCTTTCAGCGGCCACGGGCGTTCCCGAAGACAAGATCCGCGTGCACGCCTATGACGTTGGCGGCGCCTTTGGCGTGCGCGGCGAGGCCTATCCCGAATTTGCCGCGTTGATGCTGGCGACAAGGGCGCTGGGGCGCCCGGTCAAATGGGTATCGACGCGTTCCGAGACGATTTTAAGCGATCATCATGGGCGCGGTGCCAGAATGAGCGGCGAACTGGCGCTTGATGCCAACGGCAAGTTTATCGGCCTGCGCATCCAATGGATCGTCGATTGCGGCGCGTATCTTTCGGGCGCAGGTCCGTTTATCAACACCATGGCGCCCAGCGTTCATGCGGCCAGCGTTTACGCGATCCCTGCGCTTGTCGGCCTGCACCGGCTTGCGCTCACCAATGCAACGCCCACGACCGCCTATCGCGGCGCCGCGCGGCCCAACGTCAGCTATTTGATCGAGCGCCTGGTGGACGAGGCCGCGCGCGAGACCGGGCGCGACCGCATCCAATTGCGCAAGCAGAATTTCATCCCCAAGAAAGCCTTCCCGTACAAAACGCCGACCGGCTCGGTCTATGACAGCGGCGATCCTTTGGGCCTGCTCAACACCGCGCTGAAAGCAGCGGACTGGAAGGGCGTCGAGAAGCGCCGCAAAGCCGCAATCAAGCGCGGCATGCTCTATGGCGCGGCATGCTCCACTTTCATCGAGCCCTCGGGAGGCGGTGCCGCGCCGCGCGAGGAAGTGGCGATCCGTTTTGGCGCCAATGGCGATCCCATTCTCTACGCGATGTCCGGTGCCTCCGGTCAGGGCCATGAGACCGTCTTTCCCGAAATCGTCGCAAAAGTTCTGGGCGTCGATCCTGAAAGCATCAGTCTGCGCGCCAGCGATCCGCTTGGCCCGGCGCTTGTCGGCCTTGGCACCATCGGCTCGCGCTCGATGATGACGCATGGCGGTGCGTTCACCTTCGCCGCGCGGGCCGTGGTGCGCAAAGGCCATGCGCTGGCGGCAAGACATTTTGAGGCGGGCGAGGCGGACATTGCGTTTGAGGCGGGCGTGTATCGCGTCGCCGGGACCGATCTTTCCATCGGCCTCAAGGAACTGGCGCGCAAGTTTTCCAGCGCAGACGGCAATCTGCTGGATACGCTCGAAAGCCATCCGATGACGTCGGCCTATCCAACTGGCGCCCACGTCGCCGAAGTCGAGATTGACCCTGATACCGGCGTGGTGAAAATCCTCAATTACGTCGCGGTGGACGATGCTGGCGTAATCCTCAACCACACGCTCGCCGAAGGCCAGGTGCATGGCGGCATCATGCAGGGGCTGGGGCAGGTGTTGGGGGAGGTTTGCATCTATGAGGAGAGCAGCGGGCAGATGATTACGGGCTCGTTCATGGATTATTTCATGCCGCGCGCCGATAGCCTGCCGCCGCTGACGATCCTTGATCGCCCGATTCCCTCGCCCAACAATCCGCTGGGCGTGAAAGGCGTGGGAGAGGCGGGCACGACGGGCGCCGTGCCCACGCTGGCCAACGCCATCATCGACGCGCTGCGGCCATTGGGCGTAAACCAGCTCGACCTGCCCTATACGCCGGTGAAATTGTGGAATGCGATTCACGCTGCAAAGCGCTAAAGGCTCAGGCGCGATAATGGGCCTTGTGCCAGTCGACGAACGCGCGCACGCCCACATTCAGCGGCGTGGCGGGACAATAGCCCGTCAGCGCTTGCAACAACGCGGCGCTGGCGAAGGTCTGCGCCACGTCGCCCGGCTGCATGTCGATCATGCGCCGCTGAACCGGCACGCCCAAAGCGCGCTCCACTTCGTCGATGAAGTCGAGCAGGCCGGTGGGGCGTCCGCCGCCGATGTTGACGATGCGCCACGGGGCTGCAGGAGAGAGCGAATCGCAATCTGCCACAGGCTTGTTCTGCGCCGGCGCGCAATCGACCAGACGCGTCACGGCTTCCACCAGATCGTCGATATAGGTGAAGTCGCGCATCATCGCGCCATGGCCGTAGACGTCGATGGGCTCGCCTGCCAGAGTGGCATGCACGAATTTGAACAGCGCCATGTCGGGCCGGCCCCACGGGCCGTAGACGGTGAAGAAACGGAAGCACGTCGTGGGGATTTTCCACAAATGCGCATAGGAATGCGCCATTCCCTCGCCAGCCTTTTTACTGGCCGCATAGAGCGTGATGGGGTGGTCGGCGCGGTCGGTTTCGCGAAACGGCGTTTGCGCATTGGCGCCATAAACCGAGCTTGTGGAGGCGAACAGAAAGTGTTTGGGCGTGCACATCCGCACGGCTTCCAGCACGTTGAAGGTGCCCACAAGATTGGCGTCAAGATATGCGCGCGGATTTTCGATGCTGTAGCGAACGCCCGCCTGCGCGGCCAGATGAATCACGACGTCCGGCTTTGCGTCCTCGAACGCAAGGTTAAGCGCGGAGGCATCCTCGATCATGAATTCATGCCCGGTGAAGGCGTTCGCGCGCGCCAGCAAGGCATGGCGCGCGCGCTTCAGGGCGACGTCGTAATAGGGTGTCATGCCATCGATTCCGATGACGATATGGCCCTCCGCCAGCAGCCTGCGCGCCAGATGGAAGCCGATGAAACCCGCCGTGCCAGTGATCAGAAAACGCATGGGGAAGCTGATCGCATGTTTGCGCGCACGGTGACAAGTCAGGCCCCGTCATGAAAGCTGCGCTTGCGCCAGCGCTTTCCATCATCGTGCCCGTTTTGAACGAGGCGGCGCTCATCGAGGCGCGCTTGCTCGCTCTGGCCCCGCTGCGGGCGGCGGGTGCGCAGATCATACTTGCGGACGGCGGCAGCACAGACGACACGCAGGCTTTGGCGGCTCCCCATTGCGACGCGGTGATATTGGCCCCGCGCGGGCGCGCCAGCCAGATGAACGCAGGCGCCTTGCAAGCGCGCGGCGAGGTCTTGCTGTTTCTCCACGCCGATACGCGCCTGCCCGAGGGCACAATGGCGCTTGTGCTGGAGGGGCTTGCGAAAACGCCCGCCGCATGGGGGCGCTTTGACGTGAGGATAGAGGGGCACTCACGCCTGCTGCCGCTCATCGCTGCGCTGATGAACCTGCGCTCGCGCCTCACTGGAATCTCCACCGGCGATCAGGCCATGTTCATTCGACGCAAAACTTTCGAAGCGCTTGGCGGCTTTCCGGACTTCGCGCTGATGGAGGACGTGGCGATGAGCCGCGCGCTCAAGACCATCAGCGCGCCTTTATGCCTGCGCGCCAAAGTCGTCACGTCTGGCCGACGATGGGACCAGAACGGCGCCCTGCGCACGATTTTGCTGATGTGGCGGCTGCGGCTCGCCTTCCGGCTTGGCGCCGATCCCGACGAGCTTGCGCGCCGCTACGGCTATACGGCCAAAGGAAATCGCACATGAGCGTTCAAATCGCGATCTTCGCCCGTGCGCCCGTGCCCGGCGCCGCCAAGACGCGGCTGATACCGCTGCTGGGAGCGGAAGGCGCGGCAAAGCTGCATGAGAAGCTGGTGCTTCACGCAATTGCGAACGCGCGCGCCGCCGACGTAGGCCCCGTCACGCTGTGGTGCGCGCCCGATTCCAGCCATCCCTTTTTCGCCCAAACCGGCACCGCGCTGGCGGACCAGCAAGGCGTCGATCTTGGCACCCGGATGCTGCACGCTTTTGAAGCCGCGCGAGGCCCGCTGCTGCTGATCGGCGCCGATTGTCCCTCGATCAATGCGCAGGATCTGCGCTGGTGCGCGAGGGCGCTGGAGGAGGGCGAGCCTGCGCTCTTCCTGCCCGCCGAAGACGGCGGCTATGGGCTTGTGGGGCTTGCGCGCTCGGTCCCGCAGATTTTCAGCGATATGCAATGGGGCGTGGCCGACGTAATGGCGAAAACCCGCGCCCGTTTGTTGCAGGCGAACATTCCATGGCTGGAAGGCCGAATGATCTGGGACGTCGACCGGCCAGATGATTATGCGCGGCTGATGCGTGAGAGATTACTCGTAGGCTGATTGCCGCGCCGCTTCTGCGTCGCTAATGTGCAAGCTAATAACCCCCAAGCGAAACGGAACGCGCCGCCAAATGCCGCGCGTAAACCCGATCCAGACACAGGTTGAGGAACATAGATGAGCCAGCGTAAACCCTTCATCGTCGGAATGGGCGGCACCACCCGCCCCGGCTCGTCCTCCGAACAGGCGCTGGCGTTCGCGCTCGCCCACGCCCGCACGCTGGGCGCGGAGACGAAGCTTTACGGCGGCAAGGATCTGGCGCTGCCGATGTATGATCCCGATCCCGCCGGGATGACCGATCAGGCCCGCCATATGATCGAAGACCTGCGCCGCGCCGACGGCGTGATCCTCTCCTCGCCCTGCTATCACGGCGGCGTCTCGGGCCTTGTGAAAAACGCCATCGACTACACCGAAGAAATGCGCGCCGATGCGCGGGTCTATTTTGATGGCCGGGCTGTTGGCTCCATCGGCTGCGGCTACGGCTATCAGGGGCCCGGGATGGTGGTGTCGCAATTGCGCCAGATCGGCCACGCCTTGCGCGGCTGGAACGTGCCGCTTGCGGTGGCGATCAATTCCGCCGTGGTGAAATTTGGCGACGGCACCTGCTCCGAGCCCGCCATCGCCAAGCAGATTGAGATCATGGCCGGTCAGGTTGTGGAGCACGCCCGCCGCTTTATGGATTGAGGCGAACAAACCCGGGACAATAAAAAAGGCCGCATTTTTGAACTGACCCCAGAAATTTGGACGGTTTAAAGGCTGGGTCCTGTGTTATACAGGGCTCAGCCCTTTAGTTTCAGTTTGATCCGGTCGTTGTTTATTTAGCGGATGTAAGTCTCTACGCTATCCCTCAGGCTTTTGACGCTATCGAAGCGGTTGAGATGGAAGAGCTCAGGTTTGAGATTTGCAAAGAAGCTTTCCATTGCTGCGTTGTCGAGGCAATTGCCCTTGCCTGACATACTCTGGACGATGTTGCGACTTTCAAGCATTCGGCTCCAGTCGAGCATCTGATATTACCATCCCTGATCAGAATGCAGGATTGGCCTCTCGTCGCCTATCCGATCCGGGGGCTTCGTCAGCATGTTCTGGAACAGCTTGCGTCGAAGATCGACTTGATCTTGCTCTTAAGGTCGCATGCCGGTCAGCCCACGACAGCGTTTTCTGGCGATAATGGAACCTGCTGCACGCCATGCCCGAAAGCTTCAGCAGCGCGTCCAGCCGATAGTGAGGCCTTGACGCCTCGGCGGCTTGCGTCTTGTCGGCGCTTGACGCGCCTGCGTTAAGGTCTCCATCGCCCTCCACTTGCGAACCGTGGAATGGTCGAGGCCAAAATGTGATCCGACTTCCCTGTAGCTACGCGCGCCGCCGCCATAAAACGCCATAACGCGTTGCTTGAACGAAGTACTGTGCCTGGAAATCAAAAACCCCCGAGGTTGGATGTCCAACTTTCGGGGGCAGTT
>CAMCUC010000074.1 GCA_945878875.1 Rhizobium sp. Q54
CTATGGACCGCGGGCTTCCAGCCCGCACAACGGCGCAAGCCGTGGCTTTGCGTCGGTGCCAAGAATGCGCGCGGTCCAAAGCGCGCCCAATCCCCCTACTCCCTACTGCCTACTGCCTACTGCCCAACCTATTCCTCAAACCTCTCCGCCCCGCCCTGCGATTTTCTGGGCGCGATGCTCTCGTCAGGCAGAAGCGCGGAGGTCCCCAGATCGCGGAAGCGGTTGACGATGGGGTAGCGGCGGTCGCGGCCGAAATTCTTGCGCGTCACCTTCACGCCCGGCGCCGATTGGCGGCGCTTGTATTCGGCGACGTAGAGCAGCCGCTCCACCCGCGTCACCACCTCCAGCGCATGGCCGCGCGCCACGATGTCGGACACGCGCATCTCGCGCTCGACCAGACATTCCAGCACGTCGTCCAGCACTTCGTACGGCGGCAGCGAATCCTGATCCGTCTGGTTTTCGCGCAGCTCGGCCGACGGCGGCTTGATGATGATATTGTGCGGGATCACCTCGCCGCCCGGCCCCAAAGCGAAATCGGGCTTCCACGAATTACGCAAGTGGCACAGGCGGAACACCTGCATCTTGTAGAGATCCTTGATCGGATTGAAGCCGCCGTTCATGTCGCCATAAATCGTGGCGTAGCCGACCGACATTTCAGACTTGTTGCCGGTCGTCACCAGCATCGGGCCAAACTTGTTGGAGATCGACATCAACAACGCGCCGCGCGTGCGGCTTTGCAGATTTTCTTCCGTCAGATCGCGCGGGCGGCCCGCAAACAGCGGCGCCAGAACGCTTTCCATGCCCTCGATTCCGGGCGCTATCGGCAGCACGTCATAGCGCACGCCAAGAACATCGGCACAGGCTTGCGCATCTTTCAGCGAGTCGGACGAGGTGAAAAGATACGGCAGCATCACGCAATGCACGCGGTCAGCGCCCAAAGCATCCACCGCCATCGCAGCGCAGAGCGCGGAATCAACGCCGCCCGAAAGGCCCAGAACCACGCCGGGAAAGCGGTTTTTATCGACATAATCGCGCAGGCCCAGAACGCAGGCCGCGTAGTCGGCCTGATCGCCCTCGGGCACAAGCGCGCGGGCGGCTGGCTCGCAAACCCAGGCGCCCGCGCGGCGCTCCAGAACAATGGTGGTGATGCTTTCTGCAAACGCGGGCAATTGGCAGGCGAGCGAACAATCGCCGTTGAGCGCAAAAGAGCCGCCGTCAAACACCAGCTCGTCCTGTCCGCCGATCTGGTTGAGATAGACCAGCGGCAGGCCGCTTTCGACCACGCGCGCCACCGCAATCGCGATCCGCTCATCATGCTTGCCGCGCCAATAGGGCGAGCCGTTGGGCGTCAGGAGAATTTGCGCGCCGGTCTCGACAAGCGTCTCGATGATGTCGGCGCTCCAGATGTCCTCGCAGATCGGCAGGCCAAGACGCACGCCGCGAAACGAAACCGGCCCCGGCGCCGGGCCGGCGGCGAACACGCGCTTTTCGTCAAACACGCCGTAATTGGGCAGATCGACCTTGAAACGCACCGCGTCTATCCGCCCGCCGTCGAGCAGCGCATAGGCGTTGTAGCAGAGTCCGTTCTCGACCCAGGGCGCGCCCACCAGCAGCGCCGGGCCGCCGTCCGCCGTCTCGCGCGCCAGCGCCTCAAGCGCAGCTCGGCACGCCTCCTGAAAAGCGGGCTTGAGCACGAGGTCTTCCGGCGGATAACCCGACAGGAACAGCTCGGAGAACATGACAAGGTCAGCCCCCTGCGTGCGCGCTGTCTCACGCGCGGCGCGAATGCGGGCCGCATTGCCGGCGATGTCGCCGACGGTGCAATCAATCTGGGCGAGGGCCAGCGCGAGCCGGCTGGCGGGAGCTTGGGACGGGTTCATGTCACGGATTTAGCCCGGCGCAGGCCTTGCGGCAATGGCGGCGATTTTTGGGCGTTAATTGGACCGCGCCCGGCAAGTAAGAGCGCGCGGGGCCGCGCGCGGTCCAGATGCAGCTCACACAGGGAGGCCCAGCGCCGCAAGCTCCGCCCGCAGCGTTTGCGGATCGACGAAATGCACCGCCGTAAAACCAAGCGCGGTGGCGGCGGCGACGTTAGCGGGCGAATCGTCGATGAAAACGCAATCTTGCGCGGCTAATTCATAGCGCTCCAGAAACAGCTCGAAGATCGCCGGATCGGGCTTCATCATACGCTCGCGGCCCGACACGACCACGCCCTGAAACCCTTGCAGGAAGGGATAGAGCGCACACGTCTCGTCAAACTTCTCGGCGGGAAAATTCGTGATCGCATAGGTCGGCAGGCCAACGGCGCGCAATTCTTCCAGCAGCGCCACGGAGCCGTGGATCGGCCCGATGATCGTCTCCTGCCAGCGCGGATCATAGGCTTCGATCAGCGCCGCGTATTGGGGATAAAGCGCCACGCGCTGCGCGATGGCGTCGGCGTAGCACGCGCCGCCGTCGAGCGTCGTGTGCCATGAAACCGGGCAGACGTTCTCAATGATATGCGCAAGCTCATCGGCCGGCGCCAGTTTGGCGAACAGATTGCGCATGTCCCACGCCAGCAGCACATTGCCGATGTCGAAGACGATTGTCGTGGGCATGTAAAATCCTGATGGGTTCACTGAAACAGATACGCATCCATTGCCAGCAATCCGTATTCATAGCTGGCATGGACGCGCTGGCCTTTGGCGCCACCCCCTGCCCCCATGGCGAAAGGCAGCGGCAGGAAGTGTTCGTCGGTGGGGTGATTTTCACGCGCGAAAGGCGCCCGCTGGCGATAATGGGCGATGTCCTCCGCGCTCCCCGCCTCGAGCGTTTGCGCGATCCAGTCTGTGAATTCCACCACCCAATCGCGCACAGGCGCGTCGAACTGGCGGCCAGAGCGCGACAGCTCGTAGAGGTTGTGCGTGAGGCTGCCCGAGCCGATCACCAACACGCCCTCGTCGCGCAACGGCGCCAGAGCGCGGCCGATTTCCATGTGGTACGCGGCGCCAAGCTCCGGCTGTACGGAGATTTGCACCACGGGAATGTCGGCGTCCGGATACATCAGGCTCAAAGGCACCCAGGTTCCATGATCGAAGCCGCGATCGCTGACGCCATAAGCATCGTGCCCGGCGGCGTGCAGAGCTTCCGCCGCCCGCTCCGCCACAGCCGGCGAGCCGGGCGCGGGATAGACGATCTCGAACAGCGGCTGTGGGAAGCCGCCGAAATCGTAGATCATCGCCGGCTTCTCGTCGGTGGACAGCAGCGGCGCCGCACTTTCAAAATGGGCGGTGGCGATCAAAATCGCCTTGGGGCGCGGGAGTTCCTGCGCGAACGAGAGGAAGAAATCGCGCGCGGCGCTAGGCTGGATCGCCGTCATGGGCGAGCCGTGCGAGACGAACAGCGAGGGCATGCGGGCCATGAGCGCTCCGGGACTTTGTGTTGACGCCAACATAAACCCTCAGGCCGCAGGCCGCCATGGCGCCTTTGCAAACACGCGCTTGCGCCTAAGCGAACCCCAGCCGCTCCGCCAGCGCAGCCAGCCAGACGAGGCCCGCTATCAGCAGCGCGCACAGCACCGCCGCCGAGCCCATGTCCTTCACGATCTTGATCGTGGGATGAATCTGGGGCGTGACGTGATCGCAGAGCTTTTCGATGCTGGTGTTGAGCAATTCGACCGCCATCACCAGCAGCACGACGCTGACCAGCGCAACGAATTGCCAGACGCCAACGCTCACAACAAACGCCAGCGGGACGGCGAACGCAAGCGCAAAAGCCTCCTGCCGCACAGCGCGTTCCGTGCGCAGGGCGTGAGACAGCCCGGCGCAGGAATTTTTGAACGCGGCGATCAAAGCGTCCATGCTTACTCTGCCGCGTGTACTTGCGCGGGCATGCCTGCGCGCTCGGCCTTCAGCAATTCCGACACCAGGAACGCCACTTCAATCGCCTGCTCGGCGTTGAGGCGCGGATCGCAATAGGTGTGATAGCGGTCGCTGAGATCGCCCTCGGTGATCGCGCGCGCGCCGCCCGTGCATTCGGTGACGTTCTTGCCGGTCATCTCCAGATGGACGCCGCCCGCGTACGTTCCTTCTGCCTGATGAATGGCGAAGAACGTGCGTATTTCGCTCATCACGCGCTCGAAGGGGCGCGTCTTGTAGCCGCCTGCGGAGATTGTGTTGCCGTGCATGGGATCGCACGACCACACAACCGTGCGCCCGGCGCGCTTCACGGCGCGAATGAGCGAGGGCAGATGATCGACGATTTTATCGGAGCCAAAGCGGCATATCAGCGTCAGGCGTCCGGCCTCGTCGTCGGGATTGAGCGCCTCGATCAGCCGCAGCAAATCGTCGGGCTGCAACGAGGGGCCGCATTTGAGGCCGATGGGGTTTTTCACGCCGCGGCAATATTCGACATGCGCATGATCGAGCTGGCGCGTGCGGTCGCCGATCCAGATCATATGGCCGGACGTGGCGTAATGATCGCCGGTGGTGGAATCAACGCGCGTCAACGCCTGCTCGAAACCCAGCAACAACGCCTCGTGCGAGGTGTAGAAATCAGTGGCGCGCATTTCCTGATGGCGCTCGGCGTCGAGCCCGATGGCGCGCATGAAGGCCAGCGTTTCGGTGATGCGGTCGGCCAATTCCTGATAGCGGTGGGATTGCGGCGAATCCTTCACAAAGCCCAGCATCCAGCGATGGGCGTTCTCAAGGTTGGCGTAGCCGCCGGTCGCGAACGCGCGCAGCAGGTTCAGCGTCGCCGCCGACTGGCGATAAGCCTCCAGCAGACGGCGCGGATCGGGCGCGCGGGCGGCTTCCGAAAATTCAAGATCGTTGACGATGTCGCCGCGATAGACCGGTAGCTCGATGTCGCCGCGCTTTTCGGTATTGGCCGAACGGGGCTTGGCGAACTGGCCCGCAATGCGGCCAACCTTCACCACTGGCGAGGAGCCCGCAAACGTCAGCACCACGGCCATTTGCAGGAACACGCGGAAGAAATCGCGGATGTTGTCGGCGGAATGTTCAGCGAAAGACTCAGCGCAATCGCCGCCCTGCAACAGGAACGACTTGCCAAGCGCCACGTCGCCCAAAGCCCGCTTGAGCTTGCGCGCCTCGCCCGCAAACACCAACGGCGGATAGCCAGCAAGCGTGCGCTCAACCTCGTTCAAAGCCGACTCGTCCGCATAAAACGGCGCCTGCTTGATGGGCTTGCCTCTCCAGCTATCGACGCTCCAGCGATCCGTAGACATGTCTCAACTCCGAACGGGCGCATCTGGCGCGCCCAAATCCCTCGCGGGGCTTATACACGACCATGGTCGCGCTGGCGATAGTTTGAAGTTTCTTCTTTCTCCCGCAAGGCGGGAGAAGGTGGCCTTTGCGTCAGCAAAGGTCGGATGAGGGAAACTCCTCCAACGCGAACCGCCCACATCCGTCATGCTCTGCATGACGCCTTCTCCCGCTTGCGGGAGAAGAAAAAGGACCTATCGCGCGCGCAACGGCACGGGCAGCGCGGCACCCGTCTCGGCCAGAATGGAAAACGACCAGCGCCCGTCGGCGCTGCGCTCCACAGCATACGTGAGCATGGAGGCCACGTTGTTGTCGCCGTCGAACGTCAGCACGCGCGGGCGCATGCCGGGCAGCTCGCTTTCCTGCGCATAGATCGAGCTGGCGATGATGACCTCGTCGCCCGGCTGGCAGGTGCGCGCGGCGGCGCCGTTCAGCACGCAGCAGCGCGAGCCGCGCTCGCCCAAAATCACATAGGTCGAGATGCGCGCGCCGGAAGACTTGTTCCAGATCTCCACGAATTCCAGCGGCATAATGCCCGCCTGCTCGCAATGATCGGGATCGAGCGTGACCGAGCCGTGATAGTTCAGGTCCGCGCCCGTGACTTTCAGACTATGCAATTTGGCGGCGATGATCTTGCGCATGTTATCAACGCTCGTAGCGCGCAAATCGCGTGCGCATGGTGACGAGTTCTTCGGCGGCGGTGGGGTGCACCGCCATGGTGGAATCAAGATCAGCCTTGGTGGCGCGCATGCGCACCGCAATGCCGATCAATTGCGCCATTTCGCCAGCCTCATGGCCAACAATATGAGCGCCAAGCACGCGGTCGGTCTCGCCGTCCACAATCAGCTTCATCAATACGCGCTCCTGCCGACCCGACAGCGTTGCGCGCATCGGACGGAAATCCGCCTTGTACACGTCCACGATCTTGCAAGTCTCGCGCGCAGCCTCTTCGCTCAGGCCCACAGTGCCAATTTCCGGCGTCGTGAACACGCCGGTGGCGATGTGCTCGTGATCGCACACGACGTCTTTGCCGCCGAACAATCTGTCGGCCAAGGTATGACCCTCGCGGATCGCGACCGGCGTCAGGTTCACGTGGTCCGTCACGTCGCCGACGGCGAAGACGGACGGAATGTTGGTGCGCGACAGCTTGTCGACCTTGACCGCGCCATTGCGCGCAAGCACGACACCCGCTTTCTCAAGCCCCAGCCCGCGCGTATGCGGATCGCGGCCCGTGGCCACCAAAGCCTGCTCCGCCACAAGGCTTTCGCCATTGCTCAATTGCACGCGCAAGCCGCCTGGCTTTTTTTCAAAAGAGGTCGGCGAGGCGCCGAAGTGGAACTTCACGCCAGCGTGAACCATAGCGTCCCGCAATGCGTTACGCACGTCGTTGTCAAAACCGCGCAACACATTGTCGGCACGGATCGCCATCGTCACCTGGGCGCCAAGGCGGGCGAATATGCTGGCAAATTCCACCGCGATATAGCCGCCGCCAACGACGAACAGGCTCTTGGGAAATGCGTTCAGATCAAAGATCTCGTTGGACGTGATTGCATGCTCGACGCCAGGCACGGCGGGCAAGCGCACGGGCGCGCCGCCGACGGCCACCAGAATGTATTTGGCCGTGACAAGGCGCCCGTCAGCGAGGCGCACCTCGTGCGGACCTTCCACCTCGGCACGGCATTCGACGACGGAAACGCCAGCGCTATCGAGACCTTTGCGATAGAGGCCGGACAGGCGCGTGATCTCTTTTTCCTTCGCGTCCACCAGCCGCGACCAGTCAAAACTCGGCTCGCCCGGCAGATCCCAGCCAAAGCCCGCCGCGTCTTCGAACTCAGCCTTGAAGCGGCTGGCGTAGACGTAGAGCTTCTTGGGCACGCAGCCGCGAATGACGCAGGTTCCGCCGATGCGAAACTCCTCCGCGATCATGACTTTGGCGCCATAGCCCGCCGCGATGCGCGCAGTGCGCACGCCGCCCGAGCCAGCGCCAATGACGAAGAGATCGACGTCGAATTCAGCCATGTTTTGTCCTGACGGAAGCCTGAAGAAAGGGGCTAGATCGTGTGGCCCTTCTTGCGCATTTCTTCACGTACGCGGCCCATCAGGTCCACGGACATTTCGCGGTTCCAAGCATCGAGCGATACGACCATCTGGTCGATCACCTTCGGCTGCATTTCAACATATTGCTTGCCTGCGTCGCTTTTGAAGAAGGTCGCAGTGTCCTTCAGCGCCTTCTCGGTCATCTCGCTGGCGAAGGCGCGCGCAGTCGAGTCCAGCATCAGGAGGCTGCGCTTTTCAAACTCCGGCAGAAGGCTCCTCACGACCGTGATGAGATCGGTGCGCACTTCGGGACGGGTGCGCGCAATCGTCTGGACGGTTTGATCGGCGAGCTGCGGCAAAAAAGCGTTGAACGTGCGCGAAATGCCCGACAGCACGACGACTTCACGCGCCGCATCCAGATGGCTCGCGCTGATGGTTGCAGGCGCAGGGGTTTGGGCGGGAGCTTGCGCAAAAGCAACCGAATGCAAAGAGCCGGTTACAAGAATTGCGGCCAGCGCGGAGACGAGAATCGAGCGTTTCATCAATGGAATCTCCTCAAGTTCGTTTGGCGCGGCCGGCGGGATCGCCGACGATTGTGACGCCTGCTTGCGCGGCGACAATCACCGCATCAGCCATATTCAAAAACAATCCGTGCTCCATGACGCCAGGTATGCGCGCCAGAAGATCGGCCAGTCCCTCAGCGTCGGGAATGATTCCCAGCTTGCAATCGAAAATGAAGTGCCCGCCGTCGGTGACGAAAACGTGTCCGTCAGCTTTGTGGCGCAAAACAATGTCCCCCGCGCAGCCTGAAACAGCAAGCGCATGCGCAATGGCGCGGCGCGTCGCCTCAAGCCCGAACGGCGTCACCTCCACCGGTAGCGGAAAACGCCCGAGCCGCTCTACGCGTTTCGTCTCGTCGGTGATGACGATCATGCGGGCGGACGCGGCGGCCACAATCTTCTCGCGCAGCAGCGCCCCGCCGCCGCCCTTCACAAGACGCAGCGAGCCGTCGAACTCGTCGGCGCCGTCCACCGTCAGGTCAAGCTCCGGCGTCTCGTCGAGCGTGGTCAGCGGCACGCCAAGGCTTTGCGCCTGCGCCCGCGTCGCCTCGGAGGTGGGAACGCCCACGACCTTCAGCCCGTCGCGCACGCGCTCCGCCAGCAAATCCACGAAATGCTTCGCGGTTGAGCCGGTGCCAAGCCCAAGGCGCATCCCGTCTTGCACCAGCTTGACCGCCTCGGCTGCGGCGGCGCGTTTCAGATCCTCGGCGGGCATCAGAACTTCCCCGTTGAACGCATAAGCATGCTCGCCCGATAGCCCGAACGACCACACAAGGCAATCGTCGCGAGCTGGCAGGGACTATTTGGCCGCAGGCGTGCACACGACTTCAGCCTTCAGAACATAGCAGATCGACATCAAGCCGGTGCGCGTATCGACCCGGAAAACCCCGCCCTCGCGCTCGTGACGGGAGGCGACCAGCGCATAGCTGGAGGGCACCTGCGCGCGAGCCCCCTCCCCCGACGCATAGCAAAGCGTCACGCCGATGGTGCCTTCCTTGTCACCATATTGGCAGGCGCCGATTTCACCGGTCAGTTTGTCGAGCCGGTAAACGCGGTTCAGCTCAATCTCGGGCGCGGCGAGAAATTCAAAGCCGGAGGCGAGCGCAGGCCCGGCGCCGAGCAGAATGAGGGCCAGAGCGAAGGAAAATCTTGTCTGTAAACTTGGCATGGCGAGACTCCCTGGCGCCTGTTTCCGCCGAATCATGCGTCATGAGCATAACCGATCAGCCCGCGTGCGCCGCGCTTCGTTTGATGCTAAGGCGGCGCAGACCACATTCAGCGAGACATCAGACATGAATCCGCCGCTCCTCGTTCTCGATCTCGACGGCACGCTGGCCGACACCGCCGCCGATCTCATCGGCACGCTCAACGTCATTCTGGCGCGCGAGGGCCATGCGCCGCTGCCGCTTGAGTCGGCGCGCGAGCTTGTGGGCGCCGGCGCCAAGGTGATGCTGGATCGCGGCTTCAAATCAGCCGCCGCCAGCCTGACAGAGGCGCGCATTCAAGACTTGTTCGAGGAATTTCTCGTCATCTACGAGGACCGCATCGCGCAGGAGACCGTGCTTTATGAGGGCGTGCCGCAGGCGCTTTCGCGCTTTACGGACGCTGGCTGGCGCCTTGCCGTCTGCACCAACAAGATGGAGCGCCCATCCATCAAACTGCTCACGGCCCTTGGCATGGCGGACCGCTTCGCCGCCATTTGCGGACAGGACACGTTCCGCGACAAGGGCGTCTTCATCGCCAAGCCGGACGCCCGCGCCCTGCTGATGACCATAGCGCGTGCAGGCGGCGATCCCGCCAACGCAATCATGGTCGGCGATTCGCGCACCGACATTCAAACCGCCCGCAACGCCAGCGTACCGGTGGTGGCTGTAGATTTTGGCTATACCGACGTGCCCGTGCGCGACCTTGGCCCCGACCGCGTGATCTCGCATTTCGACGCCTTGTGGGATTCGGTTGCAAGCCTTCGCGGGTAAAGAGCCTTCGGGGATAAGCGCGCCCAGACGCCCGGATTATCCGCGCAGCGCTTGACACCCCGGCATGAGAAAGCCGATATACGCCCATCGAAGGCGCACGCGCTTTCGGGCGATTAGCTCAGCGGGAGAGCACTCCCTTCACACGGGAGGGGTCACAGGTTCAATCCCTGTATCGCCCACCATTTTGTTTCAATGGTTTAACTCACCCGTAAGCTACTGCCATAGCCGCTCTGTCACACCCTTGTCACACTAGGGGGGTGCAGATGGCTACAATCCGTAAACGCGGGAAGAAATGGCAGGCGCAAGTCAGTGGCCTGCCCCCTGAAAAGTGGTCCTCCCTGAAGTATGGCTTTTGAGCCTGATGGAGGAACGTGGAATGCCTAGGAAGAAACACAAGGCGGAAGAAATTGTAGCCAAGCTTCGGCAAGTTGACGTTCTCACAGCACAGGGTCGGCCAGTGGCCGAGGCTGTGAGATCGATAGGTGTTACGGAAGTTACCTATTATCGTTGGCGGTCAGAATATGGTGGCCTGAAAGGCGATCAGGTTAAGCGACTGAAAGAGCTTGA
>CAMCUC010000075.1 GCA_945878875.1 Rhizobium sp. Q54
TAAATCGTTTTGCCGCTGACCTGCACGGTGAATTGCGAGGCGCCGATCACGGTGGCGCGAATGCGCTGGCCCGGATTAATCAGCGGCGGACTCTTGCGCTGCGTAAGTTGTTCGACCAGCGCGCTGGCCAGCAATTTGGCGATGTCGCCGAATTCCTGCTCCTCGTAGCTGAATACATATTCCGACACGCCGCCCGAGAACGTGAACGCAGTCGGCTTCGGCGAGTCCGGATAAGCAGGCGTCAGGCCAAGCGCTATTCCCAACGCGTCCTTGGGCGCGCCCAGAACATAATCGGCAAGCACTTGCGCCAGACGATGCGCGTATTTCTTGCGCAGGCCTTCGTCAGCCAGGGAGGCAGGATCGGTGGCCCAGCCCTGCTCTTTTGCGATCAATTGCACGGAATCATCAAAGCGCGTCCAGGCGCCGGTAGAGTCTTGCGCTATTAAGCGGCCGCCGACCGCGAACGCCTGCAGCCCAAGGATTTCGCCCTTGTCGATCAGCGCCAGCTTCGTGGTGCCGCCGCCGATATCGATATGCAGCACGCAAGTATCGCGCTCTTTCGACAAGGCGACGGCGCCGGAACCATGCGCAGCAAGCAGGCATTCGAGCTTGTGGCCAGCAGTGGCGCACACGAACTTGCCAGCTTCCGCTGCAAAGATTTCGTCAATCGCGCGGGCGTTGGTTTTCTTGATCGCCTCGCCGGTGAGAATCACCGCGCCGCTGTCGACGTCCGATTGCTTGATGCCAGCTTCTTTATAGGCGCCGGCGATGAACTCTCCGAGACTTGCCGCGTCAATCGTGCCATTGGGCAGGAAGGGCGTGAGCATGATCGGCGAACGCCAGACGATGCGGCGCTCGATCACGACGAAGCGGCTCGACAGGCCTTGCGTCTGACGCTGCAAAATCACGCGGGCGAATAGAAGATGCGAGGTTGACGACCCGATGTCGATGCCGACCGTGGTCAGCTCAACGTTCTCCTGATCCCAGATCGACTTGGCGATAGCGGCCCGCGCTTCTTCCGACAATTCCAGATGTTCGTGGTCGAGATCCATATCATGCACCTTTGCGTTCTCCCGAATGATTGGCGCGGCTTCAGCCTGCTGCCTGTTTGTTATTGGCCAGCCGCTTGACGACCGGCTGTGATTTGCGCCGCGCAGGCAATTTCGCGGCTTTGGCTTTCAACGCGGCCTTGCTCTTGCGCGGCTCTGCGCTGGCGGCTGCGCTGGCATGTTCGGCCTCATCGCGCGCGATATTCTCAATCATCAAAAGCAGCGTGCGGCGCGTGGTCGCCACGTCGGCGGGGTCGGCGCCGCGCACCGCGATCTGGTTCACCTCTTCGGCGATGGGCACCAGCTTCTTCTTCAGGGCGCGGCCAGCATCGGTGAGGTAGACGTAAACGTTCTTGCGGCTGTGGGGCAATTTGCGCCGCTCGATGTAGCCGAGCTTTTCCATCGCGATCAGCGCCGAGAAGGTGGTCGGCTCCATCAGCCCCGCCTCTTCGCTCAACTCGCGCTGGGTGAGCCCCTCACGCTCCCACAGAATGCGCAAAAATACCCAGTGACCAAAGGCGACGTTGTAGCGCGCAATGCGCGCATGCAGCGCCCGCTGCAAACCGCGCGTGGCGTCCTTCACCAGATGGGCCAGACGATCATTGGGCACCGCCTCGCGCCAATGACGCAAGACAATAGCGGCCTGGGAGAGCTTTTTAGGGTTGGCGTCAGGCATTTGTCATCCTTTGCCCGGCGCGCAAAAGCGCGGGCGTGGGGACTTGGTGGGCAAGCTGCACGTCTTGTCCAGTCTGCGCCGATTTCAAAATGGCGAAACAGACCTCCATCGTCGCCAATCCCCAGGTCCCGTCATGAATGGGCGGGCGCCCGTCCACAACGGCGCCGTAAAGCTCGTCGATCACTTCGCTGCGCGGCACAGCGGGAACCGGCACGTCGTCGAGCCGCTTTGCGCCATCGTCGTAAATCATCACGCCCTTCGAAGTCGGGCGCAGGTCCGCCCGCTCGCAGGAGGCGACCAGCAAGCCGAAATTCTGATGCCAGCGCTCCGGCGGCAATTCCTTGGCGGGATCAAACCCAGCGTAACGCGGGCCGCCGTAATTGAGCTGGGCCTTCAAATCCAGTTCCGCCTGTTCATCGATTCCGCGAAGGCCCCGACGGGCGGCACCGTAATTATCAGGATTTTTCGGCAAGCCGCCCTCGCCGATCCAGTCCACCAGCTCGTCGGAATCAAAATGCGCATAGCCCGAATAGGTGATGCTGGCGGCTGCCCCGTTCCCGAACGTCAGCAGCGCGGTGTAGGCGCCTTCCGTGCGGCGCGAAGCGTCCCAGGCACCGGTGAAAGCGCGCACGCTTTTCACCATGCCGCCACCGATAAAGCGCACGTTATCGACCTGATGCGGCGCCTGATTGAAGATCACGCCGCCGCCTTTGGACGTGTCCAGCTCTTCGGGACGGCGCGGGCGATAGAGAAAATCGGTGTAATCCATCGCGCTCATCATCCGCACGTCGCCATAGGCGCCGCTCTCGACGATCTCGCGCGCGCGGCGAATGGGGCCGTCGAAGGAATGGCTGTGGCCCACCACCAGATGCACGCCCGCATTGCGCGCTGCGTCAATCATCGCCTGACAATCTTCAACGCTCAAAGCCATCGGCTTTTCGCACAAAATGTGTCGGCCATGGCCCGCCGCCGCCAGCACGTTTTCAACATGATATTGGTGCGGCGTTGAAACATAGACAGCCTCAACACGCGGATCGGCGCACATGTCGGAGACATTTGCATAGGCGCGGCCCGAAAAATCCTGCTCGAAACGGGCGCGCGCCTCCGCGCGCGGATCGGCCCCGGCGACGATCTCGATGCGCGGATCAAGAACAAGCGTCGGCAGCATGAGGCTGAACGCGCGCCCCAATCCTGCAATGCCAAGCCTGATCCTGCGCACGCTCACAATTCGATGACCACTTGCCCGCCGCGCCCGCGCGACACGCACACCATGATATTGCTCTCGTATTCGCCCGCCGTCAGCACCAGATCGCGATGATCGACGTCGCCCGACACAAGCATGGTGCGGCACGAACCGCACGAGCCGCTCTCGCAGGACGAGGGCACGACATGGCCAGCATTGCGCAAAGCCTCCAGAATCGTCACGCCCACTGGCACGTCGAGCACCTCATCGGTTCCCTGAATGCGCACCTTGAAGGCTTCGTCTTCAACCTGCGCTATTGATCCGTCAGTGAAGGCTTCAAAATGCACGGCGGACGCGGACCAATGGCCGGTCATGTCGCGCACGGCATCCATCAAGCCCTTGGGGCCGCAGCAATAGACGTGGCCCTTGGGCTTCTCCAGCGCTGGCCAGAGATCGAAGGCGTTCGCCATATCGCCCTGATCGTGGTGGATGACGACCTTGCCACGAAACTCCGGCGCCTTCAGCTCGTCCAGAAACGGCGTCATCTCCGGGTTGCGCGTCAGGTAATAGAGCTTGAACGAGGGACCGCCGCTGGCGAGCAGAAAACGCGCCATCGAGAGCAGCGGGGTGATGCCAATTCCGCCCGCAATGAACGTGTAGCCAGCGGGCGACGCCGCCAGCTCGAAATCATTGGCTGGATCGGAGACCAGCAACAGATCGCCCGCGTTCACGTCCGCGCACATGCTGGCCGAACCGCCCCGGCCATTGGCCTCGCGCTTGACGGCGATCACATAGCGGTCGCGCTCATGGGGATCGTTGCAGAGGGAGTACTTGCGCTCCTCGCCATTGGGCGTGCGCAGGGAAACATGAGCGCCGGCGGTAAAGGCTGGCAGATCGGCGCCGGAGGGATCGCGCAGCTCGAACAGATGCACGTCCTGCGCAATCGTTTCGGCGCGCGCAACGCGCAAATCTCGCATGGGGTCGCCTCATCCTGTATCTTGGACGCCAGGTTCCGTCCGGCGGCTGTTGCGCGAATTGTTTAGACGCCTAACGATCTTTGGACAAGTGCGGCAGGCGCAAGATTCACGCTTTTCAGGGGCTCGACAAAGGCCCCGCTGCGAGCTAAATGCTTAGAGGTCTAATAATGCGGCGGGAGGGACGCCAGCCGCAAAATACGGAGGGACGTCATGCTTACGAGCCAGGAAAACGATCTGCTATGCCGCGTCGAGGGCGATGCGCCGATGGGCCAGATCATGCGCAACCATTGGTTGCCCGCCTGCCTCATCGAGGAAGTGGCCGAGCCTGATTGCGACCCGCTCAAAGTGCGCCTGTGCGGCACGGACCTTGTGGTCTTCCGCGATACGGACGGGCGCGTCGGCATTCTCGACGAGCTTTGCCCCCATCGCCGCGCTTCGCTGGTGTTTGGCCGCAACGAGGAATGCGGACTGCGCTGCCTCTACCACGGCTGGAAGTTCGACGTGGACGGCAACGCGATGGAGCTGTCGTCGGAGCCGCCCGAGAGCGGACTCATCAACAAGGTGAAGGCGAAAGCCTATCCCGCGCGCGAGGCGGCTGGTTTCGTCTGGGTGTACCTTGGCGATCAGGCGACAATGCCTGAGTTCGAGTCCCCGGTGTTCCAGCCGCACCCTGACACGAAGGTCGCCACCTCCAAGTTCAGAGTGCCTTGCAATTGGGCGCAGGTGCTGGAGGGCGGCATTGATTCGGCCCATTCATCCACCCTGCACTCCTCCGACATGGTGCCCGCCCGCGTCGCCGGCGCCGAGGCCAACGAGAGCACGTGGCTGCGTCCCTCCACCGACAAATCGCCGCGCCTGCAATCCCAGCGCACGCCATTCGGCTTCCGGTATGCTGCGCTGCGTCGCCCGATCCAGAATGCGCAGACGCATGATTATATTCGCACGACGTTGTTCGTGGCGCCCTACACCGTCTACATCCCGCCCAACAACAATTACAAAGTCGCGATCCTGCACGTGCCGGTCGATGACACGAACACGGATTTCTATTTTCTGGCCTTCGGCGACGCCGCCACGACGCCCGACACCGAGACGTGGCGCAAGTTCCTGGGCGCGACCAAAGGCGTGGACCTCAACGACGACTGGTCGAACAAGCGCACGTTCGAAAACAAATTCTTGCAAGACCGGCAAGCCATGCGCGCCGGCAATTTCACCGGCATTCGCGGCATACCCAATCAGGATTATGTGATGTGGCTGACCATGGGCCCCATCGCCGACCGCACGCTCGACACGCTGGGCGCAAGCGATCTGGCCATCGTGGAATTCCGTAAGCAGATGATCGCGGCCGTGCACAATTACCAGAAGGACGGCACGGTGATCGGCCGCACGGAGCCGCACATCCCCGCCAACAAACTGCGCTCTTTCGAGGGCGTCGCGCCCAAGACGACCGACTGGCGCGTC
This sequence comes from Rhizobium sp. Q54, assembly GCA_945878875.1. Taxonomy (GTDB): domain Bacteria; phylum Pseudomonadota; class Alphaproteobacteria; order Rhizobiales; family Beijerinckiaceae; genus Terripilifer. The sequence continues at coordinate 5,344 of CAMCUC010000075.1, forward strand.
GTGGGCCTGACGGACGAGGAATTGACGCTGCGCGGACTGATGCCGCCCGCCAGCAGCGCAGCGGAGTAAGATGGGAGCGTTGGGCTGCGGGGCTCCAGCCCGCAGCCTTTGGGACCGTGAAGCGCCTCGAAGCCCGCGGTCCAGGTTCCGCGTCATCCCGGCGAAGGCCGAGACCCACGGCAGGCAACGATCGTGCAGCTTACCGTGGATGGCCGCCTTCGCGACCATGACGCGGTTGAAACGCCGAGGCCAAACTTGGACTGCGGGCGTCCCCGCCCACACGCGGACCGCTGGTCCGCGCATTCCAAATCCCCATTTTTGACTTTTATTCACAACCCGCCGTCCGCAACGGGCAAAACTTGCCTGAAATCAAAACATAGCCCTCGTTCGCTTGTCATATTAAGATGCATTCTAAAGAGGGAGCAGCGCCCATGCTGGATCATGAAGCGGGAGCCAGTGCGCCCGAGGACGAGATCTTCGATCTCTATTCGGACATCGACCGCGACCCCTTTGGACGCTATGCGCGAATGCGCGAGGAAGCTCCCTGCTACTGGAGCAAAAGCGGGCAGATCTGGGTTCTCACACGCTATGAGGACGTGCTGCGCGCGGCGCAGGATTGGGAAACCTTCTCCTCGGCGCAGGGCAATCTGATCGACGAGATACCGGGCCGCGCCGGCGGCACGCTGGGCACGACCGATCCGCCACGCCATGACCGCTTGCGCTCGCTGGCCCAGGCCGCGTTCATGAAGAAGAACAACGAACATTTGGCGCAGCCCACGCGCGACATCGCAAACGCTGCGATCGACCGCATTCTGGAAATGCGCCGGTTTGATTACATCGCCGATTATTCCAGCCTCATCACGGTTGGCGTGCTGTTTCGTCTGCTCGGCCTGCCGGAACAGCATCCGGCGGAAATTCGCGACAAAGTGGTGCTGTCAATCTCGACCGACCGCAAAACGCGCGGGCGCAATGCGGAGCTGGATGCCGCGTTCCAATGGATCATCGACTTCATCAGCCGCGAAGTGACCTTGCGCCGCAAGCACCCGCAGGACGATCTCGTCACCCGGCTTGCGGAAGCCGAGATCGACGGCGACCGGCTCACCGAGCGCGAGATTTTGCTGACCACGAGCACCTTCGTGATGGCGGGCGTGGAATCGCTTTCCAGCTTCATGTCGGTGTTCATGCTCAATCTGCACGACCACCCGGAAGCACGGGCGCGCTGCGTGGCCGATCGCGCGATGATCCCAAAAGCGATTGAGGAATCCTTGCGCCTGAACACTTCGGCTCAACGCTTCAAGCGCGTCGTCGCCAGGGAAACGCAGCTGCACGGGCAAACGCTGAAAGTCGGCGACAAGGTGATCCTCGCCTATGGCGCCGCCAATCGCGACTGGCGCAAGTTCCCCAATCCGGACGTCTACGACATCGACCGCAATCCGCAGGGACATGTGGGCTTTGGATCGGGCAAGCACTTCTGCCTCGGCAGCCAAATGGCACGCTTCATCACGCAGATCGCCAGCGAAACGTTTCTGGCCCGCATACCCAACTTCCGCCTGACCGGCGAGCCCTTCGACTGGGTGCCGTCGTCGAACTTCCGCAGTCCGAAAAAGCTCCCTTTCGAGATTGTGTGAGCGATTAAATCACGCGGCGCGTCACGCCACTTGCGGCTCAGGCTCTTGCGCATTGGCTTGATGTGGCGAACCTTCCACAGGTCTCCCGCCCGCAGGCGCAAGAGGCTGCATTGGCGAGGGGTGCAAAGCCTGCGCCTCAAAGCGCTGCGCCTCCAGAGCCATATTCAAAACCTCGTCGTCCCTGCGGTCGCCCCGGAACGGCGCAAGACATGTGAGCCACAAAATGCGCAGATCAAGCGACAGGCTGACATTGTAGATGTACCAGCGATCCAGAGCACTTTTTTCCTCGGGCGTCACCAGCTTGCCGCCATGCACCTGCGCCCAGCCGGTCAGGCCCGGCGGCGCCAGCAGACGAAAATGATCGCCCGAAGGCATATCCACCGGCAGCAGCGGGCGCGGCCCGATGATGCTCATGTCGCCGCGCACGATGTCGTAAAGCTGCGGCAGCTCGTCAAGGCGTGTGGCGCGCAGGAATCGGCCAATCTTCGACAAGCGTTGTGAATCGCTCATCACCCGACCGTGCCGGTCCAGCGGATTACGCAGCGTGCGGAACTTGTGAATGCTGATCCGGCGACCGCGATAGCCAACGCGCTCCTGCCAGAACAGCGAGGGAAAGCCTACGTCCGCCAGCACGACAAGCGTGACAAGCGCAAACAAGGGCGCGAGAACGACGATGCCCGCCCCCGCCAGCAACACGTCCATCGCGCGGCGAAAGCGCCAATACCCGGCGTCAAGCCGGATCGGCGAGACATAAAAAGGCGAGCGCAGCGCGATCCGTTCAGCCGCAGCATCAGCGCGCGGGTTTCCAAAATTCAGGCTGTCGGAAAGTGATTCAAGCGTGATCCCGCGCGCCTCGCACAAGGCTCGCAATTGGTCGCAAGCGCGCCGGGCGCGCGCTGGATCGAGATAGGCCACGACGACGCGATCCACCTCAATTCCATGAACTGCAAATTCAGAGATCATTGTGTCTGCAGCCAAGGTCGGCCCCGCTACGATGCGCCCCCGAACAGAGCGACCCAGCAGCTTGGGGTCGTCATCCAGCAAGGCGACGATGCGCCGACGTTCGCCAGAGGCTTTCTCCACCAGACGAATATAAAGCACCGCCAATTCGTTGGCGCCAACGACAAGAAGATTCTCGGCCCGGCCAGAGGCGGAGCGACCCCGCCCATTATCACGCACACCATGCGCAGCAATAGCGCGAACGCCCACAAGCAAAGCCGCCAATAAGATAAACTGCAACCCCGGAATCGAGCGCGGAACGCCCTCCAGTCCAGTCACCGAGAACGTCAGGGCGGCAGTAACCACAGCAGACGCGAACGCCGCCAGCAGGCATTGCTTCACGTCCTCATAGGCAAGGAACCGTGTCGCAATCAGACCAACGCGAAAATAGAATAGGCTCGCCGTACCCGCACTCATCCCGGCGCCCCAGTAAATCAGCAAAGCCGCCTGCTCCTCGCCCGTCACCAAGGAGGAATCGCGCAGCAAAAATGCAAAAATCGGCGCAGCGCAAACAATCGCGAGATCAAACCCGCGAACGCGATACGTCAAACGCGTGATGGATGAAGGAGCGCGGGAAAACCGCATGAAACCGTCCTGAAATGCAAAAAATCTTCGCAACTCATACGTCATAAAAACAGACCGCAAAAAGCCCGGACTGACGTTGGGGAAGAATGGATCTTCAAACGCAACTCTACCTTAACATTTGAAACGATCCTACCGCAAGCATTGTCCCGTCCAAGCTATATCGTGTTGAAGGCACGGTGCAGAAAAATCAGAACCTTGCGACGCTGGCCGCCAATTCATCCAGCAAGTCCGCCCAACGCGCAAATGAGAGGCGACGGGCAAAACGGCGGTCGATCAATGCGCGCGCCCGCTCCCCCATGCGCTCGCCAATCCCCTAGTCAATCCCTTGGCCGCTGTCGGTATCTGCGGCCAATTGCAAAATGATGCGCGCAAAACCGGCGGCATCGCCGCTGGCGACGGCAGCTCCGCATTGATGCTCGCCAATGATGCGCGCGATCTCTCCATCGAGCGCCCCCACCGCAATCAAAGGCTTGCCCGCCGCCGCGATTCCATAAAACTTGCTGGGCACGATCAGCCCCTCAAGCTCAGGCCGCAGCGACAGCCAGTGCACGTCCGGCGCGTTCAACGACAGGCCGAGCCGCTCACGCGCTTGATAGGGCTGAAAAACAAATCGCTCGCTCAGCCCCAGAGCCTGCGCCCTGCCCGCCAGATCCTGCACATGATGCCCGCCGCCGATGAATAGAAACGCAATGTCAGCCCGTTCCTTCAGCAGAACAGCGGCCTGCAACAAGGTCTCGCACTCATGTGCGCGACCCAGATTGCCGGAATAACCGACCACAAACCGCGCCCCGAGCCCCCATTCGGCACGCAAATCGACCGCCCGCAAAGACTGGGGCACAATCGCCTCGTCGTCGGCCCAATTGGGAATGCAGACCGAATTGCCCGCTGGCAGACGCGCGGCCATCAGCTCGCCGATAGCCACGTTCACGCGCGCAGCCTGCAAGGAACGATCACGCAGATAAGCCATCGCGTGACCAAGACGCCCAGCCAGCAAAGGAACGCCCAAAGCGACCGCAACTTCGGGATAAAGATCCTGCAACCAATTCACGAGCAATGCCTTGCGCCAGCGCGCGATAACAGCGAGCGGGATCGACAGCAACGGCGGGTCCGTCATCACGACAAGAATATCGCCGGGCCGCAGCAGACTGAAGGCGCCACGCGCAAGAGCGACGTAAAGGACCAGATAATCAAAAGCGCGCGCAAGCAGGCCAGAGCGTCCAAACCCGCC
>CAMCUC010000076.1 GCA_945878875.1 Rhizobium sp. Q54
CGGTGGTGTCGTACAGATACCAGCCAACGCCGACGTTTTTCATCTGCAACGCGACGCCGCTCAGAAAACGATAGCCGATCCAGAATCTGAAATCTCTGAAAGCAAAAGCGGCATAGGGGCCCTGAGCTTTTGAATCCGTTTCATGCGCAACGCTCGCCATGCTTCCCCCACGCTCAATTAGTGCGGGCTTTGCGCCTCGCGTTTATTCGTCGCCCGGCTATAGGCCCGTATGCTTCAGTTTCAAACTATTTTCATCGCGCACATTAAAAGAGCGGCCAGCTTTGGCGCAAAATAACTCTTGGTTGGAATTGCTTGATGCAAAGGCGCGTGATTTTAAGCGAAGACCGCATGCGCAATTCCGATAGTCCCGTCACGGATCAAATGTTCTACTAGGAATGTAACAGGAGAGACGCTGATGCATCCGTTAGTTGACCGATTGCGTGCTCTGGATTTGATGACTACGCCGCTTGAAGGCGATGACTGGTGCATTGAAGTAGACCGTGCGCTGCAAGAGGCAGCTTCCGAAATTGAACGTCTCGAAACCGCGCTCAGGTTGAGCCTGAATCATACAGGATCTATGATGTTCAACGTGCATCCGCAATCGGACCAGCACCAATAGAAAGTTTCGGCTTTTGACTTCTCTGCGAGCATAATAAAGCCACTCATCCGAAGCGCTCTGCGCGCCACCTTCTCCCGCAAGGGGAGAAGGTGGCGTTTGCTTAAGCAAAGGTCTGAGGTGAGGTTTTTTCTTACTGCCCCAGCGCCTCTTTGACCGCATCGATGACGGCTTTCGGCGCGGCTGCGGAAGTTTTGAGAATTTTGTCGACCTCAGCTCCCGTCACCAGATTGATCTCTACCCGGCGACGTTCTGCGTCGATGAGGAATTCCTTGTCTTTCAAGGTTGCATCAAACGCATCGCGCAGCGCTTTTACGCGGTCGGCTGGCACGTCCGGGGGCGCGAGGAAGGGGCGACCGAGAATTTCACGCGCGAGAATGAAATCAAGTGCAGCCTTTTTGGTCGGCTCCGTCACCAGATCACGAATCAGGCGCACCTGCGGAATCTCCGGATGCACGCGATCTCCCGTGTGGAAGAGCATGTGGATCTTGTTGTCGGTGATCCAGTGCATGTGGCTGGAACGCAGCGCGCTCCACGACCAATAGGCGATACCCTCCAACTCGCCGCCTTCAACCGCCATCGCCGCTGAACCAGTGTTCTTGTAGCCCTTGACGATCTTGAACTTGGTTCCGGCGAGGAAGTTTAGCGCCACCGGGATCAGCTCGGAATCAGCGCCGGCGCCTGTGCCCGGCACAAGAAGTTCCATCTTTTGCAGATCCTCGAAGGTCTTCACCTTCACGCGGGGCTCGTTCCATGCAAGCGCGACCGTGCTCTCACGGTTCATGCTGCCAATCCAGTTGAACTTAAGGAAGTCGAGGCCCAGCTCGTTGCGACCCAGAATCGGGTCGAACGCAAGCCCGCGTCCCACGGTACCAATCACGCTGCCGTCTTTTGGAGCGACGGTGTAAAGATATCGGGAAGCGGTCAACCCGCCGGCGCCGACCATGTTCTTGGGCACAAAGGTCGGATTGCCGGGGATGAAGCGGCCCATATGGGCGATCAGCAGGCGGCCATACAAATCGTAGGCGGAATTGTTGGCGGTGTAGATGATGAGGTCGATCTGGCGACCTTTGTAGAATTGTTCGACGGACTGGGTAGTCTGGGCGTTGGCGGGCAAGGCAAAAGCGCCCAGCGCAATGGCTGCAGCCGCGATTGCACTGCGAGCAGCCTTGTATCCTGTAGTTTTCATCTCTTGATCCTCCCCTGAGATTCGCACTTTACCGACGTTTAGCCGATTGGTCGGGACTTTGCCCAAAGGCGCGAACAAGCGCAAGGCTATAAGAAACCTTGCCCGCATTGCTGCTTTAATATCGGAATCGCTCTGTGAATATAGCTGCGCGGTCAATCCCGAGGCGTTTGAGGGCAGCCTCAACGGCGTCAATCATCGGCGGTGGCCCGCAAACCATATAGCGGGCTGCGGGCGCCAGCGGCGACAGCAGGGCGCGCAGCACCGGCTCGCTCAGGTCGCCGGTCATTCCGTCCCAATTTTCCGGTGGCTCTGCGAGGACCAGATTCAACTTCAAGCCAAAGCTTGCCTGCATGGCGCGCAAGTCATCCACTGCGACAATCTGGCTCACATGTCTGTTGCCATAAACAAGCGAAACCTTTTGGCCGGAGCGATTCCTGTCAAGCTCGCGCAATATGCTCAGGACGGGGGCAATGCCAACGCCTCCAGCAATGAAGACCAGCGGACGGGAGTCATCTTCCTGAAGCGTAAAATGCCCGTAAGGCCCGTCGATCCAGACATGGGTTCCCGGTGAAACAGCGCCGATTTTATTGGTGAAGTCGCCGCTTTCCTTGATGAGGAAATCCAGACGCGCGGGATGCGGCGCGGATGCGATTGAGAACGGATGCTCTGTAAGGCTGAAAGGCGAATGGCCGATGTTGAGCCAGACAAATTGCCCCGCCTCGAACGTGATCGCTTTAGCCTGTTGCGGTTCAATCACAAGCAACCACGTCCGATCCGCGACTTTCCCGACGAAGGCAACGCGATAGGGCGCACGCAGCTGGAGCAGTGGGCGCAGGATGTAAACATGGAGCAGCGTCAATAGCACCAGCCCAAATCCGGCCTGCCAGTAAAGAGCCAGCGCGGGCATAACGCTGTGGCTGCCGATGGTAAGTACGTGATGAAGGCTAAAAGCTGCGATGAACGCAGCGCCAAGTCCATGGCTCAAGCGCCAGGTCTCGTATGTGAAAAGCAAGTGATTGCGCCAGATCGCCATTGCGATGAGGATTATCGTCAGCACCCATGCGATCACGCCGGTGCGCAGCGAAACTGATGTAAACATGGCGCCCAGAATCGACGCCGCGCCCAGTGGATCGCTTGCCATGCGGGGCCAGACATAGAGCAGCGGATGCAAGACAATCAGCACGAAGGCCACGCGCGCCGTCAGCTGATGGAGGCGCATGATCGCATCAATGCCTGTGCGGCCCGACACCAGCGTAAAGCGTCCCGACAGGACAAACTCGGACAGAATGATTGCAAACCCCAAAGCACCTGCGGCAGAGGCGATTTCGCGCCAGAACGCAGACTTCTCCCCGTCGAGAAGCGCCAGAACCAGAGGGAAGGCGAGGAACGCCAGATAGAGCAGAACCAACAGTGGCGCGGGCAACCCCTGCATTCCGGCCCGAGGCTTGGCTCCCCGGCGCTCCGGCGCCATTAGCGGAGCACTATCTGTGACTGGATGTAGGCTATGATAGGCGCATGTTCAGCCACAGGCGGCGAATGATGGTTTTGCAAGAACCCCTCAAGCCATTGGCGCCGCTGCTCCTCGTTCGGCATCTTGCGCCCCCACGCGGAGATGGCTCTTGCGCCATGACAATCGGCGCAACGCTGCGCGAACAATTCGCCCGCATCCTGTAGCTGGATCGCGTCCTGCGAGGCCGCCTGAGGGGCGCCCGCCAGCGCAAGCGAGATTGAAATCAGCATAAAAAGACGCACCATTTTGAACCTCGCTTTGCGCACAAGCGCATACGTAAGCTGAACAAGCGGGCGCCTTTGAGGGTTCCTTTCCGATTTTGAAAAACATCCCCGTGCTCAAACCGTAATCGGCTATATTGACTTCCGCGCTTTGCGGTCAGGGCGCTTATGCCCGGCGACGCTGAGAGGTATCCTCGATGCTCCTTGCCAATCCGCACAACCAATCCGCCGATGATTGTCTGGCCGCCTTCAACTCATGCAAAGACGGATTGACTGCCGGTGAGGCCGCGCGCAGGCTGGTCGAGCATGGGCCGAACAAATTGCCTGAAGCGCAGGCGCGCGGGCCTTTGCGGCGGCTTATGGCGCAATTCCACAATGTACTGATCTATGTGCTGCTGGGGGCCGCGCTCGTCACGGGGACGTTGCAGCACTGGGTGGACACGGGCGTCATTCTGGCCGTCGTGCTGGCCAACGCGGTGATTGGCTTCATTCAGGAAGGCAAGGCCGAGGCGGCGATGGCGGCGATCCGGGGCATGCTCGCGCCGCACGCCGCCGTAATCCGCGACGGGGCGCGGTTAACTGTGGACGGCGTCGCGCTTGTGCCGGGCGACGTGGTGCTTATGGAGGCAGGCGACAAGGCGCCTGCCGATCTGCGTATTCTTGAGGCGCGCGGGCTGGCGGCGCAGGAGGCGATCCTCACCGGCGAATCCGTGCCCGTTGAGAAATCCGCGGAGCCCGCCCCCCTCAATGCGCCCCTCGGCGACAGGCGCTCGATGCTATGGTCAGGCACGCTGATTACGCAAGGCGCCGCGCGCGGGCTGGTGGTGGCCACCGGTTCCGCCACCGAGATAGGCCGCATTGGCGGGCTGCTGGCGGGCGTCGAGACTTTAACGACGCCGCTTGTCGCGCAGATGGATCATTTCTCGCGGTGGCTGTCTTTCTTCATCCTGCTCGCCTCGGCTCTGCTGCTTGTCTACGGATTCTATGTCGGCCATCACGATTTTTCGGTTGTGTTCATGGTTGTGGTCGGCATTGCGGTCGCCGCGATCCCCGAAGGCCTGCCCGCCGTGATGACGATAACGCTCGCTATCGGCGTGCAGACTATGGCGCAGCGCAACGCTATCGTCCGGCGTCTGCCCGCTATCGAGGCCATCGGCTCGGTGTCCGTCATCTGCACCGACAAGACCGGCACGCTCACCCGCAATGAGATGGTGGTCGCCGCAGTCCAGACGCCGCACGGCTGTTTTGAAATAGCGGGCGAGGGCTATGCGCCCGAAGGCACGATCTCACCCCCGGGAGACTTGACGCAGCTCGCGCGGGCCGCAGCGCTTTGCAACGACGCGGCCTTGCGACAGCGCGACGGCGTATGGACGGTTGAGGGCGATCCGATGGAAGGCGCGCTGCTGGCTTTTGCTGGCAAAGTCATTGGCTCTACGAGGTTCAATGCGCACAGACTAGACGCGATCCCCTTTGATTCCCGCCACCGCTTCATGGCGGTGCTGACAGGGGATGAGGCGGGCTGCACGGCTTATGTGAAAGGCGCGCCAGAACGCGTGCTGCGCATGTGCGAAGGCATAGACCAGCGAGACTGGCGCGGGCGCGCCGACGTCATGGCTGCGCGCGGCCTGCGCGTTCTGGCGCTTGCTGAGCGGTCGCAGATGACCGGCAGGATCGACTCCGTCAATCTTGAATCCGGGCTGGATTTTCTGGGTCTTGTGGGGCTGATCGACCCGCCGAGGCCGGAGGCGATTGCAGCGGTCGCAGAATGTCGCGCGGCGGGCATTCGCGTCAAAATGATTACCGGCGACCACGCAGGCACGGCGGCGGCCATTGCTATGCAGATCGGGCTGGAAAACCCGGGCAGGGTGCTGACCGGCGCCGATCTCAACAAGCTCGACGATGCGCAATTGGCGAGTGAGGTGACAGGAACCGACGTCTTCGCCCGCACCAGCCCTGAGGACAAACTGCGGCTTGTGACCGCCCTTCAGGCCAACGGCCTGTCCGTGGCCATGACCGGCGATGGCGTGAACGACGCGCCCGCGCTAAAGCGCGCCGATGCAGGCATCGCCATGGGGCTCAAGGGTTCGGAGGCCGCCAAAGAGGCCGCCGATCTGGTGCTTGCCGACGACAATTTCGCCTCCATCGCCGCCGCCGTGCGCGAGGGGCGCACCGTCTACGACAACCTCAAGAAGGTGATTACGTGGACGCTGCCCACCAATGCGGGCGAGGCGATGACTGTCGTGCTGGCGCTGCTTGCGGGTATGGCGCTCCCTGTGACGGCGGTGCAAATTTTGTGGATCAACCTGATAACCGGCATCACGCTGGGGATTGCGCTCGCCTTTGAGCCGACGGAGCCCGGCGCCATGGCGCGTCCGCCGCGCCGCCGCGATGCGCCGATTCTATCGGGCGAGCTGGTCTGGCATGTGACGCTGGTGGCGCTTCTGTTCGTGGCCGCAGTCTTCAGCGTCTTCACCTATGCGATCGACCGCGGCTATTCCCTGCAGCTGGCGCAAACCATGTCGATGAACATGCTGGTGGTGCTGGAAATCTTTCACCTTTTCTTCATCCGCAACCTTCACGCCGCTTCGCTGACATTCGCGACGATGGCCGGAACGAAGGTCGTGTGGATCGTGGTCGTGACGATCACCGCCGCTCAATTGGCCGTAACGTATCTGCCGCCCTTTCAGGCGATATTGGGAACAGAGCCCATGGCCTTCGCAGATGGCCTGCTGATCGTGGGCATTGGCGCCGCGTTCTTTGCGCTCATTGAAATTGAGAAGCGGATCAGACTGGGGCTAAGGGTCTAGCGGGAAGTGCAGGGTGGTCTTGCACGCGTGCGCCTGCAGGGCCGCAATCAATCCGCCAGCCTTATGATTTCGCCGCGCGCCGGGCATTCCTTTTGGGTAAAATAGCCACGCGCAAAAAGAAACTCGAAGCCTTCGATCACATCTGAAAAACGCGGGCGCGCAAACGCCATATTTTGCACGGCTGAAAACCAGAGCGTTTTGTCAGGTCCAACCAGAAAAAGCGCTGGTTCGCAGCATATGGGCGGCTCGCTCAACCCCTGTGCACGAGGGCGGCCCTCGGTCAGGAACAGCCCCCAGTCGCGCGCCACCTTCAGGGGCAGATCGTAACCAAGGCGCAGTCTCTCCAGTCCCCATTCCGTTCTGGTGCGGGCGGCGCGTTCCGCTCCATCAACGGAAATAGCAAGGCTTGATATCCCACGGCTCTCGAACTCCGGCAAAGATTGTTCGAGTTCGGTAAGATAGGCCCTGCATTGCCCGCAATGCAGCCCGCGATAAAAGACGATCATCGAAAAGAGCTTTGGCTGTTCTGCTGCAAGATCATAATGCCCGCCGCCCACGAGCGGCACCCGCAAGGCAGGCGTTTGCAAGCGCGGCATAAGCGGAACAAGATCGGTCTTCTGGGCAGACATGGCGCGCGCTCCCGTTAGATTTTTGTATGTTTAGTACGCCCCGGTAAAGCAGGCCACCCCGCAAAGGACAAAGTGGAACTGCCCGTAAATTCTGAGTCTCGCGGGCGCATCTGGCAAAATTGCGGTGGGTCGTCTGAAAAAGCCTGTTTGCGCAATTGCCACCGCGCGCTAGAGTTACCGATACCGTCGTAGAGCGGAATTAGTTCAGGGAAGGGACGTTTATGTCCAAAGCCTCCATGTCTAACTCTTTGACCTCGCTCTTTTTGTCGCGGCGGCGGTTTGTGGCGCTTTGCGCGCTGGCCAGCGGTTCTGCGGCGCTTGTTCTCAACCCCGGGCAGGGCTTTGCGCAATCGGCAGCGCCTGCAAACTGGCCGACGCAGAGCGTCAAACTCGTGGTTCCGGCGCCTGCCGGATCAACCACCGACGCGCTGGCCCGTATGCTTGCGGAACAATTGGGCAAGAAATGGAAGACCACGACAATCGTGGAGAATATAGCCGGCGCCGGCATGAATATCGGCGCGCGCACGGTCGCGCGGGCGACGCCTGACGGATACGTGCTGTTCGTCTCTCCGCCCTCGCCGCTTTCCTTCAACCATTTGCTCTACAAAGATCTTGGTTACGATCCCGCGCAATTCACGCCCATCACTTTGCTCGCCACCATTCCAAACGCTCTGGTGGTCCGCAAAACCCTCCCGGTGAATGACCTGAAAGATTTGATCGCCTTTGCGAAGGCCAATCCGGGCAAGCTTTCCTATGGATCGGGCGGCGTGGGCACGACGCCGCATCTCTCCGCCGTCCAGCTCGAAACGCGCGCCGGCGTGAAATTGGTGCACGTGCCCTATCGCGGCACTGCGCCCGCCATGACCGATCTCGTCGCCGGACATATCGACGTGTTCTTTGATACGCTTTCCGCCACCGTGCCTCTGGCGCGAGGCGGCGAGGTGAAGATGATCGCAATCGCCGACTCAAAACGCACCCCGGCATATCCCGACGCGCCAACGCTGGAAGAATCAGGGCTACCCGGCTTCAAATCTGTGACCTGGTTTGGTCTCGCAGCACCTCCCGGCACGCCGTCCGCACTGGCCGCGCGTATTCACCGCGACGTCGCCGAAGTGCTCCAAAGCTCCCAGGCTCAGGACTTCATGCGCCGAACCTCGCTCGTGGCCGGGGGCCAGTCACCGGAGGAGGCGGCAAAATTCTTCGCATCCGAAGCAAAGCTTTGGGGCGAGCTGATACGTGAGGCCAAGCTGGAGCCGCAATAGGCAAGCGCGCGTTTGGCGGAGGAGGCAGTCTGGCCGAACCGGTCTCACCCTTTTCTTCCACATACAGGGAGTTTCCAGAGAGGCCGGCCCGAGACATCGAACCTGTTTACCGATTTTCCCCGTTTAAATGCGTGTTTTCTGGCGATGGCCTGAATTTCAGAACAGGGAATTTAACTCTGCCGAGCAGGCAAGTTACGGGGAAACTGCAGCTATTCGAAGATTCAAAAACTGGCATGTACAGGACAGGCTTTACAATTAACCAGCAGCTGAAATGCTTCACCGCCCCAGACGTTTATTGGAATACTTCATCTCAAGAAAGGTCTTGACGAATCCACTTGCATGGAGCCTGCCAGGAGCATGCAGGAATTCGGGTTCACAGTTCCCGCCCTCATTGATGAGGCCAACCGCATTTTGGCTGGTCATGGGCGGCTGGAAGCTGCAAAGCTTTTGGGCCTGACAAGCATCCCCTGCGTCCGCGTCAGCCATATGAGCGAGGCGTAAAAGCGCGCCTATGTTATCGCCGACAACAAGCTGGCATTGAATGCGGGCTGGGACGACGACCTGCTCGCCGAAGAATTACAGGCGCTCATGGGCCTTGAGTCCGGCTTTGAGCTGACGGTCACCGGGTTCTCGATACCCGAAATCGACCATGTGATCGCAAACCACAGGCCGGAGGAGCCTGGTAGTCCGCAGGATAATCTCCTGCCGGATCCGGCCATGATTCCTCGTCGCTGCCGACCCGGGGATATTTATCGGGCCGGCCCCCACAAAGTCATCTGCGGGGATGCGCGCGACCATGCCATTGTCGCGGCCTGGACAGCCCCCATGAGGTGATCCGGTCATTATGTTAGTTGACGATTGGGTTTGTAGCTAGCGCTGGGGTGGCCGGCGAAGCTGGTTGGGGTTGCGCAGCCGGCCACTGTAGAACCTCTGGTGCAGGCGGGTGATATAGCAGTGATGA
>CAMCUC010000077.1 GCA_945878875.1 Rhizobium sp. Q54
CGCGGGCTTCCAGCCCAAATCTTGCTATCTTTCGAACTGGCGTTTTGCGGCGGGCAAAAGGCGGACCTTTGGTCCGCGTGCGGGCTGGAAGCCCGCGGCCCAAAGAAGGCTCATTAGCCTTCAGGCTCTTCTTCGCCCTGTGCAAACACCGGCGGAACCACGACGATGCGTTTTGCCGCGATGTCGATCTGCGGCACGATCGCCAGCGTGAACGGCAGCAGCTGCGTCTCTCCAGCCCCGGTGTCAATTTCCAGAATGTCGCCGGCGCCGAAGTTCAACACGTCGCGCACTTTGCCAAAGCGGGCGCCGTCGGCGAGCACGGCCTCAAGGCCGATCAAATCGGCAACATAAAACTCGTCTTCATCAGGCGGCGGCAAGACATCGCGCGCCAGAAAGATATCCTGATTGGTCAGGGCCTCAGCGGCATTCCGGTCGCGCACGCCTGCAACGCGCGCGACCAGAATGTCGTCCTTCACCAGCCGCGCGCTTTCGAACACAAAAGCACGGACGCCTGAAGCGTCCGTGAGCCCTTTGTATTTAGCCAGCGCCAGCGGCTCTCCGGTGAAGGATTTCACGCGGACCTCGCCCCGCACGCCATGGGCGGCGCCGAAACGACCGACAAGTATGCGGGGATTGTCCGACATGGGCGCAGCTTACTCGGAAGCGGGCGCAGCGGCGGCTGCGGCGGCTGCAGCAGCGGCGGCCTCCGTAGCGGCGCGCTCCTGCGCCTTCTTCTTGGGCTGCGACTTCTGCGGGTTGTTACGCGCATCGCGCTTCAACACGCCCATGATGTCGAGCAGGCGAGCGACGCGATCAGTCGGCTGGGCGCCCTTGGACATCCAGTCCTTGGCCTTCTCGACGTCGAGCGTGATGCGGGTCGCGTCGTCCTTGGCCTTCAACGGATCGAACGTGCCGATACGCTCAACAAAGCGACCATCACGCGGCATACGGGCGTCGGCGATGACAATGCGATAAAACGGGCGCTTCTTGGCGCCGCCACGGGACAGGCGAATCTTGAGGGACATGTGGTTTCCTTTGGTTTGGGTTGAGCGTTTACGTTTAGCCAGTAGCGAGTAGCGAGTGAAGTTTTGCGGATTGCGCCAGAGGTCAACCTCTATTCGCCATTCGCTACTCGCTATTCGCCCCCTTCACTTCTTCTTTCCCCCGAAGGGGTTGAAGCCGCCAAGACCGGGCAGTTTTGGCCCCAGTCCCGGCAACCCCGGAAGTCCGCCCGGCAAGCCGGGCTTGCCGCCGGTCAATCCCGGCGGCGGCGCGGATGGGAGCTTGGGCATATTCCCCAAGGGGCCTCCCATGCCGCCTCCCATCTGCTGTTGCATGGCTGCAATTTCTTCCTGCGAGGGCATGCCCCCGCCGCCGATGCCGAACATCTGCGCCATTTTGGCCATCGGCCCGCGCTTGGCGCCACCGCCCATGGCTTTCATCATGTCGGCCATCTGGCGATGCTGTTTGAGCAGGCGGTTGAG
This sequence comes from Rhizobium sp. Q54, assembly GCA_945878875.1. Taxonomy (GTDB): domain Bacteria; phylum Pseudomonadota; class Alphaproteobacteria; order Rhizobiales; family Beijerinckiaceae; genus Terripilifer. Next base: position 1,485 of record CAMCUC010000077.1, read on the forward strand.
GTCTTCGACCTTGGTGCCCGAGCCTGCCGCAATGCGCTTCTTGCGCGAATTCTTCAAAATGTCGGGGTTGCGGCGCTCCTGGCTTGTCATCGACAGGATCATCGCGCGCTGGCGCTTGATCATCCTGTCGTCGACGCCGGATTTAGCAATCTGGTCCTTCATCTTGCCAACGCCCGGCAACATGCCCATCAGCCCGCCAAGGCCGCCGATCTTTTCCACCTGCGCCAATTGCTCGGCCAGATCGTCGAGATCGAACCGGCCCTTGCGCATTTTCTCCGCAATCGCCTGCGCCTTCTCGGCGTCGATCGATTGCGCGGCTTTCTCGACCAGCGCGACGATGTCGCCCATGCCAAGAATGCGGTTGGCGATGCGGTTGGGATGGAAATCATCGAGATCGTCGAGCTTTTCGCCGGTGCCGATGAGCTTGATCGGCTTGCCGGTGACGGCGCGCATAGACAAAGCCGCGCCGCCGCGCCCGTCGCCGTCCGTGCGCGTGAGCACGATGCCGGTGATGCCGACGCTCTCGTCAAAGCTTTTGGCGAGATTGACCGCGTCCTGGCCGGTGAGGCTGTCGGCGACCAGCAGAATTTCGTGCGGACGGGCGACGGCCTTGATCTCGGCCATCTCGGCCATCAAAAGCTCGTCGATATGCGTGCGGCCCGCCGTGTCGAGCAGCACGACGTCAAAGCCCTGCAGGCGCGCGGCCTGTTCGGCGCGCTGGGCGATCTGCACCGGCGTCTGGCCCGGCACGATGGGCAGCGTCTCAACGCCAATCTGGCGGCCGAGCACCGCGAGCTGCTCTTGCGCAGCCGGGCGCTTCACGTCGAGCGAGGCCATCAGCACCTTGCGCTTCATGCGCTCGGTCAGGCGTTTGGCGATCTTGGCGGCGGTGGTGGTTTTACCCGCGCCCTGCAGGCCCACCACCATGATGGCTAGCGGGGCGGGGGCGTCGAGATTGATCGGATCGGCGTCGGAGCCCAGCGTCTCGACGAGCACGTCGTTGACGATCTTGACGACCATCTGGCCCGGCGTGACCGATTTGACGACATTGGCGCCGACCGCACGGTCGCGAACCTTGTCGGTGAACGCGCGCACCACGTCGAGCGCCACGTCCGCCTCAAGCAGAGCCCGGCGAACCTCGCGCAGAGCCGTCGCGACGTCCTCCTCGCGAAGGGCGCCACGGCGCGTCAGCTGGTCAAATATGCCGGAGAGCTTTTCTGAAAGGCCCTCGAACATTGGCGATCTCCTGTGACGTCAGCAAAAGTCCAAAGCGATTTGGCGCCCGGGGGCGCATCGCGCTGCCGGGCGTTGGCCTCCAGCCTCAAGGGCCGGTGGGCGGATCACAAAGAACGTCTCTGACGAGAGTTGGTGCCTTTTAGGCGCGCGGGGGGCAGGAGTCAATGAAAGGGGGTGGCGGCAAGGAGGCAATGGAGCAGGAAGGACCCCTCATCCGCCGCGCTTCGCGCGTCACCTTCTCCCGCAAGGGGAGAAGGAAGGTGCGGCGCTCTTTCAGCTTCGCACGCATGGTCCCGCTCCTAGACTGCTGGATCGAAGCAGACACGCGCAAAACCCACGCGGCAAGGCGTCGCGCCGCACCCCAAAACCCAAACCGGAGGCTGGACGCGGACCCATTTGTGGGGCCTGATTGCAAATCTGTCCCAGTCGCAATAGATCGAGCCCATGCTGCGCTTTGCAAACCCGTCCAATTTCCTCCGCCTCGCCGCCGTGCTGGTTCCGGCGGGCGCAGTCCTGTCCGCTCTGACGCTGACGCTGGGGCTGTACCTGGCGTTCTTCGTGGCGCCCGCCGATTACCAGCAGGGCCAGACGGTGCGAATTATGTATGTGCACGTTCCCGCCGCGTGGCTCGCAATGTTTTGCTGGGGCACGATGACGCTGGCCGCGTTAGGCTCGCTTGTCTGGCGCCATCCTTTAGCGGACGCAGCGCAAAAGGCCGCCGCTCCCCTTGGCGCCGCCTTCACCTTCGTCTGCCTTGTCACCGGCTCGCTCTGGGGCAAGCCGATGTGGGGGACATGGTGGGTGTGGGATGCGCGCCTCACCTCGGTTCTGGTGCTGTTTATCATGTATCTGGGCCTGATCGCGCTGTGGCGCTCGGTTGACGAGCCCGCAAAGGCCGGTCGCGCCGCCGCTATCCTCACGCTGGTGGGATCGATCAATCTGCCGATCATCAAATTCTCGGTCGATTGGTGGAACACGCTGCACCAGCCAGCTTCCGTGTTTCGCGTTGGCGGCCCCACCATTCATCCCTCAATGCTGTGGCCGCTGCTGACGATGGCCATTGGCATGACGCTGTTGTTTATCACCCTGCATCTGATGGCGACCCGCAACGAGGTTTTGCGCCGCCGCCTGCGCCGCCGCGCGATTTTGGCGGCCGAGGCTGGCGATGCCCGCACCCTTGCGTCGCAGGAGGCGTGATGAGCGCGCACGCATGGTTCATTCTGGCCTCTTACGCCATCGCCACGCTTGCCATTGGCGGCGCGGCGCTGGCCATCGTGCTCGATTATCGGGCCCTGAAGCGGGCTTTGGGCAAATTGCCCGCCTCGCCTGACGAGGAGGCCAGCAAATGAGCGGCTCTGCGCCGAGCGCCCGCCGCATTCTGCTGGCGCTGCTGCCGCTGGCCGCCTTTCTGACGCTCGCACTGTTGTTTTACGAGCGTCTTGGCTCTGATTCGCAGCGCCTGCCTTCCGCGCTTGTGGGCCGCGCTGCGCCAACGTTCTCGCTGCCGCCGCTGGAAGGCTCCAACCTGCCCGGCTTTTCGGACGCGGACCTGAAGCGGGGCTCCGTGACGCTGGTGAACGTATTCGCCAGCTGGTGCGTGCCCTGCCGCGACGAGCATCCGCTGCTGATGGCTATGGCCGCAGACGAAACCCTCAAGACGCTGGGCGTGCGCATGGCCGGGCTCTCCTACAAGGACGACCCTGCAAACGCCGCCCGATTCCTGCGCGAGCTTGGCTCCCCCTATGCGATGATCGGCGTTGATCGTTCGGGCCGCGCGGGCGTGGACTGGGGCGTCTACGGCGTACCGGAAACCTTCGTCGTGCGCGGCGACGGCACGATCGCCTACAAACACATCGGCCCGCTGACGCAGGCCAATTTGCGCGAAAAGCTGATGCCGGAAATCCTGAAAGCGCTCCGTTAAGCCAGAGTCTGCTTGACGGCGCGATTGGCAGACTCCATGTGCAGCGCATGAACAGACGTCGCGCCCTGATGCTTTGCGCCGCGCCCATCGCCGCAGGCCTTAGCGCTTTAGGCTTGGGCGCCGTCGGCTATCGCGCCAGCCGCAATCCCTATTATGATGGCCCGCCCAGCGCGCATTTTGACGGCGTGCGCTTTGGGATAGAAGGCCATTCGCACGACAAGCCGTTCACCGATCTGCTCAAATGGCGCTTCGGTGGGGAAGGCCGTGCGCAATGGCCTGAAAGCTTCCCCAGCCCCGCGCGCGACGTCCCGCCTGCCCGGGTTGAGGGCGCAGGCTTGCGCGTGTCTTATGTCGGCCATGCCAGCTTTCTCATTCAAACCCATGGCGTCAATCTGCTGATTGATCCGGTGTGGTCGGAGCGCGCAAGCCCGGTGCGTTTTGCTGGTCCCAAACGCGTCAATGCGCCCGGGATTGACCTTGCCGACCTGCCCGCGCTGGATGCGGTGCTGGTGTCGCACAATCATTACGACCATCTCGATCTGGCCACACTCAAAGCGCTGGACGCGAGCAAGCCTGCGCGCATCATTACGCCGCTCGGCAACGACGTCATCATGGCGGGTGAGCGCATCAGCGCGGAAGGCTATGATTGGGGCGCAAGGGTCGAGATTGCGCGCGGGGTCAGCGTGCATATTGAGCCAATCTATCATTGGTCGGCGCGCGGGCTGATGGATCGCCGCATGGCTTTGTGGTGTGCGTTCGTGATTGAAACCCCGTCAGGCAAAATCTACCACGTCGCCGACACCGGCTTTGCCGACGGCGCGTTCTTTCACCAGATGCGCGCCAAACACGGCGGCTTCAAACTCGCGATCCTGCCTATTGGCGCCTATGCGCCGCGCTGGTTCATGAAGAATTATCACATCGACCCGCAAGAGGCCGTGCAGATCATGCAAATCTGCGGGGCGGAACGCGCGCTCGCCCACCATTGGGGCACGTTCCCGCTTGCCGACGAGCCCATCGACGAGCCGCCGCAAAAACTGGCGCAAGCGCTGGCGCAGCAAAACATCGAAGCGAGCCGGTTTGCGGTGAGACGTCCGGGGGAGATTCTGGAGGTTTAGCAAAACTCCAGAAACAATGAATCGCAAAGCCATTGCTTTCGCCGTTTGCGTGGGTGGCCAGGACAAGCCCGGCCATGACGGCATTGAGACGGACGCTTTGTTTTTTTGATTTCACGCGCAGCGCTAATGCATCGCAGCGTGTTCTCCCTACTCCCTAATGCCTGGGCTCACTACAATCTTTCGCGCCGCGGCCCCGTACAAGTGCAGGAGCCGCTTACAGTGAGACTTACGGGCGCGCTAATCCCAATTGCGGCGCGCATGCACATTGCGCATTTCGCGCTCTGTTGACCGGGCCCCTCTGGCGGAAGTTTCCGCGATGTCGGCGACGCCTCTTTATCGAGACGGAGCTGATGCTATGGAATTTCTGTTTGTCGACTGGCTTGGTAAGCCGGTGTGGATGTGGCTTGCCTTTCACGCGCTTGTCGGCGTGCTGCTGGCGTTCGACCTTGGCGTGTTGCAAAAGTTTATGGGCAACAATTCAGCCGGCGCCATGACCGTGCGCGAAAGCCTGCTGCTGTCGCTGTTTTACGTCTCACTGGGCGTAGCGTTCGGTGCATGGGTCTGGTGGGCGGTGTCACCCCAATCGGGCCTTGAATATCTCACCGGTTTCGTGATCGAAAAATCACTGTCGATGGACAACGTGTTCGTCATCGCGATGATCTTCGGCTATTTCGCGATTCCGCTAAGATCACAATATCGCGTGCTGTTCTGGGGCATTCTGGCCGTCATCGTGTTGCGCGGCCTGATGATTGGCATTGGCGCGGCGCTGGTCGAAAGCTACGGCTGGGTGCTTTACCTTTTCGCCGCCTTCCTTGTGTTCACCGGCGTCAAAATGCTGTTCACCAACGACGAACATTACGATGTCGAGAACAGCGCGATCTACAAGCTTCTGCGCAAACGCTTCCGCATGACCAAAGAGCTGCACGGCGAAAACTTCTTCGTACGCCAGCCTGATCCCGTCACGGGCAAACTCGTCACCTTCATGACGCCGCTGTTCGCCGTGCTGGTGATGGTGAACGTTGCCGACATCATCTTCGCGGTCGATTCCGTGCCCGCGATTTTCGCGATCACGACCGACACGTTCATAGTCTACACCTCGAACATCTTCGCCATTCTTGGTCTTCGTGCGCTTTACTTTGCGCTGGCGGCCATGGTCGAGCGTTTCAAATATCTGAAATACGCGCTCGCTCTGGTGCTTGTGTTCATCGGCGGCAAGATCTTTGTCGCCGACATGCTGGGCCTGACAAAGATCCCCCCGCCCGTTTCGCTGGGCGTGACCTTCGCGATCCTGGGCGCGGGCGTGGCGTGGTCCTTGTGGAAAACGCGGCCCTCCATCAAGGTGTCGCGATCCTGATTTGACCTGACGCGCGTCATGATGGGCGGGGCGAAAGCTCCGCCCGTTTGCGCAACAGTTTGCGGGCACGCTGAAGCAGCCTTGCCGCGCTCAAGCTGGCTTGCTATGGATATCACGCCCTCGAGACCTGTATTTCAGAACCACATTTTCAGTAATCAGTTGAAGGAAGCTCTTTATGAAGCCAGCGCTCATCGTGGTCGGCGCCGACAAGGGCGGCGTCGGCAAGACGACCGTTTCGCGCGCCCTGCTGGATTATCTGGCCGCCAGAAACGTCCTGACGCGCGCCTTCGACACCGAATATCCGCGCGGGACGCTGAAGCGCTTCTACCCCGCTGTGACCGACGTCGTCGACGTCACCAGCACCGCCGACCAGATGAAGATGCTCGATACGCTCACCTCCGCCGGGCAGAAGGTGACTGTGGTGGACGTGCGCGCCGGCCAATTGGCCACCACGCTGAAAGCGCTGCGCGACATCGGTTTTCTCGACGGCGTGCGCAACGGCGATTTCAGCTTCGTGCTGTTGCATGTGCTGGGCTCCTCCATCGCCTCTCTTGACGAGATCAGCGAGACTGCTCCCTTCGTCAACGACGCAAGCTATTTCCTCGTCAAGAATTTCATCAATGACACCCAGTTCTTTGAATGGGACCCGCAGACCTATGCGAGCTATTTTCGCAAGGTGCGTCACGCGGGCGAGATCACCATCCCGAAGCTGAACGAAATGGCCTATGAGCAGGTGGAGCTGGCCGCGATGCCGTTTGCCAGTTTCATCGGCGACCAGAAGACTGACGGCCAGCCCAGCCCGCATTCTTTCGTGCTGCGCGGCTATGCCCGCACCTGGATGCGGCAGGTCAGCGCCGAGTTCGACCGCATCGGCCTTCTTGGCCTTATCGACGGCAAAGACTTCAGCAAAGCCGAGCAGCGCGACGACAGGTTCGGCGAACAGTACTGAGCGGCGCGCTCCAATTGCGGGATGGGAAGGCCGAACATGCGTTCGCCTCGAGCTTTCATCTCATGCTCGCCGCTTGGCCGCGTCGGCGTTTCGTCGACGGCGCGGCTGCTGATGGATTATTTCGCCTATACAGGCCGCGATGCGCTCGCTTTCGACACCGATCTGCATGAGCGCCCGATGGCGCTGCGCTTTCCAGATTCGGCGCCTATAGACATAGGCTCCGTTCACGGGCAGATCGCGCTGTTTGACCGGATGCTGGCCGACGACGGCTTGCTCAAGATCGTTGATGTTTCGAACCGTTGCTTTGAGGCGTTCTTTGCCGTCTCCGACAAGATCGGCTTCTTTGATGAGGCGGAGAGACGTGGGGTCGAAATCTTCGCGCTGTTCCACGTTGACGGCTCTGACGGGTCGATCAGGGCGGCCCGGCGGATCGCGGCGCAATGGCCGGGCGTCGAACTGGTGATCGTGGAGAATATTGGCGCTTCAGGACTGGGCGAGCTTGATCCTGATCTCCGCGATCTCTATCCCGCCGGCTCCAGCCTGTTGGTGCGGGCGCTCGATCCGGTATTGCGGAAAGTTGTGGAAGACCGCGATTTTTCCTGCTTTGATTTCATGATCGAGCCGCCCGAAGACATGTCTATCGTTGTGCGCGCTGCGCTGCGGGCGTGGATTGGGCCCGTGTTTGAGCAATTGAAAGTGCTGGAATTGCGTATGGCACTGCGCGGAAGCGCTTTTTTATAAACTGGGGCCATAAAAAAGGGCCGCGTGGGCGACCCTTTGAATATCTGTTCAGGCGATAAACCAGCCGGTCAAAGACCAAGCGCGGCTTTCACTTCCTGCAATTGCGCAATCTTTTCGACGGCCACGCGCCTGGCCTCGTCACCGGTGGCGTCGGCCACGTCTTCCTGCGCGTTCTTGATCTCGCGCTCGATGCGCGCCAGATCC
>CAMCUC010000078.1 GCA_945878875.1 Rhizobium sp. Q54
TGTGGGACAATCGCTGCTCAAGCCATGCGCGCGAGGACTTTCCGGCCAATGAGCGCAGGTTGATGCTGCGCACGACGGTGCAGGCGAGCGTGAAGCCGCATCTTTAGAACCCCTCATCCGGCGCTATGCGCCACCTTCTCCCGCAAGGGGAGAAGGTGGCGCGCAAAGCGCGACGGATGAGGGGTCTTCGAACACACATCCAGAGGACACATGGCCGACCTTCCCCTCACCCTGGCTTGCTGGGACTATGATCGCACGCGGCCCCTGATCGACGGACTCGTGAAGCCAAAGGGCATTGACCTGAAGGTAGAGGTTCTGCGCCCGCGCCAGATGTTTCCGCGCATGCTGGAAAAACAGGAATTCCACGCCTCAGAGCTTTCGCTGGCGTCCTACGCCTCGCTGATCGGGCGCGGGGAATGTCCGTTTGTCGCGATCCCCGTGGCGTTGTCGAAGTTCTTCCGCCACAGCTGCATCTATGTGCGCAAGGGCGCGGGCATTCGCTCGCCGCAGGACTTGAAGGGCAAGCGCGTCGGCACCACGCAATATTCCTCCACCGCAGTCACCTTTATGCGCGGCATGCTGAAGGACGAGTACGGCATTGAGGCGCGCGACATGCACTGGTTCATGGGCGGTCTCACCAAGCCCACTGAAGCCCCGCTGATCCCGCTCGATCTGCCGCCCGAAATCCGGCTCGACTTCGTGCCCGAAGGCGACACGCTGGAGCGCATGATGGTGGAGGAACGGCTCGACGCGCTGCTCTCGATCTACATTCCCAAATTGTTCGCCGACGAATGGGTTGGAATCGAGCGGCTGTTCCCCGACTTCAAGGCGACCGAAAAAGACTATTACAAGCGCACCGGCATTTTCCCGATCATGCACACGATTGCGCTGCGCCAGGACGTTGTGCGCGAACATCCGTGGGTTCCAGCCAGCCTGTATCAGGCGTTTTGCGAATCGCGTGACATAGCGCTGGAAGGCCTGTGGGACACCGACGCTTTGCGCCTTGGCCTGCCGTGGCTGATCGACCATGTGGAAGAAGCATGGCGCGTATTCGGCAAGGATTTCTGGGCCTATGGCATGAAGGCGAACCGCCCGGCGCTGGAGGCCGTGGGGCGCTATGTCCACGAGCAGCATTTCTCGCCGCGCGTGGTGAGCGCGGAAGAAATCTGGCCGCTGGATTTGTAACACGCAGAGCTTGCAGAACCCGCTGCATCTCAGCATGATCGCGCTTCATCTTGAAAAGGCGCAGCTTATGATCGACCTGCATTTCTGGCCCACGCCAAACGGACACAAAGTCTCGATCTTCCTTGAGGAAGCGGGCCTTGATTACCGCTTCTTCCCCGTGAACATCGGCAAGGGCGAGCAATTCCGGCCGGAGTTTCTCAAGATCGCGCCCAACAATCGCATGCCAGCGATTCTCGACCATGCGCCAGCCGACGGCGGCGAGCCGATCAGCGTTTTTGAATCGGGCGCGATCCTTGTTTATCTGGCCGAGAAGACCGGCAAGTTTCTGAGCGCTGATTTGCGCTTGCGCATGAAGACGCTGGAATGGCTGTTCTGGCAGATGGGCGGCCTTGGCCCGATGGCAGGCCAGAACCATCATTTCTCGCAATATGCGCCGGAAAAAATCCCCTACGCGATTGACCGCTATGTGAAGGAAACCAACCGCCTCTATGGCGTGCTGGATCGCCAGCTCGCCAATAACGAATGGGTGGCAGGCGCCTATTCCATCGCCGACATGGCGAGCTATCCGTGGGTCGTCAGCCACGACAAGCAAAGCCAGAAGCTGGAAGACTTCCCGCATGTGAAACGCTGGTTCGACGCCATGCGCGCCCGCCCCGCCGTGATCGCGGCCTATGCCAAAGGCGAGCCCATGCGAGAGAGCGCGAACATGACCGAGGAAGACAAGAAGGTGCTGTTTGGCCAGACGGCGACGAACTTGCCGAGGGGGTGAAGGCGCACTGGAAATCGGCTCGCGCTTCAGCTAAACTAGCGGTGATTAAGTGCGAGCCGAGGAGCTGCGTTCATGTCTTTCACGCCGGAACAATTGAAGGCCTTAAAGAAGAACGCGAAGCGGGCCGCAAAGTTTACGCCTGAGCAAGCCACAAGCCTGCTGCTCCGGATCGGCATCATCAACACCAAAGGGCAAATCGCCGAGCCGCTGCGGGGCGAGCCAAAGCGCAGCAAAAAGCGCACCTGAAATTTTAATCGTAATAGACATTTTCGTTTAATCAAAAGAGGGCGATTTTGGCCCACCATTCTCTAAATCCAAACATCGTTCTTGGCTATCACGGCTGCGACAAGAGTGTAGGAAACCGTATTTTGAACGGTGAGCCGTTCGTCGAGAGCAACAATAACTTCGACTGGCTTGGGCCGGGCGTCTATTTCTGGGAAGCTAATCCTGATCGAGCGCTTTCGTTCGCTAAAGAGCAGAAAAGCCGGGGACGCATCAAGGAGCCCTTCGTCATAGGCGCAGCGCTGACGCTTGGGAATTGCATCGACACATTGAGTGAGACGAGCATTCTGGCGCTCAAAGAAGCTCACATTAAACTCAAAAGCAGCCTCAAACTGCACAAGAAACCCATGCCGAAGAATTCAGGCGGGAAAGATCTGCTCTTGAAGCGGCTCGATTGCGCAGTCGTCATCATGCTGCACGAGATGCAGAAAGAACAAGGTCAGGATCAAGCGGATTCTCTTCGTGGCATGTACCGTGAAGGCGATCCCCTCTATCCAGAAAGCGCGTTTTACACGAAGTCCCATATCCAGATTTGCGTCCGCAATCACGCCTGCATCAAAGGCGTCTTCCGCGTCAGCTAAGCGTCAAGCCTAACGCACCAGCCACGCCAGCTCGAACGCAATCGCCCCGCCCGCCAGCAGGATGAACGGGTGCAACTTGCGCTTCCACGCCAGCGCGCCTGCGGAGCCAAGGATCACGGCGCCGGTCAGCATATCGCCCCCTGATATGCGGTAGAGCGACAGCACGCCGGCCATGATGAGGCCGGCGGCGATTGGCGCCAGCCCCTGTTCAAGCGCTGTGTGCCAGGGCTTTCCGCGATGGCGGTCCCATACTGCGCCGACCGCGTAGCAGAGCGCCGACGAGGGCAGATAAAGCGCGACCATCGCCACCAGCGCCCCAAGAAGGCCCGCTATGTTGAAGCCGATCAACGCGCCAAGGATCGAGCTTGGGCCGGGGATGAAGCGCGAAATCGCGAACAGATCGAGGCATTGCGCGCCCGTCACCCAGTGCCGCACCTCCACCGCTTCATATTGCAGCGGCGCATAGATCGCGCTGGCCCCGCCGATCGAGGCGATGGACAGCGGCGCCAGCACCACGATCAGACCCAGCAGCGGATCATCCCGCATCGCGCGCTCCTCGCGGCCAGGCAAGCGCCACGCTGACGGGAATAGCCACCAGCACAACTGGAATCAGCGACCAGCGCATCACGCCCACCGCCACGAACACTGCAATCATCACGAGAATCGCAGCCACGCCGCGACTGGCGCTGCGCACCGCCGCCACGCCCATATTGAGCATCATGCCGATGGCGCCAGCCGCCGCTCCAGCCATCGCCGCCTGAATGGCGGGCGCGCCCAGAACATATTGATACGTGACAGCTGCAACCAGCATCACGAGGAACGGCCCCGTGAGCATGCCGATAACGGCGACAACTGACCCCGGCGCCCCGCGCAGGCGCTGGCCTACGAACACGGCAAGGTTGGTTGAATTAACGCCGGGAAGGATTTGCGCCAGCGCGACGCCGGGCAGAAACTCCTCATCCTTCATCCAGCCGCGCAGGGTCACGATTTCGCGTTGTATCCACGGCAACAGGCCGCCGCCAAAGCTGAACAGGCCGATCCAGAAAAACACTCGGTAAAGCGCGCTAAAGCCGACGCGCGGCTGCTCGCCGGACATAGTGGAATCTCCCTGTATTTTCTCGTCTGGTAAACTACGCCCTGTTGCAGGCGAAGTGCAACAGCGCGGAAAAGCGCGCGCCTGCGGACCGCTGTTTCAGTCGCCCGCCCTATTTCCCCCTGAACGCGGGCTTTCGCTTTTCCACGAAGGCGCTCATCCCTTCCTTCTGGTCGTGCGTGGCAAACAGCGAATGAAACGCGCGACGCTCGAAGCGCACGCCTTCCGACAGCGCCAATTCTCCGGCGCGGTTCACGCACTCCTTGGCCATCAGCACGGCGGCGCGCGGCATGGCGGCTATCGTGCGGGCGGCTTCCATCGCTTCGTCCATCAGCGTCTCGTTGGGGACTACGCGCGCTGCAAGCCCGGCGCGCTCGGCCTCTTCCGCCCCCATGCGGCGACCGGTCAGGCACATGTCCATCGCCTTGCCCTTGCCGATGGCGCGCGCAAGGCGCTGCGTACCGCCGATGCCCGGAATAATGCCGAGCGTGATTTCCGGCTGGCCAAACTGCGCGTTTTCGGCGGCGATAATCATGTCGCACATCATCGCCAGCTCGCACCCGCCGCCCAGCGCAAAGCCCGCTACGGCGGCGATAATGGGCTTGCGGATGCGGCCCATCGCCTCCCAGCCGGCAAAGCCGTCGGCTGCGTAAATCTCCTCAAACGAGAGGTGCTGCATTTCTTTGATGTCGGCACCCGCGGCAAAGGCTTTTTGCGAGCCGGTGATCACGATGGCGCCGATCTCGGGGTCGGAATCAAAGGCGTTCAGCGCGGCGATCACGTCGCGCATCATCTGCGTGTTGAGCGCGTTCAAGGCTTGCGCACGGTTGAGCGTGATGAGGCCCACGCCGTCGCCTGCCTCCACAAGTATGGTCTCGTAAGCGCTCATGATATCCCCGGTTTAATAGCGGCTTGTGACGGTTCTCTCATACACCACGGGTGCCACATAGGTCGCCACGCCGCCAGCGCGCAACGGCAGACATGTGCCATGGCCCTCGACGTCGCCATACGCGCGCAGCAGATCGCGACGCCAGGCGGCACACTCGGCCGCAGACGTAAAGCACGCGTAATCGTCGCGCCATTCCACAACGCGATACTGAGGAATTTTGCGCCCGCCGGTAAAATGACCAAGCCACAAGCCATGCGTGCCGGGAATGTCTGCGATGGGGCGGCACGCTTGCGCCGGACGATTGCCTGCGACCGCAGCATCTGGAAGCGCCAGCGCGAAAATGGCGGCTGTTGGAAGGAGGAAATGGAACAAGCGATGCATCACGCCGATCTCCCGTGTTCACCCCCCGATGAACGGCCCAAACGCGAATCCGCCTGAGCGTACCCCAAACTACCGCGTTCGCGCGGGGCCGAGAAGAGACGATGCGAGGAAATTTGAGCCAGACGAAGGGCCTGCATCTGGACCGCGTGCAGTCCAGATGCAAAAAAGGCGCACCTGTTGGGGCGCGCCTTGAAGGTTAGTTTGAGTCTTTATCAGACGAGACCAGACGCGCGCAGGCGGTCGGGCGTGAACGGCGCCTGACGCATGCGGATGCCGGTTGCGTCATAGATGGCGTTGCCGACCGCAGCGGTGACGGGACGCATCGACCCTTCGCCAGCGCCCGAGGGCGCAATGTTCTGGCGATTGATCAACACGATCTCGACCGATTGCGGACGCTCCATCATGTCCAGAATGGGATAGCTCTCCCAATCCGTGCTGGTGACGTTGTTCTTGTCGAACGTCGTCTCCTCCATCAGGGCGCGGCTCAGGCCCTGAACGATGTTGCCCTCAATCGTGAGCTTCAGCAGGTCCGGGTTGATGACGACGCCGCAATCATGCGCGACGACGAAGCGCTTGCCCCAGACCTTGCCGGTCTTCATGTTTACTTCGACTTCGGCGAAGATGGCGACGCGCGTCGGACCACGCAGCGCATAGGCGACGCCATGGCCGATTGCAATGTCGCCGCGCCTTTGCTTGCGCGCCTTCGTGTGCTTTTCCCAACCAGCCTTTTCAGAGACAGCCTTGATCAGGTCCCTGTCGCGCTCGTTGCCGATGTTCTGCATGCGGAACTCGACTGGGTCCATCCCGACGCTGAACGCCACTTCATCGATGAAGCTTTCGCTGGCGAAATGGATGTCGGGACCAAGCGGATCGCGCAGATGCGATGTCCGCAATGGCGAGCCCGATTCCAGCAGCGGCGGAATCACCTCCCAGGTGAGTTGCTTGGCCGGGAATGTGTAGGATTCCTGCGGCGAGCCGTAGGTCAGTTCAGGCTTGGGCTTCACCCCCGTAAGCTGGCTGAACAGATTGTCCTGCGGCTTGCTCTCATTGGAGGCCACGTCCAGACGGTCGAAGCCCTTGGAGTTGAAGCTCCACGCGACGACCTTGCCGCTCTTGTCCACGCCGGCGCGGATCGTGTGGATCGAAGCCGGGCCTTTGGGATCCCAGCCATGGGCTTCATGGCGCTGCGCCTGATAGCGCACGGGCTTGCCGACCGCCTTCGACAGGATTGCCGCTGCGTTGGCTGCGTCGCCAGCGTCGCCGCGTCCATAGGAGCCGGGTCCGCGCACCCAAGTGCCTTGCATCTTTTCCGGCTTCACGCCCAGAACGGCTGCAACGCCGTCGGCCGCATAATGAGGCTTTTGCGAGCCCGTCCAAACGCGCGACATGCCGTTGGGCTGGTAATCGACCACGGAGCAACCAGGCCCCATGCAGGCGTGAGACTGGAACGGATATTCATAGGTGGCCTCGATCACCTTGGCCGCGCCCTTGAAGGCCTCTTCCATTTTCGCCGGATCGGCATTGCTCTTCAGCCCGCCGTTTTTAATCACGGGCGCGCTGCGGATGTGTTTGTAGAGATCCTTGTGGTCAAAGAACGGCGCCTTGACGTCGGACCATGTGACCTTGAGGTCGCGGGCCGCCTTCACCGCATCCCATTCGCGCGGGGCGACGATGCCCAGGAAGCCCTTCTCGTGGACGATTTGAACGCCGGGGATGTGCTTGACCGAATCCTTGTCGATCTTGACCGGCACGGAGCCCGCAATTGGCGGCAGGATCGTGCGCCCATGCAGCATGCCCGGAACCTTGACGTCGACGACGTAATCTTCAGTCGCCAGCATGATCACCGGCACGTCGCGACGCGGCGGCGTGGTTCCGTAGACCTTGTATTCGCTGGGGGATTTACGCTTGCCGCGAATGGATTTGAGGTCAAGAAAATTGCCCTTCACGCCGTTCCATTCGACTTCTTCGTCGAACCAGCGGCCGCCGATCAGCTCGCCGTAGCTGACTTGCTTCTTCGGGTCGCTCTTGGCCGAAATCACGCCGTCGTTGACGGTGAGCGCATCAACCGGCACGCCAAGGTGCTTTGAGGCCAAATTCACGAGCACGAACCGGGCTTCGGCGGCCGCATTGGCGAGCGCCTTGCCGTGGTCGCTGACGCCAAAGGAGCCAGAAGCGCCGCCCTGATTGAGGCAGGTTGTCGTGTCGTAGAAGTCCACCTTCACGCGCTCGACGCGCATATCCAGTTCTTCAGCGACCATCTGCGCCACGCCAACGTCCGTGCCCTGTCCCATGTCGGGCTGGCCTAACCAGGCGGTCACGGTGCCGTCGGAATTGACGGAGATGTAGGACGCCAGACGGCGCGGATCGAGCACGGGCCGTAGCGACACGCCAGCGGTGGGCACGAACGCCTGCGCCTTGACGCCGGGCAGGAGGACGGAAACGGTGAGCGCGCCGGCGCCCACGAGAAGGTTACGGCGATTGATCTGATGATTCATGAAAACCTCCCTCAAGCCTGCGCGACGCGCATGACAGCGCGCAAAATCGCCATGTGCGTACCGCACCGGCACTTGATCCCCGACAACGCTTCTTTCATCTGGGCTTCGGTTGGCTTGGGGGTCTTCTCAAGGAAGGCGGCTGCGGTCATCA
>CAMCUC010000079.1 GCA_945878875.1 Rhizobium sp. Q54
GCCGCAGGCCTCAAGAAGTAATTGAGGCCGAGTATGTGCCGAAATGCGGACGTTTCTCGACACCTTACGCGCGCGCGACCGGTATGCGGAAAACACATTAAGACGCTGGCGCCTTCATTGACGCTACGGTGGGTCGCTGCGGCGAAAACCGCTCTGAGCATATGCACTCGTACACAAAGCAAACCCACCAAGAATGGCGGCAAGACCGAAAGCAGCTTTGAGGGGGGGCGACTGAGGCATGCTGGCGATGGCACCGTGTCAGGTTCAGAAAATAGCTTAGAGCACATCGGAAAACCTGAATAGCGGCCTAAATGCGTCGGCGCTTTATTGAGCGAACAAGGCTCCGTTTAAGGTTTTGGGCGTTTGCTGCCGCTAAGCGGTGATTTTTATACCCCATGAGCGCGCGCGCGACCGGTTTTCGGAAATAGCCTCGATTTATTGTCCACATTAAACAGCTCGGACCCACACGCCGAAATCAGGCTTGAACGGGCCATTGTGGCGGTCATCTATGAGTTGGATTGGCCCTTGCGCGCATTTTGCGAACAACGTCGTCAGCGTTGGTTGGACGCGGCTTATGGACCGCATGCAGGGTATTATCGGTGTCGCGCCGAGACTGAAGCCCGTATGAAGCCCGAAGTAGGTGGCTCTGACAGAAGAGCTCGATCACTATATCTCAACCCATTGATTTTATTGGTGCCGACTATCCGATTCGAACGGATGACCTACTGATTACAAATCAGTTGCTCTACCAACTGAGCTAAGCCGGCGTGCGCTTGTCATTTGTTTGGCGCGGCTTTTGAGCTATCAGCCCGGGCGGGCTTGCGCAAGGGGCGGGCTGATTTCGGTTGTTCTTGATCTATTTTTTGATAGGTGCGCGATCTTTTAGCCTGGCCCTGCGCTTGTGCGTCGCAGCATCTGCCTGTGGCTTGGGCCACGTTTGGCGCTGCGGCATAAGCATTCCAGGGTCTTTAGCCGTTCCGCCGTGTTTGTATGGGTGTTGATCGGGCTTAGATCGGGCTGCGGGTTGGACTAAAGTCGGCCTACTCCCCGGGGACGTCCTTACTTAGGCTGTTTTTGCTCTGGCGCTGAAGACGCCAAGGGTTCGATTCGCAGTAGGGGTTCGGGGCAGGCCTTTTGGGGGCTCGCCGCCGCGTCAGGGAACGGAGAGATTATATGTCCGAGGACAGCGGTAATCTGCATTGGGAAAAAACCACACGGCTCATGAAGATCATGATGGGCCTATGGGTGTTTTTCGCATTCGTTATTCACATGTTCGTCAGTCAATTGAACGCCATCACGATCGCCGGCTTCCCGCTGGGGTTCTACATGGCTTCGCAGGGCTCTCTCGTCGTTTTCGTGGCGATGCTGTTCTGGTTCGCCAAGGCGCAGGACAACATTGACCATGAGTGCGGCGTCGCAGAAGACGATTAGGGAGAGTTTTGATGTCAACAGAATCGCAATCATCGGGCGGGGGTGATTTCACCTCCAATCTGGGCAAGATCTACGCCATCTATACGGGCGGGTTCTTTGCCTTCATCGTGCTTATCGCCATTCTCGAACAGCTGGGCGTGCCTAACCAGATTCTTGGTTACATGTTCGTCGGTTTCACGATTCTCGTTTACGCCTTCATCGGCATCATCTCGCGCACGATGCAGGTGTCTGAGTATTACGTGGCGGGCCGCAAGGTTCCCGCGTTCTACAATGGCATGGCGACCGGCGCTGACTGGATGTCGGCGGCCTCCTTCATCGGCATGGCGGGAACGTTGTTCCTGCTGGGTTATGATGGTCTGGCCTTCGTGCTCGGCTGGACCGGCGGCTACGTGCTGGTGGCGGTGCTGATCGCTCCGTTCCTGCGCAAGTTTGGCTGCTACACGGTGCCTGACTTCCTCGCCGCCCGTTATGGTGGCAACGCGGCGCGCATGATGGGCGTGATCGTGCTGCTGGCCTGCTCCTTCACTTATGTTGTGGCGCAGATCTTCGGCACGGGGCTTATCGCCCAACGCTTCCTCGGCCTCGACTTTACGGTCGCGGTTTACGCAGGCCTCGCGGGCATTCTTGTGTGCTCGATGCTCGGCGGTATGCGCGCGGTGACGTGGACGCAGGTGGCGCAATATATCGTGCTCATCGTCGCCTACCTGATCCCGGTGATTATCCTCTCCGCTACGAAGTTCGGCCTGCCGATTCCGCAGCTGACCTACGGCATTGCGCTTGAGCAGATCACCGCTCTTGAGCAGGGTTTTGTGAAGAGCGGGCTCGCTACGGAAGCGTTTGTCGCAGCCAAGGCGCACGTGACGCCGTTCACCAGCTATTCGCCGGCGAACTTCTTCGCGCTGATCCTTTGCCTGATGGTGGGTACGGCTTCCTTGCCGCACGTGCTGATGCGCTATTTCACCACGCCCAGCGTGCGTGAGGCCCGCGTATCGGTGGCCTGGTCGCTGCTGTTCATCTTCCTGCTCTACTTCACGGCTCCCGCTTACGCGGCGTTCTCGAAGCTTGAGGTCTACCAGACCCTGATCGGCAAGAACATCGCGGACCTGCCGCAATGGGTTTACACCTACGGCAAGCTCGGTCTCGTGAACATCTGCGGCAAGGCTGCTGCGTCCGTTGATGCGGTGAAGACCGCGTGCGGCGCGCTTGCGGGCCATGCTGGCGTTGTTCGTCTGCAAGACTTCGGCATCAACACCGACGTGGTCGTCATCGCGACGCCTGAAATCGGCGGTATGCCTTATGTCATCGCGGGCCTCGTCGCCGCTGGCGGTCTTGCGGCTGCTCTGTCAACAGCCGACGGCTTGCTGCTGGCGATTGCAAACGCGCTCAGCCACGACGTCTATTACAAGATGGTGGACCCGAACGCGTCGACCAAGCGTCGTCTCTATGTCTCCCGCGTCTTCCTTGTGATAGTGGGTCTGCTCGCAGCGTGGACAGCCTCGCAGCGACCGGCGGACATTCTGGCGATGGTGGCATGGGCGTTCAGCCTCGCGGCTGGCGGTCTGTTCCCGGCGCTTGTTCTGGGTGTTTGGTGGAAGCGCACCACCTCGCAGGGCGCGGTTGCGGGCATGATCGCGGGCTTCGTTGTGACGCTCGGCTATCTGCTGCTGTCGCGTTACTTCCCCGGCTATGGCGTGGCGTACTTCGGCATGTCCTCGCTGCTGAACCCGATCACGGGCGCTCCTGTGGTCGATCTCGTCAAGACGATGGCGGCTCCCGACGCCATGCAAGGCTGGGTGACCGGCGCGCATGCGATGGCCTCGAAGGTGGGTTGGTTCAACATCAACAACATCTCCGCAGCTATCTTTGGCCTGCCGGTTGGCTTTGGCGTGATGATCGTCGTGTCGCTGATGACGAAGCCTCCGTCGGAAGAGATGCAGCGCTTCATCGAGGAAGTCCGCAAGCCGCGCGGCAAGACGATGATGGAAGAAAAGACCGCCTGATCCGGCGCGTCAAAAACAGGGGGGCGGGAGGTTTCTCCCGCCCTTTTTCTTTGTGCGCTCTTTACGCAGCGGGCTTTCCGCGTCAGGCTTGACTGGTTGGCCTGTTGACCGGGTTGACGACGCAGAGACCACGCAACAGGATGAGTTGATGAACGAAGGCGCGAGCTTCTGGTTATTCCAGATCCCCAACATGATCCTCGCTGCGGCGATGTATACGCTGATCGGTCGCTATATACTTTCGCTTCTGTTTCCGCACGACAGCGACAAGACAATCTGGCGCGCGTTTCGCGGCGTTACCGATCCAATTTTGAAATTTGTGCGCACAGCCACGCCCGCCGTCGTGCCCAATGGGCTGGTGATGGTGCTGGCGATTTTCTGGATGCTTGTGCTGCGCATCGTGCTGCTGATCGCAGCGATTTTGCTGGGCTTTGCGCCCAAGGTCGGGGGTTGAGCCTATGAGCAAGACAATCGGCGAGGCGCCCGACGACAATCGCGAAGAATTGCTGCGGCAGGACGGTTTTCTGCTCGGCATTGCGCTGGCCAGCGTCATGAACGGCACGCATTTTTCGCCGTGGTTTGATTTGTTCGCCGCGCCCGTGGCGGCGGTGTTCTCCGGCTTCTTCATCTCGTCGCCGATCCTGCTGCTCTATTTCGTATCGCTCACTGTGTCCGTCACCAGCGTTATTCTGGCTGGCATTCCCGCTGCGATGTTTGAGCGCGCAACAGGCCGCACACACAGCGATCCCGCTTCGCTGACGATCTGGCTGGCGGGCGTGATCGTGCTGTCGATTCCCGCTGTGATGCGCGCGTTTGGCGCATTCTAGGAAATCCCCCGGCGCAAACATGCGCCGGGCCGGTTTGCGTGCAGAAAGTGTGCGCTATTGCAAGTGTGCGCTCGCCGAGTCTGTTCGGGTTTGGCGTTCGTGCGGCGCGCCGCATTAAGTATCCAAGTTAAACATCTGTAAGGATTTACGCAGGAGGGGACTCAACTTTTCCCGGCTCAGGCTTCAGTATGGGTCGTCAGGCAAAGTCAAAGCGCGTTTTGCGTTTCAGGAGTTCATCATGTCTATTTTGAAAACAGGCGCCTTTTGCGTCGCCGCATGTGCATCCGCGCTCGCTTTCGGGGCGCCCGCAAGCGCCCAGACGAAGGTTTACGTAAAGGTGGTGGTTGGGCAGCAGCAGCAGGCGCCGATCTACGCGGCGCCGCAGGCCTATGCGTCGGGCCATCATCCAGGTGCGGCGCCATGCCCGCATAGCGTCGCTCAGACGCCGCCGCATTATGTCCAGCAATATGCGCCGCTCGCTGCAGATTATTACGCAGCCCCCGCCGTGGCTCCCTCAAATCGCGCGGGCGTAATCTACAACCGGCCGCACACCAGCATCGCCGATGTGCAGCCCTATCATGACGGCGGCGCCTATTACGTGGCCGAGCCGCGCAAACAATCGCGCTGGCGTTAGTCGCTTAACCCGATTTGCCCAGCTTCATGCGTGTGATCGTCAGCGCCACGGCGCAGGCGTTCGACACGTTGAGGCTGCGCACGGCGCCGGGCAAATCTATGCGCGCGAGGACGTCGCAATTCTCGCGCGTGAGGCGGCGCAGGCCCTTGCCCTCGGCGCCCAGCACCAGAGCCAGCGGGTGCGACAACACCGTGTCCTCCAGCGATTCCGGCCCGTCCGAATCAAGGCCGACACGCAGATAGCCCATCTTGCCAAGGCTCTCCAGTGCGCGCGCCAGATTGACCACGCTGGCGATCGGCACATGCTCAAGACCGCCCGAAGCCGCCTTGGCCAGCACGCCGGTATGGGCGGGCGAATGGCGCTCCGTGGTCACGATGCCGGTGACGCCAAACGCCGCCGCCGTGCGCAGGATGGCGCCTACGTTGTGGGGGTCCGTCACCTGATCGAGCACGAGCAGGAAGCCGTTGGCGGGCAGGTCTTCAAGATCGACCAAAGGCAGCGCGCGCGCTTCCAGCAATACGCCCTGATGAACTGCATCTGACGCGACGCGGCGATCAATCTCGTCGAGTGCGACGACGTTCACTTCAATCTCGCTGGCTTCGATCTCGGGCGCCAGCTTGTCGGCTGCGGGCTGCGTCGCCCACAGGCGCACCAGCTTGCGCCTGCGGGCGCGCAGAGCCTCGCGGACCGAGTGGAAGCCCCATATGAGCGTGATGTCAGGCGCAGTGCGCGCAAGCGGCTCCCGCCCGCCCTGACGTTCGCGCTTTTGCTTGAACCAGGGCTCTGGCCGACCAGTCGCGCCTTTCTTTGGCGCAGCGTCGCTGGAGGCGATTCCCGAAGGTTTGCGGTCCGTCCACGGCTTGCGATCCGGGATATGCTCGGGCGCGCGCGGAACGAACTCGGATGCGCGTGTGCGCTCGCCGCCGCGTCCCTCAGTGCGGGGAGTGCCGGGGCTGTCTTCCCGAATGGGCCGTTTTCTGGTCACGTGCGCCTGCCTTTCTGTGTGGTGATTGCATGGCACGTTGCGCGGGCGCACGTAAATGACAAAATTGGGTTGACATGGTTCGCCCGTGTTCGCATAAGCGCCACACAAGAGCTCGTCCTCGCGGCGGGCTTTTTTGATCCGGCGCCTCTCGCATCGGACGGAACGCGCGGTCCCGCCGCGTATTCTTTGAGAGGCGGCGTTATGGGGGAATGTCCCGAGCGGCAAAGGGGGCGGACTGTAAATCCGCTGGCTAAGCCTTCGTAGGTTCGAGTCCTACTTCCCCCACCAACACTCACCTCTGATTTCATTGATAAACAGTATCCGTCAGGCTTTCGCTGTGGTACTTTTTGTGGAACAGAGTCTTGAAAATCGTGAATTACAACCTCGAAAAACGCGGTCGAGTGTGGTGGCTCGTCAAGCGGGTCCCCGAAGACGTGCGCCGTCTTTTTGGCCATGCCCGCATCCGTGAAACGCTGAACACCGAAGACATCGTTGCTGCGCGCAAGAAGCGGGATGCAAGGCTACCCCGGTTGGAGAAGGAATGGGACCGGCTCAGAAATCTTCCCAAGGGACGACACCTGAACGACGATCTCATGAACGAGGCCGTCTCGATCCGAAATAGGGCGCTCTCAGGCGAGCTTTCGCCGTATGAGGCGAAGGAGTGGGCCTCGGAGAGAGCAGGGGACTTGTACAGCGAGGAAGCGCCCGAGGAATTGTTTGGCGTTGTCGACGGTCAAGTCTCGGCAGAATATTATGAGATCGCCTCAGGCAGCCGAACGCTCACTGGATCCGCCAGCAATGACTTCTTGCGGCGAGCCAATCTGAAGCCTTCGACGAAAACCCTCTATTCCAAGGTTCTCAAGCAACTCGGAAAAGAGTTTCCCAGCTTGCAAGAAATGACGCGTGAGCGTCTCAGAGTGTTTCTTCAAGGCTACGCAGAGACTCGCACTGAGAAGGCGGTGAAGAACCTGATCGCTGCGGGTCGCTCGTTGCTCAATTTCCATGGCCTTGATCCAAAGGTATTTTCAGACCACCGCATTGACGCAGGCAAGCAGGCAGTCCGCAAAGGCGTTTGGAGGGATGAGGAGGTGGTCCGCCTCATGACCGCTCCTGAAGCCGCTCAATGGCTCAAGGACGCCGTGACACTCGCCGCCTATTCTGGAATGCGAAGGCAGGAGGTCTGCGGATTGGTGTATGATCAGGCCAAAGACCAGATCGTGGTCCGAAAAGAGCAAGCGAAAACCCAAAGTTCTGTGCGTCGCATTCCATGCCACGCCATGGCACGGGAGGCTGTCTTAAGGATCGTCGCACGAGAGACGGCGATCCGGCCACAAAGCCTAACCCAATCGCTTCAAAAGCTCTGCATCAAGTTAGGTCTTCCCCAAGTCATCGAGGTTGACGGGGTGTTCTCAAAGCGAGACTTTCACGCTTTGCGTCATACCTTTGCCAGTAAGTTGGCGTCTCTCAGCGTTGAGGAGGCTGTCATAGCTCGTCTGCTGGGACATGCGCGCTCAAACAGCATGACTTCCCACTACGCCAGCAAAGTCGATCCGGAGACGGACAG
>CAMCUC010000080.1 GCA_945878875.1 Rhizobium sp. Q54
AGATCGGCGCGCCATATTTTTGCAGCGCCCGCTCCACAATGTCGATCGCGCGAACAACCCCGGCGCAAAGCGAGCGGGGTTGCGCGAGAACGATTCGGAGCGGAGCGCCCATCACACGCTCACTTTGATGGCAGGCGTTTTGACAACAGACTCGGGGCTAGCCTTCTGCGCGGCCTCGTCCGGCGCCGGGCCGTCTCCAACCCACGGGCAAGACGTGACGCCAAGATCGGCGGGATCAAGCTGCATCGGCCCGGCCACCGGGCACAATTGCGTCAGCTGATGATTGTGATCGACCTTTGCGTCGGCGCGCGCGCCAACGCTGGCCCAGACTTCGCTCAAGGATGCGAGCAGATAATCAATATCCGCGTCGCTATGCAGCGGCGAAGGCGTGATGCGCAAACGCTCGGAGCCGCGCGGCACGGTGGGATAATTGATCGGCTGGATGTAGACGCCGAACTCGTCCATCAAACGGTCGCTGATTTCTTTGCACTGCACCGGATTGCGCACCATCACCGGAATGATGTGGCTGGGATTATCCAGATGGGGAATGTTCAGCCGGTCCAGCCCTGCGCGAAGGCGCGCGACGCGGTCCTGATGGCGCGCGCGCTCGGCCGACGATTGCTTGAGATGGGAGACGGACGCGCAGGCGCCCGCCGCAAGCGCCGGCGGCAGCGCGGTCGTGAAGATGAAGCCCGATGAGAAGCTGCGCACGTAATCGCACAGGGCTTCGGAGGCCGCGATATAGCCGCCCAGCACGCCGTAGGCTTTGGCGAGCGTGCCCTCGATCACTGTCAGCCTGTGGCTCAGGCCTTCGCGCTCGGCGATGCCGCCGCCGCGCGGGCCATACATGCCGACCGCATGCACTTCGTCGAGATAGGTCATGGCGCCATACGCGTCCGCCACGTCGCACAATTCGGCGATGGGCGCGATGTCGCCGTCCATCGAATAGACCGATTCAAACATCACGATCTTGGGGCGTGCGGGATCGAGATCCTCAAGCCTGCGCTCAAGATCGCGCGGATCGTTATGGGCGAACAGGCGCTTTTCGGAACGCGAATGGCGCACGCCCTCAATCATCGAGGCGTGGTTGCCCTCGTCCGAAATCACGATGCAATTGGGCAGGCCAGCGGCCAGCGTGCCAAGGCTCGCCCAGTTCGAGACGTAACCGGACGTGAACAGCAGCGCGGATTCCTTGTGGTGCAGATCGGCAAGCTCGCGCTCCAGCAGCACATGATGATGGCTGGTGCCCGAAATGTTGCGCGTGCCGCCAGAGCCTGCGCCCGACTTGTCAATCGCATCATGCATGGCCGCGAGCACTTTGGGATGCTGGCCCATGCCCAGATAATCGTTGGAGCACCAGACGGTGACGTCGCGCACGCCGTGCGGCCCATGGTACGTCGCCTTGGGAAACGAGCCTGCAGCGCGCTCCAGATCGGCGAACACGCGATAGCGGCCTTCACGTCGCAAAGTGTCGAGCTGCTCATGGAAGAAGGCGTCATAATTCATGATTAGCTCCTCTTGCTTTTTAGTTCAGCATAGGTGGGCACGACTGCGACGACGGGCGCGTCCTTGATTGCGCGATGCTCGTCGTGAGGCTGAAAGCCCCACGCCCACAGACGTTCGGAGGGTAGCGGCAGAACAAGAAACCAGTGTTCAAGAATGGCGAGCGCAAGCAGCGTCGCCAGCAGAGCGTAGCCCGTAGCCGCCCCTGCGCTTGCGTCCAAAGCCCAGACGACCAGCAGCGCGCAAAGCGCCGTCGAGGCCGTGACGACGACGGGAAACAGCAGGTTCATGGCGCGCGTGCGAAAGCCGCTGGCCAGATAGCGCAGATGATCGGGCAGGAACGACAGCGGCGCATAGGGCACGCCAAGGAAGATGTTTAATTTCGCGCTCAGCCGCATCGCCCAGAGCAGCAGATAGACCTGCGCCCCAAGCTGATTTGCTCCGCCCCATGTAGCCAGAACAAGCAGCGCGAAACCCGCCGCTATCGCCAGCTCATGCCACAAGATCATGCGGGCGGCCTCAACAAAGCGCGGCCAGCCTTGCAGATGCGGCGGGCACGCCGTGCGACGCGGCCCCGTGACGGCGCCGATGAGAAACGCAGTCTCGTTCCAGCCCCAAAGCGCCAGCGCTGCGGTGAACGCGACATAGGCGCCAAAGCTTGAGGAATCGTCGCGCACAAGCCAGAGCGCAGCAAGCCCCGCGAGAGCAAGAACGCTCGCGCCCAACATCGTCCAGCGATAGGTCCGCTTTGGCAATCCGTCGAGATAGAGGATCAGCCCCGTGCTGAACCACCAGACGAAGAGCGCATAAAGCAGCGGAAGCCCGAACTGGCTCAAATGCTTCTCCTACCAGACCGGCGCGAGCAAAACCTGCTTTGGCAGGTCATGATGGCGCACAGGCAGCGTATAAATGCGCACGAACGCGGCGGCGCCCGCAATCGACAGGCCGATGCGCTTGACGCGCCCCATGATCCCGCCCTGCTTGCGCGCAGCTTCCGAGGCGTCCGCGATTTTGCGCAGACGCTCGAACCCGCGCCACAAAGCCTCATTGTCGGTGTCGATGGTGAACGGGAACACCTGTTTGGTGATTTCCGAACACATCGCGATCACCTTGCGATCATAGAGCGCGGGCTCCATGCCAATCGCCTTGTAAAGCTCAGGCCGCATATGGTCGCGCACGTACATTGTGGCGTAGACGGCGAGCAGGAAGAAGCGAATCCAGAGCTTGTTGCGGCCCTGCAACAAATGCGGATTGCCGCGCATGATGAGCGCGAACGCCTCGCCATGGCGGAACTCGTCGTTGCACCATTTTTCAAACCATTTGAAAATCGGATGGAAGCGCTTGTCGGGATGGCGCTCCATATGGCGGAAGATGGTGATGTAGCGCGCATAGCCGATCTTCTCCGACAAATACGTCGCGTAGAAGATGAACTTGGGCTGAAAATACGTGTACTTCTTGGCCCGCGCCAGAAAGCTGAGGTCCACGCCAATCTTGAAGTCTTTCAGCACTTCGTTGATGAAACCGGCATGGCGCGATTCATCGCGCGCCATCAGCGCAAACAGATCGCGAATTTCCGGGTTGGTGATCTTCTTCTTGATTTCGGCGTAAAGCACGCAGCCGGAAAATTCAGCGGTGAGGGAACTCACAAGAAAATCCACAAATTCGCGACGCAGGCCTTCGGGCATCTGCATCATGTCGATGTCGAATTCATCGGTGCGCACGAAATGGCCCTTGTTCAGGTCCGCGCGCAGATCGGCCATCAGCTTGTCCCATTCGGGCTTCACAAGGCTGACGTCGAGCCGGTCCATCGCCTCGCAATCGGTCGTGTAGAAGCGCGGGCTCAGCATTGTTTCTTCAAGCGCGGCCTCAGTGGCCACATTCCCGACGGCGCCGCCGCCCTCCATCGCAATCATGATGCGCTCCCTGCGGAAAAGCCGATTTCATAAAGTTCGGTGAGTTCCAGATAAGACAACAGGCGCGTGGTCTGGCGCGCAAACAATCCGGCGTGGATCAGCGTTGCGTGGCAATGGAAGGTGCCGCGCTCGCCAAAACGGATTTGCGTCGGGGCGCCGTGCACGATCACCTTGTCGCCTGGGCCAGGATCAAACCCCTCCAGCATCACGTGCGCGTGCAGGCTGTCGGGCGTCTGCTCGATTTCGACGATGCAGGGGATATTGCGCGTGGTGCGCGAGCCGATCATCGAACCCTCCTGTTTCATGAAAGCCCTCCCTTATCGAAAGCTTCTGCCCTCGATGAGAAGTCTTCCAAACAAGCCTGCATTGGTTGGACCGAACGCGTCAAGCTCTACGACGCGTCCACTGGCGGAATCAGCCAGAGAAAGTCGCCCATCCTGATGGCGCGTGAGGGTAAACGCCTCCTGCGACCCCATGTCGCGTGAGCGCCGGTCCCGCGCAAACCCGCGCAGAACGCCGCGCAAAAAGCCGCCTTCGCCGATTCCAAACGAGGCGATCACCCGCCCGTCCGCGCTTTCCACGCGCACGCCGCCCTCGGGATTATCGAGAAAACGCATCTGCTGCGATTCAATCGCAGGCGAATACGCCAGCCGCGTCACGCCAATGTCGGTCATCCGCGCGAAACCCGCGAACAGGATCGTCATGCCCACAAGCGCCAGCCCGGCGTGAACGGCGCGGCGGGGAAACGGGCTTTCTGCGAAAAGATCAGACATGGCGCGACCTTATGAAGCCATTGGCGCAGGCGCGCCGTGCATATCAGGCTCGCGCACCGGCTTTGCGCTGGGGGCCTGAACCTGCCGGGGAGCCATGCCTGTTTGTGCGACGCCTGCATGCGCCGCCAAAGCGTCCGCCAGCAGCGCCGCAACGCCGTCGGGATTGGGAAGAGAGCGCAGCATCGGCTCGGGCCGTGAATACCGCCACGGGCGCGCATGCGGCCAGATCATCAGATAGCCGATGCGCTCGCCAGCCCCAAGCGACAGCGTGATGTCGCCAAGCCCGTCGGCAAGCCCGCCGCGATGATGGCCCACAGCCGCAGCGTCAATCTGCGTGAAGGGGATGTTGACGGTGAGCGGCAGGGCCATGCCAAAGCGCATCACGATCCGCCGATCCGTGATCGTGTAAACCGTGGTGCGCGCCGACGTGATCGCAATTACGAGCAGGATTGCAATCGCGCCAAAAGCCAGCGGCAGAATTGCGATGGCATGATCGAGCGCCGGCATCACGGAGGCGCCTTCATAGAGCATCGAGCCGCCGCGCCAGACCATCAGCAGCGCGAAATAAATCGCAATCTCACGCAGGCGAAACGCGGTCAGCGCGAGGCCCAGCCAGTGCGGCGCACCCTGCCACAACATGCACTCGCCAGCAGGCAGACGCTCGGGCAGACCGGGAACAGGTTCGAATTCGCTGTCGCTCATAGCAACGGCTCCTGACGAGAGGGATGAGCGTAGAGCGTGCCGCCGCCGTAATAGCCGCAGATGCGGTCTTCCTCTAACAGCGTCACCTGATCCGGATTCTTGAGCTTTGGCGCAGCGGCGAAGTGCTTGCCGTACACAGCCTGCACCTTGATGACGCGCTTGCCGCCGTCGATGCGCGCGAAATTCCACGGCAGCAGAACGGTCGCCCCGCCTTCGACTTCAACCTCGAAATAGCGCGCGATATACTCGGAGCGGTCAACCCAGACTTCTTTGACCGTACCGCCAATCTTGCCGTCGGCGCCCTTGACGATCATGCCGCGGGGATCGGGATCTTCCGAGGCCAGATAAAAATCGCCCGCTATGCGCAGCGGCACGATTTTCACAAGCCCCTCGTGCGTCATGTCGGGATGATCGGAACGCTCCGCGTAGGCGGCGGGCCCGACGCCGTCCAGCATTGGATCGCCCGTGGGCTCAAGCGGCGCGCCGGCGCCGGGGCCAACGGGGATGGCGGCTACGGGGCGACGATCAGGACGGCCCCCGGCCAGCACAACGTCATCGCCATGAGCGAGGCGATAGGTCTTGGAGGGCGGCGGCGCCGGGAAGCCCACAAGCTCCAGCGACGAGTTCGCGCGATCCGACACGAGCGGATAGCCCTCGCGCTTGTTCTCGCGATGCAGGTACCAGATAAGCCCTGCAAAAAAGGCCCAGAAAACGTACAAAAGCACGGAGGCCAGGTCGATATTGTAGCCGATCATCTCAATGCTCCTTCAACAGTCAACGTGGTATTTCAGCAAGACCAAGGCCGGCCTGCGAACGGTCTCTGCGCGCAAGTCGCGCCAGAGGCCCAATGGCGATCAGCGTTGCAAACAGCAACGCCACTTCGATGTGATAGACGGCGCTGTAGCCCGCCCATGTATTGTTCAGAACAGGGCCAAGCGCCCCGCTTTGCGCAAGCGAGCCAACGCCGTCGCGGATCAATCCGCCACACGACATTGCAAGGCCTGCAGCCGTTGCGTGCGCTGCGCCCCAAGCGCCAAGCGCCAGACCATGCGAGCCCTTTTCCTCCAGGCCCATGGCGGCGACGAGCGTTGCAACCGAGAACAATCCGCCGCCAAAGCCCACAAGCGCGACGCCGATTCCAAACAAAATCGGTGCATTCAACGGGCCGGACGCGATGACAAGGGCAAACGCGGGAAGCCCCATCAGCGCACCATAACCTGCGAGCCGGTAAGGATCGAGCCCCGCCGCAAGCATGCGCGCCGCAAGCGCGTAAGCTGCCAGCGCGCCGCCCGCCAGCAACACGGTGAGCGACGTTGTTTCCGCTACGCTGAGGCCGAGAACCTCTGCGCCATAGGGCTCAAGCACAATATCCTGCATGCTGAAAGCGGCGGTGCCAAGACACACAGCAACCAGAAACCGCTTGGCGCGACCGGTGCGTGCGAAAGCCCGCCATGAGGCGCCGAAGGCAGGGGAGTATTGCGCATGGCGCGTGCGGTTTGGATCGCGCGCTTCCTGTTTCCATAGCGCGACGATGTTGAAAGCCAATGTGAGAGAGGCCGCGCCCTGCACCACCTGAATGAGCTTCACTTCGTTGAAATCTCGCAGCAGCAGGCCGAAGATGAACCCGCTGCCAACCATGCCCACCAGCAGCATCACATACATTAGCGCCACAACGCGCGGACGCGTCTCAACTGGCGCAAGGTCCGTCGCCAAAGCCAGCCCCGCCGTCTGCGTCGTCTGCATGCCCGCGCCAACAAGCAGGAACGACAACGCGCTCGCGACATGGCCGATCCACAACGGCCCCGTGGTGTCGCCTGACAAAATCAGCAAAGCAAATGGCATGATCGACAGGCCGCCAAATTGCAGCAGCGTGCCAAACCACAAATAGGGAACGCGGCGCCAGCCTAGATAAGAACGATGATGATCGGACTTGAACCCGATCAACGCGCGAAACGGCGCAAACACCAGAGGCAACGCAACCGCAACAGCCACAATCCAGGCCGAGATGCCAAGCTCGACGATCATCACGCGGTTGAGCGTGCCAACCATCAGCGCCATCGCCATGCCGACCGAGACCTGAAACAACGACAGGCGCAGCAGACGGCCCAGCGGCAAATCCGCTGAGGCCGCATCTGCAAACGGCATGAATTGCGGGCCAACCCGCGTCCACGCCCGCGCCATGATGTTGTTGACGCTGCTCATGCGCGCGTGATCTCCAGAGCTTGCGAAATGTAGAAGCCGGTTGAAACGCGCTGCGTGCGCGCGGTTCGCCACTCGGCCAGAACCTGCTCAGCCTCAATGGCTTCCATCAGCTTGATCGGCGCAAACGGCACGATGGCCGGTGAGCGGTCGCTGCGCGGAAAAAATTGCCCGACCCAATGCATCGCAGCCAGCGCTGGCGTGCGCGGCGCAAACGTGAACGCTATCGACGTGCGCGTGCGCGCAGCCAGGCCTTCGAGCACGCGCA
>CAMCUC010000081.1 GCA_945878875.1 Rhizobium sp. Q54
TAAAACAGCGCGAAAGGATCAAACGCCAGACTATCCAACATCGACGCTTGCAGCACCGCAAGATCGCCGCTTAATATCAACCCCATGATGAGGCCGAAACTCCGCTAATCTAAGCCCCAATCTGAGCCAAATGTTCTGACGACGGACAGCTTTGGGTATGTAGCCGTGCACGCCTGCCTCAAGCGCAGCCAGAATGTCGCGTCTGGCCGTGGAGGCGGAGACGATGGCGATCGGCATGTCGGGAAAACAGGCACGCAGGCTGCGCAAATTGTCAGCGCTATCCTCTCCCAGCGTAAACAGATCAAACACCGCGATCCTGAACGGCCCGCACTCGCCAAGCAGCTCCAGCGCTGCCTCAACGGATGCCGCCTCCACAAGGTCGCGGAAACAAAACTCGCTGGTGAGGCATTTGCTTAATGCGCGTCGGAACTGCTCATCGACGTCGACGATCAGCGCAGCTTCCCGGCGCCCGCCCATCAACGCCAGCTCATATTGGGAAAATCATTGCAGATTGTCGATGCGATGTTCGTCAAGACTGCGCCCTTAAAGCTATGGTTGAGCCTATGCAGATTAAGCGGTTAATTGAGACAAAGTTTTGTCCCTTCCAGGTTTTGTTCCTCCCAAGACCTTCCGTCCCCAAATCCTCCGGCAGCGCGGCCTTCGCGAGCCCAAAAATTTATTGAGTAGAATCAATTATTTGGACTGTCACAAAGGTGTCGCGCGGGAGTCGTAAAACCACAGCGCAGGCCACCGGGTCGTGCAGAAACGCAGAGGCGTAACATGAACTTCAACAAATTTTTCCGCACCGCACTCGTCGCTGGCGCTGCTTTTGGCGCCGGCCTCGGCGTGGTCTCGCAGGCGAACGCGCTCGACATCACAGGCGCTGGCGCGACCTTCCCCTTCCCGATCTATTCGAAATGGGCTGACGCCTACAAGAAAGAGACCGGCATTGGCCTGAATTATCAGTCCATTGGCTCGGGTGCTGGCATCAAGCAGATCCAGGCCAAGACGGTCGCTTTCGGCGCGACTGATGCGCCGCTGAACATCGACCAGCTCAAGAAGGACGGTCTCGTTCAATGGCCGCAGGTCATGGGCGCGCTCGTCGCCATTATCAACGTCGACGGCGTCAAGTCCGGCGAAATGGTGCTGGACGGCCCGACGGTCGCCGATATTTATCTCGGCAAGATCAAGACCTGGGACGATGCGGCGATCAAGAAGCTGAACCCGAAGTTGAACCTGCCCAAGGCCGCGATCACCGTCGTTCGTCGGTCGGACGGTTCGGGCACGACGTTCGTGTGGACGAATTACCTGTCAGAGGTCAGCGCAGAATGGAAGGCGAAGGCTGGCTCCGGCACTGCCGTTGAATGGCCCGTGGGCGTTGGCGCACGTGGCAATGAAGGCGTGGCGGGCAACGTCGGCCAGACGATGAACTCCATCGGTTATGTGGAATACGCCTACGCCAAGCAGAGCAAGCTCACCTACACGGCGCTCATCAACAATGCTGGCAAGACATTGCAGCCGACGATCGCCACCTTCCAGGCGGCGGCAGCCAACGCCGATTGGGCCAAGGCTCCTGGCTATCGCGTGATCCTCACCAACCAGCCCGGTGACCAGTCCTGGCCGATCACAGCGGGAACCTTCATCCTGATGCACGCCAATCCGGCGGACAAGGCGCAGGCAAATGCAGCGCTGAAGTTCTTCGCATGGGCTTTCGAGAAGGGCGACAAGATGGCTGAGGATCTGGATTACATCCCCATGCCCGACTCGGTCGTCAAGCTCATCAAGCAGACGTGGGACAAGGAAATCCAGACCAAGTAATATAAGAAGCGGAGCGGGCTGATTAAGTCCGCTCCGTCATTTCCCGTCGGGAGCCGTTCGTGAAGTCCAGACTATCGCCCGAAGGGGGACCCGTGACTGACATCGCCATGAAACAGGCGCCCTTAGGCGCGGAGACGGCTCAGCGAGCCAGTGCGCTTGCAAGCTTCAAGCTTGGAGACCGCACCTTCTATTGGCTCACCCGCAGCGCGGCGATGGGCGTTTTGCTGCTGCTGGGCGGCATCATCGTCACACTGTTCTCCGGCGCATGGCCGGCGATGCAGGCCTATGGGTTAGAGTTTTTGTGGACAAGCCGCTGGGCGCCGCAGCTTGAGCCGCAGCCGATCCTTGGCGCGCTGGGGCCGATTTACGGCACGCTGCTGACTGCGTTTATCGCCATGGCCATCGCCACTCCGGTGGGCATTGGCGTCGCGATCTTCCTCACCGAATTGTGCCCCGTCACCCTTCGCCGCCCCATCGGCATGGCGATTGAGTTGCTGGCGGGCATTCCCTCGATCATCTACGGCATGTGGGGCTTCTTCGTTCTGGCCCCATTTCTGACCAATCATTTCCAGCCCGCCATGATCTCGCTGTTTGAAGGCGTGCCGGTGCTGGGGACGATCTTTGCAGGTCCGCCCTCCTATCTCAGCCTCTTCAACGCTTCGCTGGTGCTGGCGATCATGGTGTTGCCGTTCATCACCGCGATTGCGCGCGACGTGTTCGCCACCGTGCCGCCGATGCTGAAGGAAAGCGCCTACGGCCTTGGCTGCACAACGTGGGAAGTGATGAAGAACGTCGTCATTCCCTATACCCGCGTCGGCCTGATCGGCGGCGTGATGCTGGGGCTTGGGCGCGCGCTTGGCGAGACGATGGCGGTGACGTTCGTCATCGGCAATTCGTTCCGCATCAACGGCTCGGTCTTTGCGCCGGGCACGACGATCTCGGCGGCTATCGCCAGCGAGTTCGCCGAAAGCGACGGCGTGCATCAATCGGCGCTGATCCTGCTCGGATTGCTGCTGTTCGTTCTCACCTTTTTCGTTCTGGCAGCAGCCCGTTTGATGTTGCGGCGCCTTGAACGTCGCGCGGGGGGCTGAAAATGAACGCTCTTTACGCTTCCCGTCGTCGTCGCGATTTCTCTATTCGCGTGCTCTGCTACGCGGCCACCGCGCTTGGGCTGATCTGGCTGGCGCTCATCCTGTTCTCGCTGTTCTCCAACGGCGTTGCGGGCCTGTCGTGGGACGTTTTCACAAAGATGACGCCGCCGCCGGGCACAACCGATGGCGGATTGGCCAATGCGATCTTCGGCTCCGTAGCGATGACATCGCTCGGAGTTGCTATCGGCGCGCCTCTCGGCATGCTGGCGGGCGTCTATCTCGCCGAGTATGGCCGCTATGAGAAGCTCTCGGACGTTGTGCGCTTCATCAACGACATTCTGCTCAGCGCGCCCTCCATCATCATCGGCCTGTTTGTCTATATGGCGGTTGTGAAGCCTACGGGCGGGTTCTCGGGCTATGCCGGCGCGCTGGCTCTTGCGGTGATCGTCGTGCCGGTTGTGGTGCGCACCACGGAAGACATGTTGCTACTGGTGCCAAACACCTTGCGCGAGGCGGCCTCGGCTTTGGGCCTGCCGCGCTCGCTCGTCATCAAGCGCATTGCGCTGCGGGCGGCGCGCGCGGGCGTCATCACCGGCGTGCTGCTTGCCACCGCCCGCGTGGCTGGCGAGACGGCGCCGCTGTTGTTCACCTCGTTGTCGAACCAGTTCTGGAGCGTCAACATGGGCAAGGCAATGGCCAATTTGCCGGTGACGATCAACGCCTTCGTACAAAGCCCGTACGAGACCTGGCGCCAGCTCGCCTGGACCGGCGCGCTTCTCATTACGCTGGCGGTTCTCACCCTTAACATCGTCGCCCGCGTGCTCGGCGCGGAAAGGACACAAAAATGACCGACGTGATGACCACGGATCCGCTGACCAGTGACGCATTGCCGCCAGCTAGCGCCGTCGATGCAAAAGTGTCGATCAAAAATCTCGATTTCTATTATGGCGAATCGCGTGCGCTCAAGGACGTAAACCTGAAGCTCGAGGCCAATCGGGTCACCGCCTTCATCGGCCCCTCTGGCTGCGGAAAGTCCACGCTGCTGCGCGTGCTCAACCGCATGTATGACCTTTATCCTGGCCAGCGCGCCACTGGGCAAGTGCTGCTCGACGGCAAGAACATTCTTGATCCAGGCGTTGATCTCAATCTGTTGCGGGCGCGTGTGGGCATGGTGTTCCAAAAGCCGACGCCATTCCCGATGACGATTTACGAGAACATCGCGTTTGGCGTGCGCCTGTATGAAAAGATTTCCAAATCTGAGATGGACGGCCGCGTCGAGGCGGCGCTGAAAGGCGCAGCGCTTTGGGGCGAAGTGAAAGACAAGCTGGACGCCAGCGGTCTTTCGCTGTCGGGCGGTCAGCAGCAGCGGCTTTGCATTGCGCGCACGGTCGCCATTCGCCCGGAAGTGATCCTGTTCGACGAACCCTGTTCGGCGCTTGATCCCATTTCCACGGCGAAGATCGAGGAGCTGATCGACGAATTGAAGTCGCGTTACACCATCGCCATTGTCACCCATAACATGCAGCAGGCTGCGCGCGTCTCGGATCGCACTGCCTTCATGTATCTGGGCGAATTGATCGAGTTTGACGACACGCCGCGCATGTTCACGTCGCCGGCGCAGCAGCGTACGCAAGATTACATCACCGGACGCTTCGGCTGACGCGGGAGAAAAATTATGGCCGTTCATACAGTCAAAGCCTACGACGCCGAGCTTGAAGTCATAGACCGCAAGATCGCGGAAATGGGCGGGATCGCTGAAAAGATGCTCGCGGATTCGATGGAGGCGTTGACGCGTCTCGATGTCGAACTGGCGCGGCGGGTGGTTGAAAGCGACCCGCGCCTTGATGCGCTTCAGCGCGAGATCGAAGAACAGGCCGTGCTCACCATCGCCCGCCGCCAGCCGATGGCGGTGGACCTGCGCGAGCTGGTCGGCGCCATCCACATCGCCGGCGATCTGGAGCGCACCGGGGATCTCGCCAAAAACATCGCCAAGCGCACCATCAAGATTGCAGCGGACGCCCGCGTGCCGCGCGCCATCGTCGGCCTGAAACACATGGGCGAACTCGCCTCCATGCAGATGAAAGACGTGCTCGACGCCTATTCGCAGCGCGACGTCGAGCGCGCCCGCGCAGTCTGGGGTCGCGACGCCGAAATTGACGCGCTTGAGGATTCAGTGTTCCGCGATCTTCTCACCTTCATGATGGAAGACCCCCGCAACATCACCTTCTGCACGCATTTGTTGTTCTGCTCGAAAAACCTTGAGCGCGTAGGCGATCACGCAACCAATATCGCCGAGACGATCCAGTATATGCGCACCGGCGAGACGATGCCGACAGAGCGTCCCAAAGGCGTGAAGTGAGGATATTGTAATGAGCATAGCCAACGCGCCACGCGTGCTGGTCGTCGAGGATGAAGAATCTTTAAGCGTCTTGCTTGAGTACAATCTGAAGTCGGAAGGCTATAGCGTCGAGCGCACGGCGCGCGGCGACGAGGCAGAGATTTTGCTGGCGGAAAACCCGCCTGATCTCGTCATCCTGGACTGGATGCTGCCCGGCGTTGCAGGCGTCGAACTCTGTCGGCGTCTGCGTGCGCGCGAGGCCACGCGAACGCTGCCGGTCATCATGCTGACGGCGCGCGGCGAAGAAAGCGAGCGGGTGCGCGGGCTTTCCGTCGGCGCCGACGATTATGTGGTGAAGCCGTTCTCCGTGCCAGAACTCATGGCCCGCGTGCGCGCCTTGCTCCGTCGCGCCAAGCCCGAGCGCATCGCCTCGAAACTGGCGCAAGGCGAGATCGAGCTTGATCGCGAAACCCGCCGCGTGCGCCGCGCCGGGCGCGACGTACATCTGGGGCCAACCGAGTTTCGCCTGCTGGAGCATTTGATAGAGCGACCGGGGCGCGTGTTCTCGCGTGCGCAATTGCTCGATGCCGTCTGGGGTCAATCAGCGGAGATCGATGAACGCACGGTGGACGTCCATGTCGGGCGCCTGCGCAAGGCGCTCAGCCGGGGTAACGAACCAGACCCGATCCGCACCGTACGCGGCTCCGGCTATTCGTTCGACGAGACGTTTCGTTAAGCGGGCATTACTTCCGCGGCACTTTGCGACGCATGCACGCAGCGCACGGCGCGCTGCGGAGACAGAATAACGTCGGGCGGCAGCGCAATCTCGCAAGACTCCTGCTTCACCAGGCATCGCGGCGCGAATGAACAATTGTTCGGCGCCGTCTCAAGCGCAGGCGGAGCGCCCGGTATTGCCTGCAAACGCTCGCCCTTCACCGCGCCGTGCAGATTGGCCGCCAGCAATCCGCGCGTATAGGGATGCTGCGGGTTTGAGATGATGTCGCGTACGCTGCCGGTCTCAACGACCTGGCCCGCATACATCACCGCAATGCGATCCGACACTTCCACGGCCACGCCAATATCGTGCGTGACGAAGATCATGCCCATGCCAAACTCGGCCTGCAATTCGCGCAGCAATATCAAAATCTGAATCTGCACCGTGGCGTCAAGCGCTGTCGTGGGCTCGTCGGCCAGCAGCAGTTTAGGCCTGCACGCCAGCGCCAACGCGATCATCGCGCGTTGGCGCATGCCGCCCGACATTTCATGCGGATAGGCGCTCAGCCGCCGCTCCGGCGAGGGAATGCGCACACGCGTCAGCATGTCGAGCGCGCGTGCCCGGCCCTGCGTGCGGCTCGCGCCCTCATGGCGCATCACGGCCTCCGCAATCTGTTCGCCGATTGTGTAGACGGGATCGAGCGCCAGCATCGGATCCTGAAAGATCATTGACGCTACGCCGCCGCGATGATTGGCCAGAGCTCGCCCTTGCAACGCGTTGACGTCCTGCCCGGCTACGCGCACGTCGCCGCTGATC
>CAMCUC010000082.1 GCA_945878875.1 Rhizobium sp. Q54
GGTAGCAGACGCTTCCGCGCGCTTTGACTTGGCCTTTGGGGCCTTTTCTTTCTCCTTAGGCATCGATCAGGTCTCCGGAACGCTTTGCGAAGCGGACCTTGCGGCCGTCTTCGAGAATCTTGAAACCGACGCGCGAAGCCTTGCCGTCCTTGGGATCAGCGATCGCAAGGTTCGACAAATCGACAGGAGCCTCCTTGGAGATGATCCCGCCTTCCTGGCTAGCCGTCTGGCGCTGATGGCGACGCACCATGTTGAGACCGCGAACGAGAGCGCGGTTTTCATCCGGCATCACCTTGATGACTTCGCCCGAGCGACCCTTGTCGCGACCGGCGAGCAGAACGACCTTGTCGCCCTTTTTGATCTTCGCAGCCATTACAACACCTCCGGCGCGAGCGAGATGATCTTCATGTGGTTCTTGGCGCGCAATTCGCGCGGAACCGGTCCGAAGATGCGGGTGCCAATGGGCTCGGACTGATTGTTGATCAACACGGCCGCATTGCCGTCAAAACGGATCGTGGAACCGTCGGGACGCTTGATGTCCTTGGCGGTGCGAACGACGACCGCCTTCATGACGTCGCCCTTCTTCACGCGGCCGCGCGGGATGGCTTCTTTGATGGAAACGACGATGATATCGCCAACGCCGGCATAACGCCGCTTGGAACCGCCGAGCACCTTGATGCACATAACGCGGCGCGCGCCGGAATTATCCGCCACGTCGAGATTGGTTTGCATCTGAATCATGGCAACGCGCCTTCCTTTTCAGATCGGTTTCCGAAGTCAGTGCTTCGGACTTCGCCTGAAGGGAGCGATCCTCGCTCCCTCGATGAAATAGAAACGTGGATTAAGCGGACTTTTCGACCACTGTCCAGCGCTTTAGTTTCGAAATCGGCCTTGTCTCTTCGATTGAGACCTGAGCGCCGACTTTATGCGCCATCGCTTCGTCATGAGCGTGGTAGTGTTTCGTCCTACGCACCGTCTTTTTCAAGAGCGGATGCGTGAAACGGCGCTCGACGCGCACGACCACGGTCTTCTGTTGCTTGTCGCTGACGACGACGCCCTGGAGAATACGCTTTGGCATCTGCGGGTCCTTACTTCTTCTCTGCGCGCTTGGCAGCAGCGAGCGTCAGGGCGCGAGCGACGTCCCGACGAACGACGCGAACGCGCGAAGTGTTCTCCAACTGGCCGGTGGCCCGCTGAAAACGGAGGTTAAACTGTTCCTTCTTCAACTTCAGGACTTCGTCCTTAAGCTGATCCTCGGTCATGACGCGCAGATCCGAGACGCGCTGCTTGGAAGTCATCTCGTCTGTCCTCATTCCACGATGCGTTGAATGAAACGAGTCTTGATCGGCAGCTTCGCCGCCGCAAGAGTCATCGCTTCACGCGCAAGCTCCGGCGTGACGCCGTCAATCTCGAACATGATGCGTCCGGGAGCGACGCGAGCCGCCCAATATTCCGGAGCACCCTTACCTTTACCCATTCGAACTTCGACGGGCTTCTTTGACACTGGCACATCCGGAAAAATCCGGATCCACACACGACCGGCACGCTTCATGTGACGGGTCATCGCGCGACGTGCAGCTTCGATCTGGCGCGCAGTGATGCGCTCCGGTTCCATAGCCTTCAGGCCAAACTGGCCGAAGTTAAGCTCGAAGCCGCCTTTGGCGTTTCCATGGATACGGCCCTTGAAGGCCTTCCTGAACTTCGTCCGCTTTGGTTGCAACATGATTCAGACTCTCGATGTTCTGTTCAGGGTCAGGCTGCGTCGCGACCGCGCGGACCACGACCACGATTATCGCGGTCACGATCTTCACGACGCGGACGACGATCGCCGCCGCCTGTGTCTTGTTCATTCATGCGCTTGTCCTGCGCCATGGGATCATGCTCAAGGATCTCGCCTTTGAAGATCCAGACCTTGATTCCACACGTGCCGTACGCGGTGTGCGCTGTGCCGACGCCATAGTCAATGTCCGCGCGCAAAGTATGCAGCGGAACGCGACCCTCGCGATACCATTCCTGGCGCGCGATTTCAGCACCGCCGAGACGGCCGGAGCAATTGATCCGGATTCCCTGAGCGCCAAGACGCATCGCCGATTGCACGGCGCGCTTCATGGCGCGACGGAAAGCGACGCGACGCTCAAGCTGCTGGGCAATGGATTCTGCCACGAGCGTGGCGTCCACTTCCGGCTTGCGCACTTCAACGATGTTCAGGACCACCTCGGAATCGGTGAGCTTGGCGACCGTCTTGCGAATCTTGTCGATATCGGCGCCCTTCTTGCCGATCACCACGCCCGGACGAGCCGAGTAAATAGTGACGCGGCACTTCTTGTGCGGGCGCTCGATGATGATGCGCGAGACCGCAGCCATCTTCAGCTCCTTCATCAGGACTTCGCGGATGCGCATGTCCTCATGAAGCAACTTGCCGTACTCGCCGCGAGCGGCGTACCAGCGTGAATCCCACGTGCGGTTGATGCCAAGGCGCAAACCGATCGGATTGACTTTCTGACCCATCGTTTTCTCCTCAGGCCTTCGCTACGGGCTGAACTTCGCGAACCACAATCGTCAGGTTCGAGAAGGGCTTCTCAACCCGGCCGGCGCGGCCGCGGGCGCGGGCGTGGAAACGCTTCATAACAAGCGCCTTGCCCACGAACGCCTCGGCGACGACGAGATCGTCGACGTCGAGAGAATGGTTGTTTTCCGCATTGGCGATGGCGCTTTCCAGCGCCTTCTTAACGGTCCCGGCAATACGCTTGCGCGAGAATTCAAGATCCGCCAGAGCGGTCTCGACCGGCTTGCCGCGGATGAGCTGCGCCAACAAATTCAGCTTCTGCGGGCTGACGCGCAACATGCGCGCAACACACTTGGCCTCGTTGTCCTTAAGGGCGCGCGGGGTTTTCGGCTTCGACATCGCGTCAGCCTCTCTTCGCTTTCTTGTCCGCCGCGTGACCATGGAAGATGCGCGTGGGGGAGAATTCGCCGAACTTGTGGTTAATCATATCCTCGGTGACGGCCACCGGAATATGCTTGTGCCCGTTGTAGACGCCAAACGTGAGGCCTACGAACTGCGGCAGGATCGTGGAGCGACGGCTCCAGATCTTGATTACGTCGTTACGTCCCGAAGCGGTCGCGGCATCTGCTTTCTTAAGCATGTAGCCGTCAACGAACGGGCCCTTCCAGATCGAACGCGCCATGGATCAGCCCTTCTTCTTGCGAACGTGACGCGAAGCAATGATGAACTTCGTTGTCGACTTGTTGCTGCGGGTTTTCTTGCCCTTGGTCGGCTTGCCCCACGGGGTAACCGGGTGACGACCGCCCGAGGTGCGGCCTTCGCCGCCGCCGTGAGGATGGTCAACCGGGTTCATCGTGACGCCGCGGTTATGCGGCATGCGACCGAGCCAGCGCGAACGACCGGCCTTGCCAAGCGAAGTGTTCATGTGGTCGGGGTTTGACACCGCGCCCACAGTGCCCATGCACTGACCGTGCACAAGACGCTGCTCGCCTGAGTTAAGGCGCATGATCACGTAGCCCTGGTCGCGACCGACGATCTGGGCGTAAGAGCCGGCCGAACGCGCCAGAGACCCGCCCTTCCCGATCTTCAACTCGACGTTGTGCACGATCGTGCCCACCGGCATGTTCGCGAGAGGCATCGCATTGCCCGGCTTCACGTCAACCTGCTGGCCGGCGATCACCTCGTCGCCAACGCCAAGGCGCTGCGGAGCGATGATGTAGGCAAGCTCATTGTCAGCGTAGCGTATGAGAGCGATGAACGCGGTGCGGTTGGGATCGTACTCGATCCGCTCCACCTTCGCGGGCATGTCCATCTTGCGACGCTTGAAGTCGATGATGCGATAGGTCTGCTTGTGACCGCCGCCGCGGAACCGCACCGTGATGCGACCCGTGTTGTTGCGTCCGCCAGCTGAAGACTTTCCTTCAGTCAACGGCTTGTGGGGCTTGCCCTTCCACAGCTGCGAGCGGTCGACGATGACCAGCTGCCTGAGGCCCGGGGTGACCGGCTTGAATGTTTTGAGCGCCATGATCCTGTCCTCGATCCCCGCTTACAGACCCGTCGTGACGTCGATGCGCTGGCCCTCGGCGAGGGTCACAACCGCTTTCTTGACATCACTCTGGGTGCCGCGCGTACCGCGGAAAATCTTTGTCTTGCCCTTGCGGATAAGCGTGTTCACGCTTTCCACCTTGACGTCGAAGAGACGCTCCACGGCCGCTTTGATCTGCGGCTTGGTGGCGTCCTTGCGCACCTTGAAGACGACCTTGTTCTGGTCGGACGCCATGGTCGCTTTTTCGGTGATGACCGGAGCGACGATGACATCGTAATGGCGCGTGTCGGCGAACCGTGCAGACTGGCTCATTTGAATCGCGCCTCCAGCGCATCGACGGCCGCCTTGGTCAGCACAAGCTTCTCGCGGCGAATAATGTCGTAAACGTTGATGCCTTCGATCGGCAAAACGTCAATCTGTGGGATGTTGCGAGCGGCGCGCGCAAACGTCTCCTGCACCATGGAGCCGTCGATGATGAGGGCCGACTTGAGGCCGATCTTCTCGAACGATGCCTTGAGCGCCTTGGTCTTTCCAAGGTCGAAGGTAGCATCGTCCCAGATCACCAGGCCGCCGTCGCGCACTTTGGCGGACAGAGCATGGCGGAGGGCGAGAGCGCGCACCTTCTTGGGCAGGTCATGCGCATGGCTGCGCACTTGCGGGCCGAAGGCGCGACCGCCGCCACGGAACTGCGGCACGCGGGCCGAGCCGTGACGAGCACCGCCTGTGCCCTTCTGCTTGTACATTTTCTTGCCGGTGCGGTTGATGTCCGCACGGTTCTTGACGGCATGCGTACCGGCGCGGCGCTTGGCCAGCTGGTAGCGGATCATGCGGGTGATGAGATCCGCGCGGGGCTCAAGGCCAAACACATCGTCGCTAAGCTCAATCGAGCCCGCTGATGCGCCGTCGAGTGACGTGATGTCGATCTTCACGGCTCAACCCTCCTTGTTTTCTTCGGCCACGACGACAGCGGCGCTGTCGGCGGTGCGGAACTTGCCGGGATGGGGCGCATCCTTGGGGAGCGCCTTCTTGACGGCGTCGCGCACGGTGATCCAGCCGCCGGCGAAACCGGGAACCGAACCCTCAACGAGGATCAGTCCGCGGGCCGGATCAGTCTGGACGACGCGGAGGTTGAGCGTGGTAACGCGCTCAACGCCCATGTGGCCGGCCATTTTCTTGTTCTTGAAGGTCTTTCCGGGGTCCTGACGGCCGCCGGTCGAACCGTGCGAACGATGGGACACGGACACGCCGTGGGTGGCGCGCAGACCGCCGAAGTTCCAGCGCTTCATCGGACCGGCAAAGCCCTTACCGAGCGATGTGCCGGTTACGTCGACGAACTGGCCGACGACGAAATGATCCGCGAGAATTTCTGCGCCCACCGGAATAACCGAGTCTTCTCCGACGCGGAATTCAGCAAGCTTCATTTTCGGCTCGACGCTGGCGCGGGCGAAACGCTCGCGCTCAGCCTTCGAGACGTTCTTGGGCTTGGCACGGCCGACGCCGAGTTGCAGCGCCGTGTAACCGTTCTGTTCTTTGGTCCGATGAGCGACGACTTGACAGCCGTCCATCTTGAGAACCGTGACCGGCAATTGTTCCCCTGCGTCGTTGAAGACGCGGGTCATGCCGACCTTCTGTGCGATAACGCCTGACCGCATTGTTTCTT
Source organism: Rhizobium sp. Q54 (assembly GCA_945878875.1). GTDB lineage: Bacteria > Pseudomonadota > Alphaproteobacteria > Rhizobiales > Beijerinckiaceae > Terripilifer. Next base: position 5,713 of record CAMCUC010000082.1, read on the forward strand.
GTCCTTAAAGGCTCATTACAAGGAAGAGGAGCCCGATACCGTAATTTAGAGCTTGATCTCGACGTCAACGCCGGCGGCGAGATCAAGCTTCATGAGCGCATCCACCGTCTGCGGCGTGGGATCGACAATGTCGAGCACGCGTTTGTGGGTGCGAATTTCGAACTGCTCGCGTGACTTCTTGTCGACGTGCGGCGAGCGGTTCACAGTGAACTTCTCGATCTGCGTCGGCAGCGGGATAGGCCCGCGAACCTGCGCGCCTGTACGCTTCGCCGTGGAAACGATTTCCTTCGTCGAAGCATCAAGGATGCGGTGATCGAACGCCTTGAGGCGGATGCGGATGTTTTGGCCGTTCATAGCTTATCCCCTGTACGACCGGCTCGGGCTACGCCCGAACCAGCCGAACTGTTTCCGCTTACTCAATGATGGATGCGACGACGCCTGCGCCGACGGTGCGACCGCCTTCACGAATGGCGAAGCGCAGCTTTTCTTCCATGGCGATCGGCACAATCAGCGCCACTTCCATCGAAATGTTGTCGCCCGGCATCACCATTTCCGTGCCTTCCGGCAGGGACACGAT
>CAMCUC010000083.1 GCA_945878875.1 Rhizobium sp. Q54
ATGGCCGCGAAAATCAAAAAGGGCGACAAGGTCGTCCTCCTGTCCGGTCGCGATAAAGGTCGCTCGGGCGAAGTCGTCAAGGTGAACCCGACTGAAGGACGCGCGCTCGTACGCGGCGTCAACATGGTTCGTCGTCACCAGAAGCAGTCCCAGACCCAGGAAGGCGGCATCATCTCGAAAGAGGCGCCGATCGACTTGTCCAACCTGTCTCTGATCGACCCCAAGGACGGCAAGCCGACCCGCGTCGGGTTCAAGATTCTCGAAGACGGCCGCAAGGTTCGTTTCGCCAAGCGTTCCGGAGACCTGATCGATGCCTGAGGCTTCAAAGGACAAGGCCCCCAAGGCCGCCAAGGGTGAGAAGACGAAGCGCGGCGATGCGCCCGCTCCCGCCGTTCTCGCCACCGCTGATTCGCTTGGCACGCCGGAGGGTTATACCCCGCGCATGCGCAAGCATTATCTGGACGTCGTTCGCGCTCAGATGATCGAGCAGTTCGGCTACAAAAATGCGCTTGAGGTGCCCACGATCACCAAGATCGTGCTCAACATGGGCGTGGGCGACGCCGTCAACGACACCAAAAAGGTGACGTCGGCTGCCGCTGACCTTGCTTTGATCGCCGGCCAGAAGCCGGTTGTCACCCGCTCGCGGAAGGCGATTTCGTCCTTCAAACTGCGCGAGAACATGCCGATCGGCGCCATGGTGACATTGCGCAGCACACGTATGTATGAATTTCTGGACCGCTTTGTCACGATTGCGCTTCCGCGTATTCGCGACTTCCGCGGCCTCAGCCCCAAGTCGTTCGACGGTCGCGGAAATTTCGCGATGGGTATCAAGGAGCATCTCGTGTTCCCTGAAATCGACTACGACAAGGCTGATTCGCAGCTTGGTATGGACGTGATCGTTTGCACCACGGCCAAGACCGACGACGAGGCGCGCGCGTTGCTTCGCGCCTTCAACTTCCCGTTCCGGCAGTGATATCCGGTCGCAAACTGGATCTCAGACGCGGGACCAAGAGGTAAAACAGATGGCAAAAAAGAGTTCGATAGAAAAGAACAACCGCCGCATGAAGCTGGTGAAGAAATTCGCCGCCCGTCGCGAGCGTCTCAAGGCTGTGGCGAGCGACATGTCGCTGGACGTCGTGGCCCGGTTTGAGGCGAACGTGAAGCTCGCTCAATTGCCGCGCAATTCCTCGCCTGTGCGTGTTCGCAACCGTTGTGAAGTGACCGGTCGTCCGCGCGCTTTCTACGGTAAGATGCGGATGTCGCGCATCGCCGTCCGTGATCTTGGCTCTCAGGGCCTGATCCCCGGTCTCACGAAGTCGAGCTGGTAAGGAGCGCGCCATGAACGATCCTCTCGGCGATATGCTAACCCGCATCCGTAATGCGGGCATGCGTCGCAAGACCAAGGTTTCGACTCCTGGTTCGCGTCTGCGCGCCAACGTGCTCGAAGTGCTCAGGGACGAAGGCTACATTCGCGGTTATTCGACCACGGATTTTGGCAACGGCCGCACCGAGTTCGAAATCGAACTGAAATACCACGAGGGCCTGCCGGTCATTCGGGAAATCGAGCGTGTCTCGAAGCCCGGACGCCGCGTTTACAGCGCCGTCGCCGCCATGCCGCGGGTCGCCAATGGCCTCGGCATTACCATCGTATCGACTCCGAAGGGCGTTATGGCCGACCATTCTGCACGCGAGCAGAACGTGGGCGGCGAACTGCTCTGCCGGGTCTTCTGATCTGAAGGCGAACATCAATGTCACGTGTCGGTAAGAAACCCGTTCCTGTTCCCGCTGGCGTCACCGCAAAGGTTGATGGCCAGAAGGTCGCCGTCAAAGGCGCCAAAGGGGAACTTTCGTTTGTCGTTCCTGAAGATGTCGCCGTCGTTCTCGACGACGGGTCCATCAAGGTCGACCCCCGCAACGACAGCAAGCGCGCGCGCGCCCTTTGGGGCACCTCGCGCGCTATGATCAGCAACATCGTCCTCGGCGTGTCCAAGGGTTTTGAGCGCAAGCTCGAGATCACGGGCGTCGGCTACAAGGCGGCGGTTGTTGGCAAGAATCTGCAGATGTCGCTCGGCTACAGCCACGACATCAATTATCCGATCCCTGACGGGGTCGCGATCGTGACGCCCAAGCCCACCGAGATCAATATCGCGGGCATCGACAAGCGTCAGATCGGTCAGATCGCAGCCGAGATCCGGGCCTTCCGCGGACCTGAGCCCTATAAGGGCAAGGGCGTGCGTTATGCTGGTGAATTCATCTTCCGCAAGGAAGGCAAGAAGAAGTAAGGAGCGCACAATGGCCCATAATAGTCTGGCCGCCGGTCGCCGTAAGGCCCGCGTGCGCCGTTCGATCCGCGCCCGCGCGTATGGAAAGCCCCGGCTTTCCGTGCATCGGTCGTCCAAGCAGATCTACGCGCAGATCATCGATGACGAGAAGGGCGCCACCCTGGTGGCCGCTTCTTCGTTGGAAAAGGATCAGCGTTCGACCCTCAAGACGGGCGCCGACGTGGCCGCCGCGAAGACGATAGGCATTTTGATCGCCAAGCGCGCTGCTGAAAAGGGCATCAAGGACGTCGTGTTTGATCGCGGCCCCTACATGTACCATGGACGCGTCAAGGCGCTTGCAGACGGCGCCCGCGAGGGTGGGCTCAACTTCTAAGCCAGATGCGCCCGGTTCACGGGCGCATTTGCAATCCCAGCGAGCGGTCCGCTATGCGGTTCCGCGCAAGTGACGGAAGAGAGATATGGCAAGAGAAGGTGAAGGCGGTCGTCGTGATCGAGATGATCGCGACAGCGAGTTCGTGGACAAGCTCGTCCACATCAACCGCGTCGCAAAGGTTGTGAAGGGTGGACGTCGCTTCGGCTTCGCCGCCCTCGTTGTTGTTGGCGACCAGAAGGGTCGCGTCGGCTTCGGCCACGGCAAGGCGCGCGAAGTGCCGGAAGCCATCCGCAAGGCGACGGAAGCCGCCAAGCGCGGGCTGATCCGCGTGCCGCTGCGCGAAGGCCGTACCTTGCATCATGACGTGTTCGGTCGCCATGGCGCCGGCAAGGTCATCTTGCGTGCTGCGCCTGCAGGTACCGGCATCATCGCCGGCGGCCCGATGCGCGCTGTTTTCGAGACGCTCGGCATGCACGACGTCGTGGCCAAGTCGCAGGGGTCTTCGAACCCCTACAACATGATCCGCGCCACGTTTGACGCGCTGAAGCGTGAAGATTCGCCGCGTACGGTCGCAGCGCGCCGGAGCATGAAGGTTTCGACCCTTCAGTCCCGTCGCACCGGCGTTGACGCCGATAACGTCGACGCTTGAGGGAGGTGGACATGGCTCAGGACACCACCAAAGCAATGATCACGATTGAACAGACCTCAAGCGCCATCGGGCGTCCCTCGCAGCAGCGCGGTACGTTGATTGGTCTCGGTCTGAACAAGATAGGTCGACGCTCCTCTGTTGAGGATACGCCCGCCGTTCGCGGCATGATCGCCAAGGTCGCCCATCTCGTGCGCGTCATTGACGCCAACGCCGGCAAGTGAGGAGGGCGCCATGAAACTCAACGAACTCCGCGACAATCCGGGCTCCTCCAAGGACCGCATGCGCGTCGGCCGGGGCATTGGCTCAGGTAAAGGCAAGCAGGCAGGACGCGGCGGCAAGGGCCAGACGGCTCGCTCAGGCGTGCGCATCAAGGGCTTTGAAGGCGGCCAGATGCCGTTGCATCGTCGCCTCCCGAAGCGCGGCTTCAACTCGCCGTTCAAGACTGATTACAATGTGGTCAATCTCGGGCGTCTCCAGGAGGCTGTCGATTCGGGTTATCTCGACATCAGCAAGCCCGTCACCCTTGAAGTTCTACTCGACGTCGGCGTGTGCGCAAAGGCGCGCGACGGTGTCAAGATACTGGGTCAGGGCGAGCTGAAAGCCAAGTTGGTTCTCGAGGTCGCAGCGGCTTCCAAATCAGCAATCGCAGCGATCGAGAAGCTGGGCGGTTCCGTCAAGCTCCTCGTCGCAGTCGAAGCTCCCGCCGAAAGCGCCTGAGTTCCCGGCGCGGGCCTCGCCCGCGCCTGATTGGCGCGGCTTCCCTTTTTCGGGAAGCCCATTATCTTCGAGCGGGGCGTAAGGCGTCGACCTTTCGCCCCGTTCCCATGTCAGACGCCGGGGATTTCATTCGGGCTTCCCGGAATAGACTTTCTGGATGCGGCGCGCGCGGCGCGCCATCGGAGCGCTCACATGGCATCGGCAGCTGAACAGCTCGCAGCCTCTATCAATTTTTCGGCTATCGGTAAGGCCGAGGAGCTGAAGAAGCGTATCTGGTTTACACTTGGCGCTCTGATTATCTACAGGCTGGGCACCTATATCCCTCTGCCCGGCATTGACCCGGTCGCATTTGAGCAGAGCTTCACTGGCCAGCAGCAGGGCGTTCTTGAGCTCTTCAATATGTTTGCGGGCGGAGCCGTGCAGCGCATGGCGATCTTCGCGCTCAACATCATGCCGTATATTTCCGCCTCCATCATCATTCAGCTCATGACGTCGGTCGTGCCGACTCTTGAGGCGCTGAAGAAGGAAGGCGAGTCGGGCCGCAAGGTCATCAATCAATACACGCGCTACCTCACGGTCGTGCTGGCCGTGTTCCAGGCGTGGGGCATCGCTATCGGCCTGCAATCTCAGAGCGGCATCGTCGCCAACCCGGGCGTGTTCTTCCAGATTTCGACCGTGCTGACGTTGACCGGCGGCACGATGTTCCTGATGTGGCTCGGTGAGCAGATCACAGCGCGCGGTATCGGCAACGGCGCCTCGCTTATCATTTTTGCCGGCATCGTCGCGGCTTTCCCCTCGGCCATTGTCTCGACGCTGGAACTTGGACGGCAGGGGGCTTTGTCCACGGCGCTGATCCTTGTCGTGTTGATGCTTTCGGTCGTCGTAGTAGCGTTCATCGTGTTCATGGAGCGCGCGCAGCGTCGCCTGCTCATCACCTATCCCAAGCGGCAGGTGGGCCAGAACCAGATGTCTGGCGGTCAGACCTCGTTCCTCCCGCTGAAGATCAATACTGCAGGCGTCATTCCGCCGATCTTCGCGTCATCCTTGTTGCTGTTGCCAACCACGCTTGCCAATTTCTCGGCTGGCGGCGACGGGACAGGCTGGCTGGCGACGTTTAACGCGTTGTTTGGCCATGGTCGTCCGCTTTATATGCTGACCTATGTCGTATTGATCGTGTTCTTCGCCTTCTTCTACACGGCGGTCGTTTTCAATCCGACGGAGACGGCCGATAATTTGAAGAAGCATGGCGGGTTTATTCCCGGCATTCGTCCCGGAGAGCGGACGGCGCAATACATCGACTCGGTGTTGACGCGGATCACCGTCATAGGCGCAGCATATTTGGGGCTGATCTGTCTCTTACCCGAAATGCTCATTTCCTACGCCGCACTTCCGTTCTATTTCGGTGGTACGTCCTTGCTGATTGTGGTCAGCGTGACGATGGACACCGTCGCGCAGGTGCATGGTCACCTTCAGGCCCAGCAATATGAGGGTCTGGTGCGCAAGGCGAAATTGCGGGGGAGGCGTAAATGAGGCTGATTCTTCTCGGACCGCCGGGCGCTGGCAAGGGTACGCAGGCTGCTCGGCTCGTTGAGAAGCATGGCATTCCGCAGCTTTCAACCGGCGACATGCTTCGTGCTGCAGTGAAAGCTGGAACTCCTGTTGGTCTTCAGGCCAAATCGGTTATGGATGCTGGCGGCCTTGTCTCCGATGAAATCGTCGTTGGCATTATCGCTGACCGCATCAGCGAGGCCGACGCGAAGGCGGGTTTTATCCTTGACGGCTTCCCGCGTACGGTTGCGCAAGCTGAGGCACTTGATGCTATGCTTGCCGAGCGGGGCATGATGTTGCGAGCGATTGTCGAGCTGAAAGTTGACGAGAGTGCATTGCTCTCGCGTATCGAGAACCGTGCGCGCGAGACGGTCGCTGCTGGCGGAACAGTCCGTGCGGACGACAATCCGGCGGCGTTCGAAAAGCGTCTCGTTGCGTATCGTGAGCAGACGGCTCCTGTATCGGATTATTATGCGGGCCGGGGCGTGCTGAAGACCATCGACGGAATGGCGCCTGTTGACGCCGTGTCTGAGGCGCTTGATGCGGCTTTGGCCCGCTGAGGCTCTGTACTTTTTGCCCGATTGGCATT
>CAMCUC010000084.1 GCA_945878875.1 Rhizobium sp. Q54
TCATCACTGCTATATCACCCGCCTGCACCAGAGGTTCTACAGTGGCCGGCTGCGCAACCCCAACCAGCTTCGCCGGCCACCCCAGCGCTAGCTACAAACCCAATCGTCAACTAACATAATGACCGGATCACCTCATGGGGGCTGTCCACCCTTTCAGCTTCGACTTCTTCGAACGAAACATGCTTCTCCGCTATATCAAGATACGGATTGAAATTGAGTAATTTGCCATCGACTGAAAAAGTTTCAGACAGATGCAAATTCTCAGGGGCCACTCTAGGTAAAAAAAAGATAGAATTTGCTAGTGTTTTACCGACATCCAAATGAAGTTTGAGACCAAGTTCCACTGATACAGCTTGGACGGCTAGTGCGTCTTTTCGAATGAGGCGAGCGTGGGATATGGGATCTTCGGGGTCCCCAGCTTTTGAGGGTTGTTCTAACGGAAGAATAATACGGTACCTTGGTTCACTAGGGTCATGGGTAAAGGTTGTGTATCCAATACATGCAACCCCGAGTGCTTTAGCTCTTTCCCCGATAGTTGAAAGCGGGGGCGGGCAATTGTCTCCCAAAGTTTCCTTGTCACTAATGCCGTTAGAGGCATCGTGCTGCTTCTCAATGTCAAAAATGACCATAGTCCGCCACCGAACATCTTCCTTTTTCCTTCCCCCTTCAAAAATCACCGGGGCAAAAGCAATACCCTCCTTTCGTCCAAGCAGGTGCTTTGTGAATGCAAGGCAAAAGTCAGACAAAGACACTGTACGCTGGTGTCCGCGGGGATCTTTGATGCCGTTAAAGCTGGTGTATGAAACGGTAGGACCAAGTGGTGTACTTGATGCAATTTTCCTTTGGGATTTTGCCTTTTTCATGCTGCGCCTCCTTCCGAGAGGCGGCGATGAGTTGCAGGCCGTCTTGATTGATCGACCTGCTGGTCTATCCAGTCGTTGATGTCGGTATCGAGCCAGCCGACGGCCCTAACGCCAATACGGACCGGCGCCGGAAATCTGCCCTTTGATACAAAGTCATAGATCGTACTGCGGCTGAAACCGACACGATCAATTACATCTGGAAGTCGGAGAATCTTGTGAGCCATGATCCGGTCCCCTTGGAACTTGGTGGACGATGACTTCACAAAAAGACTGTCAAAAGCCTCGACAGGAAAGCTTTCGCGGTTTGATGACAAACAAACTTAGAGGCTGTTGCCGCGCCCTCCACGCCTCCCGTTCTCGGAGGCCACGGCGGAGCGCCGACGCTGCTTATCTTCGTGAGCAGCCAGATCGGCCTGTAACCTAGCCCGCTCGCTTTCACAATACTCAAGCTTTAGAGTAAGCTCGGCTACCAGCGCCTTCAGCGGTGCGATTTTGATTGGAATGGGGACGGCAGTGGCAACACCAACGCGAGCGGCGCCTTGCACACCGGAGACTACCACCCGCGCTGAATGGGGCAACCAAGGTACGTTTTTGAGGCTTCCCCAGTCTCTGTGTTCGAGCGCCCATTCGAAAAAGACTTGAGCCTCGATGGCGGCACCGTCGGGGAGAGCCCCGTCTTGCTGTGCGCGCCTGATCCGTTGATGGGCGTCTTGGTATGTTTCCCTGCGGGGATGCGTCGCGTGCACGTGGTCAGCGATAAAGTTCGCTGCGCCAGCAACTATCACCGTTAGATCACCCCGGTTGAACATCTCGCGTCTAGGCATACCAACACCGTAACGTGAACCAACAGGCGATTTGTGGGTTATTTTGTGGGTGAACTATTCCGATAAAAGTACAACGCACTGATCTTATTGGTTATTTCGAAATTAACTGGCGGAGGAGGCGGGATTCGAACCCGCGATACGGTTTCCCGCATACACACTTTCCAGGCGTGCGCCTTCAGCCACTCGGCCACCCCTCCGGACAGGGGCGAACGCATAGACCAATTGCGCGGCCACGCCAAGTGGTCGTGTGTGATTTGGGGTCGTGTGTGATTTGCTTTCGACCGATATTGCCACCCGCTCCCCGGCAATATCGCATTCGGGCGACGCGCAAAGCTGTCCGGCGTGGACAGCAGCTTTGCAAGGCCCTAGGATTAAGTCTCTGATTAACGGCGGCGTCTCCGCCAAGTTCCCGCCAATCACGGCTGAATAAATGTTCCGGTTTCTGGTGCGCACCGTCGGGGTTTTGTTTCTGGCGGCCGGGTTTGCGGCTCTGGTGCTGGACGGCTCGCGCTCGATTGCGGCCTCCAGCCCCTTGCTGACGCCTTTTGGCGAGAGCTGCTACCGGCTGTTCCCGCGCTCTTTCACGCTTTTGCAACCGGCGGTCGAGCGGCATTTGCACCCGCTGGTCTGGGATCCTTTCCTGCTGTCGGTTTTCTTGCTGCCGACGTTTTTGATGTTTGGCCTGTTCGGCCTGCTTTTACTATGGCTCGCCCGGCGGCGGGAATCGTCGCTGGATCGGGTCAGCGGCGCCTGATTGCAAATACGGGCGAACCGCATTGGACAAGGCGGGCGCCCGCCCTAGTTTGAGCCTAGCAAGAGAGGCGACATGTTCCAGTTCCGCAACAAAACGCAGATGATCGAGGCGCAAGAGGCGCTGGCGGGCCGGCCAGAGCCCATCGTCACGGCCCAAACCCATTACGTTTCGTCCGCCCGCCTTCATCCGCCATGGCCGGCGGGCGCGCAGGCCGCGATTTTCGGTCTGGGTTGTTTTTGGGGCGCGGAACGCAAATTCTGGCAGCTGGGCGCAGGCATTTACGCCACAGCGGCGGGCTATTGCGGCGGGTTCACGCCAAACCCCACTTATGAGGAAGTGTGCTCCGGGCGCACCGGCCATAACGAAGTGGTGCTGGTGGCGTTCGATCCCGCACGAATCTCCTTTGAGGTTTTGCTGAAAACCTTCTGGGAGAGCCACAACCCGACGCAGGGCATGCGGCAGGGCAATGACGTCGGCACGCAATATCGCTCCGGGATCTACCTGACCGATCCGGCCCACGCAGCGCCGGCGCACGCCAGCGCACGCGCCTATCAGCAGGCGCTGTCGGCAGGAGGCTTTGGGCAAATCACCACCGAGATCGTCGAGGCGGGGCCATTCTATTACGCTGAAGGCTACCATCAGCAATATCTCGCCAAGGAGCCCGGCGGATATTGCGGGCTTGGCGGCACCGGCGTTTCGTGCCCGGCGGGTGTTGACGCCGCCTAGAACCGCCTAACCGGTCGAGGTCTGCGAATCGCCCTCTTTGTCAGGATCGGGCAAGGCGCCGGCGCCCGGCGTCGCCATTTTGTTGGTGAGTTCCCGCCGGGCGTGCGGACCGGCTGCGAGAAAGGCACGCTTTGGCGCATCGACCCGCGGCGGGTCGGTCTCTTGCGGCGGCGGCTCGCGCTTTGCCTTCTCTGGCTCGTTCATTTGCCGGCCCTCCCTGATCGCAACGCTTTGGCGACGTCTGAACCCAACGTCGCGCCCTTGAGCTTGTTCCTGATGGCAATCAACGCAGCGCTCTGTGCTGACAAGCCCGCGCGGGCAAGCTAATCTGCTGCAAAGGCTGGCCGGACGCTGGCTGGTGAATGGAGGCGCAAAGCATGCTCGGGTATAAGATGGCGCATCGTTCCGCTGTTGCAGCGGCTTTATTGGCGATTGGATTTGGATTTGCAGGGACGGCCAGCGCGCAGTCCGCAGCCGCTACCCAGGAGGCGCCGACCGTCTACCAGCCGACCGTCGGCCAGCGCGGCAAGGACGTCGTCTGGGTGCCCAGCCCGCAAGCGCTCGTTGACCGGATGCTCGAAATGGCCAAGGCGACTCCGGCCGACTTTCTGATGGATCTGGGCTCGGGCGACGGGCGCACCGTCATCACCGCCGCCAAACGCGGCATCAATGCTCTGGGCATCGAATACAATCCCGACATGGTGGAATTGTCGCGCCGTGCAGCTGAAAAAGAAGGTGTGTCGGACAAGGCGAAATTTGAAAAAGCGGATTTGTTCGAGACCGATTTTTCAAAAGCGCAGGTCATCACCATGTTCCTGCTGCCCGACATCAACCGTCGCCTGCGGCCCAAGATCCTGGATTTGAAGCCGGGCGTGCGCGTGGTGTCGAACACATTCGACATGGGCGACTGGACGCCTGACGAGACCGCTGACGCGGGCGGCGATTGCACGTCCTATTGCCGCGCCCTTTTGTGGATTGTGCCCGCCAAAGTCGAGGGCCGCTGGAAGATCGCCGATGGCGAGGTTTCCTTTGAACAAAAGTATCAGATGCTGGCCGGATCTGTGCGCGCAGGCAGCGCCGTCAATTCGCTGACGCAAGGCAAGATCAACGGCGAAAACATCGTCTTCACCGCCGGCGGCGTGGAATATACCGTCCGTATAAATGGCGGCGCCATGGAAGGCGTGGCGAAGGGGCCGGGCGGGCAAAAGCCGTTCAAGGCGACGCGCGGCTGAAGCGCGTAACGCTCCTTACGGCTCCTTAACTGTCGTTGGGGCATGATGTGACCGGCTGCAAAATTTGCAGCCGGTCTTTTTATTGCCGGTAGAGTAAGTTTAGCTGTCAGGCCGTGGAGTTTGTGTATGAATTTGGAGGCTATTTCCGTCGGCGTCGACGCGCCCAACGTCGTCAATGTCGTGATCGAGGTTCCCATTGGCGGCGAGCCTATCAAATACGAAATGGACAAGGCGTCCGGCGCGCTGTTCGTTGACCGCTTTTTATATACGCCGATGCGCTATCCGGGTAATTACGGCTTCATCCCCAACACTTTGTCTGGCGACGGAGACCCGTGCGACGTGATTGTCGCCAACACCCGCGCCATCCTGCCCGGCGCCGTCATGTCCTGCCGCGTGATCGGCGTTTTGAGGATGGAGGACGAGGCGGGCATCGACGAGAAGATTCTCTGCGTGCCTGAAAACAAGCTCACCCGCCGCTACGACAACGTGCGCGACGTCGAGGACGTGCCCGAGATCACGCTGCGCCAGATCGAGCATTTTTTCCAGCATTACAAGGATCTGGAAAAGGGCAAATGGGTCAAGGTGCTGGGCTGGGGCAATGCGGAGGAGGCGCGCGCAATGGTCGCCGCCGCCATGTTGCGCGGTAAAGCCGACAAGCTGTCGCAAGTCGCATAGCCAGACGCCTCATCGAGACGCCGCGTTCAGGTTCCCGGACGCGCGCCAAAACTGCGGGGGGCGGGGCTGACCACGGTCGTGCCGCCCTCGCGCACCTGCAACACGCTCAGGCCGCGCTCGTTCTGCCCGTCTGCGCGAAACCGGAACAGCCCGTCGGCGCCGTTGAAGCCCGACGAATTGGTGAGCACGCTCTCGCCATATCCCAATCCCTGCCCGCCCAACGCCGCCGCCAGAGAGATCGCGTCATAAGCCAGTGTGGCGATGCGGGTCGGATCGGAATTGAACTTCGCGCGATATTTGGCCGCAAAAGCGTTGAAGCCGCTGTTGTCGGGCGCGGCGAACCAGGCGCCCTGCATTTGCGGCAGGCGCAGCACGCGGGCGTCGTTCCAAAGGCCTGTGCCCAGAATCTGGATGCGCTTGCCGTCAATTCCCGCACTGGTCAGCGCTTGCGCGACGCCCGCCATCTGGTCGGCCTGTTCGGGAATGAACAAAGCGTCGATTTGCGCGCCCAGCGCCGCAATGCGTTGGGTCGCCGCCAGCGCGCCGCCGGGAGCATAGCGCTCGATGGACAACACGCGCACGCCGCGCGCCGCCGCCGTCTGCTGGAATTGCGCCGCCGCCACATTGCCGTAATCGTTTTCCGGGATCAGCGCCGCAAAGCTCTTCTTGCCGCGCGAGGCCGCAAAATCAACGATGCGATCAACATAGCTCTCGACCAGGAACGACAGCAAATACACGCCGCGCGCGCTGGCCGTGGTGTCGGTGGAGAATGCGATCACCGGCTTTTGCGCTGCGCGCGCCAGGCGTCCGACTTCGCGCACGTTGTTGGCGTAAAGCGGGCCGATGATGATTTGCGCGCCTTCCTCAATGGCCGCCTGCGCCGCCAGCCGCGCGCCGTCGGGCGAGGATTGATCGTCCTTGATCAAAATGGTGACGGCG
>CAMCUC010000085.1 GCA_945878875.1 Rhizobium sp. Q54
ATAAAACAGCGCGAAAGGATCAAACGCCAGACTATCCAACATCGACGCTTGCAGCACCGCAAGATCGCCGCTTAATATCAACCCCATGATGAGGTCGAAACTCCCCTAATCTAAGCCCCAATCTGAGCCAAATGTTCTGACGACGGACAGCTCGGACCTTGTGAACAGCACAGTAAGGAAAGAAATGCCTACATATCGGCTCATGGTTGCGGACGTCGACTCGCCCTCGTATTTCGTGGCGACGGCGGCGGTCAAGCTCGGTTTCTTCAAGCAGCAAGGCGTCGACGTTGAATTCGTGCCTGAATATGGCGCCAAGCATGGGCCAGAGCAGCTGCGCGACGGCGGCATTCATTTCTTTGGCGGGCCGGCGTTTGCCGCGACGCGCGCCTTCCCGGGCTGGAAGGGCGCCAAGCTGCTCTGCGCGCTATCGCAGAATTCTTATTGGTTTATGGGCGTGCGCAAGGACCTCGACATTCCGCGCGGCGACATCAAGGCGCTGAAGGGTTTGCGCATCTCCTCGTCCTTCGCTTTTCCGCGCACGGCGCTGCGCCACATGCTTGTGGAGGCCGGTCTCGACATGGACCATGACGAAGTGCGCATCGTCGAGAGCTTGCCGACGACTACCGAGTGGCACAGCCGTGATGGCGTGTCGGCTATCCAGCAGAACCATGCCGATGGCTTTTGGGGCAACGGCATGCGGCTGGCGCTCGCCGAAAGGGCGGGTGTCGCGAAGTTACATCTCGACCTTCGCCGGGGCGACGGGCCGCCAGGCGCGCATCGCTACAATTTTGCTGCGCTGACGGTCACCGATGCCTTGATTGAAAAGGAGCCTGAAGTCGCGGCCGCGGCCGTGCGCGCCATCGTCGCGACGCAGAAGGCGCTTCAGGCTGATCCGTCTCCGGCGAAGAAAGTCTGCGATGAACTGTTTCCCGGTGAGGAAGAGGCGGAGGTTATGCCAATCCTGATCGGTCGCGATGCTCCGTTCTATGATGCCACCATCTCGCCCGATGTCGTGGATGGATTGAACAAGTTCGCAATGGCAAACGGGTTGATCGACAAGCCGCTCGCTCTCGGAGATATCGTAGCCGAGCGGTTCAGCCATCTTTGGAAGAGCTGAAGCGCGCCAGCAGGGGGATCTGCGGCCAGAGATCTCATGGGCGGAGCTATGCTGGCGGGCGAAGGGCGGTACATCGCTACACAAAAGATGGTGCGATGTTGCCAACGTGGCTCGATCATGTGGCTCTTACACATAATGTTGTACAGGTTGTTGAGCAGGTTGCTGGCGATTTCGGGTAGGGCGCCGAGATAGAGCAATGGCTGTTTGGGCATCCCAGTAGCAGCGCAATAGCCGCACAAGCGAGCGAAGAAGCTTGCCTTTATGAGCAGAGTTACTGCTCTGTAGTCTGGGTCCGCAAACTCAGCCAGAGTTCAAATAGCAGCACAGGACTACTTTTTTAATTTTGCTTCTGCAGCAAGCTTCGGTCAGCTTCATCGCTTGCAATAATCCTCACTATCATCAGAACACGGTCACTGGCATCATGTTTACACACACTGCCGCTTGCCCCGCACATAGCTAACTGTTACTAAGGTATTATTATTTTTTGAAGCGGCCCCGGTCATCGGGCGGTGTGCCTTTTGTAGCCCCTTATCGGCAATTTCTTCGTTCACAGTGCATCCGTTTCTCGCAACTCAAGTGAATGATCTTCATGACCGCACTTCTTATCATTGGTGGACTTGCGCTTCTCATTGCTGGTGGCGACATTATGGTGCGCGGCGCTGTTGGCGTTGCGACGCGGCTTGGCGTTTCGCCGCTCGTCATCGGTCTCACGCTGGTGGGGTTCGGCACGTCGACGCCGGAGCTTGTCACGTCGGTGCAGGCCTCAATGGCCGGTTCGCCGGGCATTGCCGTGGGTAATATCGTTGGCTCGAACATCGCGAATATTCTGCTGATTATGGGCGTTGCCGCGCTTGTCGCGCCGATTGCGGTTTCGTCCGCTTCGCTCAAGCGCGATGGCGGGATCATGATAGCCGTGGCCATACTGTTCGCGGCGCTGAGCGCTGTCGCCGATCTCAGCCGCCTTACTGGCGTGGTCTTTGTGTCTCTGTTGGTCGCCTATGTTGTTTTCTCTTTCCGGCAGGAGTGGGCGGCGCCCGCCGATCATGGCGCCGCATATGACAAGGGCGTAGCGGCTCTTGAGGTTGATGGCGGGTTTAGCCCCTCGCGCGCATCTTCGCTGGGGTGGTCGCTCACGCTTGCGATGGGCGGGCTCGTTCTCGTCGTCATTGGCGGAAAATTTCTGGTGGATGGGGCCGTGGCGTTGGCGCGCGGCTACGGAATTTCGGAGACGGTTATCGGGTTGACCATTGTCGCCGTTGGCACATCCATGCCCGAACTCGTGACGTCCGTTGTTGCAGCCTTCAGGCGCCAAGCGGAAGTCGCGTTCGGCAATGTCGTGGGCTCGAATATCTACAATATTCTGGGTATTGGCGGCGTGACTGCGCTGATCGCGCCCACGACGGTTCCCCCCGAGATGGTGCGGTTCGACAATCTCATCATGGTCGGAGTTAGCCTCGTCCTGTTCGCGTTCGCTTGGACGGGCCTGCGCATCGGACGCCGCGAAGGTGGCCTGCTGATCTGCGGTTACCTGATCTACCTCGTGGTTCTCTGGCCGAAGTAACGCGCGAAGAGGAGCGCGCGCGAAAAAATAGGGGCAAGATGTCAGGAAGATTCATTTTGCGGCCTCGACGCTCACCCCGGCAACACGATCAATGCATTGCGCGGCCTTAATCGGGCTGTGCTGGATGAGGCCAATCTCGACAAGATTGATCCTGCGCTGGATCCGTTCAATCCGGCCAACGGCTTTCAACGCAAATGGCCATTCCGTTTATGCGCCAGACTTTCTGGATCGCTATTTTAAAGCGCAGGCGGCGCGTAAGGCTACGACTGACGACGCGCCCTTTATCTCCTGCCTATTGGACAGGTCGCCGTGCGACGCAAGGATTTCCGCCATTCACGAAGAGGAAGCCGCCGCCCTGCTGACACCTCAAGTCAATATCACAGCTTTGACGTACGTCTAAAAAGTCCAGGGCCTGTTCAATTGTAGATGTCTTCCAAATTCATGATGCGTACCAAACTTGGCGCAAACACATAAGCTGCGACCAAAGGTTCCTTTTCTCTCAAATATCCTTTGAGCCTCGGCCGGTTAGCTATTTCGTCAAGTCCAGTTATGAGGAAACGGCTTTAGACCAATAAAATGCTGTGGTGTTGTTACCAATGTTGACAACGGATGCGCGGCCAACCTACTCTCGATGATAATAAACGGTACAGGCACAGACCTGCCGTGTGGGAGGAAATATGGCTAAAAAGCTTTCGGTTGCCGTTGTCGGCGCGGGAATGGGCGGGCTTGCAGCTGCGACGACGTTGCGGCAGGTCGGCATTGATGTGCAGGTCTATGATCAGGCACAAAGATTTTCACGCATCGGCGCCGGCATTCAAATGCTGCCCAATTCCTCACATGTGCTGCGCGGGCTTGGTATTGACGGCAAGCTGAGAAAGACGTCCTTCGAACCCTATTCGCATCTCAACCGCGTGTGGGACACGGGCGAAGTAAAGCGCGAATTGCCGATGCCGGAAAGCCTCCACGGCGCGCCCTTCCTTTGCATGCACCGTGGCGATCTACATGAGGCGCTGCTGTCTGTCATTCCGGATGGCACCATTCACCTGAACAAAAAACTCACCGGCCTAAAACAGGGCGATGGCCGCGTGAATTTGTTTTTTGCCGATGGTACGACAACAGAGGCCGATGCAGTGATCGGCGCCGATGGCGTCCATTCGCTGGTCCGCGATATAATCGTTGGTCCCGATGCACCGCTCCACAAGGGCCGCATTGCTTATCGCGGCGTGTTCAAAGCAGACCTGATGGGTGGCAAGACAATCGCGCCCTCGCGCACCAAATGGTGGGGGGCTGATCGCCACATCGTTATCTATTATACGCGCGCCGACCGCAGCGAAATCTACTTTGTGACCAGCGTGCCAGAACCTGCAAACTGGATCACCAAAGAATCATGGTCAGCCAAGGGTGACATGGCCGAATTGCGCGAGGCTTACGCGGGCTTCCATCAGGAGGTGCAGGACGTGCTTGCAGCCTGCCCTGAATGCCACAAGTGGGCAATTCTCGAGCGCGAACCCTTGCCCAAATGGAGCGAGGGCCATGTCGCACTCATGGGTGACGCCTGCCATCCTATGACTCCCTACATGGCGCAGGGGGCCGCAACTTCGATTGAGGATGCGGCGGTTCTTGCGCGTTGCCTCGCGAAATCGCCCAATGATATTCCTTACGCGTTCCGTATGTATGAGGCGACGCGAAAGCCGCGTACGTCGCGAATTCAGGCCATTTCCAGCGCGAACACATGGATGTCTGGAGGCAACGAGGATACGTCTTGGCTCTATGGCTACAATGCTTACGAAACGCCGCTGATCGAGCCCCCTCAGTCACGTCTTGAAAGCGCAGCCGAATGAAAACTGTTTTCGCACTTCTCCTTTTGGTTGCAGGCGCTCTTGCCAACGTGACAGCCTCGGCCTCCGAGTGGCCCAACAAGCCGGTGAAGATTGTCGTGCCATTTGGGGCAGGCGGGCAATCTGACGTGATTGCGCGGCTCATCGCGAAATCGCTTGGCGAGACTTTCCGTCAGCAGTTTATCGTTGAGAACCAGGGAGGCGGTGGGACGGTTATTGGTACGCGCAATGTCGCGCGCGCTGAAAATGATGGTTACACGCTCATGATCAGCGGCATGTCGAGCCATGTGCTGTCTCCGGCGATGAACAAGGACCTTGGGTTTGATCCGATTCAGGATTTCACCCACATCGCCTATCTCGGCGGATCGCCAACGATCTTCGTCGTTCATCCCTCCAGCGGCGTCAAGAATTTCGAGGACTTCCTGCGATGGACCAAGTCGACTGAAGGCGGCGTCCAGTATGTCTCGCCTGGCGTCGGTTCTGGTGGAAATTCAGTGGCTGAATTCTTTGCCTCGAAAGCTGGCATCAAACTGGTGCATGTTCCTCATCGCGGAGGTAACACAGCTGTGGCTGATCTCGTTGCAGGCCATGTCAAGATGGGCAGCCTCACCTGGTCGACCGCGCGTGAGCACGTTAGCGCTGGCACGCTGATCCCTGTGGGTATTTCGTCGGGAGAGCGTGTTGCTGGTTTCGACCAGATCCCGACCTTCCGGGAGAAAGGCTTTCCAGATGTCGTGACCACCGTATGGCTGGCGGTCTCCGGCCCGCGGGGAATGTCTGCCGATCTCACGCAAAAGCTCAATTCTGCGGTCAACAAAGCGCTTGAGCAACCATTCGTGCGTCGCCATCTGGAGCAAGACGCCTTTGACGTGCGGTTGCTTAGTCCAGTGCAGACCACAGGGTATTTCCAATCCGAACACGCCAAGTGGGTTCCCGCCATGCGTGCCGCACTCGGAACCAAGCCGTGAGCCTCTTGATGCGCTACTGGTAGGTGCAGATATTTGGCGCATGGTGTTTACGTGCCGCAGGTTGTGATTGCGCAGCAGGTCAAAAACAGCTTCTGTCGGGACGACAAGAGACATGCGTTTTGCTTCGTTAGGCTGCACAACGGAATTTAAGACGTGCTACAAATTAGGTAGGGGAGACGCTCAATTGTCATTCGCATCGACGCCGAAACTTCGCGCCGAAATCTTGCGCGCCTGCCGCGTGCTGACCCATTTTCGCATTGTTGAGGGCTTTGGCCACGTCAGCGCCCGGCTGCCGGGCGGGCGCATCCTCATCACGCCTCGTATCGCGCTGGCCACGGTCACTGAGGCGGAGCTG
>CAMCUC010000086.1 GCA_945878875.1 Rhizobium sp. Q54
GGATAACTGGCGGAGACGGAGGGATTCGAACCCTCGATACCCTTCAAAGGGGTATGCTCATTTAGCAAACGAGTGCCTTCAGCCTCTCGGCCACGTCTCCGCAGCGCGGGGGCGGACCCTCGCGCAGGGGTGATATGCCCGAGCGCAAGGCGAATGGCAAGGGGATTGGCAAGGACGCGCGGTAACAGGGGGCTTTGCGGCCCCTTGTTCACAGCGGGCGCAGAAATTCTGCGATGCGGGCGATGGTGGGGGCGTCGCGCAGCAGGGGGGCGTGGCCCTGGCCCTCGATGATGTGGGCCTGGCAGCGTTTGTGTCGCTTTTGCATTTGCTCCAGCGTCTTGTCCGACAACAGGTCCGAATGGGCGCCGCGCAGAGCGAGCAGGGGGATGTGGGCCAGCCCTTCAAATTGCGGCCAGGCGGTGGGCAGCGAGACGTCGAGGTTCACGCCCTCCAGCGTGCGCATGAGGGCGGGGTCGTAGCGCAGTTTGAACTTGCCGCCCTCCTCTACGAACGTTCCGCGCGCATAGGCCTGCCAGTCGGCGGCGTTGAGGTTTGGAAATTGCGCGCTCATCACGCTTTTGGCGATGTCCACGGCGTCGCTCCACGATTGCGGGGCGGGCAATTTGCCAACGTAGGAGCGGATGCGCGCCAGCCCCTGCGTCTCGATCACGGGGCCGATGTCGTTGAGCACGGCGCCGCGCAGCATTGCGGGCCTTGTGGCGGCAAACAACATCACGTGCAGGCCGCCGCGCGAGGTGCCAACGAACGCGGCCTCGCCAATCTCCAGCGCCGTCAGGCAGGCCAGAATGTCAGCGTTCTCAACCCGCAAATCGTAATTGCGCCATTTGGGATCATGGTCCGAGAGGCCGCGTCCGCGATAGTCGATTGCGACCACCCGGCGCGGGCCGCCTGCTGCGCCCTCAGCCAAAGCTTGCGCAAGAACATCGAAATCGTCGCCATTGCGGGTCAAGCCCGGCAGGCAGACGATGGGGGTAAGGTCGCCGGTCCTGGGTCCATAGGCGCGCGCATGCAGGCGCAATCCGTCGGGGGCGGAAATGAAATGGCTCTCGGTCTGTGCGCGCTGATTCATAATTGCCTCTGCATGATCGCCTCCGCCAGTTGGACCGGCAAGAGCCAGACCATAGCGGATTTTGCAGTGCAGCAAAACAGTCAATAAGGCGAGTCAGTCGCCTATTGGCTCGCCGCCAGCCGCACCTGCCGGGCGCGCAGGTCATCTACGATCAGTCCTTTAGCGTCCGGGGCGCCAAAGCGGGCGCGGTAAACGCCCACGTTCTCGACCACGCGCTGCACGTAATTGCGCGTTTCGGTGAAGGGGATTCGCTCCACCCAGTCGATGGGATCGACGTCCGGCTTGCGCGGGTCGCCATAGGCCGCGATCCATTGCTTCACCCGATGCCCGCCCGCGTTATAGGCGGCGAAGGTCAGGATCAGCGATTGGCCGTGCTCGTCCATCAGCTCGGTCAGGTGCGCGGCGCCCAATTGCGCGTTGTAGGCCGGGTCCAAAATCAGCCGCTTTTCGTCAAACGGCACGCCCGCGCGCTGGGCGGTGCGGCGCGCGGTCGAGGGCAGCATTTGCATCAGCCCTCTGGCGCCTGCATGGGACAGCGCGTCGCTCTGGAACGCGCTCTCCTGCCGGGCAATGGAATAGACCACAGGCTGCTCGGCGGAGCGCGGCAGCGCTTCATATTGCGGCACGCCGAACATCGGGAAGGCGATATCGTCCAGCGCAATGCCGCGTTGCGAGGCGAGCTTGCCCACGACAAGGGCGGCTCTGGCGTTTTGGGCGCGGGCGGCGACGTGCGCCAGCGCTGCAATCTGCGCCGGATCATCCAGTTTGCGGGCGAGGTCCGAGGTCAGGCGGAATGCGAGTTCCCTCTCTCCAACAGCCTCAAACGCTTCCACGGCGCGCACAGGTTCAATGCGGGCGAGACCATCGGCGACATGGGCGGCGCGGCGCACAGGCTGATCGGTATGGCCAAGCCGGGCGCGCGCCAGCTGGCCGTAATAGGCGGTGGAATGTTGCGCGGCGCTTTCATAAAGCTCAAGCGCTTCAGCCTCTGCGCCACGCGCTTCGGCGGCGCGCGCCTGCCAGTAAAGCGCGCGGGCTTTCGAGATTGGCGTGCGGGCGATCTGGCCAGCGGCCACGAAATGGGGCAGGGCGCTTGCCGGATCGTTGCGAAAACGCAGCGCAATCCAGCCAGCGTGAAACTGCGCCTCAATGCGATCCTCGCTGGAGCGCGCGCTATGGTTTGCCGCGAGCGTGTAGGCTTTTTGCGCATCGCCAGCATCGAGCAATTTGCGCGCGTTGATGCGCCGTTCGGTCCACCATGCGTCGCCGTCAACCAGAGCGTTTCCATCGCGCGGGGCTTGTTCCAGAAGGTCTGCGGCTTCGCTGAATTTATCGGCGCGACGCAGCTTTTGCGCTTGCGCGAAGATAAGGCTCGGGTCGTTGCGCAAGGTTTTTGGCACGGCGTCGACTAGCTTGTCGGCGGGCGTGTTTTTTGACAGCGCAATTCGGGCTTTGGAAAGCGCAGCCACATCAGCGCCCGCCAACGCGGCTATGCGCTGCGAGGCGACATGGCTCTCCTTGTAGAACAAGCGCGCAGCCCGCCAGGAATGGTCCTCCGCGCGAAGGTGGGCGCCAAATTCCTTCTGCATCTGGCTCTCCAACCAGGAGCCAAAATCGTCCTCGCGCCAGATTTTGCGCGCCAAAGCCTTCGATTCTGCGGGACTCTCGTCACGCAGGGCGCGCGCCAGAGCATAGCGGCCCATCGCGGTGGCGGGCGCGCTGTTCATGAAGCGGGCGCGCACCTGTGCAGGCGGAATTTTCTCGTTAATCAGCGCCTCTTCAAGGCGCGCCTGCAAAAAGCCGTCAGAGGGCCAGCCGGGATTGGAATCGACGAAGTCCGCGATGCGCCTGTAACCCGCTTTGGCTGGCGCAAGGCGAAGGGCTGCCCAGCGCAAGGCATTGCGGGCGACATCATCGAGCGCGTTGGCGGCTGCGGAATCGCCTGCGGCAAGATCGCCCTTGCGATAAGCCTCAAGGGCCTGCCGAATGGCGGGCGCATCGGCGCGCTCCAGCAAAGCGACGCCAATTGAATCCTCAAGCTGCGGGTCCGTACGGGCGCTGCTCCCGCGCAATGCGGGCTCATTTGGCGCTGAAGCCGGGGCGGGCGCAGCCAGCGTGGCTGGAATCGTACCTACCGGGTCGAAATCGAGCCGGGGTTGCGCGGAGCGGGTCGCAGAAGGCGCAT
The DNA here is from genome assembly GCA_945878875.1 of Rhizobium sp. Q54. Lineage (GTDB taxonomy): Bacteria > Pseudomonadota > Alphaproteobacteria > Rhizobiales > Beijerinckiaceae > Terripilifer. Next base: position 3,276 of record CAMCUC010000086.1, read on the forward strand.
AACCCGAAGCCCAGACGCCAGCAGCGAGCGCGGCAAGGCTGACGCCAAGCAGGCCGCCCAGAATTTTGATTCTGGGGCGTAACGCTCGGGGTCTGTTGGCTCGGGGTCTGTTGGGCATGCGCTCTCTCTTCCCGCAGATATCGTTTGGCGCGCGGGAGCCCCCAACCTGCGCGCCCAATTGTTTACGTTTCGTTAACCAGCGACGGTAAACTTCTTTTCAACCCACCGCAGGGGACATGAACCAACAAAGAACGCATGCGGTCGGCGCCGCCCCTTTCCTCGCCTCGTCCAAGCGGCTATCAACGCTCTCAGGATGATCCTGTAATTGCGGCGTGTATGCGGCGGGCTCATCTGTGTCTTTTGGCGGGCTTGGCTGCGTGAGCCTGCATTATTGCTGTTTAGGGCGCGCGAGAAGGATTTGGGCGATGGCCGAGTCGAATGGTTTGAAGAGCAAATTGACTGGCTGGATGACCGCTCTGGTGACGCCATTCGACAATGGCGCCGTGGACGAGGACGCGTTTCGCGCCTTTGTGAGCTGGCAGATCGAGCAGGGCATTCACGGGCTGGTGCCGGTGGGCACGACGGGCGAATCGCCCACGCTGTCGCATGAGGAGCATCGCCGCGTCGTCGAAATCTGCATCGCCGAGGCCAAAGGCCGCGTGCCGGTGATCGCAGGCGCTGGCTCCAACAACACGCGCGAGGCCGTTGAGCTGGCGCGCCATGCCGAGAAGGCGGGTGCGGACGCTGTGCTCATCGTCACGCCCTATTATAACAAGCCCAATCAGGAAGGGCTTTTCCAGCACTTCAAGGCGGTGAACGATGCGATCGGCATTCCTATCATCGTCTACAACATCCCGCCTCGCTCCGTCATCGACATGAGCGTCGATACGATGGCGCGCCTGTACGAGCTGAAGAACATCGTCGGCGTGAAGGACGCGACCGGCAATGTGGCGCGCATCTCGATGCAGCGCGCCGCGATGGGACCGGATTTCATCCAGCTTTCGGGCGATGACGTGACTGCGCTGGCGACGTTTGCCTCGGGCGCGCACGGTTGCATCTCGGTGGTGTCGAACATTGCGCCGGGCCTTTGCTCGCACTTAATGAACGCGTGGAATGCGGGCGAGCCTGCCCGTGCGCTGGAGATTCAGGATCGCCTGACCCCGCTGCACCTCGCCACGTTCCTTGAAGCTGGCGTAACAGGGGCCAAATATGGACTGTCGCAACTGGGCAGGCTGCGCGAAGACGTGCGCCTGCCTTTGGTGCCCATGGTCGAATCCAACAAGGCGAAGCTGCGCGAAGCCATGGCTTTTGCGGGCCTGATCGCCGCCCCCACATCAGCGGCCGGAAAGGCTGCGGAGTAAGTCATTGGCCCCCAAGGAACCCAGGAATTTCAAGGTCGTCGCCGACAATCGCCGCGCGCGCTACGATTTTGAAATCGGCGACGTGATCGAGGCGGGCATCGCGCTGACGGGAACGGAAGTCAAATCGCTGCGCACCGGCAAGGCCACCATTGCGGAAAGCTATGTCGGCGTGTCGCGCAGCGGGCAGGTAGAGCTGATCAACGCCAACATTCCTGAATATCTGCAAGCCAACCGCTTCAACCACGAACCGCGCCGCCCGCGTCGCCTGCTCTTGAAGCCGCGCGAGATTGCAAGGCTCGCCCACGGCGTCGAGCGCGACGGCATGACGGTGGTTCCGCTGAAGATTTACTTCAACGACAAGGGCCGCGCCAAAATCGAAATCGCGCTGGGGCGCGGCAAGAAATTGCACGACAAGCGCGAGAC
>CAMCUC010000087.1 GCA_945878875.1 Rhizobium sp. Q54
TCACCAACATCCCGCGCACGGAATCCTGAGGCGATACTCATGTCGATGAACACCGATGAAGGAACGCGGGGCGCAGCTTCGGCGCCGCGTGGGCTGGAGGCGGCGCTGGCGGCTCTGGTCTCGCGCGTGCTGCGGCGCGTCCAGTTCGGGCGCATTGAAATGCACACACCTGCCAATGCGCGCATTTTTTTCGAAGGGCCAAACCCGGGGCCGCACGCTCACGTCGTGCTGCACAAATGGCGTGCGGTCCGTCGCCTTTTGCTCGGCGGCCATATCGGCTTTGCCGAAAGCTATATGGATGGCGACTGGTCGACGCCTGACCTGACGGCGGTCATTGAGCTTGCCGCGCGCAATTCGGCTCTTGAAGGCTCCATCAATGGCCGTGCGCCTTTACGCTGGCTCAAGCGCGTTCGCCATAGCGCCCGCTCAAACACAAGGCGCGGTAGCCGCCGCAACATCGAGGCCCATTACGATCTCGGCAATGAATTCTATCGCCTCTGGCTCGACGACAGCATGACCTATTCGTCGGCGCTTTATGAGCCTGGCGCCCGCGAAACGCTGGAGGAAGCCCAGACGCGCAAGATCGAGCGCATCGCGCAATTGCTTGAGCTGAAGGGTGAGGAGGCCGTGCTCGAAATCGGCTGCGGCTGGGGCGCGCTGGCGGCGGCGTTGGCCCGTAAGGGCGCCCATGTCACCGGCCTCACTTTGTCGCCCTCGCAATTGGCGCTGGCGCAACAACGCATGTCTAACGAGGGTCTGAGCGGCAGCGTCGATCTGCGCCTGCAGGATTACCGCGACGTGCGCGGCGTCTTTGACCGGATCGTCTCGATTGAGATGATCGAAGCCGTTGGCGAGAAATACTGGCCCGCCTATTTCAGCGCGATCCATGACCGCCTGAACGACGGCGGGCAAGCCGTGTTGCAGGTCATCACGATCGCCGACGAGCGCTTTGAAGACTATCGCCGCGCGACCGATTTCATCCAGCATTACGTCTTCCCCGGGGGGATGCTGCCGACCAAATCCATCATGCAGACGCAGGCCGCCAGCGCAGGCCTTGAGATAGTGTCCAGCGAAACGTTCGCCGACAGCTACGCGGCCACGCTCGCCGAATGGCGCCGCCGCTTCCACCGCGCCTGGCCCTCAGTCGCCGCGCTCGGGTTCGATCCGCGCTTCCGCAAGCTGTGGGATTATTATCTTTGCTATTGCGAGGCGGGGTTCAGAACGGGCGCCATTGACGTTGGGCTGTATAGATTGAAGAGGGTGGATGAGGGGTATCTTCTACTCGCTACTCGCCAATTTCACTTCTTCCCCGCGCCAGCTCTTTTCAGCGTCTTGATCCGCAGCGGCGGCTGGCCGGATTTGGCGGCGATTTCGCGGTCTTGTTCTTCGATAATGGTGCGCGCGGGCTCGTCGGCGTCGAGGCCGCCGAGTATGTTGGCGGGCACGCGGCGGTTTGAGCGCTGGCTTCCGTCTTCATAGATAACGTCGAAGAGGACGAATTCGGCGCGCGCGGCGGGCTTCTTGGCCATTCTGGACTCCTGTGTGAGCTCCTATAAGCGCGCGTTCGCGATTCGGAACAAGGCGCCGCTCATCTGATTAGTCCTATGTAGAGCCTTTCGCTGGCAGATTTCAGGAGGCTTGCATGTTTAAAGGCGGGCTTCTCTGGCTGATCGGGATCCCTATTCCCATTATTCTGCTGCTGCTCGTGTTTGGCTTTCTGTAACCGGCGCGAACGTTGGAGAAGGCTCTTTGCGGCCTGTCACACGCTCCAATTGTTGGGCGAGCGCATCATAGGGGAGGGGTTTCAGCAGCCAGGTGGCCCCGGCGAATTCAGGGGGCGGAGATGAGACCCGCAAGCCCGAAACCACGATCGTCAACACGCCGTTGTCACGCAAAATCCCCGCTAATCTCGTGCAGGCGCCATCGGCCAGCTCTACGTCTATAACGGCGGCTTCCGGCATAGCGCTGCGCAAGGCGCGGATAGCATCGGCCTGCGTTGCGAACGGGCCGATGGGCTCGAAGCCAAGGTCTTCCAATTGTAGTTCGAGGTCACAGGCCAGAATGGGGTCATCTTCGCAGATCAGCACGCGCGGGCGCTGCTTGCAGACGTCGTTTGCGCCCGCATGATGTGTCTTGTGCATGTGTATCCGGTTGGGCTGGCGTTTGCCGCGCATGTTCCGCGCGTGGAAGGATAACCCTCCCTTTTCGCCTAACGCGCGATTGTAACCGGAGTTCCGATAGCCAAGTTCCTGTTAGGAGCTTTTTGCCTCAAACAGCTTTCCCATGGCTCGGATGTCGTTGATCTTTTGCTCAAAGGCCGACCAGTCGTCGCGCCTCGCTATGGGGGCCCAGATCGCTTCCACGTCGTCGATCAGAAGCGTGCAGGGGGCGCCCTTGATGAATGCATGCTCCAGTCGCGCAGGATCAACAGGGGAGCTTGCCTCCAGCAGCGCGCGCACGGGCGCAAAGTCTTCGCGCGCGTAAAACTCCGCCGAGGGACTGTTGTCTGCGCGGGCAGCGCTTATTCCGCCGCCATACCAGTCAAAAAAGAAGCGCTCGAACGGTGCTTTACTGGCCTCCAGAAAGGCCCAGACAGCATCCGGCAATTGCGCGCAGACCGCATCAGGCTCCAGCTTCAGTCCAAGCCGACGATGAACGGCTGCCATAAAGGCGGTGTCGAACGCGGGCTCGAACGCCCCCAGCGCCTCCTGAAGCGCCGCAACTTCGGCAAATGGCGTGAGACATTCGGCCAGCCGGGCGAGGTTCCACATCAGCGCTTGTGGTTGGCGTCCATAAGAATAGAGACCCGACTCGTCGAAATAGGCAGCGGTGAAGCTGTTGTCGAGCACTGGCAAAAACCGCCATGGCCCATAATCAAAGCTCTCGCCGGTGATGTTGATGTTGTCAGTATTGAGAACGCCGTGGACGAAGCCTGCCGCCGTCCATTGCGCCCCGGTCCGTGCAACGCTTTGCGTCGCTTCGGTCAGGAAGCCGATTGCGCGCTCGCCCCGGTCCTCGCGCCAGACGTGCGGCATATAAGTCTTGATGGCGTAATCCATCAGCTTTTCGAGATTGTCGCGCTCACGCAGAAACAGCAGACGCTGAAAGCTGCCGATGCGAATATGAGAATGGTTGAGGCGAACGAGCACGCTGGAGCGGGTGGGGGAGGGCTCGTCGCCGCGCACCAATTGCTCGCCTGTCTCTATAAGCGAAAAGGTCCTGGACGTGTTGACGCCCAAAGCCTCCAGCATTTCGGTCGCCAGCGCCTCGCGCACGCCTCCCTTGAGAGTGAGCCGTCCATCGCCCCGGCGGGACCATGGCGTTTGCCCGCTCCCCTTCGTGCCCAGATCGAGCAGCCGGCCTTGATCGTCGCGCATTTGTGCAAACAGAAAGCCGCGCCCGTCCCCCAGCTCCGGATTATAGGAGCGGAACTGATGCCCATGATAGCGCAGGGCCAAAGGTTGCGGATGATTGCCGGGCAGGGGGGTGAACCCGCCAAAATGGGCGAGCCATTCGGACGAACTCAGGTCCCCGAGCCCCAAACGCTCGGCCCAATTCTGATTGCGAAAGCGCAGAATGCGGGCGGGGAAGTCAGCAGCAGCCACAAGATCATAAAAAGAGGCCCCCAATTGAAGGTGACGCGGGTCCGGGACGTAGGCTTTGGAGAAAGGCATGAGGCTGACATCCAGAAGGGGATTGGAGCTCGAAGCGAAGACGCAACTTGCGAACCGCCAGAGCCGACAGATGCATTGTGGCCTCGAACGCGCGGGTTTTCCACAAAGCGCAGAAAAGTTTAGGCGCGGAACATTTTCGGCTTGCCAAAGGGAAGGGGGGTCTCTAAATACGACCTTGTTGCAGCCGATGCCGGTTGCAGCGCCCGACCGGGAAACGAAAGCGCTTGTCGCTTTCAACTATTACCGGTAGGCTCTAAGTATTCAGGATATCGAATACACATCGGACCGGCGCCAAGACTGAGGTTTTGGTGTTGCGTCCGTTCCAGTTGTCCATACTGGCCGAAAGGCTGTTTGATGGGTGGCGGTGGTCGAGTTCTTTGCTGTTTGACATTTAAATCGGAAGAAAGAGAGACGTGGACGGCGGATGTCCTTGCGGACAAATTCCTTTCGGGGGATTGTCGGACGAGACATCTGACGGTCACGTTTATTCAAGTACACCACACATTTTCATCGTGAGATGAGGATGAGTGTGCTTGGGACTCGTCAAGAGAATAACAGTGACCAGTCAGAGATCAAATCACTCTACAACTTGAGAGTTTGATCCTGGCTCAGAACGAACGCTGGCGGCAGGCCTAACACATGCAAGTCGAACGCCTCAGCAATGGGGAGTGGCAGACGGGTGAGTAACACGTGGGAACATGCCCTTTGGTTCGGAATAACTCAGGGAAACTTGAGCTAATACCGGATAAGCCCGAGAGGGGAAAGATTTATCGCCGAAGGATTGGCCCGCGTCCGATTAGCTAGTTGGTGAGGTAATGGCTCACCAAGGCGACGATCGGTAGCTGGTCTGAGAGGATGATCAGCCACATTGGGACTGAGACACGGCCCAAACTCCTACGGGAGGCAGCAGTGGGGAATATTGGACAATGGGCGCAAGCCTGATCCAGCCATGCCGCGTGAGTGATGAAGGCCCTAGGGTTGTAAAGCTCTTTCGCCAGGGACGATAATGACGGTACCTGGATAAGAAGCCCCGGCTAAC
>CAMCUC010000088.1 GCA_945878875.1 Rhizobium sp. Q54
CAGAACCGCTCGAAGCTCTCCTCGACCTCTTGAAAAGCTTCTTGCATCATGGCCGTCGCAGCGGCGGCCGGCGTTGTGGTAGTCCTTTTCATGGCGTTGCCTTTCTTCGTGGAATCAGCACCCCGAGCCTACCGGCTCAAGGCGGGCAATGCCGCCACCCTCCTATTTCAACATTCCTCGGGACATCCCCCCGCAAGCTGGTTGAGATAATCCGTTCAGTTATCCTCCGCGGTATAAACACAGGTCAATGCTGCTTCATTGCTACACTTTGTCTCCGATGTTTGAACCAGACGTGACTGCTACATCCGCGACAAACGGTGTGCAACCCGCGGGCGGCATCATCCTTGTCACGCGTCATGCTCCTGACGCCAACGGTACTTCGTAATCTGCGGCCGTCCACGCGCCGGGATGGCGGCGCGCGAGGAGACGCAATTCTTCCACGCTCTGGCATCCCGTCTGGCCCATCACCGCGCGCAGATCATCCTTATAGACATTGATGAGATGAGCAGGCCCGGCCGCGCCAAGAGCGCCCAGGCTCCACAGAAAAGATTTACCCGCGAAGGCGGCGTCCGCCCCGCAGGCGATGGCGCGCGCCACGTCCACGCCCGAACGCACGCCGCTGTCGAAGATAAGCGTCGCACGCGAGCCGACCGCCGCGCGGATAGCCGGCAGCGTATCGATCGAGGCGGGTAAGGCGTCGATCTGGCGCCCGCCGTGATTGGTGACGAACAATCCGTCAACGCCCATAGCGACCGCGCGCTCCGCATCGGCGGGATGCAGCACGCCTTTCAACACGAGCGGGCCTTTCCATGTGTCACGATACTTGGCGATCTCGTCCCACGTAAATGCGCCGCCCTGTTCGCGACGAATGAAGGCCGCCGCTTCCTCCAGCGAAGCGGAAGGCTTCATATAGGGTGCAAGCGACGCGAAACGGGGAATGCCATTCTTTAACAGAGAGGCTACCCACCAGGGCGAGCGCGCCGCATCAAGCCGCAGGCGCATGGTGAGTTTGAAGGGGTTGACAATGCCCGCTTTCACTTCGCGCGGACGTATTGTACGGATCGGCGTGTCGATGGTGAGGACGAGCGCATGAACGCCAGCCGCCTGCGCGCGGCGGGTAAGATCAAGCCCGATACGATGACCATCGTTGGCGAAGCGGTAGAGCTGGAACCACAACACGTCCGGCGCCAGTTCCGCCGCGCGCTCAACGTCCACGCCTGAGAGTACGCCCAGCGTGTAGGGCACGCGCGCAGCCTGCGCGGCTCGCGCAAGATAAATCTCAGCGCCGGGAAACGCCGTGCCCGGCCCGCCGATCGGCGACACGCCAAGCGGCGCGCTAAAGCAGCGGCCGAACAACACGCAATCAGACGGCGGCGGCGCGACCACGCGCCCGTAACGCGGTGCGAGCTCGACCGCGTCGAGCGCCTCCCAATTCCGCTTCACGCCGCCGTCGGCGCCGGCGCCACCGTCCATGTACTCAAAAGCGAAGCGCGGCATCCGCCGACTCGCCCGCGCGCGCAGATCGAAGGCCGTGGGAAAGCGGCGCATAAGCTCTAGCGCGCTCGCATTCAGGGGCGCACGAGCTGCGCGCCGCATTGCATCTTCCATAGGTTCCGTCTCCTGCCCTGTGCCCGTCAGGCTCTCGTTCCGGCGTCGGCAACCGATAGCGCGGGCCCGCGCCCAAAGCGAGAGGCCCGCGGCGTTCATCACGCACGCGCCTCACCGCCCCCACTCTGCTTGTGAGGCAGAACAGTCGGCACCACACCCCTCAGTTCTTGGGGAAGCGCCGATTTCAGGAGCTTCATCTCCAAACTGCGGAATGACCCCTTAAACAGCAGAATTTTCTAAACCTTCCTAGAAGCGATCATTGAGCAGTAACAAACGTATCACAACACCTTGGGATCATGATTGTCATTGGGCCTTAGGTCATCTGCTTCGGAGATGCCAAAGTCAGCACGCGCTGCCTATGATCTATCTCGGCACGCAAGCAAATTGAGTGACCGACAGCGCACATAGGGTCACTCTGCCGTTTGCGGAGCCTGCGCACGCACTTGCCGCCTGTAAAGCGGCGGGCGCCAGACGCCCAGGATGACCTGCGCAAGCGAAAGCGCCATGATCGCGTAAAGGGAGGTCCATTCAGAAGACAGCGCAGCCGCAAGCGCCTCTGCCGTCTCTGCGCCCTCCGCGACCTTGCGCGCTGTCTCATAACCGTAATTGGCCTTGCCCTGAATGACGGCGAGTGTCGCCTCGAACATCGCGAGGCCAAGCACCGCCTTCAGCCACACCCAGCGCATTTCCTGAAAGCCGCGCTGTACCATCATCGCGACCAGGCCTGTGAAAAGCGCCACGCCGAGCGAGGGCACCAACGCGTAATTGCTGATGGCGGCAATGGTCTGGCGCACATCGGCGTATTGCGCGGGCGAGGCCTGCGGCGACCATGCGAGCACTATCATATAGGCCGCCAGCCCGCCGATCAGGCCGCAGGAGGCGAGTGAATGGATGATCTTGATGGTCTTACGCATGATCCACTTACGTAGCCGCCGAGAAACAGGATTACCTCCCGCCCAATATGGCGGCACGCCCTGCTCCTGCGCAAGCAGGGCCGCCAGCGCCCCGTCAGAACTAGAGGAACTGCTTCTGGTCTGCCCCCTGAAAAGTGATCCCCACTGATGTATGGCTTTTGAGCCTGATGGAGAATCACTTTTCAGGGGGCAGACCAATTGGAAGCTCTGTTTCTTTCTGTTCTTTGCTGAATGCGGAGAAATTGTTTTCCGGGGACATAAAGGCTCCTCTCGCTCCGATCAAGCTCAAGACAAGAGCAGCGCATAGCTGCGCCGTTCGCCAGTAAAAGTTCGTTTTTAATGTTGTGCATTACTGCAGTGGTGGCGTCACCGCAGCGCGAGCTAGCTCAATGAGTTTTGGCGATGCTGCATAAGCTTCGCGCAGAATCTTTAGAGTCTCCTCGCCTGAGACTGGTGATATTTCAAGACCCAACTTGTCTGCCTCTTCTGCAAGAACGGGATCCTTCAACGTTGCATGGAAGCTGTCGCGCAATACCTTAAGACGATCCGGCGGCATGCCAGGCGGAGCAGCGAAAGGAAAAGCAATCTCTTGACGAGAGAAGATCAACTGAATCACTTGCCTGTCCTCCTCGCTCGCAGCAAGATCCGTAATCAACGGAACGTCCGGGAAGTCCGAATGCTTTCGTAGCGCAAGTTGCAGGATCACATCGATCGACTTGTCTTTAATCCATGCAGGTCGCGTTGAACGTAGAGTGCTCACCGATGAGCCACCCGTCCCATCTACTTCACCACGTTCGATGGCGAGCATGAAGTCCCCGGAGCCGCGGTACCCTGTGACGACTTTCATCTTCGTGCCGAGTAGCGCGTTAACAACGAACGGATAGACAGCGCTATCGGCTGCCAGACCGCTCGCCGGCACAACCATCGGTCGTGCACGTAAATCTTCAATGGTTTTGAACCCCTTGCCCCCCTGTGCGAAAACAACGCTTACCTCTGATGCGGGGCTGCCGATCCAACTCATCTTGAGAGCATCAAACTGCACGCCTTGCGCGTCGAAGAGAGGCTGGGTTGGAATGCTGCGTGAGAAAGTTGCGACTTGGGACCCGTCTTTCGGCGCGGTCGTGTAGATATAATTTGCCGCTGTCATGGAACCTGCGCCGGGCATATTGCGCACAACTACGGTTGGGTTGCCTGGCAGATACCTACCCCAATGGCGCGCAAGAGCGCGAGAGTACACATCATAGCCGCCACCGACTCCGAAGCCCACAACAATGGTGAGCCCTTGACTCTTATAGAAGTCCGCCAATGAACTGGCCGATGAGGGTGTGGAGAACAATAAGGCCCCTAAAAGGCTTACAACAACACGCTTTGACATGCCCTACGTCTCCTCTTTAATTCTACAATATCACCTCATTCGGGTGCTTGATCTTGAGACATGCGAATCTACCGACCTCATATTTTATGATCCAATCAACATCCCGTCTCGGACCTCTCGCGCACGAAACTGGGGCCGGCCTTCACGACCTAGCCGGGGGTATCTTTCCCGACGAGAACCGGCAGTTGTAGAGACTGCGTCATAAGAGACTGCGTGTCTACTCCCGTTGCGGTGCCCCCGGTCAGGCTGTGGTCCGCCCCCATTGAACTGGTCCATCCTTCGGCAAGATGATACTGAAGGAGGCCGCACGGGGAAACTTCTGAGCCCCGCGCGTCGCCGCGCCTGCATTGAGCATTTTAGATCAGAGCTCAACTTGTCCGAGCGCCGCGTCTGTCTGGTTCTCGGACAACACCGGGCCACGCAGCGCTGCGTTCCCGAGGGGCAAGATGACGAAGAGCGTCTGATCGCCGACGTCACCGAGTTAGCCCGTCAGTATGGCCGCTAAGACTATCGAAAGATTGCGGCGCTGCTTCGAAGCACGCCGGGCTGGATCGACAATGACAAGCGGCTGGAACGGATCTGGCGACGCGAGGGGCTGAAAGTCCCGGCCAAACAACCAAAACGGAGACGTCTCTGGCTCAACGACGGCTCGTGCATTCGATTGCTGGCGGAACATCGCAACCACGTCTGGTCCTATGACTTCGTCGAGGACCGCATCCATGACGGGAGAAAACATCGCATGCTTAATGTCATCGATGACTTCACGCATGAATGCCTCGCGATCCGCGTCGAG
>CAMCUC010000089.1 GCA_945878875.1 Rhizobium sp. Q54
CAAAAAGCGCGGTTTTGTCACCCATGACGAGCTGAACGCGGTGCTGCCCTCCGAGGAAGTAACGTCCGACCAGATCGAAGACATCTACGCGATGCTCAATGAAATGGGCATCAACGTCGTCGACAACGAGGACGCGGAAGAGGGCGAGAGCGAGGAAGAGGCTGCCGAGGAAGCCGAAGGCGGCGAGCTGGTCGAGGCCGCGCGCCCCACAGCCGTCGTGGCCGCCAAGACCAGCGAGCCGACCGATCGCACCGACGATCCCGTGCGCATGTATCTGCGCGAAATGGGCTCGGTGGAATTGCTGTCTCGCGAGGGCGAAATCGCCATCGCCAAGCGCATCGAGGCTGGCCGCGAGGCGATGATCGCCGGGCTTTGCGAAAGCCCGCTGACGTTTCAGGCCATCATCATCTGGCGCGACGAACTCAACGACGGCAAGGTTTTGCTGCGTGACATCATTGATCTTGAAGCAACCTACGCCGGCCCCGAGGGCAAGGCCGGGCCGCCAAAGGTCGATGGCGCAGACGGCGAAATTCCGGTCGGCGCGCCGCGCGTTCCGGGCATGTCGTCTGGCATGGGCGCCAGCTTGCCGCCGATGTCCGCTCCCGGCGCCGAATCGGATGCCGCTGCGCCTGATAATTTTGACGACGAAGACGACATGGAAAATTCCGTGTCGCTGTCGGCCATGGAGACCGAGCTGAAGCCGAAGGTGCTGGAAACCTTCGACCGCGTGGCCTCGGCGTATAAAAAACTGCGCCGCCTGCAGGACCAGAACGTCGAGCAGAAATTGCGCAACGAGGCGCTGACGCCCTCGCAGGACCGCAAGTACAAGACGCTCAAGAAAGAGATCGTCGCCGACGTGAAGTCGCTGTCGCTCAACCAGAACCGCATTGATGCGCTGGTCGAGCAGCTCTACGACATCAACAAGCGCCTGATCGGTCTTGAGACCAAACTCATGCGTCTGGCGGAAAGCCATGGCGTGGGCCGCGAAGATTTCCTGAAGAATTATCAGGGCGGCGAGCTTGATCCCAAATGGGTGTTGCGCGTCTCAAAACTTTCAGCCCGCGGCTGGAAGGGTTTTGTCGCAAACGAAAAAGACCGCATCAAGGATATGCGCTCCGACATTCATGCGCTGGCGACCGAAACGGGCCTTGAGATTCAAGAATTCCGCAAGATCGTGCAGATGGTGCAAAAGGGCGAGCGCGAAGCCCGTCAGGCCAAGAAGGAAATGGTGGAGGCCAACCTTCGTCTCGTCATCTCCATCGCCAAGAAATACACCAATCGCGGCCTGCAATTCCTCGACCTTATTCAGGAAGGCAATATCGGCCTGATGAAGGCGGTCGATAAATTTGAATATCGTCGCGGCTACAAGTTCTCGACCTACGCGACGTGGTGGATTCGCCAGGCGATCACGCGCTCCATCGCTGATCAGGCGCGCACCATCCGCATTCCCGTGCACATGATTGAGACGATCAACAAGATCGTGCGCACGAGCCGGCAGATGCTGCACGAGATTGGCCGCGAGCCCACCCCCGAAGAGCTGGCCGAAAAGCTCGCCATGCCGCTTGAGAAAGTGCGCAAGGTTTTGAAAATCGCCAAGGAGCCGATCAGCCTTGAGACGCCAATCGGCGACGAGGAAGATTCGCATCTGGGCGATTTCATCGAGGACAAGAACGCGATCCTGCCTATCGACGCCGCGATCCAGAGCAATCTGCGCGAGACGACGACTCGCGTTCTGGCCTCGCTCACCCCGCGCGAAGAACGCGTGCTGCGCATGCGCTTTGGCATCGGCATGAACACCGATCACACGCTGGAGGAAGTGGGCCAGCAATTCTCGGTGACGCGCGAACGCATCCGCCAGATCGAAGCCAAGGCGCTGCGCAAGCTCAAGCACCCGAGCCGAAGCCGCAAGCTGCGCAGCTTTCTGGATAATTGAGAGATATCTGGACCGCGCCCGGGGACGGGCGCGGTCCAGATGGCCCCTAAAGCAGCCCTTCCATCGTCAGCGCGCGCACAACCGCCGGGCGCTGCATCATGCGGGCGTAATGGCCGGCAAGCGCATCGGGCAGCGGCTCCTTGAGGCGGTTCACCTTCCAATATTCGACGTAGAAAAGCGCGGCGTCGGCGATGCTGGGGCGCTCGCCGCCCAGATAATCGCGGCCGGTTAATTTGGCGTCGAACGTCGCCAGCCCCTTCTCGTAAATCGCGCGGCCTTTTTCCTTGATGGCGGGATGCTCGGCCTCGGAAACCGCAAAATGATCGGGCCGCCAGATGCGGGTGAAGCCCTGCATGTGGACGCTGGCGACAAGATAATCGACAGCCTCCAGCGTGCGCGCCAGCCCTTCGGCGTCCATCGGCAACAGGGCTTTGTCGTAGGTCAGCGCCAGCCATGTGGCGATGGCGGGCCATTCGGTGAGCAGGCTGCCGTCTTCACGCAACAGCGCAGGCACTTTGGCCTTGGGGTTTTGCGCCAGATATGCGGGCGCATGCTGCTCGCCCTTCATCAGATTGACTAAGATGAGCTGATAAGGCGCGCCAGCCTCCTCCAGCAAAACATGAATTCCAAGGCTGCAAGTGCCGGGGCAATGAAAAAACGTGAGCATGCGTTCCTCTGGGTTAAGCGGCCAGCATAGCTACGGAATTGGGGGCGTCCAGAGGGCTACTCGCTCGAATCCTCTGGCGGCCGCGTCTGGCCGGACGCCGCGTTGAGCCGTGCGATCTCGTTTTGCAGGCGGGCGCGCCAAAGGTCTGCCTCCGCGTCGTCGCTCAATAGCGCGCAGAAAAACGCGGGGTCACGCTCGCGGAAGCGCTCAATGTCCCAATCGGACCAGATCCACCAGTTCGGCGCTGCGGCGAGGCGCGCCAGAAGCCGGTCGAGGCTGCTGCGAACATATTCAGGCTTGGGCGCGTAGCGCGCTGGCGCCGGCTGGCTTGCGAACAGGTCTCCCTGCGGCGGCGGGCCGAAGAGATCGGGCAGGGGGAGACGTGCTGTGTTTCGCGACATGAAAAGAGCCTACATGGGCGCGGCGGCAAGGTCATCCACCCGGCTGGCTTTTCCACTACTCCCGAAAGCGGCACAATAGGCGAGGTCGATTCGTCCCATCTGCTCGATGGTGAAGGCGAGCGCTTTGACGGTGGCTGTAAAATGGTCGATTTCGTCAAGCGTCAGGCGCCTGCCCTTGCGGGATTTCAGATATTTTTCGACGACCCTGTAGCCGCCGATATGAAAGTCCCAGACGGCTGGCGGCACGGGTTTGAAACATTGGCCTGCGTTGATCCGCACGCTGTTTTCGACTTCCGAATAGGCGACCTCATCAACCTCGTGCGTTCCCTTGCCGTGGAAAGCGGCGAGCTTGCCCTTGGGTTTCTCGCGCATCAGGTGAATCTGCACGAGGCGCCAGCCGAGTTCCGACAG
>CAMCUC010000090.1 GCA_945878875.1 Rhizobium sp. Q54
CACGCACGCGCGGCGACGTGCGGGGCTTAGAAGTTTCGCTATCGCGGACCTGCGGTTCCCCCTGCGGCCTCTTGCAAAATCAGCTTCTCGATCGTGAGATCTGAGACCGCTCGGCGAAGGCGATTGTTCTCTGCCTCAAGCTCTTTAAGCCGCTTCACCTGATCGCCTTTCAGGCCACCATATTCTGACCGCCAACGATAATAGGTAACTTCCGTAACACCTATCGTTCTCACAGCCTCGGCCCCCCTCGACTGGTCCACGTGTAATGTTATTGTTCAGCGCGTCTGTGGTCTTGCCGCCAACAGGGCCCGTTGAACGGCCTTTGTCGCACCATCCATCAGCCTTGTCCGCAGCGGAAGTGCCTGTCGCCGACCCTAGCGGGGGCACCCGACCGCATCATCGCGCCATAAAGCAGAGCGCCAGAAAAAGACGATCAAGACCGTCATGAGCAGGCCGAACAGGCAATATGCCGCCGCCACGGCAGCGAAGCCGAATCGCGGCAGCAAATATCCGGCCGCCAATATGCCCGGCATGTTGCTGTAGATCGCGAGCATACGCACGCCCATGATGCGTCCGCGGAACTTCTGGTCCGACCTGCGCAAGAGAACGGCCGCCATGGATACGATGGCGACGGATTGCGCGAGGCCCGCGAAGAACAGAACAGCCATGCCCACATCGGCCGTCGTCACCTGCGAATAGACGATCAGAACGAGATACCATCCGACGCTCGCATAGATCATCATTCGCGATGGGCTGAAAAGCCCCCCGAACCGTGTCATCGCGATCGATCCCGCCACCGCACCCAAGCCAGCGCAGGCGCTCATATAGCCGAACGTTTGCTGATCGGTGGCGTAAACTTCCTTTGCGACATAGGGCTGAAGGCTGCTGATCAGCGGAAAGGCAGTCATATTCAGCAGAAAGGCCAGCGTCATCGTGGCCAGCAGATAAGGCGTCGTAGCGACATAGAAGATTCCCTCCTTCAAGTCGCGTAAGGGCGATTGCGGAACGAACGCCTTTTCCTGCGCCGCGCGCGCGAATTGCGCTGCGCCGGTTTGTAGGGTCAGGAAGCAGCTTGTCAGATACAGACAGGTCACAACGATATAGGCGGGCCCCATGCCCAGAAAGGCCATAACGCCCGCCCCCGTGAGTGCGCCGGCGATGCGCGCGGAATCCTGCGTCATGCGCTGGACGCTCATCGCGCCCATCAATTGGGCGTGCGGCACGGTTTCGCCCACCAGCGCCGTTCGCATGCCGATGTCGGACGGGCGCACCATACCCATAAGTGCGGCGATGCCCAGCACGGCATAGGGATTGATGAGCTGTGTCAGGGCTAGGCCCATGATAATGCCGGACAGCAGGGCGTAGAAGCCGCGCATCGACGACAGGAGCTTTCGCTGGCCGATGCGGTCTCCCGCCACGCCGAACAGGGGCGAAAGCAGCGTCCCCAAATACTGCATGGAAGCGTAAATGGTCAGCATCAGGACCGATTGCGTCTCGACCAGCACATACCAGCCGAGAATCAACGTCTCCATTTCGAACGCCCAGGAGGCGCACAGATCCGCCGGCCATTGGAACCTGAAACTGCGGATCCGAAACGGCGCTAGGATGGAGCCACGGGCGGCATCGCTCAAGTCTCTCTCCCAAAGATGATGCGCGCATGGCGCTCCGCGCGCCGGCGTCGTGTCGCATAGCACGCGATTGCGGCATGGGGAGCGCGTCCTCCCGCTATATCTTGAAACAATAGGAGAGAACCAAATCAAAACCAAGCGACGGGCGACAGCGCCGCCGAGCGGCGCGCCGAAGGAAAAAGCCTCGTTGCTTATTCAATGCATAACTGAATTCGTAATACCGCCTATTCGTAGGGCGGGTGCAGCGCCTCTTAAGCGAGAGGTCGCATCTGCGATGACGCGAATATGCGACGCCTAGGTGTTTAGTCCCGGAGAGAAGAGGTACGGATCCAACTTGAACCTGTGGGGCTCTTTTGTCCATATGCTTGCCCCGTACTCGTAGGGCGTGGAGATCCCTCTAGGGCAATATTTGGATGAGGGTTGCCTGAGGATTTTTGAATGACGCACATGCCGTGCTTTTGAAATTGGCGCGATCTTGTCAAATTTTGCACTCCGTGCAAATTTAGCAAAAAATAGCGTTTCAAAATGCTGCATACTGACAGGCAACGTTGTATTCGCTGGTAAATTTGAGAGGGGAAGCCATGCTTAAAGTTTTGCTTTGCATCGCCGCCGCACTGGTTGTCGCCGCTCCTGCGCGTGCCCAACTACAGCTGCCTAAACATCCTTTGAACGTTAAGGCCTGCGGTGGAGATGAGGATGGCGGTTACGCCGCCGCGCTTCGCAAGCTTGGATACAAACCCAGCGTGAACAAGGGCAGCCTCGATATTCTCGAGAAAATCGACGCCGGGGTTTGCGATGTGGGCATGGTGCAGGGCGACGCCTTACTAGTCTATCAGCGCCGAGCCAACCCAGGCCCGGTCAAGAACGGCGTCATTCAGGTCCCCTATCGCGAAGCGGCTCTGTTGATCTGCAATGAGTATACGAAGATCAAGACTATCGCCGACGTGAAGGCCGGAACGAATGTGTTGGTGGGTCCGGCTGAGGGCGGTCCCGCGCTAACTTGGGACAGCCTGTCGATCATTTTCCCGAACCTGAAGACCGCCACGCTGAACAAGTTGGGCAATCCCAATTCCGACCGTACGCTCGCGCGTCTGCGCTCCTCCACGGAGAAAGTGGATTGCGTGTTCAATGTGACTGCGCTGGGCGCCGCCACCATCAAGGCCTTCGACGATGCGGGCGCCAAGTTGGATCTCATCGCAATCGCTGACAAGCGGATCGCCACGCTCCAGACTTCCGACGGGCGTAAACCCTATTTTGATGCGACCGTCCCCGCAAGGACCTACAAGAACCTGCAAAGCGCTGTGAAAGGTGCTGCAGTGCCGACCGTGACGGTCGACGCTCTCGTGGTCGGCAACAAGGATTGGATGGCTAAAAATCCAGACGAGGTGAAGCGGATCGCTGCCGTCAAGTTAAACTAAAGCCTGTCCTATCAGGATGGTGCACAAGCAAAAGCTTCATGCAGGGCGCTCTTTGATCATGTCGTTGCAGAAAACGCCATCATGTTTTGCACTCATTTCTGGCCTGCCCCCTGAAAAGTGGTCCTCCCTGAAGTATGGCTTTTGAGCCTGATGGAGGAACGTGGAATGCCTAGGAAGAAACACAAGGCGGAAGAAATTGTAGCCAAGCTTCGGCAAGTTGACGTTCTCACAGCACAGGGTCGGCCAG
>CAMCUC010000091.1 GCA_945878875.1 Rhizobium sp. Q54
CGATGCGTCCACCACGAAGATCGTCGTTGTGCGACGGCGCTCGGCAAAGCGTATGACGCGGAAGTCTTCGCGCCGCACCAATATCTTCGCTGCTGAACTCACGCGCAGGCTCGCGCGCCGCAATTTTTGCAGCGGCGCCGCCGCGCGCAATGTATCGAGCAGAGCAAGGCGGGCGCCCGAGCGCGGATCGCCGGGGCGCGAGCCGATGGGCCACCCGCGATGTTTGCTTTGTCGCGCCGCGCCGCTCTTGCCGCCTGCGCCGATGCGCTTGTTGGCAAGTTCGCCGCCAAGCAATTGCGCGAGCAGGCCCGCGGGCAGCGCGGCGCGCACGGCTTCGCTCATCGTATCGGCGCCGGGCTCGGCGGAGGTTTGTTCGCGCTCTTCTTGCGGAGCGTTGCAGGCGGAGTTCTCGTCTGAAGGTTGATCGTCTTGCGGCTCGTCTTGCTTTTCCTGCTGCGGCTCAGGCTCTTCCTGCTGTTGCGGCGGCAGGCGGCGCGCGCGCGGGCCAAGCACCAATTGCGCGGCAAGGCTTGCGTCCTCCACGCTCACCTTCAGGCGTCCCGCCAATGCCGCTGCGACTCGCGCTGCGCGCGCTGCATGTTGAATGGCGCGTAGCGAGTCGATGCCAAACGCGTCGGCGGCTTCCACCAGATCGACAATAATAGAATCAGGAATTTCAACGTCGCAAAGAAGTGCGCGCGCGTTTGCAATTTCGTCGACGCTTGCGATCTCGCCTGAATCTTCGCTCTGTTTGTCGCAATCAAGATGGAACGCCAGTCGCTCGCTGAGCGCCATGCTCACGCGCTCATCTTCAACGCCCTCATCGAGAGCGATCAAGCCAAAGCTCGCGGGCGCGTTGAGGCTCATGCCGTCGCGCTCGGTGGCGACTTCGCCTGTGTCCATCACGGCGGCCAGCTTTGAGGCAAGCCCTGCGCTGATGCGCTCGGCCATGGGCGCGATCAGCAAGCCGCCGTCGCAATCGGCCAGCACGCCGCGCAGCGCAACGGGCTTGCCAAGCGCCAGGGTCGCGGCAAGGTCGAGCCCGCCGAGCAGACGATCATCGCTGATGGAAACCGGCAGGCGGCGCACCGGAGCTCCCGCCGTCATCTCGCGCAATGCTGCAATAAGTGCGTCGCGCGCAGGCCCCGCCCGCCCGCGCACCAGCAGCCCGCCAAGGCCTGCGGGATCAATCGCAAACAGGCTGAGCGCAAGCATGTTCATGGTGTCGCGCTCATGCGTCCAGGACGCTCGCCAGCGCACGCTCGACACGCACGCCAGAATCAATCTCCTCCATCGGATTGCGCCGCAGCCGGTGGCGCAAAGCCAGCGTCGCCACTTTACGCAAATGCTTGTCGGCGACGGACTTCGCGCGATCAAGAGCGGCGGCGGCGCGCGCTGCGCGGATCAGCGTCAACTCTCCGCGCAATCCGTCCGAGCCAAGGCTCATGCAGATTTGCACGGCCTTCTCCAGCATCGGCAGCGGCGTCTCGATATTGGGCAGTGCGGCGCGGGCGGAGGAGATCGCATTGCGCGTCTTCTGTTCTTCCTTGCGCCATGCAGCGGCGAAGGCCTCGCGGTCAGCCTCAAACGCCTCGCGCCGACGCACGACTTCGACGCGCGAGGCAAGATCGGTGGGCGTCTTCACTTCAAGGCACAGGCCAAAGCGGTCCAGCAATTGCGGGCGCAATTCGCCCTCTTCAGGATTGCCGCTGCCCACCAGCACAAAGCGCGCCGGATGGCGCACGCTCAGGCCCTCGCGCTCAACCACGTTTTCGCCCGACGCGGTGACGTCGAGCAGAAGATCGACGAGGTGATCCTCCAGCAGGTTCACTTCGTCGATATACAAAAACCCGCCATGGGCGCGCGCCAGAAGGCCGGGCTCAAACGCTTTCTCGCCAGCCGACAACGCGCGTTCAATGTCGAGCGCGCCGACCACGCGGTCCTCCGTCGCCCCCAGCGGCAGATCGACGACCGGGGTTGGCTCCTGCCGGGTTTTGACGGTAACTTTCTCGCCTTTGCCCGGTGTGCATTGAGCGCAGAGCCCGGCCAATGATTGCGGCGCGCATTTATAGGCGCAGCCCGCGACCACGGCGCGCTTGGGCAGGAGGGCGGCGAGCGCGCGCACGGCGGTTGATTTGCCGGTGCCGCGGTCTCCAAACACCAGAACGCCGCCAACGCCCTGATCGACGGCGGCGATCATCAAAGCGAGCTTCATTTCGTCCTGGCCCACAATGGCGGCGAAGGGATAGGCCAGTTTCATGCGCGCTCCAGAATCGACGTTTCCAAATGGAAAGATTTATTGACACCTTGATACGTCAAGTTGTCTGATCGGCGCTTCAAGATCAAGGTCTTCAAGGCCGCCCGTCTCCACCGAGACAGGAAGGGACACATGGACGGCTCCAATTGGGTTGGTTTTCTGGTTTTTTTCGCGCTCAATTTCGCGACCGCCTGTTCCGGCGCGGTGTTTACGCCGGGAGCCTGGTATGAATCGCTGGCAAAGCCCTGGTGGCGCCCACCCAATTGGCTGTTCGCGCCCGCCTGGAGCGTACTTTACCTGTTGATTGCGATTTCGGGCTTTCTGGTGTGGCGCGACGTCGGGCTCGGCGGCGCCATCGGTCCGCTGGCGCTTTATGTGGGAAGCCTGATGCTGAACGCGGCGTGGTCGGGCGTTTTCTTTGGCATGAAGCGGCCCGATCTGGCGTTCTATGAGCTGATCGCGCTATGGCTTTCCATCGCCGCGATGATCGTTGTGTTCATGCCGTTGCAACAAACGGCGGCATGGCTGCTGGTCCCCTATCTTGCGTGGGTGACGTTTGCGGGCGCACTGAATTTTGCGATCTGGCGGCTGAACAAGGCCGCACTCGCGTAAGTCCTTATTCGTTATGGCTGCGGCGCACGCGCAAGACGGCGAACGCGAGCGTGAGTACGACGATGGGCATGAGCGCGGCGATGACGATGCCGGGCTCGATGTTTGAGAGCCCGGCCTCCATGGCGCCCTTGGCCAGATAGCCGATGAGACCCAAAATATAATAACTGACGGCGGCGATTGACAGGCCCTCAACCGTCTGCTGCAGGCGCATTTGCAATTTGGTGCGCTGGTTCAGCGTCTGCAAAAGCTCGATGTTTTGCCGCGACAATTGCAAATCGATGCGGGTACGGATGAGGTCGGCGGCGCGGGCGGTGCGGCGGGCCAGATCCTGCA